>JAYUUB010000127.1:0-4770 GCA_043755175.1 Polyangiaceae bacterium | reverse complement strand
TACCGTTCGATCCGTCTCCGGGCCAAATCGCCGTTCCGTTCGTCGCGTGCACTGCAGGCGTGACCGGGCAGATGAGGGCCGTCACGTTGAAGCTCGCCTACTCGCCGCTGAACGGGTAGTAGGAGCAGCCTTTGCTCGTCGCCAAGAATCCTGCGACGACCTCACCGTTCAGCTTGAACGCCGGCATCGCATAGCTGATGCACTCTTCGGCCTCGGGGATGATCCATTTGATCGTCTTGCGAAGCGCGTCGAGCGCTGCGCGCCGATCGCCCGTGATGGCGGCAAGGTATTCGTCGATGGTCGACGCTTTGGGGCCCATGCCCAGATCGTGCCACGGAGTGCCTGGCCGCGAAACTACGCTCCCTCTCCGCCGAGCACTCGTCGGGCCTTTGAGTCGTTCTGAGGCAGAGCGGCCACGCAAACCGCGGTAGGCTCCGCCGGCGCGCCGATCGACGTCGCGGAGGATTCAACATGCGACGCACTGTTCTCTCGGGTCTCTTGGTTGCCTGTGTCCTCGGCTGCGGCGTCGGCGACGAGGTGGGCCGCGTGGGCCAGACCATCGTCGGCGGCAAGGCGAGCGACGCGACAGACGATCAGGTCGTCCTACTTCTCACGCACGTCCCGAAAAAAGATCAGGGCGCGAACAAGTTCTACGAAGACTGCACCGGAACGCTGCTCGCGCCGAACGTGGTGCTGACGGCGCGCCATTGCGTATCGGCGACGACCGCCGGAACGTTCACTTGCGCCGAAGACGGCTCGCTCGCGTCGGGCCCCGGCGGAACGGTTCTCGCCGACTACGTCCCTTCCGATACCTACGTCCTCGTGGGTCCAACGCTCCCGTCCACGATCGATCCGACCACGTTTCCTGGTCTGGGCGCGAGCTACGTACACGATGCGGGGACGGTGATGTGCAATCACGACGTCGCCCTGATCATCTTGAGCGTTCCCATCGCCGACGCGAAGATCGCGGCCATTCGACTGACGGGCGACGTCACGGTCGGCGAGAGTCTGTACATGGTCGGGTGGGGCGCGACCGAGACCGACTTCATTCCGCCGAGTCGTCAACGCCGCGACGGCGTCTCGGTATTCGAAGTGGGCCCTTCATCGACGGCTCATTTGGGTGGAATGCTCGCAGCGAGCGAGTTTCTCGCTACCGAATCGGTCTGCACCGGCGATAGCGGTGGGCCTGCCTTCGACGCCACGACCGGCGCGGTGGTCGGTGTCGTCTCGCGCGGACCCAATGGCGGCAATCCCAACAACGGCTCGGGATGCGTCGGCACCCAACACACGTTCATGAAGACCTCGTCGTTCGCCGACCTCGTCAATCAAGCATTCGCGGTCGCAGGCGGCACTCCGTGGATCGAGGGTCAGCCCATGCCCGGGCAAGGCGGAGCTGGTGGCGGTGGCGGGTCCGCTGCTGGTGCGGGAGGTTCGTCCGCCATCAACACCGATCCGCCGCTCGACTCCGGGTGCGCGGTTTCGAGCCCTCATCGCGGCGGATCAGGCGCAGCGCTCCTCGTCGCTGCGGCGCTCGCAATCGGTGCTTCACGACGTCGACGAGCCTGAGCTCTCATGCGCGGGTCAGTCGACCACGATCAAGGCGACTCACCCTCGCCGGTCCCACCGATCCCGAACCTCTTCAGCTTTTCATACAACGTTCGAAGTCCAATCCCGAGACGCTCCGCCACCTTCTTCCGATTACCATCGAGCTCCGAGAGCGCCTGCTCGATCGCCGCTCGCTCCAGCTCTTCCAGCGTCTGCGACGGTGCGGCCATCCTGATCGGGGCCACGGTCGCGCCCGCCCGGGCCCTCTTCGGCGACACCAAGAGCTCTTCGCCGAGCACGTCGCCGTCGGCCAAGATCGCGGCGCGCTCAAGCGCATTGGCGAGCTCTCGCACGTTGCCTCGCCACTCGGCCGCGGCGATCCACTTTTTCGCTTCTTCCGTCAATGAAAGCTGCGGCCTTCCCAGGCTCCGCCCGATTTTCACGAGCAACGTCGCAGCGATCGGCACGATGTCAACTCTCCGTTCTCGCAATGGCAGGAGCTCCACGGGAAAGACGGCGAGACGGTGATAGAGATCTTCACGAAACCGACCGTCGAAGGTCATCGCTTCGAGGTCGCGGTTCGTCGGGGCAATCAAACGGACGTCGGCGCACATGCTTCGACTGCCGCCGACGCGTTCGAAGGTGCGTTCTTGCAATACGCGCAATAGCTTGGCTTGAAGCTCGGGACGAAGCTCACCCACTTCGTCGAGAAAGAACGTTCCTCCGGCAGCGAGCTCGATTCGACCGCGACGTGAAGCCGTCGCCCCGGTGAATGCACCTTTCTCGTGATTGAAGAGCTCACTCTCGAGCAGACTCTCCGAGAGCGCGGCACAATTGATGGCTACGAACGGACCGTCAGACCTCTTGCTCGAACGTGAATGAACCGTGCGGCGACCTCTTTGCCAGTGCCGCTTTCGCCGATGAGAAGCACCGTCGCGTCGGTGGGCGCGACTTTGCGAAGCGCCTCGGTGATCGGCTTCATCGCAGGGTCGCCATAGCTGAGCGGCTCGGGAGGATCGTCGCGTGAGGCGCCGTCTTTCAAGGCGAGGAGCGTTCGACGCTCGAGGGCGCGCGCAGCGAGCATTCGAAGCTCACCTGGGCTCGAAATGGGCTTCTTCAGAAAGTCGAAAGCGCCGAGCTTCATCGCTTCGACAGCCGTATCGACGGTGCCATGCGCCGTGAGCACGACGACCTCGAGCTCAGGCCAGAGAGCGCGAACTTGCCGAACGAGCTCGAGCCCGTCCATTCCGGGCATCTTCAAGTCGGTGAACATGAGATCGTATCCACGTAGACCGAGCTCGGTGAGCGCTTCGCGTCCACTCGCGACTTCTTTGCAAGTGTGACCATCGCCTTCGAGCGACTCGGCGACGAACGAGCGGACATCTTCTTCGTCGTCCACGACCAGAATGCGCGACATGGGTGAACTCTATCCTGGAATGGAGACGCGAAAGAGCGCGCCTCCGTCGGAGGGATGGGTGACGGTGAGGGTTCCACCGTGCATTTCGACGATGCGACGAGAGACGGCGAGGCCGAGGCCGGTTCCGCGCGCTCGTGTGGTGAAAAATGGCTCGAAAATGGCCTCTTCTTCGCCGCGGGCAACACCGGATCCGTGGTCGCGTACGGTGAGCTCGATGGCGTCACCGACGGCGCGCAAGCTCACCTCGATCGTCACGTCTGCCGGCGACGCCTCGTGCGCGTTCTTCACCAGGTTCACGACCACTTGCTCGAAATCGAAGCGGATCGAGACTGAAGCTCGCGGGCGCCGCGGCGAGCGAGAGCGTGGCTTTGCCCGGTGCGTGCTCTTCGACGACGCGCTCGATGATCGTCTTTGGATCGACCGGCTTTCGCGCGAGCTCCGACGAGCGAATGAAGTCGAGCAGATTGGTCGAGAGATCTTCGAGACGAACGGCGGCGCCGACGATGCGCTCGGCCTTCTTCTGGACGCGGCTCCCAGGCTCGAGCTGCTCGACCAAGAGCTGCGCGTGTCCCTTGAGCGCAGTGAGCGGGTTGCGAATCTCGTGCGCGAGAACGGCGCTCATCTCTCCGAGCGCCGCGAGCCTTCGCTCTCGCTCGAGGCGCTCACGCGCTCTTTCGCGTGCACCGAGCTGCCACCAAAACACGATGGCTGCGGCCATGAGCGCGACGGCCGCCCCCGAGCTCGCGACGAAAGTGCGCAATGCACCCGCGAGAACCGCGTCGGCAACGACGGGATCGAAATCGACGATCAGCACCGGGGTGGGTCCACCTCGAGGAGGGAAGAGCGCGAGCCCATCGGGCCCGGGCGGCGGATCGATCGGCGGTCCATCGAATGGAGGCGGACCGCGATCGGCGAGCGGACCCTCGAGACGATCTGACGGTCCACCCGGCGGAGGCCTCTCGACGCCCGGCGGTGGGCCTGGAAACCGAGGAGGTGGAACGCCGAGACCATCGGGTCTGCCAGGGGGCAACCCTGGCGCGCCAGGCGGCCTTTGGATGATCCGCACTGCGCCCGGAAGCTCGACGAGCGCGACCTCGTCGACCGCGGTCCCGAGATCGATCGGCGCCGCCTTGGCTCCGGTCTCTGCGACGATCACGCCATCGAGTCGCGCGACACCGACATAGCGAAGCCCGGTGCTCCGCTCTTCGTCGACGAGGCCGTCGAGATCTTTGGACGTGGGCTCGTCTCGGCTCGACGCGAGACGCGTGCGAACCCGCGTGAGAAGCGCTTCGCCTTGCCCGCGCGCAAGCATGCGCGACGCTTCGGAGACTCGCGCATAGCTCGACCACCCGGCTAGGACGAGCGCGCCCGACGCGACCAACGCGGTCGCGAGCAGCCCCCAACGGCCTCCTCGCGTGCGTCTTGCCGGAAGCGTGGGCTCCACCATGTTCGAACGATACACGACGCTTCGTTTCCTCTCGCGCGACGCTTGGCCGCGCCGCGATCGCGAGCAAGAGGTGGGCCCATCTGATCGTCTCACCCATGCGCTGCCGAGACGGCTGGGGGCATGCCGAATCGGCATGCGACCTCATG
Organism: Polyangiaceae bacterium; assembly: GCA_043755175.1. GTDB lineage: Bacteria > Myxococcota_A > Polyangia > Polyangiales > Polyangiaceae > CAYYKK01. The sequence continues at coordinate 215 of JAYUUB010000127.1, read as the reverse complement.
CGGAACCCGCATGTCTCTGCGGTCGCACCGAGCGGATCGCGCGCGTTTCGGCGGAGGAGCCCGAAAAACCTCGTGGCCCGTCGCTTGCGATGGGGTCTCTCGGCGGCGCGACAGTCTGGTGAGCCAGGGCGCCAAGACGAGAAGCATCGTGATCGCGAGCGCGCCGATGACCCCGGTGAGCTGCGTCCTCGAGCCTGCCGATTCGGCGACCGGCG
>JAYUUB010000126.1:0-37313 GCA_043755175.1 Polyangiaceae bacterium | reverse complement strand
GGAGCACGCTCGAGCTCGCGTGGGACTTCACGACGTCGACCGAAGAGAGCGCGACCGGCGACATGCTCGCGATCCAGAAAGATCTCACGTCGCGGCTCGGGGTCGCTCCACCCGCGGTGGAGATCGTCGAAGTGACCGACAATCCGGGCCCGCACATCGGTCGACGAATCGAAGCCACGGTGACGGTGCCGCTCTACGTCGACTCGACCGAGCCGGGAGCGAAGCTCAACTACGACGGGACCCACGTCGTCGCGCAGGGCTCTGCCAAAGTGCCTTTCACCGTCTGGATCCCGACCAGCGTGATGAACCGAGCACCAGGGACGAAGCCCGCGAGGCTCCTGCAATTCGGTCACGGCTTCTTCGGAACGCGCGCGGAGGTCGACGATTTTCCCGTCGAGCTCGCCGACGATAAAGGCTTCGTCATCATCGCCTCCGACTGGTGGGGGCTCTCCAGTCCCGACAAGAATCCGCTCGCCGCGATGCTCTTGAACGATCCGGCGAGCCTCCCGTTCATCACCGATCGGTTACATCAAGCGATGGCCAACCTCATCGCCACGGCGGCGGCGGCGAAGGGCCCGCTCGTAAACCTGTCACCCCTCCAAATCCAGGGGCAACCGGCGTACGACCCGACCACGATCTACTTCTACGGGATAAGCTTGGGTCACATCTTGGGGAGCACCTACGTGACGCTCTCACCCGATGTCGAGCGCGCGTCTCTCAGCGTAGGCGGGTCCGACTTCTCGCTCATGATGTTCCGTTCGCAGGCCTTCATCCCGCTCATCGTGCTCATCGCGATCTCGGTGCCCGATCCGCTCGAGCAGCAGAAGCTCGTGGCCGAGCTGCAGTCGTCGCTCGATCGCGTCGACAATCTCAGCTACGCGCCGCACATGTTGTCGAACCGCTATCCGGCGAGCTCGCCGTCGCTCCGAATCGCGATGCAGACCGGGCTCGGCGATCCCGCCGTCCCGAACCTCGCCTCGTTCCTTCAGGCGCGTGTCCTCGGAGTCGACCTGCTCGAGCCGAGCCCACGCGAGGTCTTCGGTCTCACGAGCGTGACGTCCCCCGCGAAGAGTGGCTCGACGATCACGCTCTTTGATTTCGGTGTCACCCCGAGCGACACGGCGGTCGCCCCCATCGACACGAATCCGGTCCACGAAGGCGTGCGTCGTTCGCAAGGCTCGATCGATCAGATCGACGCGTTTTTCAGGCCCGACGGCAACCTCGTCCAGGCTTGCACCGACATCTGCGATCCAGACTGATCGCTCCAGCACTTCCTAGAACGAGCGTGGCGCATTAAAGACGCGGCATGCTCGTTTCGACCTGGAACTGCAATTCGATCAAGGCTCGGGCCGACTTCGTTCTCGACTTCTTGAAGACGCGTCAGCCCGACGTTCTTTGCCTCCAAGAGCTCAAGCTCGACGACGAGAGCTTCCCGCGGATGGCGTTCTTGCAGGCGGGCTACAAGGTCATCACGCACGGCCAACCCCAGTGGAATGGCGTGGCGGTGTTGACTCGAATCGACGCGATGGAGGGCAGAGACTTCGAGCTCGTCCTCGCCGGGCTCCCAGGGGAAGAGGCCTTCGGAGCGCGCGTCTTGACGGTGCGAACCCTTGGTCTCCACGTGACGAGCGTCTACGTGCCGAATGGAAAGAGCACGCGCCATCCCGACTACCAAGCCAAGCTCGCCTGGCTCGACACCTTGATCGCGCACGTGCAAAAGACGCACGATCTAAAGGGCAATACGCTCATCGGAGGCGACTTCAACCTCGTCCCCGCCGACCTCGACTCGTACGATCCGAAGGGCCACGAGGGCCACATCTTTCACACTGCTCCTGAGCGCGAGCGTTGGCGGCGGCTCCTCGACCTCGGCTACTTCGACCTCTTTCGAGAGAAAGAGCCCGAGACGCAGACCTTCAGTTGGTGGGACTACCGCGCTGGCGCATTCCACAAGAAGCAGGGGCTCCGCATCGACTTTCTTCTCGGCTCGCAGGCGCTCCTCGATCGAACCGAGAAGGTCTACGTCGACCGCGATTTCCGCAAGAAGCGCTCGGATCTGATTCCGAGCGACCATGCCCCGGTGCTCGCCGAGCTGCGCTGAGTGCCATCATCGTGGGACGTGTGCGGGCTCGTCTCACGACTGAAGGGCAATCCACGCCCATTTCACTGCCTTGCGACGGGCAACCGCCTCTCACGCTTCCTGTCTCGTTGTCTTCCTGTTGCCTCTCCCGACCGACAGGCGGACTCGGACTGTGTCAGGTCTCGAACGCCTTCAGGTAGACGTCGCGAATCCTGAGTGAGCAGGTGCCAGAGAGCAGGTGGACGGCGCCGTCGGCATCGGCTTCTCGCAGTAACCAGGAGCCGTCGGGGCAGCGCGCATAGTGCTCGAGCTGCGGGTCGCGTTGCGAAACGAAGATGAAGTCGGTGAGCGATTCGATTTTGCGATAAGCCGCGAACTTCTGACCGCGGTCCCATCGCTCGGTCGAGTCGGACAGGACTTCGACGACGACGGTCGGGTTCAGCACCACATCCGACGTGCCCGAAAGCAGCTCGAGAGGGCCGCAGACGACGCTGACATCGGGGTATGCGAAGAGGTGCTCGCTCGACACGTGGATCTTCAGATCCGATGGAAAGACCCGGCACGGGCCGTCACGCAGCGCCGCATTGAGCGCGGTGATCACATTGCCGACGATCAGGTTGTGCAGCGGGCTCGCGCCCGCCATCGCGAAGACCTCACCGCGAAAGTACTCGTGCTTCTCGGGCGCGTGGCGCTCCAGCTCGAGGTACTCGGTCGTGGTCACTGTGCGCGCGACCGCTGCCTCGCCCATGGCGTCAGCTTATCATGCATGCGCAGCACGGTCCGCCGTCTCGGCTGGACGCTGTGGAATTCGTCGAACGCCTTCGGAACCCGAAGAAGGGAAGACCGCGCAGCGCACCGCGGCGGCGCCAAATGAGCCGGCGCCGCTGGACGATGGTCGGCGAGTCAGACCGACGGCGCGCTCAGCTGAGCGCGTCGCCACACTCGGCTACCAAATCCTCAACGGGCTACTGGAGCTGGGCGACCGGGGGCGAAGCGGCCGACATGTGCTCGCCTCAATCCGATCCCTATACCAAACCCGTTGGTTTCGACTTCATGGTAGCGCGGTCGTGGTCGAACCAGGTTGCGTCTGCGCTCCACGATCCTTGCGTCCCCGTCTCGACTGCTACGGCCTATTTCGATACCGCTCCCGTATTACCCGATATTCATCAGTTCTCGCTGGCAGGCGTCACTTACCAGGCCAACGTCGTCCGCATCGCGGTAGGCGAGACTCGCGACGTCGAGCTCGATTTGTTCAGCGACAGCGCGACCAGCGCGCCGTGGAAGATCCAGATTGATGACTACGCGAAGCTCTATGGAGGTCCACTCGAGCTCGCCATCACGCTCGACGAAGCCGCGGAAGTGAACGGGGAGAAGGTCTACGCGTCGATCACGCCTCAGAAGCGGCGAGCCCTTCACACGGCGGAATGAGCTTCTTCATGATTCGCTCTGCGCTCTTGACGGGAAGACCCGCCATGGCTAGATACCTTGCAATGCATGACAACGTGCAAGACGAAGTCATCGCTTGGCGTTCCCAGCTTCGCAAGGGAACGCTCGAGCTGGCGGTCTTGCTACTCCTCAAGCGCGAGCGTCGCTACGGCCTCGAGCTGGTCGATCTTTTGAACGCCGAGAGCCTCGGGATCAGCGAGGGGAGCATCTACCCGCTCCTCTCCAGGCTCCGCACCGAGAAGAAGGTCAAGACCGAGTGGGTCGACGATGGTGTCGGCCACGCTCACAAGTATTACCAACTGACGGCGCGCGGACGCACCGCTTGCGACGCGATGGCCGTCGCGTGGCGGTCGTACGTTGGAGCCTTCGACCGCCTGCTTGGAGATGGCTCATGAGCACACCCCTGTCGCCCGAGGTGGAGCAGTTTCTCCGCCGTCTTCGCGCGGGTCTATCCACGTTGCCGCCAGAAGAGCGCGACGAAGTGATGAGCGACGTCCGCGCACACATGGAAGAAATGCAGGCGCGAGGCCGCGCCATCACGCTCGCCGAGTTCGGCTCCCCTGAGGAGTATGCGGCGCGCTTCGTCGCCGAGAACGCCCTCGGCGGCGCACTCGCGCGGGGGACCTCGTTCGCGCTCGGCCGCGCCCTCTTGGTGGGCGCGCGCGACAGCTTCCTGGGTCTGTTCGTGCTCGTTCCACTCTTGCTCACTCAGCTCGTGGCGGCAGCGTTGGTCGTGGTGGGCCTCTTGAAGCCCTTCATGCCCAGCAGGGTCGGCCTCTTCTTGAACGCGCAAGATCAGGTGCGGATCATCGGTCTCCATGGAGGCGACGACAGCGGGCTCCACGAGGTGCTCGGCTACTGGGCCATCCCGGCCTTCATCGTTCCCGGCCTCGTCGTGCTGTGGGGCGGCAACGCCGCATTGCGTGCGCTCGCTCGCTTTCGCCTCGGCGAATCGCGCAAGCGATCGGTCTGAGGCGGCCGGGCGAGTTTTTTTTACCAGATACCATGCAATGCAAGACATCGGAGACAACATGACGAATCGAGAAGTCGCCCGTTTTCTCGTGATCACTTTCGCGCTCGCTTTCGTGACCCAAGCCTTCGCCGTGGTGTGGGGCGTCCACGGCCCGGGAAAGCTCATGCTCGGACTCACCATGTGGGCCCCGGCGATGGCTGCCTTCGTCTCGAGCCGAGCCGCGCGCCAGAGGGCCATCGCGGCATTGAAGCGAAGCGGCTTCCGGAGCCTCGGCTGGGCGCTCCTCGTAGGATGGAGCTTCGTCGGCGTGCAGATGATCGTTCTCGCGCTGAGTGGCGCAGGCCACTGGAACGAAAAACTCTTTCCGCGAAGCGCCGACGGAACGGGCGTCGACGGAATCCACGGCCTCGGCATGGTGCTGGGCGTCGGTCATCAGAGCTATCTGCATTTGGCGGTAAATCTCTTCTTGAGCGTGGGCCTCGGCTCGCTGGTGGTGGCGATCATCGGCGGGATCGGCGAAGAGATCGGTTGGCGCGCCGTGCTGCAGCCGGAGATGGAGCGCCGATTCGGCCCCGTGAGAGGCACGGCGCTGGTCGGCCTCATCTGGGCCTATTGGCATGTCCCTGCGAACCTCGCGGGATACAACGACAGCGCCCACCCGATCTTGAACACCTTCGTGTTCTTCCCGCTCGTGGTGGTGTGCATGGCCTTCGCCTTCGCGTGGCTGACCAAGCGAAGCGGGAGCGTGTGGCCAGCGGCGCTGGCTCACGGCGGAAACAACACGCTCAGCTCAGGAATGCTGGTGATCGCCGGCAGCTGGGCTGCAGATCAGGTGAGCTCGCTCGTCGCAGCCGCGTTGGTCGCGAGTCTCCTCGGCTGGCGCTTGACGAAGCTGGCGCGGCGAAACGACGCATTGCCGAGCGAGACCGAGGCGACCTTCGGGCGCGTGAGGGCGTGAAGAGGCAAGTACGGAGATCGCGATAGACGTCGCGCCGGGGCGTTCGGCCATACGAGGCCGCTTGGGGGGCGGCTCAATGGCACTGCCAGAACGCGGTGATCTGATAAAGGTACACGAGGCCCTGGTCGCCGAGGTTCATCGGGACGATTCCCTCGTCGAGCTGCATGACGAACTCGGCGGCCATGTGTTCGAGCGCCTCTTCGCCTCCGTCCTGAATGAGGTTGGGCTTTCCAAGTGCGCGGCCGGGCAGGCCCACGATCGCGCGCCGCATGTCGGCTAGGCCGGGGCCGTCCGCGTTCGTGAACGCGGCGCCGGGCACGTCGAGCGGCACGATGGTGAAGGCGCGCCCGCCGCCGCCCTTCGGTCCTCCAAGGGCCTCTGCCTCGGAGAGCGGCACGTACACCATGTCGTCGTTGAACGGCTCGCCCGAGCCGTTGCTTTTTTGCGGCGACACGAAGAGCGCCATCGCGCGCGCGCCCTTCGCGTTGAAGCGGCTCTTCACCTCGGGCATGGCGTCGAGATCGAACGTGATCACGTGCTTCATGGGCTTGTTCTTGACCTTGGGGATGCGGTCCGCGGACAACGCCTCGGGCACGGCGCCCGCGCGGTTGACGATCCCGGCGAGCCGTTCGATATCATCGTCGTCGTCGATCTCCGAAGGGACGGGGAGCAGCGCGTAGATGCGCGTGTCGCACGCAAGGCCGGTCGCGCTCGCGAGGCGCACGACACGCTCGGCGAGCGTCTCCTCGACGACGAGGGACCGCAGGTGGGGCGGCGCGACTTTCGGGAGGGTCTTATTCACCCACGCGGACTCGAGGGCGAGCCACGATTTCACGACGCGCGCTCCGCGGTGCGCGGGCAGCTTCTCGAGGATGTGGCCCATCACCTTGGCGTCGAGGAAGCCGTTTTCGGATTGGCGCAGCTCGTCGTCGGCCGAGAAATGCGGATCGAGCTCGGGGGGGATGGGCTGACCGGTGCGCGCGAGCTCGGCGGCGATCACGGCGACGGCGAGCCGCAGACCGTCGCGCGGCTTGCTCACCGCGTCGTCACCGCGCGGCCGCTTCGCGAGCTCTTCGAGCACGAGAGGCAGCACGGCCGGTCCAGCTTGCCCGAGCGAGATGGCCTCGCGACGCAATACCTCGTTCGAGCTGGCGAGCGACTCGCAGGTTTTCGCGACCCAGCGGCGGGCGAGATCTTCGTCGTAGGCGACGCGCAAGAGCCCCGCGGACAGGTGACCGTAGCCGCTCTTTTTGCCGTATTCCACGAGCTGGAAGCTGAAGTCGTCCATTTGAGCTTCGAGGAATGCGCGCAGGCGCGGCGCGGGGATGGCGCTCGCGAAGGCGACGACGCGCTCGACGCGCCACGCGTGCTCGTAGTGGCGCCCGTTGAGGAGCGCCTCGATGCCGCGCGGGGCCTCCTTGCCAGCGCCGTGGGCGCGCTCCAGCGCGAGCGCGCCGATCGCCTCGACGAGCAAGTCGCGCTTGTCCTTGTCATCGGTGCGTGGGTCGGCGAGGAGCTTCTGCGTGAGGCCGACGAGGACCTCGGCCGGGTCGTCGCGCTTGCGGAGGAGGCCCATCACGACCGCCTCGGTGTTCCACTGGCAGGGCCGGCTTCCGAGCACGAGCTTCTCCGTAAGGGCGAACGGCGAGAGCGCGACGGCGTCGACGAACTGCCAAGGATCGGAGTCGGGGCTCTTCGAGAAGCCGGGCAGCGTGAGCTGGCCCCACGCGCGCCCGGTGACGCCGAGGGCCGCGGCCACGGCCGTCGGGTCGCTGCTGTCGTCCGAGAAGGCGTAGGGGACCGAACGAGCACCGCGATGGTCGAGGACCGTCCAGCGAATGCTCCGCCAAAGCCCGGGCCGAAGCGTACGAAGCCCCTGAAGCGCAGCCCCACGTCATGGTTCGCTGGGACGAGCCCAAGTGGCATTTCGGTCTTCGGGTCGAGCCCAAGAGCGCGGGGCTCCACGGGCTCTCGTCGATCGCACCCGGCGCCGATTGGACCGCGCTCGTCGGCCTACGACTCGTTCGGCCGTGATGTCATCGATGATGCCATCGCCTTCACGACCTTCGCGAACATCGACGGTTAGGGCCGGCGTGTAAACAAGTCGATCGATATTCCGCCTCAACCTTCGGGAGCCTTTGGCCCGAGGAACGAGCACCGGAAGCCTACTTTTGTAGGCTGAGGAGCGGAGAGACGAGGCCGCCTGTCTCACGAAGGTATCGGCGGAATAGCACCGACTTGTGTATACGCAGGCCCTTACGCCGTCGGGGGCGAAAACGTCGTCGTGCTGGCCAGGTATACCGCACGCAACGAGACGACGGGCAAGCTGCTCGACGCGCGCGTCGTCCACCACTTCGTCGTCAAAGGCGGATTCATCGTTCGGTTCGAGCAGTTCGTCGATACGGCCCTCGTTCGCGACGCGATGACCTGACGAACGAGATCGCGTCCCGCATACGAAACGGCTGACGGGTTTTACCTCCTCGGCCGAGCGCGTGTCGAACGGGAAGCCGACGGCGATCGGCGCGGGAGGACGGACCGTGACCATCGAAGAAGTCGACGAATGCTCGCAAAGCGCAAGAGATGAGGCGGCCTCGTCCCCGCCCTTCGAGGTTCCCGCTCGCCCGGCATCGGGCGGAGCGTCGACGCCGCTCCTTCGTAGGCTCGCGGGCCAACGAATCGTCCAATTCGCCGTGCTCGGTGGCGCGCTCTTCGCGATCGCGCCACGACCCCGGTCGAATCGAGACATCGACATTTCGGGGGAACGACTCGCCGCGCTCCACGTCGCCGAGGTGGCGCGCAGCGGCTCGCCGTCGCTCGACCGACAGACCGCGCAAGCGATCGATCAGCGCGCGCTCGAAGACGAGCTTCTCTATCGCGAGGCCGTTCGCCTCGGCCTCGACAAGAACGACGGAATCGTGCGCCAGCGTCTGGTGCAAAAGGTACTCTTCCTCGCCGAGGAGCTCGGGGGCGCGTCGCGCCCCGCCAACGAGGGAGAGCTCGAAGCCTTCTTCGCGAAGAACCGCGACCGCTGGGCGATCGGAGAGCACCTCCACGTCGAGCAGATCTATCGGCATGATCCCGAAGCTCTCGCCGCCTGGTCGAAAGACCCCAAAGACGCGCCTCCGCCGCGTGGAGAGCCCTGCCCGATCTCGAGCGAGCTCGATACCGACGTGCTCGCGCTCCGTCAGAGCTTGGGAGACGGCTTTGCCGACGCATTGGCGTCTGCGCCTACGGGGCAATGGGTCGGCCCGGTGCAGTCGGTGTACGGCTATCACCTCGTTCGTGTCGTCGAGCGCCGCAAAGGTCGTCCGGCGGAGCTCAGAGAGGTGCGCGCCGCCGTCGTCGAGGCATTCTCGGTTCACCGTCGACAAGAAGCGACGGCCGCGTTCCTCACGAGCGCCTTCGCGCGATATCACGTCGCCGTCGACGGCATGCCGCTCACCGGATTCGAGCCCTCGCGACGGATCGCGTACCGCAGCGCCCCATCGGGAGAAGATTGATGAAGGCGTGGCTCTCGAGTCTCTGCCTCGGAATCGCGCTGCTCTTCTGTGCGTCGCTGGCGAATGCGCACGGTACGCGCTCGGTCACGATCGAGCTCACCGAGGTCTCACCTGGAAACGCGATCGTCGACCTGAGGACGACCCGCCCTGAAGACACCGCCCGTGTCGAGCTCGACGCCCCGTGCGTGACCTCACCCGGTGAAGAGGACGGCGATCGAGTCACTACGGTCACCTGCCCAGGCGGGCTCGCGGGCCGACACCTCCACGTCGAAGGACTCGGTCCGATCGTCTCCGAGGCCATCGTCGTCGGACGTCTCGCGAGCGGAGAGCGCTTCTCCAAAGTGCTCACGGTCGACCAAGCCGCGCTCGATTTGCCTGCGACCCAGACCCAATGGGCGCTCGCAAAGAGCTATGTCCGATTGGGTATGACGCACATACTCACCGGCTACGACCATTTGCTTTTCTTGCTCGCGCTCGTCGTTCTCTTGAAGAAGCCGCGCGCCATCTTGTTGGCCGAGACTGCATTCACGCTCTCGCACAGTCTGTCGTTCAGCGCGACGGCGCTGGGCCTGGTGCGCGTCTCGGCTCCCGCCGCAGAAGCCGCGATCGCGCTCAGTTTGGTCCTCGTGGCGCTCGACATCGGCGAGCGCGAAGGTGAGACGGCCCAGAAGGGTGCCGCGTTGGCGTTCGTCTTCGGCTTGGTTCACGGACTCGGCTTTGCAGGTGGGCTCTTCGAAGTCGGGCTCCCCGATCACGATGTCTCGATCGCGCTGCTCGGTTTTGCGGGCGGCGTCGAGATTGGACAAGTGGCCTTTCTCTTCGCGCTGATCGGCCTCTTTGCGCTCCTCGCGCGCTTCTCGGCGGAGAGCCGAATCCGCAGTGCTCACCCACTTCTCGCGCGCTTCACGCTCGAGGTTCCCGTCGCGGTGGTCATCGGCACCGTTGGGTCGTCTTGGCTCATCGGGCGCACGCTGTCGTGTTTTTCGGGCGTCTGACGCCCAGGAGATGAAAATGAAACTTCGTCACGTTCGGCTCGCCTCCGCGCTCACACTCACCTTGCCGCTCACCGCGTGCTCCGGAGACGCGACCACCTCGTCGAGCTCGAGCACGAGCTCCGGCGGTGGAGGGTCGAATGCGACCACTTCGTCGTCGAGCTCGGGCACCGGAGGAGCGGGCGGGCAGGGGGGGGGGCCGTCGGAGAAATGCATGGGCAACGGACCCACCGGCAACAACCCCTACAAGGTGGCGTACTTCGGTGATCTGCATCTGCATACGTCGTATTCACTCGATGCCTATTCCTTCGGCACGCGCTCCGATCCAGCCAATGCCTACTTGTTCGCCAAGGGACAAGGCAGCGTCCAGGTGGGCGTAGGCGTGAACGGGACACCCGGACCCATCATCACGCAGCCGAGACCGCTCGACTTTCTCGCGGTCACCGATCACTCCGAGTGGCTCCTCGTCACTCATGGCTGCGTTCTCGACATGAACAGTGGCTATTACGATGCCAACGACTGCGGACTCGTCAGGAGTACGGGGCCAATCGATCAGACGCTCGTCTTCGCCTCGCTCTTTTCCATCGACAAAACGCTCTGTTCGGGCAATCAGGCAGCCTGCGACACGCAGAAGCAGAACGCGTGGCAAGACATCATCCACGCTGCCGACGCAGCGAACGAGCCTTGCCACTTCACGTCGCTCGTCGCCTACGAGTGGACCGACCAAGAGAAGGTCATCGACATTTCAGACAACAAGTCGAAGAGCGTGACGAACCATCGTAACGTCATCTTCGGGAGCGACCACGTACCGGTAGCTCCGCTCGACTCGGCAGACTACCCGACGCCACCGGAGCTCTGGACCGGACTCGACGCGCAATGCACGTCGGCGAGCGGATGCGAGGCCATCACTCTTCCACACAACACCAACTTGAGCGCTGGCGTCAGCCTCGCGATTTGGGATCCGAGCCCCAAAGGCATCAAGCAACAAGAGACGTACCAGGTCTCCGCAGAGGTGTATCAGCACAAGGGATCGAGCGAGTGCTACTACGACCCGTCTCAAGGTTACGATGACGCCGATTGCCAGTTCGAAAACGTGAGCTCGGTCAACACGGGGCCTCGAGGCTTCATTCGTAGCGGTCTCGGGATGGGTCTCGGCTATGCGGCCGCGCATCCGCAGAAGGGCAATCCATTGAAGCTCGGGATCGTCGGAGCGACCGACGATCACAACGGCGCGCCGGGCAACGTCGACGAGGCGACGTTCGTCGGCCACACCGGGCGCAACGACGATCAACCGCAGAAGCGGCTCAAAGGAGCGGCCGGATTCGGATCGGGCGCGGTGACCGGCGTCTGGGCCGAAGAGAACACGCGCGAAGCCGTTTTTGCGGCGATCAGGCGACGCGAGACCTTCGCGACCAGCGGGCCGCGCATCCTGGTCCGCTTCTATGAAACGAACGACGCCGCTGCGTGCTCCGATCCCGACTTTCCAAAGAAGATCGTCGACGCTGCGGCCATCCCGATGGGCGGCACCTTCGGCACGTCGACGCTCGGTGGAAAAGCGCCGTCGTTTGCATTGACCGTGTGGCCGGACGCGGTGCCACAAAAGCTCGCAGACGACACCGCCGCGGTCGGAGGCATCGCCAAGGTTCAAGTGATCAAGGTGCATGCTCACCTCGACCAGGGCAATCCCGTGATCGTCGAGGATCCGCCGAGCCCGGTGTCAGGCATCGGAGCCACCGGCGGCTGTGCGACGTGGCAAGACACGACCTTCGACCCGACGGAATACGCCGTCTACTACGTCCGCGCGATTCAGGTGCCCACCTGGCGGTGGTCGCACCACGACTGCGCAACCGTCAAACAGAACAACCCCAACAATTGGCAAACCCTCGCGCCCGGCTGCGTGCCCGGCGGAGGGCTCGATGTCTCGATCGAGGAGCGGGCATGGACCTCGCCGATCTTCTTCGAGCCCTGATCTTCGAAAACGCGATGAAGGTGGCAGCGTGATCGAGATTTGCGGTCGCGCGGGCGCCCCAGCCTGGCGCCGAGCTGAAATTCGCTGCAATGATTCTCGTCGAACAGTGGCGATCGCGTGCAGCGTCGAAGAGCGATCCATCGGGGCTCCACGTCGCGACGCTGCGCTCTCGGGGGTGAAGGGGCGTTCCTTTCAGCGCTGGTAGAGGCGGACTCGTCTCTGCGCTCCTCAGCCTACAAAAGTAGGCTTCCAATGGTCGTTCCTCGGGCGCCTGTCTCGCTTCGGTCTCGGCGGAATATCGATCGACTTGTTTACAGGCGGCCCCCTCTAAGCAACGCGCAAACATCACGCGATACCGCCCGTGAGACCCCTCATCCCCCTCTCCCCTTCTTCTCCGCTTCCTCTCCCTTCCAAACTTCCAACCTTCCTTTTCCTCTGCCTCTGCCTCTGCCTCTGCCTCTGCCGCTTCTCTTTGCCTTTGCTTCTCTCTGGTCCGGAGTGACCGAGGAATTCTGGGAGCTGTGGCTTCACGCCGCTTGCATCGATTCAGGTGTACGATGTGACGCCATGGCTATGACGAATGTATTTTTTTCTGCGATGCTGAGCTCGCTGCTCGCGCTCGCGGCGTGCGCATCGGGCGCGCCGGACCCGACTTCGTCTCTCGGTGCAGCGTGCACCCGAGAGGCCAAGGTATGTCCTGACGGCTCGGCGGTCGGCCGCACCGGTCCGAATTGCGAGTTCGCCCCATGCCCGGGTGAGACCACGGGTGACGCGAGCAATTCGTCTCCCGTCAGCAGCACGACACCGGGCAAGGCTGAATGCAAAGACCTGTGCGGTGACGGGAGCTGCGAAGAGATCGTCTGCATGGCCGTCGGCTGCCCGTGCGCAGAGTCGAAGGCGAGCTGTCCGAAAGACTGCAAGTAAGCGCCGCTGGACCTGGGCTTTCATGGTGGGGGGGAGTACGTCGAGCAGAAGAAGAGGACTTGGCCATGAGCGAGCCCGCAGATCGTGGATCGCACGCAAACGGGAGCAGCGCATTGGGGTGCTCCTTGACCGAAAACCGCGGTCTCGACGTACCGGCGACCGCTGGGGCCGAGGGGTCAATACGCAGGCCTGACCCTCTCGGCGACTCCGGCAGAGTCGTTCGAGCTCGTCTCGGAGGCCGCTCTTCGAATCGTACCCGCACCAAGAGCCGCTGTCGGTCGGCTTTCCACGAGTCGCCTTCTTGGGCGCTCCGACTTTGGCCACCGGTTGCGGCACCACGACGCTCGTCGCCGCCGCATCGGGTGGAGTGCTCGTCGTGGCGGGGGGCGTCGGAGCGGACTCTGGGGTCGTCGGAGGTGCGCTCGGGACCTCGTCGTCGGAGGTCGAGCCGGCCCGAGGCGCCGGGGCGACGCTCCTCGTCGCCGAGCAGATCGAGCTACTTCGTGGGGCAGCCAGTCACGTGTGCGTAGTCGATGAGCCAGCCGGTGCAGGTAGGAATGCCGTTCGAGCACGTGGTTGACCAGTCGATGCGATTGGCCGGGCAGGTGCAGATTTCGGCGCCATCGACGAGGAGCGCACATTGTCCGTTCTTGCCAGAGATCGTGCAGCTCTCGCGGAGGCTCCGTCCGTCGGCGAGCTTTCCGACGATGTCGCACTGGCTCGCCGTCGTGCACTCGCCGGTCGTCTGTGCGAAGTCGAAGCTGACGTTCGTACGCGAGAGCCCCGCGCTCCCGGTACTCCCGTTCGCGGCCGCCTTGCTGGCGCTCGTACTGGCGTGGCTCGACGTGGCGACGCCCGAGCCGCCGGATCCGCCACCTCCGTCGAAGATCACCTTGCCGCCGCAGGCAGAGGCGAGGAGCAGGCATGAGAGAGCGCAAGTCGCTCGAAACATGGTCCTCCGTAGCACGAGCGCTGTCGGAAATTGGAGGGAGTGCGATTGTCCGCGGGAGTTGCAGGCGAGCGGCCCGGCGTGCTGTCCTTGGGCACGATGGCAAGTCTCGTCGATTCGTTGGGAAAGAATAGCTCGTTCGGTTTTCAGGTCGAACCATTCTCGGCGGGTGAGCTGCGCGTCTTGTCGTTTCGAGGCACCGAGCGCATCTCGCGACTCTACTCGTTCGAGATTCGCGTCGCCCTCGACTCCGCGGTCGACACCGACGAGTCGTCGCTTCTCGGTTTGCCAGCGACGCTCCAGATCGCTGGCGACCGGCCGCGGCTCGTACAGGGATTGATTGCCTCGATCCGCTATGAAGGTCGCTTGGGCGCGCAAGAGCGCTCGCAGCTCTTTCGCATGCGCCTCGTGCCGAGGTTCGAGAGCCTGAAGAGGCGTGTTCGAAGCCGTGTCTTCCAAGACATGACTACGCAGGAGATCGTCATCTCGGTGCTAGGTAATCTAGCCAACGATTGGAGGCTCAATCGACAGTACGCGAAGCGAGCCTATTGCGTGCAGTATCAAGAGAGCGACTACGCGTTCATCGCTCGCATCGTCGCCGAAGAAGGCATTTTTTGGTGGCTGTCGCAGCCAGCAGCCGACGACGCGCCGAGCGCAGCCGCCACCGAGACGATCGTGTTCGCCGACGAGGCGACCGGCTACGGCGATCTCGACTCCATTCGTGTTCGCCTGCGCGATCGGACGTGGGACGGGAGCGACGTGTGGGGCGTGACCCGCTTCGAACGAGCTCGTTCGCTACGGTCAGATGCCGTGCTCGTGCGCAACTACGATTTCGAAAGACCGCTGTTCAACTTGCGCGGCGAGGCAGCGAGCGACGACGCGGCCAGCGCCGCAGCGGCAGCGGCGAAGCCCGACGACCAGTGGTACGCGGATCACGGCGCGGGTGTGTACGAGCACCTTCGCGACCACGAAATGAAGAACGTCACCGACGCGAGAGCCGCGATGCGTCTCGAGCAGCGTCGCACGCGGGCCGACGTCGTCGATGGAGACTCGGGTCAGCCGCAGCTCGCGCCGGGTTGTCGGTTCGCTCTCGAGGCCTTCGAAGAAGTGGGGCTCTCGGGCGACTACGCGGTCGTGTCGGTCGAGCACGAGGGCAACGCCTACCGAGCGTCGGAGGGTGGGGGCCCTGGCATTGCGAGCGAAGCGACCTATCGGAACAAGTTCAGTTGCGTCCCCGCGGCGATCCCTGCGCGGCCCAAGCGTCCGAAGCGCCATCACCGGAGCGTCATGGAGACCGCCGTCGTCGTCGGCCCGCAGAACGAAGAGATCTACACCGACGAGCTCGGACGCATCAAAGTCGAGTTTCATTGGGACATCTTGGGCAAAGGCGACGACAAGAGCTCGTGCTGGTTGAGGCACGTCACCGCGTGGGCGGGTCCTCATTTCGGAACGCAGTTCGTCCCGCGCGTCGGTATGGAGGTAATGGTCTCGTTTCTCGGCGGCGATCAAGATTGCCCCGTCGTGATCGGTTGCGTCTACAACGCGACGCACCCGCCGCCCTTCGCGCTCCCTCAAGAAAAGACGCGCAGCGGTATTCGTACGCAGACCACTCCTGGCGGCGGCGGCTCGAACGAGCTTCGTTTCGAAGATAGAAAAGGCCAAGAGCAGATCTTCGTTCATGCGCAACGCGACCTCGATGAGGTGGTCGCGCGCAATCACACGGTCGAAATCCTCGGCGACGAGCTCGTGGAGATCAGCGGAAGCCGCGGCAGCAACATCGTGGGGAGCGAGACCGAGGTCGTGCACGGCACGGTCACGCGTACCGTGAAGAAAGACGAGAACATCCGCGTCGAGGGGAGCCGCATCGACGTCGTCGAGGGCGGTGCCGACATCACCGTGAAAGGGCCGCTGACCACCCGCACCGGCGGCGATCGACGTGAAGTGACCGGCCCGTCCGAGCTCGTCATGTCCGACGACTACCTCGTACGATCGGTGGGCAATTACATCAACATCGTCGGCAAGAACGAAGCGAAGCGATCGTTCGTGCTTCGCGTCGAAGGAACCACGCAGATTTCTGGCAGCGGCGAGACGATCATCGACGCCGAGAAGAGCATCACGCTCCGCTGCGGAAAGAGCTTTCTGAAAATCAGCGCCGACAAGATCGAGATCGCCGCGCAAAGCGTGTCGGCGAAGGGCGAGGGTGGCGGCATCGTCGCCGACGACAAAGTGGCGATTCGAGCGAAGGAGCAGGTCCTGGTCGATTCGAAGGAGATCATTCTGAAGACGCCCGATGCTTCGATCGGAATGAAGAAAGACGTTCATGTCGATGGTCACAAGATTCTTCTGAACTCACCCGACCAAGCGACCGACCCCCCGAAAGACACTTCGCCGCCGCCGACGAAGATCGCGCTCAAAGACAAGAGCGGCAAGCCGCTCGCCTATCAGCGTTTTCTCATCAAGCTCGCCGACGGCTCAAAATTCAGTGGCATTCTCGATGCCGACGGAGCGACCGAGATGCCCGTCGACGCGGGCGGTTCGATCACGTTCCCCGATCTCGCCAAGCACGGTCTTTCATGAGCGTTCGCCCAGAACCTGTGCGCTTGACGACGCACGCCGACGCCGGTTGAATCCACGCTATGGCAGGCCCCGAAGCGAGAAAGACCGCCGCAGTGCCGAATGGCAAGACGCCGGTCGTCAGTGCCGAGCTCGACGCAGACTTCAAGGTCCGCGAAAGGCGAGCCATTCAAGTCAGGTTCTTCGACACGCTGGCCGAAAATCCGGCGCGAAAGCCATTGGCGAGCAAGGCCAACAAGATGCTCGACCAGCACAACTGCGAGCTCCGAACGACCGACGGCACCTGCAGCGCAATCAAGCTCGACTACGCGAAGCCCATCGACAGCCGGAACCTCGACGAGGTCCATGCGATCCACGAGCTCGCCAAGAGCGCAGCCGAAGGCGCTCCGACGGCCATCACGGTCATCTTTTGCCAGCTCAACGAAGGTCTCGGCGACAACGGTGAGACCTTCCCACGTCCGTCCGAAGATCCGAACGCCGGTCCGGAGAAACGATACATCCTCGTCTATTCGAATCAGCTCTATACGGCCGACTACATGACGCTGCTGCACGAGCTCGGGCACGCGGCGGGTCTGCCTCACGCCGTTTGGGGCGCCTTCAGAGACGACAAGCGCTACAACTTCATGGGGACGCCGGGCGATCCCGAGCAAAACGGCAATGCATGGCCAGGTGACGACGCGATGAAGGTCTATCAAGACCTCAAAGACGGAAAGCTCGGTCGAAATACCATTTATCGAGATCAGCTCGACAAGCTCGTCGCTGCGCCGTTTTCTGTGAAGACTGGCGACTCGGTCTATCCCGCGATGCAATGGTGAGCGTCATACGAAGGGAAATGGGCGGCGAATCATGATCCCCTACGTCATCAAGCAAGGCGATTACCTCACGCAGCTCGCCCACGATCTCGGCTTCGACAAAGACTCCGTCTGGCAAGACGACAAGAACGCCGATCTCCGCGCCAAGCGACCGAACCCCGAGATCCTCTATCCGGGCGATTTATTGTATCTGCCCGAGAAGGAGCCGGCTCCTTCAGAAATGGCGCAGGGGAGCGAGAACTCCTACGCAGCCGACGTTCCGACCGTGAAGGTCACCCTCGTCTTCACCAACGCCGACCCGTCGCTCGCGAACGAGCCGTTCGAGGTAGAAGGCTTGCCCCTGACGACGGGGACCACCGACGGCGACGGGCAGTTCGAGTTCGACGTTCCCGTCATCGTCCGCGAGTTCACTGTCACGTTCAAAAACCAGGAGTACACGTACCACGTGCTCGTCGGGAGCGTCGATCCAGCGACCGAGGAGTCGGGGATTCGAACCCGCCTCTCCAACTTGGGCCTCTATCGACGCGCCGCCGACGACGAAGATGCCGACGCGCTCGCGGGGGCTGTCGCCGAGTTTCAGCGAACGAACAGCATTCCAATCACGGGGGCGGTCGACGACGCGACCCGCGAAGCCATCGTGGCCGCTCACGGAAACTGAGCTCGAATCCCGAGTACGGAAAAGAATCGGCGCGGCGGTCGTCGTCGACTTCGTTGTCTCTCGGCGAGAGAGTGCGGCGTGCGTTTCGCGTCGCCGCCCATTCGGTGGACACCCTCGATCTATTCGAGGAACAGCGCCGCGAGCTCGAGCGGGCTGGGCCTTCGTGATCAGTCGTCGGCTGGTCACCGAGAGGGGAGACAGTCTTTCTTTCGAATCGGTACCAAAGCGCGGGATCACGTTTCGGGTGGTTCTACCGCCTGCGGAGCCCGACGATGGGCGGGCTCAGGAGACTTCGAGCGTCCTCTCGAAGTGAGCGAGGCTGAACGGGCGCCATCGGCTCTCCGTCGTGGACGAGACTGAGAAGAGCCCCGCGCGCTCTGGAGCAACCTCGAATCGTCGTCGTCCTACTCGAGCGGGTTGGGGCCCGCTTTGAGGAGGCGATGATTCAGGCATCCACATCGCAAGCTCCTGCACGACGAGCCCAGCCTCGATGGTCTTGCCGAGGCCGACGTCATCGGCGATGAGCAAGCTCGCACGTGGCATCGCGACGGCACGCGCAACGGGATCGCGCTGGTAGTCCTCGATGGTGGTCCCGCTTCGGAACCGCGCGTGAAGACTCTCCACATCCGCCGACGCAACGGCGCTCCCTTCCACCGAGGAGGAAGGCGTCGTGCTCGCGCGGATCGTCGAACGACCCGCTGCGCTCGAGGGCCGCGCGAGGATCGGGGAATCGGTCGGCTTCGAAGACCATTCGACCGAGCTCGAGCTCCCACACGACGGTGAGCTCGTCAGCGTCGGCGCCATCCTCGACGGCTCGAAGCTCGACGAGGTGCTGGGGTGGTTTACCGAGCGACGGGAGAGCCTGCGTCCTGACCTCCGAAACGACCCATCGGCGTCATCGAACCGTGACGAGCTGGCCCGGATTGGGGACGCGGGAGTCGGAGGGAGCGCTCTTCGAACCGTGACCGTAACCGACTCGGCAAGGTCTCCCAAGACTCATCAAACTCGGCTAGCTTTTGCCGATGCAGAAGGGTGGGAAGAAGACGACACTCACGAAAGCCAAGAACAAGGCCGAGATCCAGCGCGTCAAGGAAGGTCGTCGGGCAACCGAGCTCCTCGACCTCATTGCGCGGCGCAAGGCGCGCATCGTCGATGACTTCTACGACATCGGTGAGGCACTGAAGGAGCTGTTCCAGAAGGAGCTCTTTCGCGCGCTCGGGCACCGTTCGTTCGAAGCGATGCTGAAGGCGCACCACGTGATGAGCGCGACGCAGGCACGGAAGCTCATCCATCTCGTGGAGCAGATCCCTCGGGCGGAGGCCCTCGCGCTCGGGCAAGAGAAGGCCTACGCGCTAGTCAGCTATACGGCCGCCACACCCGAGCCCGACGTGCCAGCGGTGCTCGCGCGAGAGGATGCGAAGGTCGGCGGCAAGAAGCTTTCGAAGGTTTCGGTCCGTGAGCTTCAGCTTGCAGCGAAGGAAGCCCGGGGGCGCGCCCGCGCAACCAAGCCGAAGACGCCCGCCGAGAAACAGCGCGCGGCGGCCCAAAAGGCGATCCTCACCAAGGTGAAGCAACGGCTAATCGCCGGAGGCGTGCGAGGCGCGCAGATTGAAGTCGGCGCGGAGGAGGTGCGAATCACGATCCCTCGCAAAGCGATCGAGCGTTGGTAGATGGACATGACGCGCAGACGTGTGCGGGTAGACCCACAGACGTGTGTGGGTCCAACGGGCGCCGGCAGCAATTGCCTCTGGATTGCGTCGCCAAAACGGCGTGAAGGTCAGTTCTTCGGGACGAGCAGCTCGACGTTCCGGTCGCTCGTCATACCGGCTTCGCTGAACATACCGCTTCCGTCGCCGGCCCAACCCGACGTGAAATCGGTGATGCCACGTTTGCGCCCTTCGGCGCCGAGCGGATCGCCTTCGACCGAGTAGTCGACCGCGATGGCTTTGATGCCGTAATGGCCATTGTCGAGATCCCAAATCTCGATGACGCGCATCTGGTCGGGGAAGTCGACGAGCGCCGAGGTCTCCATTTCCCAATAGGGATTGCCGCTCGTGGGCTGAACGCTGCCGACGTGGTGCTTGTGCGTGTGCCCGGCGAGGTGCATGAGCACGTTCGGGTAGCTGCCGAGAATGTTGCGGAAGGCGGGCGGGAGCACGGCATTGGCTTGTTTGGTTCCAGCGTAGCCGCCGCCATCGGTGAGCTGTCCCGACGAATGATGCGACGTGACGACGACGAGCTTCTTGTCGGTCACGGCCTTGTCGAGCGCCGGTTTCATGATCGCGTCGACGTCGGACTGCAATACGAGCCCGTCGGCGCTTCCGGTCGGGCTCGCCGTATCGAGCACCAAGAACCGGAGATTGGTGTTCGGCACGTCGTAAGTGTAGGTCGAGCGACCGGTGTCGCGCGAGTGCTGGTCGAGACCGTGACCGTCAAGGTCGGCTCGTACGTGCTCGACGAGATCGACCCCGATGTACGGCGCCCGCTTCGGATCGGCGACGATCTCGCCCGTCTTCACTGGGCCGCCGGCCTTCGACCAATCACGCGTTCCGCCGTCGCAGTTGCTCGAGACGTAATTGGCGAGCAGGTTCTGTGGAATGAAATTGCCCTGGCTCAGCTCGTCGTGGTTTCCCGAGACCCAGAGCCACGGCACCTTGAGGCCCTCGGCGGCGAATGGGTCTTTCGGATCGTTCTGGGGCCCTGCCACCGGATCGTCGTCTGTGCCGGAGTCGACCTCGACCCGCTTGTTGCCGTCGAGGATGGACATGACCCAATCGACCTCGTTCCCTTGCGAGTTGTCGGAGCTGTCGCCGCCCATGAGGACGAAACCGACTGGCATCGACTCGCTGAGCTTGTTGATGGTGCGCACCGTCGCATTGAGAATGTGCCCCTCATAGGCCTCTTGCGGTCGGAAGGCGCCATCGGTGGGGCCCTGCGGTGTGTCGAGGGTAGCGACCCGCGTCGGTGATTCGTCGTCGACGACGTGAACGTCGGAGAGGTGGACGAAGCGCACGAGCATCTTCGCGTTGGGACCGTTCGGGGGCGCGGGTGTTCCGTCGAGAGTCATCGTCTCGACAGGCTCGCCGGGCGCGGTGGTCTCGTCGCCATAGCCCTGCGCCAGGAGCGTCGTCACGTCGTCGGGTCTCCGCGGATCGAGCAGAGCGGCGTCGGTCACGCTCTTCGGTGTCATCGTCGGCACTCGCCGCGCTTCGGTCGTGAGCAGCACCTGCGTCAGCGGAGCCAGCGCCGACGGATCGGGGTAGGGGGTCTTTCCACCCTGGCCTCCGCCGCCGCCGGTGCCGCTCTCGTCGCCCGTACAGGCGAGCAAGGTGACGAGTGAGGCGATGCCGAAACCGCGTTTTCCCGAGGTGAAGCGGAAGATCATCGACTCAGGCTAGCGGGAACGTCGCATCGGTGAAAGGAGCCCGACGAACCTGGGCCGACCGCGAGTCACCGCGCGAGCTGGCGTGAGACGAGCGCCTCCGACCACCGCATGCTGCTCAAAAGAGTCACCAGCAGCGCGCCTCCGATTCCAAGGCGCTCGCGCGCTCCGTGAGGGATGAGCTCACCGCCGGCACTCACGTCGACCTATCGTGAGGGTGCTCGGGCGTGCGGCTCACGGCGGTCCCGCCCCGCCTGCTCGTCAACGTAAACCGTCCAGGGGCGATGGCGCGCGAGCCGCTTGCGCCGAGCGATCGACCGAGCTCACCAGGCAGCTGCTGGGGTCGATCGCAAACAAGTCCACTGCCGCGCGGCAAGAGCTTCGCGCGACGGGCGCGCGAGGCGTCCGGCTGGGCCGGCTGCGGTCACTCGTTCGTTCGTCTGAACCGTGCGATGATTGCAGAGGTGGAACCGCACCATGCGTTGCGCCGCCGCTGGTTGTGGGTCGGGATGCTGCTCACCATCGCGCTCACCATCGTCGTGGGGCTGGTCGCGGCCGTCGTTGGCCAGCTTCCCTCCGTGGCCGCGTACGGCCTCATCGCGCCTATCGTCTCGACGATCACGGCGCTAGGTCTGCTCCATCGCGGGCGACAGGAGGTGGCGGTGCTGTTCTTCACCGCGGCCATCTGGAGCATCGTCGTGACGTTCATAGTCCTCTCGGGCGGGCTCCGATCCCCGATTGCCCTGTCGTTGGTGTCGACGACGGTGATGGCGGGCGCCCTTGGCGGAGCGCGGGCAAGCCTCGCGGTCGCGGCGCTCTCCGCTGCAGCGCTCGCTGTCATAGCCCTCCTTCAGACATTCCGATGGCTGCCCACGACTCAAGTCACGTTCACGCCGTTCCTCCACTGGTCGATCCAGGCCGCCTCCCTGACCTTCGCGGGCTATCTCATGTTCGACACGATCGGCGCGCTCAACCGCGGGCTCCAACGCGCGAACGAGGGCGAGCGCGCTCTGCGCGACCTCATCCAGACCGCTCCCGAAGGGATCATCTCGCTCGACGTAGCAGGCCGCGTCGTCCATCTGAACCCGGCCGCGACCCGAGCGCTCGGGAGCGAGCTCCGGCCGAGCACGTCGCTGTACGAGCTTTCGTGGAGCGATCCGGCGAGCGTGCGCGAGCTGGTCGAGAACGCCACCGGCGATGCGGCAGGGGGGCTGGTGGCAGCGCTCCAGCACTCCTCTGGCGAGGTCCGCGAGCTCGAGCTGGTCGGCCACGGTCTACCGCCGTCCTCGGTAGCGCCGGCCATTCATCGGCTGTCGATCAGGGACGTGACGGACCGGCGCCGCGCCGAGCGCGAGCGCGATCGGCTCGAAACCCGCCTCCACCAGGCGGAGCGCCTCGAGGCACTGGGCCTGCTCGCCGGTGGCGTCTCCCACGACTTCAACAACTTGGTCACCGTGGTGCTCGCGAACGCGCAGCTCCTGCTCGACACCACCACCGAGCCCCAGATGCGCGAGGGACTGCAGGAGATCGTGCTCGCCGCCGAGCGCTCGACCGACCTCACCCGGCAGCTGCTCGCGTTTGGTCGCAAGCAGGTGCTTCAGCCCACGATCGTGAAGCTGTCCGATGTCGTCCGCGGCACGCTCCCGATCGTGAAGCGCATGCTGCGCGAGGACATCGAGGCCGTTGTAGCGCTCGAAGACGCACTCTTCGTGAAGGTCGACGAGCCGAGCATGGTGCAGGTGCTCATCAACCTGGTGAGCAATGCGCGCGACGCGATGCCAGACGGCGGGCAGCTCCGCCTCCGATGCTATCGCGCGTCGCGGAACGGGGGCGAAATCCCCGACGGCGAGTACGCAGTCCTCGAAGTCACCGACACCGGCGAGGGCTTCAGTCCCGAGACGCGAGCGCGCATGTTCGAGCCGTTCTTCACCACGAAGGCGTCCGGGCGAGGTACGGGGCTCGGGCTCGCGGTCGTGCGGAGCATCATCGCGCAGAGTGGCGCCTTCGTCGAGGTCATCAGCGAGCGCGGGCGCGGCACCACGATCACCGCGCTGTTCAGCCTTCAACCGGCGCCGAACGAGAACGCGCCCTCGGCGGTGGTGGCCCGGCAGCCATCGCCTCGCGCGTCGATCCTGCTCGTCGAGGACGACGCATCGGTGCGCGCCGTGGCCCGCCGAGTCCTCGTGGCGGCGGGACACGACGTCGTCGAGGCACGAGATGGCCAGGAAGCGCTGATGGTGGCTGGGTCCGGCAAGCGAATCGACCTCCTGCTCAGCGACATCGTCATGCCGAAGATGGGGGGCGTCCAGCTCGCGCGCGCGCTCGTGAAGCTGCAGCCGACGCTCGTGGTCGTGCTGATGAGCGGCTACGTGGCTGACGCGGTCGGTCCCGACGGGCGGCTCACCGAGAGCTATCACTTCGTCGCAAAACCCTTCACGCCCGACCAGCTGCTCTCCGGCATCGACGACGCGCTCCACTCGGCCAATCTCGTTGCACGAGGGTGATCGTCGCAGGGCCCACCGCTCGACGTCGGTCTGGCACCCGCTACAAACGGCTGGAATCTCAGCGCCAGGCGGCCTAAGGCGCGGTCGAAATATGCGCGTCGTCGCAGCAGCACTTATTTCGACCGGGCGCCTGAGGGCCCGCGTATCAACAAGTCGGCGCTATTGCGCCGAACCCATCGCGAGACAGGCGGCCTCGTCTCTCTGCTCCTCAGCCTACGAAAGTAGGCTAACGGTGCTCGCTTGATCGATCCATGAAGCTCCAGCTCGTCCCGCCCAACGAGAAATATCGCGAGACCTTCCTCCGTGGCCTCCGCGAATTCCGACACGAGGGCCTTCCGTGGCACCTCGGCGTCGACCTCGAGGCCGTCGAACGGGACTTTGCCGCGTTCGTGAGGGGGAAGCTGGCTGACTCGAATCAGCGAACCGAGACGCTCGTTCCCAAAACGCACCTCTGGGCCATCGCAGAAGAACAGTTCGTGGGCCGTCTCTCCATTCATCACGAGCTGAACGACGCGCTTCGCGTCGAAGGCGGGCACATCGGCTACGACACCGTGCCGTCGTTCCGAGCTCGCGGAGTCGCCTCCGAGATGCTGCGTCAGGCTCTGCTCGTGGCTCGCTCGCTCGGACTGACGGCCGTGCTCCTCACGTGTGACGACACGAACGCGGCCTCCATTCGCGTCATCGAGGGAAACGGAGGCGCGTTGCGCGAGACGAGGGCCCTCGCCCCGAACCGACCCCTGAAGCGCTACTACTGGATCGCCACGCGCTAGCAGCGGCGCCCCGTCAGTACCGGTCCTTCGGCTCCACCGGCGTCGTCACCACGACGTGCGGGAGCACCTCCTTCACGAAGCGATCGCGCACGTCCCGCGCGCGCGCCTCGTCATCCCGCGCCGGCACCGCCACGCCCACGATCAAGCACGCCTTGTCCCACGCCGGATACGCCGCCCACGCCGCCGCGTACGACTCGCACGCCGCTGCAGAAACTGCTCCGCTCAGGAGCTCTTCTGCACGTGCGACGGGTCCATCCACATCACTTCCCAGTGGTGGCCGTCGAGATCGTAGAAGCTTCCGGCATACATGAAGCCGTGGTCCTGCTTCGGCATCGCGGCGCTGCCGCCGTTCTCGAGCGCGGCGCGCACCATCGCGTCGACCGCCTCCTTGCTCTCGCAGGAGAGACAGAAGAGCGCCTCGGTCTGCTTCGTCGCGTCGGAGATCTCGCGCTTCGTGAACGTCTTGAAGAACGCCTCCTGGAGGAGCATCACGTAGCCAAGCTCGCTTATCACCATGCAGGCGGCGTTCTGGTCCGTGAACTGCGGGTTGTACGTGAAGCCGAGCTTGGAGAAGAACGCCTTCGTCTTGTCGAGGTCCTTCACGGGAAGGTTCACGAAGATGCTGCGAGCGGCCATGGGGGGAGTTTTCCTTTCGGGGGCGGGTTACAGAGGTGAGACTGCCCTCCCCCGTCGGAATCATCGGTCGCTCGGACGATTTATTCGGCGAGCGTCAGAGGGAGCCCGAAGCGCGGAAAAAGGGTCTCGACGTCGAGAAAAGATGTCCAGCCCGCGATGCAGTCGTCGCCGAGCTCGAGGACCGTGAGCGAGAACGCGGTGAAGCCGCCGTCGGGGTTCACGCGGTACTGCCCGAACGCGGGGTGACCGCACGCGGCGGTCGGGACGAGCTTCGAGCCGCGGCCACGATTCCAATGTCGAAGCTTTTTTGGAAACCTCTGCCGTTCGTGGAATGAGCGGTGGAGGTGCCTTCGACACCGATGGCCGCCTCGTCGGCATCCTCGTTCGCGGGACAGACCGCCATCCGAGCCGCCATTTCGTGCGTGTCGTGCGCATGAGTTACATCGTCGAGCAATTGGGCAAGGCCCGAGCCGCGGTTGGCCCAGACAACATCGATCACGTGAACGACTATATCGGCCCGCTCGATTGACGTTCACGAGAGACGTTTTCGACGTGGACGCGAACGAGCACCGGAAGCCTGCTTTTGTAAGCTGAAAAGCGCAGGGACGAGGCCGCTTGTCTCACGATGGTATCGGCTGAATACCCTATTCGAAGCGGTCAAACCGAAGCCGTAGCGCTCTCGCCCTTCCTAGAACGTACCTGTTTCATCCAGGCAGACTGCCGGACGGTCCGATACTGTCAAGGGACGCGCGAGCGCCGCAGCGACCGCCACCACGTAATCGAAACAAGCGAGATGCTCATCAAAGCCTGAACGATCAGCGAGAACGACCTGATTGTCGATGAGGATTGTGAGAGCAGGACCGAGAACGAAGTCGCGTGGGCGAGCGCCGCGGGCACGACACTCGACATCCTACGGGTGCGCGTCTGCACACCCTGATTCAGGGACGCAGGAGCCACCGGACCTCGGTCAGGCGATGCCGGCGGAGAGGCCTCAATCCAGGCCTAGCGCAAAGCGAAGGGCGTCCTCGATGCGCCTCAGCTTGGCGCCCGAGACCGAGCCTGCGCGCTCTACGAGATCGGCCTTCGGGACGGTGACCAGCCAATCGCAGTTGATCACCGACTCGGTGGGCAGGCCCTCGCGTCGGCCGATCTTCACCTCGAGTGAGAATCCGCGAATGGTGGTCGTTGCCGGAGCCACGATGACCATGGCGCGCGCCTCGTATGCCTCGTCGCGAGACAGGAGGAGGACCGGGCGGTCCTTGTCCATCCGCGCCCACCAGATCTCACCGCGCCTCACCGCCCGTCCCATGAGAGCGCGGACAGCGCGCGCCTCGCGGACGCGCGCGCCGCGGCGATCTCCTCCGCGGTCTCCGGCGTGTCGCGGTACGCCTGTACGTACTCGCGCACGCGACGGGCACGCTCGTCATCCCGGGTGAGCTGGCGGAGCGCGCGACTCACCAGCGCGCTCCGCGATTCTCCCGTCTGCAGCCGCACACGCTCGACCCGCCGGAGCAGCTCCGGATCGATGCTGACCGCGATCTTCGCCGTGTTTGCCATGGTATGACCGAATCATACCGCCGTCCGGGGGAACGTCAAGCGTGGCTCCGGACAGACATCCAGACGGATTGGGCGTCAAACCGATTACTTGGTCTCCCCCGGGCGTTCTTCCCTCTTGGCGGCCCCGGCGTCTTGGCGGTTCACTCTCTTCTCGTCGACCCTTGGCCGGAACGGATACCGCCAAGGACGCCAAGAAGGCAGGCGCGCACGAACACGTCTCACGACTGATGGCAATCCGTGTCTCCGATTGCGCGATACTAGCCGCGCAGCGAGGCGATGGTCGCGTCGATACCGGCCTGCAAGCCGACTTTCGGTCGGTAGCCGAGGTCGCGCTCGGCCTTCGCGATCGTGAAGTAGTGGTGAGTCGTCAAATAGCGAATTGCGAAGCGCGTCAGACTCGCTTCACTCGTCGGCACGTCGCGCAGGCGGTCGATGCCTTCGCGGACGGCGGCGGCGGCGTAGGCGATCGGAAAGGGAATGCGAATCGTGGGCCGTGGATGACCTACTCCGTCGAGGACGCGACCCACGAACTCCCAGAAGGGCAGAGGCTCGCCGTTGGTGATGAAGTAAGCCTGACCGCCTGCGGCGTGGCCCTCGACCATGGCGTCTCCGGCGAGCATGAGACCGTGAACGAGGTTGTCGACGTACGTGAAGTCGGAGACCTTCTTCGGGTCGCCGACATAGGCCTTGAGCTTGCCTTTGCGTGCCCGCTCCAAAATGGCCGGTAAAAATCGCGTGTCGCCGGGACCGAAGACGATGTGCGGGCGAATCGAGCACGAGAGAATGCCTTCGCGTCCGTGGGCAGCGATCACCTTCTTTTCAGCGATCGCTTTCGTCTCGGCATAAGGGGCGTGAAAATGCAGGGGGTAGGGGAGCGTCTCGTCTCCGCCCTCGATGTCGACGCCGGCGTAGACGACGCTCGCGCTCGAGGTGTAGACGAAGCGCCGCACGTTTTCTTTGCGGCAAGCCTCGAGCAGACTCTCGGTGCCTCCGACATTGATCGCGAAGACCTCGTCGGCGCCGTGCTCCTGGGTTTGAACGCGGGAAGCGACGTGGAACACGGCGTCGGCGCCCGCCACGACCTCGCGAAGCGACGAAGCGTCGCAGAGGTCGGCCTTCACTTGAGTGACCCCAGAGACACCTTCGAGATCGGTGCGAGCAACGACGTCCATCGCGACGACCGAATCGCCGCGCGCGGCCAGCGCTCTCACGAGGTGTCGCCCGACGAACCCGCTCGATCCTGTGACGACTGCTTTCATGAGCGTCTCCGCAGCAGACCTTGCTCCTCGAACCATCGGAACGTGTCGGCGAGCGTCTCTTCGGTCGGGCGCGGACCATGGGCGAGCTCGTCGCGCGACCGTTGGTCGCGAGGACGCGCCTGGGTCTCGAGCGCATCGACCGACGCGGTCGTGAAGAGCGGCTCCGTCCCAGCGAGCTTCGACGCGCGTTCGGCGAGCGGCGCCAAGGCGCGCGCGAGCCCCCTCGGCACTTGGAACAGGGGCGCGCGTGATCGGGCGACTTTCGCTGCGAGCTTCGCGAATTCGGGCATCGCGATCCAGTGCCCGTCGAGAACGTAGCGGGCGCCCGAGACGCCCGATCGGCTCGCTCGGATGGCCGACGATGCGACGTCGCGCACGTCGACCCACGACTGACCGCCGTCGATGGTCGCGGGGAGGAGACCGCGCGAGATCATCATGAGCACTCGACCTATGTACGAAGGCTTGTGGTCGTACGGACCGATGACCGCAGCCGGGCTGACGATCACGGCGAACAGGCCTCGTTCGACAGCCCTCTGCACCTCACGCTCGGCCCCCGCTTTGCTGCGTTCGTAGACCAATCCTTGCGTCGGAGAGAGCAGCGTTCCAGCTCGATCGAGCGCGTGCACCGAGCTGAAATGCACGAGCTTCGCGACGCCATGCTTGCAGCACGCATCGACGACGTTGCGTGTGCCTTCGACGTTCACGCGCTCGGCGCGCGGATGCTCGCCGGTCGAGAGCGTGACCTGTGCTGCCGCGTGGTAGACGGTCGACGCTCCACGGAGCGCTTCGTCGACGCCCGCGGCATCGGTCACGTCGACGCGCCTCACATCGACGTCGAGCCCCGAGAGAGGCTTCACGTCGGTCCGCACGAGCGCCCGCACGGTGTTGCCTTCTGCGAGCAGAGCGCGGACGAGCGCCGAGCCGATGTGCCCAGAAGCGCCGGTCACCACCACGGTTTCCATTGCCTCCCTCTAACACAGCCGGAGCGCCGTGCCGGTCTCGGCCTCTGTCTCGACCCGCGATCCGGTCCATCATTCTGCGGTCGGTGCGGGAGTCGCCGACGACTGAGGGCAGCTTCATGTTTAGGTTCGACGGCATCTTCCGCAGCTGAGCCCGTTCCGAGAGCGAGCGTCTCTGCATCTGCCGAGCGACTCGAGGACGTACGTCGCCTTGCACATGATCGTGTGCGTCAGCTCCCCGCAAAGAGATCACCAGGTCAGGGGGGCGACTAAAGTCTGGCGTGTGGAGACGAGTTGCATCGGATTGTGGCGCAAGAGGCGAGCGCCGAAGGGACGACGTCTCGTGCCTCGCTCCTTGCTCGCAACAGACCCCTCTTCTGCGCCCTCTCGAGAGCTCGGGCTCGCGCTCGCCGCGAAAGGCTTTCGACCATTCTTTCTCCTCGCTGCGCTCCTGGATCGGGCACGCTATGGGCCATGGCGTTCGGGCTCTTCAGCGTCGCGAGCTCGCCGATTCTCGCGAGCGCCCGAGTCGACAGAAAACCGGGCTAGGGCCCTGTCGCTCCATGCATTCTCGGTGTGGCTCCACGTCGTCGCGGCGTCGACGTGGATCGGCTCGATGGTGTTCTTCGCCTTTCGCAGCGGCTCTCGTGCGCGGCTTCGTTTGAGAGCCAGAACCCAGTCGAAAGCCTCGGAACCGCGAATGGTTCGACGATTCGTAAGCCCCGCGCGGTCCGCGTCGCGCGCGGATGCGTCGACACGAGAGTCGCAGTCGATCTCCGCAGCGCCTCGAGCGCAGAAAGTTAGGCTGCTTCGTTCGAGCGATCAGCGCTCGCCTTCAGCGTGCGATTTCCCGAGGACGAACGACGGAGCGTGCTCCGTGCGGATCTTCCCCGTGGCGGGATCTTTCAGCCAGATCATGCACAAGCGAGGCGGCACGGTGATGGTGGATGGCTTCTGGTAAGTGCCGAACAAGAGGTCCCAGAATGGAGAGGTGACACCGTGGTTGCACCTCGCGTCGACGAAGTGGTGATGGAAGTGGTGGCGCCGCGCCCAACGTCCGTAGGCGCCGAAACCCGGGTGCGTGTGCTCGCGCCGATGCAAGACCTCGTACGCCGTGTAGAACGCCATGAGCCCACCGACGAAGGCGAGGCCCTGGGCTCGACCGAGGAGCCACATGGCCGGCGCCGAGAAGACCAGCGCTGCAGCGAGGGCGAGAGGGATCTTCTTCGTCGCCGGCGCGAAGTAGTCGCCTTCGACGTGGTGGCGGAGGTGCTCCGCACCGAACGGGTTCGGGCGAAACCGCCGGTCGTGGCCGAGCGAGCGATGGATCACGTACTCGAGAAACGTCCAAGACAGCGCACCCAAGAGCGCGCACACGATGATGCTTGCGATCGTCATTCGACCCCTCCCACGTGCTCGTCGACCTCACCCAACTCGACGGCCCTTTCGATGGACGCATCGACCGTCCGCGGCTTTGCGCCCCAGCCGACGAGCAGAGCTCGCGTTCCTCGCATCGTCAGCCGATCGAGATCGAGGATCTGCGGCGCAAGGCGGGCTTGTTTGTGGAGCTGGAGGACGCCTTGCAGGAGAGCGAAAAGGCAGACGGTCCTCTCTGCCACGTCGCCTTCGGCGAGGAGCCCGGCGTCGGCTGCACCGCCGAGGGCGCGTGCTAGCGGCTCGAGCGCGCCGACCATGATCCCCATGACGGGCGTCGAATCTTCAGACTTCGGCAACAAGACACGAGGGTGGGCGAGCGTCATGGCGAGCAGGGCGAACCTCTCTGGCCGAGCTCTCGCGAAGGCGCGGTACGCGCGGACGAGGACGAAGACGCGCGCGAACGGGGACGCGCGCTCCGGCAGCACACTCTCGGCGGTCGTCAGAAAGCGAGTGACGTCTTCGAGGCACTGGCCGACGAGCTCGGAGAGAAGCGCATCTTTGGAGGCGAAGTACCGGTAGAGCGCGCCGGGCGTGTAGTCGGCGGCTTCGGCCAGCTTGTTGATCGAAAGCGCCTCGAGCCCGCCCTCTTCGACCATGCGCATGGCCGTGGAGAGGATTCGCCGATGGTTCGCATCGTGACGGCGCGCGCGCGGCGCCTTCGACTCAGCGTGAAGCATGACTGAGTTAGTAAATTGTATTCACGCTTCTGTCCACTGCGCTCGCGGCGAGGGTCGAGCCAATCCAATTGGCAAGCTCATCGCCCCGATGGCCCGTTCGCGGGGTGTGGGCGATACTGGCGTCGCATGAGCAAAGCGAAGCCCGATGTGCCCGGTGTGATCAAGGTGGCTCTCGGAACCCAGATCCTCGGAATCGCGAGCTCGACCGACGGCAAGCGCCTCCTCGCGACGCGCATCGCGCGCGGTGGCAAGTCGGGCACGGTCGAGCTCGACGCCGTGTCTCTCGAGACGCTTGCCGCGACGAAGCCTGCGAGCAAGCTGTGGTTGCCCGTCGTGACGGTCGACGCGCCTCTGCGGACGCGCACGCGCACTTGGGTGGTCGGCGAGCACGGGAACGGCCTTTTCGTCCGTACGCTCGCCGGCAAACAAGTGAAGGCACCGGAGCCGTTCAACGACCCCACGTTGACGGTCACGGCTTTCGCGATCAGCACCGACGAGAAAAGCGCGCTAGTCGGCAATTCGAGTGGCTGGGTGTCCGTGTTCGATCTCGAGTCAGGCGAGGAGCGCTGGGGGCAACGCATTCACCGTGGCCACGTCACGGCCGCCGCCTTCTCGCCCGACGCCTCGCGCATCTATACCGGTAGCGCCGGAGGCGAGCTTTGCGCGGTGATGCTTTGATCGGCGCTCAAGACTCGCTCGATTCTGTCGGCTTGAGAGGCCTCACTGCAAGCGTCAGGTCGCGCGAGCTCCACCGAAGAGAGGAACGGAGTCGCTCCGGCTGAGATGCTCGCTGCGGGGCTCGGCGCGTGATCAAGGAACCGACGAGAGCACGGGCAAAGTCTTCCCGTGTCCGATCGACTGGGCAATGGCGAGCGAGAGCTGGCGCCGCGCGAGCTCGCACTTCGACTTTCCGGGCTCCTGATCTGCTGCGGGCGAATCGCATAGGCGCGCTTGTGTGGAGCGGAGCATGTCGATGGCTTTGTCTTCGGCGAAGACGGCTTGGAAGCTCGGCGCGAGCTTCTTCCACGCGATGTTCGCGGGCACGGCGCCCGAAGGCTTTTGAAAGGTGATCTCGTCTTCCATGAGCGAGACGCATGTGCCATCCCAGCGGACGACGTCGAACGCCTTGCCGCCGAGCTGACCGTCTCCGCCGCCGCGACTCACGGAGAGGATCAAGACCTCCTCGTTGGCCCTCAGCTCACGCATGTCGCCGTGCCCGCCCACGTGCCAGGCCTGAAAGCTGCGAAGAACATAAGCCCTTTTCCAAGGCGTCTTGGGCAGGAACATGTGCAGCGCCACCTCGGGGTACGTTCCGGCGCAGACGCGCTCCGCGAAGTCTTTGGGAGGCACGCAGACCGGACCGTCGGAGCAAACGGTCGGGAGCGCGTGCTCCTCGTGGATGGGCTCGGGCGGAGCCACTTCGGTTCGTGGCGCCTCGGGGGCGACGGGCGCGGGCGGAGGCGGCGCGCTCGCGCAAGACGTCGCCGGGAGCGCAGTCAGCGCGATTGAGAGCGCGAAAGTTTTCACGAGAGACGACGATCCATGGCCGGCCAGGATAGACCGCGCGCCGCGCGCTCCAAGATCCATTTCGCGTTCCGCGGCCAGCACCGCGACGCCACTCGGTAGGCCCGGTTCTGCTCCACGGGTAGCCACGGTGGCGGGCTCTATAGCGGCTCGAGTTCGACGGTCACCAGACGGAGCCCCTTCCGAGATCGCCACGTTTCGAGGCGTTCAACGGCTTCGAGCGAGAGCGTGCATCGCTCGAGCTTCAGGCGCTTCAGCGCCGATGCGCCCTTGGCCAGTGCATCGATGGTCGATGCGGGGACGCGCGACTCGACGAAGTGCAGCTCTTCGAGCTTTCGTGCGACCGCGCCGTGCGCGATCGCGAGCTCTGTCGCCGGGCCTGGCTCGGCCGCGCCGAGGGACAGCGAGCGGAGCGCGGTCCACGCCTCGGCGTCGAAGAGCTTGGCGAGTCGACCGTCGTCGTAGCGATGAGCGGTGCCGTCGAACGCGAGGCGTACGAGCCGACTCGCCCAGTCGAGCTCGGTGAGCGCGTCGAGCCCGCGCCCACCGTCGTCGAAGTCGGCGATTTCGAGGACCTCGAGCGACTCGAACCGGGTTTGCCTCAGAAACGCTTCGAGCGACGGGTCGAACGTGCACTCGAACAAGGACAAGCGGCGAAGCTGCTTTTTGAAGCGCTGACCGAACCGCGAAGCGCTCTCTTCGTCGAAGTGCGCGTGATCGAGCGTGATGCTCGTGACGAACTGCGCGAGCGCGTGGGGCTTCGTCGCGCCGACGAGCTGTTGCCATGCCGGATAACCGACTTCGGGTAGGAGAGCGCCGGGGCGCTCGACGAGACGCTCGCGGACGCGCTCGGCGACGACCGATCGCGCATCGGCTTCGAGCTTCGTCGTATCGGCGAAGAGCGTCCTCCACGCTTCGAGCGAATCGTTGCGCCTCGAGCGCTCGGCGTCGTCGAGTGGCTCGAGCTCGTCGTCCATCTCGACGAACAGCGGTGGCAGCTCGGTCGGCGGATCGAGGACCGAGAGCGCGCTCTCGATCTCGATCCAACCGCGCAGCACGGGCTCGGGTGGAGGATGTGTCGATAGCGCGGTCCGCGCGTCGGGTCGCAGAGTCGGCTTGGGCTCGATGATGCCGTCGCGAAAGCGGCCGCCTGCGACGACATCGCTCCGCGATAGAACCCGAAAAGGCCCATCGAGCACGCCACCACGGAACGTGCACTCGAGCACGGGCTCGCCGCGCTCGAAGAAGGTGAAGGCGCCGTTGCGTTCTCCAGAGTCGTATTCGCCCTGCTCGCGCAGCTTTCCGTGCTCGTCGTAGAGCCTCCAAGATCCAACGCGGAGCCCGTGATCGTGCGCGCCTTCTTCGTGTCGCGCGCCGTCGTCGTGGAGGAGACGCCATGGGCCGTGACGCTGGTTGTGGATGTATTCGCTCTCGAGCTTGATCTCGCCCGACGCCAAATACATTCGATGGACTCCTTCGAGCTTGCCTCGATCGAACGTCGCGATCGCCGAAAGCGAACCGTCGTCGTGCCAAACGCGCCACGGCCCGTCGAGCTCGCCGTCGACGTAAGTGCCCTCGGTTCGTCGCTCGCCCGTTGAATGGTAGTCGCGAAACGGGCCGTGCTTCTCACCGCGCTCGTAGTGGAGGACGGTGGTCACGCCAGAGGCTCCGCGCTCGGTCCAGAAGCCGTGCTTCCGCCCATCTCGCTTGGCGCCGCTCGCGGTGCCGGGTCGCAGCGTCATCGGCTTCTTCGGCAGCGAGAGCCGCCAGAACCCGCTGGAGAGCCGCGTCCAGAAGCTCATCGTGCACCTGGCCGCGCGAGCGTCGCACCCGAGGCGAGCGGGTTCTCCTCGAGGCCATGAAGGAACAGAAGCTCGCTCATCTCCAAGGAGGGTAGAGCCCGCATGGCGACAAGTCGATTGCCACGGCTGCGAAGAAGACGGCCGTGACGCCGGGCTGGAAGCCGGGCGAGGGGAGCCCGTATTTCGTCGATGAGCCGAGTGCCGCGACCACCACGAGTTGATCCATTGCCGCGCTACCAATTGCGACGCTGTGGCCGATTGGTAGGCCGAGGCCTCGGGCACGCACGAATTGCTGGCGATTCAGAGGGCACATGCATTGCAACCGCCCGTTGAAACGACATGACCACCCAAACATCGTGCTCGCTCGTGCTCGTCGGGACCGCTCTGGGTCTCACGCTTGGCTGTCAGCGGCTCGCTCGTCAGGGGTCGGGTGGCGCAGAAAGCGCCTCGGGTGGCTCATTCGCATCGCCGCCACCGGAAACCGTCTCTCCGGGTGGAGGCAGCATTGGCATTCAAGGCTTCGCTGAGGGAAGCGGTGGCACCGGTGGCAGCGGCCCCACCGCCCCGCTCTGGCTCACTGGGACCGTGAAAAATCCCGACGGTGTGCCCATCGCTCACGCGAAGGTCTCGCTCGCCGCCAATCCCCATCTGTGGACCGAGACCGCCTCGGACGGATCGTTCCTGCTCTCGTCTACCGAGCCGACCGGAAAGGTCGAGCCGCCTCGAGCGCCCAGCACGCGCCCCATCGAGCACACCATCGTCGTTGCCAAGAGCGGCTTTCTCGACACGTACCGCGCCGTTCACGGCCCGCAGGCGTCGGCGCTCTCGGTCACGCTCGGGCCAGAGCTGCCCACGACCACGGGTGGCGATCTGTCGATCGCGGCTCCCTTCGTGGCGCAATATCTCGGCGACAAGCTCGCCGTCGTGACCATGACCTTCGACGACACGCACACGAGCCAGCTCACCGTCGCCAAGCCTCTCTTCGATCTCTATGGATACAAGGCCACGTTCTACCTCACGAGCGGCAGCATCGGCCCCAACGAGCCAACCAACTGGGCGATGTGGAACGACGTCGCTCATGCTGGATACGAAATTGGAAATCACGGCCGCATTCACTGGATCAAGCCCGAGTGCACTCCGGAGAACGACGTCTGGAATCGCAATTCCATCTTCGGCGGCTACGACGACATCAAGGACGCCATCGGCACCCCGCCCCTCACGTTCGCCATCCCGGGCGGCGGAGAGGGGCCTTGCGTATATCCCCTCATCACGGAGAGCGGGCACGTCGATTGGCGCCGAAAGGACCATATCATCTATACCGATCGCATCTACCCCGAGGGCGACGATCTGACCCTCTCGAGCGGCCTCGCAAACATCGACATGGCCCTCGCACACACCATCAATTGGAACGGCGCGCCGCTGTCGTGGTTCCTGTTCTACATGCACGACGTGATTCCGGAGCGCGAGGCCGTCCTCGAAGCCATGCTCGATTACATCGCGTTGAAAGACGACCAGGTGTGGTGCACCGGCTACGGCGCGGCGACTCTCTACGAGCGAGAGCGCGAAGACTCACAGCTCGAGGTCCTCCAGTCAGGGCTCCGGAGTACGACCTTTCGTCTTTCGAACCATCTTGATCCCACGATCTTCTCTCAACCCGTCACCGTCGTCGTCTCCCTCCCGCCCGCGACGACCGACGTGGCCGCATCCGCGCGAAGAGCTGCAGCCGATGGGCTCGTCGAGGTCCGCGCCCGCGGCGACCGGCTCCTCGTGGACCTCGTTCCCGGACCCGATGCCGTCTACGTCAGCTGGTGACGGCAAAGATTTGATGATCGTGTTCGGCGGCCCGCCCTACAAGTTCGCCCTCGAGAGCGGTCGCGTGCACGTCGACGTGGAGCCCGCGCATTGAGGGCCCCGCGCCATTCATTCAGGGCTTGGCCGTCGTGACGCAGCGAACGCCGGTGGTCGGTGCATGCGTTTCGCCGACCTCGTCCCAGTCGACCGTCCACCGAACCTGCGCTGCGTCGGTGTCGGCGAAGCTGCCTCCGCCGAGGCGGAATCTCTGCGTCCCCCTGTTCGACGGCGTGCTCGTCCACTCGACGACATTGCCGATGAGGTCGGCGATCCCTTCTTTCGAATGACCATCAGGAAAGGCTCCGACCGGACACGTGTTGCGCCGTAGCGCCGATCCCGACCAACAGAGCTGCCCGAGAGCCACAGCATCCCCCCAAGGATAGCTTTTGCCGGTTTGGCCTCCGCGAGCCACCCACTCCGACTCGACGACGGTTGGAAGTCGCTCGCGCGCCCAGTTGCAATAGACGACGGCCTCGGGTTGCGACAAACAATTGATTGGGTGATCTCGATGCGCTGCGACTCCCCAGTTGCACGCACCGCCTCGATCGGGCTCGCGACAGACTCCCGCCGCGACGCAAGCAGCGAAGTGGTCGACCGTCGCTTCGTGAACGTCGACGCAGAGAGGCTCGACGCGTGTCGTTGCCCGCTCTCCGGCCGCCACGAACGCGCCACCCCGGACCCATCCCGTCGATGGGGGGCAGACGCCGGACGCATCGTTCGGTGGGACGAGCCCCGAATCGGTGGGACGAGCGACCGGGGCCTCGCTCGACGGGCCGGACCGAGCGGTCGGATCCGGCGCCGAAGGCAAGAGTGGTGCGGACGACACCGAAGGCGTGGGTCCTCGGAACGGAAATGCACCTAACTCGGCGGCGCAGCGGACACCGAGGTCACCACTCCGCGCGGCCGCGGGCGATGCGCGTCGACTCCGAGAGTCGAAGGTTCCCTCGAAGGTCTCTCCGAAGCCTCCGCCACCCACGGAGAATGCATGTTGGCTCGGATCGCCTTCGACCGACTGGGTCCATTGGCGGTACCCGTTCACCGGGCAGCCGGCAAAAGCGAGGGCGGTCGCGTGTTGTCGAGGGCCGCATGACATGCTTCATCGAGGAACGCGAAGACGGATCTC
>JAYUUB010000125.1:0-4808 GCA_043755175.1 Polyangiaceae bacterium | reverse complement strand
GCCTACTTTTGTAGGCTGAGGAGCGCAGAGACGAGGCCGCCTGTCTCACGATGGTATCGGCGGAATAGCGCCGACTTGTTTATACGCGGGCCCTAAGTCGTCGAATCTGATCGGCCGCGAAGCTCCGGCGGAGCGCCTCGATTGCGTACTTGTCGAGCCCCCGGTATGGTCGTTTGAAGTAACCGGGGTGGCGGGTCCGTCGAAGAAGCGTAGTCGTCATCGTGCTCCCTGAAAATGGTATCTAGAATACGAATCAATTCCCTGGGAGAACGCATCGAGAGGCGAACCACTGTGTCGAAAGCGACGTCTGCCTCCACAGCTGGATCGCACAGTTCGCGAAACTCGTGAATTGCTCCGTTGGAAAAATTCTCTAGCCGGCGAGCCACCAGGTTGACCAAAAAAGTATTGTCCCAGGCAATCGTTGCGTTTGGAATCTTGTCGAGCCGGACCGGAAAGATGTTTCCGCTATATTCTCCTTGGACCTTGTCCCAGAGGAAGAACAGCCACGAGAAGTGTTCGGCTTCAAGGAGCTGGTTGTTGGCAAGTAATGGGTAAAGCAACCGGGCGGTGGCTGCCGACGAGTTCGTTGTCGCGGTGGTCTCGTCGACTTTGTCGACCAGGATGCTGACGCCCGAGAAACCAAAAATCTGAGCGAACTCGGCGAGCCGAAGAAAGACAGATTTCGCGAACTGTGCTTCGTTCCAAACTTTCGGATCCGCCTTAAGCAGGGCGATGAGGCCCTGCTCAACTGGAATGCCGGCGCCCGCCCACTTGGTGGCCATCGCTTGTGCGATGCCCGCGATCATTGCCTTCCCAACTCCAGCGCGGTGCTTCGGTGCGCGCTCGGCAACTCGATGGGTTCTCTCAAATGTCGCGACTTCGGAGAGATCGACGAGGGACTGTGTCGCTCTCGTCCAGCATTTCTACCTCGCTCGTCCCGAAGCACTTCGGCACATCATTCTTGAGACGCTCATCCCCGCCGAGCGCGCAGTCACGGATGAAACCCGAGCGAGTAGGAAGGGGAGCCTGGCTCGCTGCTACCGTCTTCCTCCGCCTGTGCGGCGAGCCAAAGCAACAGCGCTTCGACGGTCAAATAGCCGATCTCCATGACGAACTTGCCCAAATCGGCTCGGTCCAGGCCATCCCGAAGAATGCGGTCGAAGTCGTCCAAAGTTACCACAAGGGGTTGCCTGCTTTGTTGGACGCCATCTGACGGGCCGAGCGCCTCCCTTCGCGAATGCGAGTCGGGTGGCGCTTTTGCCCGCGCCGCGTGCGCCAAAGAGTACGGCGGAGCGGCTCGTCCAGCCGCGATCTCTCACAAACTCGTAGTATGGCGGCCGGACAAAGTAGTCTGGGAGAGCGGGCTCATTCTCCGCGCTCAGGTTGGCAAACGGGTTCTCCTCGAAGCCAAGGGTCTTGAGTAGATTGGTCATGTTGGTCTGGTCACGGTTTAATTGAGAGTAAATCGAGCGCGTCGCCGGTCCGCGATGTCCTCATCAACGTCCCCTCATGGTGGACAGCTGGTGGGTCCTGGCTGGTAACTACTAGGCCGACTCTTCCTCGAAGTAGTCGCTATCAATCTTCGGCACCATCACCGGCCGGAGGCTCACCCCGACCTCGTGGTCGATCATCAACTCGGCAAGCCGCGCCCCGTCCACCAACACCACGCGCTCGACCGACGCGGCGAACTCCACCGCCTGCGCCGTGAACGACGACGTCGTGATGAATACCCCCTTGTTCGCTCGCCTCCCCGCGAGCGCACCATAGAAGCCTTGCACATCGGGGCGCCCGACGACTCCCTGCCAGCGCTTCGCTTGGACGTAAACCTTCTCGAGGCCGAGCTTGTCGAGCGAGATCACGCCGTCGATTCCGCCGTCGCCCGAGCCTCCGACGCGCTGCACATCGGCGCGGCTGGTTCCGTATCCCATGCGATGGAGCACATCGAGCACGATGGTTTCGAAGTAAGTGGGAGAGACCTGTCGCAGCGCATCGAGCACGTCGGCCGCTACCGTCCGTCGGAGCTCGGAGAGCGCTTGTTCGAGGCGGTCGTCCGGGCTAGCCATCGCAGTCGGCGGACCGAGCACCTCGAGAACGGATTCATTGCCCGGGCTCTCAGCCTCTTTCAGGCGAACGTCGACGTGACCCGTCGCGAGGTCCTCGACCTGCTCGGCAGACAGCGGCGCTCGCTTCTGAGCGGCGAACGCGACTCCCTGAGGCGTGAGCTGCCAGAATCCCCTCTTCGTACTTCGCGATAGCCCGGCGCGCTTCAATCGGTCATGCGCCCACCCGGCGCGGTTCTTGTAGACCGCCTGAACCCCACTCGGCAGACGCTCGAGTCGTTCACTCTCCGAGAGGGCGAGCGTGGTGGCGGCGGCGTCATGCACATCGCGGGCGGCGGCGCCCTCTGCGTGTACCGCGAGGTAGCGCAGAATGGGCTCGATGAAGCGGTCATACGTCGGAACGGGCATCGGCCAAGCACCTCCAGCGATCGCGACCAGACTCCTCGATGCGCCCCCGTAGCGTTGTTCCCCCGCCGAGGTGGCGCACCCAGCGTCGCTGACGCTACGCGCTCCCACTACCCCTTATCAAGCCCCAACGCCCCCCACCCAATCTCCACCCCTCCAACAGAAAAAGGCCCCGGAGGACACCCCCCTGGGCCCAGCAACCACCCCCAATCCCCATTCTCGCCTTCTCTCCCTTCCTCTCCCTTCCAACCTTCCTTTAAATCTGCCTCTCTTCTTGGGAGTGGACCCGAGAGGCAGAGGCAGAGGAAAGGGAAGGTTGGAAGGGAGAGGAAGGGAGAGAAGGCGAGAGGGGAGCGAAAGGATTGATCGGGCGGCGTTGGCGGGTCACGTTGAACGCATGAACCGCGTCAAGTCCTTTGCCGTCGAGGGCTTCCGCTCACTGAAATCGGTCGAGCTGAATGAGCTCGGCCAGGTCACCGTTCTCATTGGGCCGAACGGTGCCGGAAAGTCCAACCTGCTTTCTGCCATGCGGTTGGTTGCGATGATCTCGAGCGGATCACTCGGCCTCTACATAGGTCGCAAAGGTGGCGCGTCCTCCAATTTGCACTACGGCCCGAAGATCTCGAAAGAGATCAACCTACGAGTCGAGCTCGATGACGTCGCGCCCATGACCTACCAGGCCAGGCTCGGGCACGCAGCATTGGATCGGCTCCTCTTCCTCGAAGAGTCTTGCTGGCACGGAGACCAACACTTTGGTTCGGAGCCCGGGCAATTCGAGTCTTCCCTCGGCACGAGCACGAACGCCCTCGCCCGCGCGATGAAGCAGAGACTCCAGCGTTGGAGCTACTTCCACTTCCACGACACCTCCGACTCGTCACCGTTGCGCAACTCCTCCAACCTCGCCGACGCGAGCTACCTGAAGTCGGACGGCAAGAACCTCGCCTCGTACCTGTGGGCGCTCCGAAACGGCGGAGACGAGACAGCCCCAGCTTGGAATCGCATCCTTGGGTGGGTTCAGATCGTTGCTCCGTTCATCAAAGATCTCGTTCCAGAGGCGCCACTGCCGGGGGCGACGAGCATGCTCCTCACCTGGCGCGACGAGCGCGACGAGATCTTCGGTCCGGAGCACCTGTCAGACGGCACGTTGCGCGCAATCGCGCTCTTCACAGCGCTCGGACAACCCTCGTCGCGCCTCCCCGACTTCATCACCATCGACGAGCCGGAGCTCGGACTTCATCCGGCAGCCCTCTCGCTGTTCGCGCAGATCGTCCAGTCCGTCGCAGGTTCGTGTCAGATCGTTCTCGGCACCCAGTCTCCTCTCTTCTCGATCAGTTCGAGGCTGGCCAGGTCATGGTCGCCGAGCGCGTGAACGGGGAGTCGCGCTTTACAACGGAAGGATCGGGCCGAGCTCTCGTCTTGGCTCGACGACGACTACACCCTCTCCGAGCTCTACGACATGAACGTGCTCGGTGGACGCCCGTGAGCGTCAAGAGAATCTACCTCGTTGTCGAGGGCGACACCGAAGAGCGATTCGCGAAGGCTCTCCTTACGGGGCACCTCGTCGCGCGCGGCGTGGAGCTGAAGCCCATCATCGTCCGGAAGAAGGGAAATCCGGGCGGCAACAAGTGGGTCTACGTCGAGCAAACGCTCGTAGGCCTCATGAAGGAGGACAAATGCGACGACGCTGCCTTCACGACGCTCTTCGATCTTTACGGTCTCACGAAGTTCCCTGGGTTACCCGAGGCCAAGAAGATCCCCGAGCCCGAAAAGCGAGCGGAAGCGATCGAAGAGGCAATGCAAGAGGCCATCCCAGATCGTCGTTTCCACCCGTACCTCCAGTGCCACGAGGTCGAGGCCTTCGTGTTCGTCGACCTCGACGCATTTCGCGCGCGGCTCGACGATTCCAAAGACCTCAAGCGACTCGATCAGCTCATCAAGAACGTCGCGCACCTCGATCCAGAGAAGATCAACGACGGTCCGACGACGCATCCATCCAAGCGACTTGCCGACTGCATGCCGCGACCGACCAGCCGGGGGACGGCGTACAGCAAGACGGTCTACGGAGAGGGGATCACCAAAGCGATCGGGCTCGAGCGCATCCGCGCACGCTGCCCACGGTTCCACGCATGGGTCGCCAGCCTCGAATCGCTCTCCCCCAGCTGAACGACCGGCCCCGGAGGACAACCCCCCCGGGGCCAGCAACCACCCCCAATCCCCATTCTCGCCTTCTCTCCCTTCCTCTCCCTTCCAACCTTCCTTTAAATCTGCCTCTCTTCTTCGGGGTCACCCGACAGAGCCAGAAGCAGAGAGAGAGGCAGAGGAAAGGGAAGGTTGGAAGGGAGA
>JAYUUB010000124.1:0-13826 GCA_043755175.1 Polyangiaceae bacterium | reverse complement strand
CGCGGAAGAGGCCGTCGCGCAGCGCGCGGAAGATGTCGCGGCGGATGACGTTGTCCTCGGCGAACACGTCCTCGACGTGGTCCGAGTCCATCAGCGCGGCGGTGAGCTCGTCGACCAGGGACTCGACCTCATCGTCGAGCGACTCGCTGCCAAAGGTGCTCGTCACCTCGCCGCCGACGATGGCCATGGGCTCGATCCGCGGGACGATCCGCACGAACCGCGGGGCCATGAGCTCCTCGAGCTCGCGGGCGAGCGCGGTCGCGCCACCCTTGACCACCAGGATGTGACCCTGCGCCTTCAGGGCGTCGACGACGCTCATCGAGAGCGTCCGGGAGAGGTTCCTCTCGTTCACGGGGCGAGGAGCTTACACGTTTTCCCCGTACGTCAAGAGTCGTTCTCTTCGACGTAGATCACGACGCCGTCGATGCTCGCGGGGATGCGACTCTTTTGCTCGGGCCCGCTCCCCGGCCGGACGCGCACGCGCACCACGAAGCCGACGCCGTCCTCGCGCTCGACGCCGATCCCCGCGCACCACGGCTCGGCGCCGATCGCGGTCTTCAGCTGGTCTTTTGCCCGTCTGGCCGATCCCACGTCGCTCATCCCCGAGCCTCTACCATTTTTCGGGCGCGCGACGGAGCGTGCGAGAATGCGCCCCGATGCGTAGCCTTTTCGTGGCCCTGGGGGCGGCCTCGTCGATCGCGCTCGCGGCGACGACCGCGCGAGCCGAGCCCCGCGGGGAAGCGGCCGGGAAGGAAGTCGAGGGCTGGCCCTGCAAGGGGTGCGTCACCTTCGCGCCGACGAGCGACGGATCGGCGCGCCCGCTGCTGATCGCGCTGCACGGCGACGATGGCGGGACCGGGAAGCTCTTCCGCGCGCTGCGGCCCGCGTGCGAGCAGGAGCGGGTTTATCTCGTCTCGCTCCGCTGCCCGGTCGAGCTCGGGTGCCGCACCAGCTACTGGCAGTGGCACGGCACCTCCACGCACGATCCCGGCTGGATCCACGCGCAGATCGCCGCCACGCA
Organism: Polyangiaceae bacterium; assembly: GCA_043755175.1. Classification (GTDB taxonomy): domain Bacteria; phylum Myxococcota_A; class Polyangia; order Polyangiales; family Polyangiaceae; genus CAYYKK01. The sequence continues at coordinate 12,805 of JAYUUB010000124.1, read as the reverse complement.
GGCGCGCTTCGCCGTCGATCCCGCGCGGATCTACGCCGCCGGCTACAGCGGCGGGGCGACCTACCTCGGCTGGTACGTGCCGACATTCCCGCGTGAATTTGCGGCGATCGCGCACATCGCGGGCGGCATGCCGTGGGGCACGCCGTGCCCGACCTGCAAGGTCCCGGTCTTCTTCACGCTCGGCGCGGGCGATCCGATGCTGGTGCCGTACACGCGCCCGCTGCGCGACTATTACGAGGCCTGCGGGGGGCACGAGATCGCGTGGCAGACGCTGCCCGGCGTGACCCACGAAGGGATCATCCCCACCGTGCAAGCGGGGAAAGGGAAGGAGATCCTCGCGTGGCTGCTCGCCCACCACGCCGCCTGCGCCGACGCCGCGGTCGACGCCGGGACCGCCGCGCCCGCGCCCGACGATCGCGACGCCGCGACGCCGCTCGACGTGGCCGCGCCGCTCGCTCTCGATTTCGATCCTGATCAGCCGCCCGTCGCGACACCGACGCCGCCCCCGATCGCCCCGCGGGCGTCGAGCTGCGCGTGCGACCTCGGCGCCCAGGGCGGCGACCTCGCGCCCGCCGTTGGCCTCGCGCTGCTCGCGCTCGTGGCCGTTCGTCGTCGACGCGCGATCGTTGTGACGTGAACCGAAGGGACTTCAACAGGAGGCGATCCCGCGCGCAGCCTGGTAGCATCCGCGCCCATGATGCAGAGCGCGTATCGCGCGGCGTTCGCCGCGGTGGCCATCGGGATCGTCGGTTGCGGCTCGTCCGAGGTGAAGCCGATCGTTCCACTCGCGGCCGCCGCGCCGGACGAGCCGCCGGCCGGCGACGACTCGGGGCAGCTCGAGATCCTGTGCAACCCGCCGACGCCGGTCCTCGTCGACGGCAAGCAGGCCGGCACGACGCCGATCAAGGGCTACCGCGTTCCGCCCGGCAGCCACGACGTCACCTTCGTCGACGCGGTCACCGGCAACCGGACGATGACCATCTCGCTCAGCCCCGGCGAAGGGCGCGCGGTGATCTCGGATGCCCCGCCTTCAGCCAGCACCGCGACCGACCCGCCCGGGAAGAAACCGGCTGAAAAGAAGCCTGGCAAGGGCGGCAGCAAGTAATCGCGATGAGCACCGTCCCCCTCGCGCCGGGTCGTCGCGTCGTTGTCTCGAGCTTCGCCGAGTCGCCGCCCGAGGCCATCGAGACGCACCTCGCCCTCGTGCCGATGGACGCGCCCGATCCCGCCACGCTCGGCCCGCGCGACGTCATCGTCGCCGTCCGCAGCGCCGCGGTCGGCTGGGTCGATCTGCTGATGACGAGCGGCCAGTACCAGCACATGCCGCACCCGCCGTACACGCCCGGCCTCGAGTCGGCGGGCGAGATCGTGTGGGTGGGACACGAAGTGCGCGGCGATCACTCGCACTCGCACTCGCTCTCGATCTCGATCGGCGATCGCGTCCTCGTCGACGGCTTTCTTGCGGGGCCCCGATCGCTCGGCGCGTACCAGGCCTACGGCGGCTTCGCGACCTACGTCGTCGCGCCGGTCGAGGCCGCGCTCCGCATCCCCGCGGCCCTCTCGTTCGACCAGGCCGCGGCGCTCCTGGGGAGCTACGAGACGGCCTACCACTGCCTCGTAACGCGCGGCCGCCTCCAGGCCGGCGAGACAGCGCTGATCCACGGCGCGTCGGGCGCCACCGGCCTCGCCGCAGTGCAGGTCGCGAAGATCCTCGGCGCCACGGTGATCGCCACCGGCCGCTCCGACGCCAAGCTCGCCGTGGTCAAGGAGCAGGGCGCCGATCACGTGATCAACTGCAAGGGCGACGGCCCGGCGGTGCGCCCGTTCCGCGACGAGGTGAAGCAGCTGACGGGCGGCCGCGGCGTCGACGTCGTCTACGACGCGGTCGGCGGCGACATCTCGCTCGAGAGCCTGCGCTGCGTCCGCTTCGGCGCGCGGTTCCTCATCGTCGGCTGGGCCTCCACGCCGTTCGTCGCGCGCGGCAAGGGCCAGCGCGGCGCGCCCAACGCCAACGCGCTCCCGACCAACCTGATCATGATGAAGAGCCTCGACGTGCTCGGCTGCCCCACGGCCATCTCCACCGCCGAGGATCCCCGGAGCCGCGCGCCTCGCCTCGCCCAGGTGCTCGCGTGGGCCGAGAGCGGCGCGATCCGCCCGCACGTCTCGCACATGTTCCCGCTCGCGCAGTTCAAGGAGGCGATGCGCGCGAAGTGGAACGGCGAGGTCATCGGCGGCTGCGTGCTCCACCCCTGACGGCGCCGCGCGGACCACGTCGTCCCCTCGCGTTGACGACGTGATCCGGTGGGCCCCGCGTCAGCCGCGCGCGACGCTCGCGCGACGACGACGCACGAGGGCGAGCACCGCCAGCGCGATCACCGGCGTCCCCGGCGGGAGCTCCGTCGGCGTGGATCCCGGGACGGCGCAGCCGCAGCCGCCCGTCACGCCGGTGCCGTCGCCGCCGGTGCTCGTGCTGCTCGCGTTGCTCGTCGCGTCGGCGCCGCCGGTGCCCATCGCGCCGCCCGCGCCCGTCCCGCTGCTGCTGCTGCTGCTGCTGCTGCTGCTGCTGCTGCTGCTGCTGCTGCTGCTGCTGCTGCTGCTCGAGACGGTCTGACCCGCTGTCGAAGACGCCTTGCTCGTGGTGGAGGTGGAGATCGTCGACGAGCCAGTCGTAGCGACACCCCCTGCTCCGCCGCCGCCGCTGCTGTCGCCACACGCCAAAAGCGCGGCTGGAAGTGCGGTCGCTGACAGAGCCCAGAGCCAAGTTCGTGTTCGCATGGAATCCTCCCGAGAAACGTTGATGAAGCTAGCTGACAGACCCGCAACCTGGGGTTGGGTGCACGAGATCGAGCAAACGTTTACGACCGCTCGGCCCAACACGCGCCTCAGCAAAAAAAAGCGGTGCAACAAGAACGTACCACGACTTGCGGTGCGCCTGTCCCTGAACTCAATCCCCTCTCGTCGTCGGCGCGAGCGAGGCTGACGAGCAAGTAACGCGCCGGAACTCTTTCGGTAGGAATGCGACGTCGTGGGCGATGACGATCACCCGCCGATCGCGCGCGACCTCGACGAGCACTTCGCTCAGTTGCTCACGAGCCTCTTGATCGAGGCTCGCCTCGGGCTCGTCGAGGACCAAGAGCTTCGCGGGTCGAGCCAACGCACGCGCGAGAAAGAACCGTTGGCGCTCGCCGCCAGACAGAGAGCCGAGCTTGAGATCGAGAAGCGAATCGGCAGCGCCGCCGCGGCCACGTAGGCTCCTCGTGAGGCCCAACCGTTCGAACCAGACGAGAAGCGCTTCGTGCGAGACGCCGATCAAGTCGGCGTGCCACGAAAGCGTTTCTCCAGGGCTCACGAAGGGGGTTTGCGGGAGATAGGAGACCTGACGAGACAGCGCCGCCGAGCGCTCGTGATCGACTTCGCGCCCACCGATGACGACGCGCCCTTCGGTCGGCGAAACGAGGCCGAGAAGCACTGCGATCGCGGTGCTTTTTCCGGAGCCGTTGTCGCCGAGGAGGGCGAGTCCTCCCGCATCGAATTGCAGCGTGAGGGCATGGGGCGTCGCGTGATCGGCTCCGGGATGGATCACGCTCACCGACTCGAAGGCGATCTCCCCGAGCTCGTTTTCGTCGGGCGTCGATGCATCTCTCGCGCGCCGAACCGGGTCGCTGGCGATGCGCGCGAAGGCCTTTTGGTACGGCGCTCCGCGACGAACCGCTTCGATGCTCCGCACCAGACCGAAGCAAGTCGCGAGGGTCGCTCCACCGACGACGCCGATGTCGATGAGGCCGGTCTTCGCGATGAGCGCGCGGCCGAGATCAGTCGGTAGCCACAGAGCGATCACCGCCAACGCGATGGGCGCCGCACCGATCGCAGAGCTGAAACGGAGGGCCGATCGCTCTTCTCGTGCCATGCGCGATCCGAGCTCGAGCATCGACGCGGAGAAGGTCGCCTCTCGGTCTTGAGCGCGAAGCTCGGGGCTGGCTTCGATGAGGGCGCGCAGATCTCGGGTGAGCGCCGCGTGCGCGAGGTATCCCCGTTGCTGCGCCGCGAATTGACGTCGCTGCGAAGCGCGAACAATCAGCGCGAGAGGTGCGGCGAGCAAAGCCGCGAGGGCGATCCATTCGAAGGGAATTCGCGATGCAACCAAGGCGCCGAGGACCACGAGCGTGAGCGCTTCGGAGATGAGATCGGGAATCGAAGTCGATCGAAGGAGCGCGACCTCGCGTGCGGCGTCGGAGAGCACGGCGACGCTCTCCTCGTCTTCGCGCATCGACTGCAGAGAGCGAACGTCACGAGCTCGGATGCCGCCGACGATGGAGCGCCACGACGCCTCGATCGCATCTCCCAGCGCCTCGCCGCGCACGAAGGTTCGGGCGAGCCCGACCGCCATCGACACGAGCGCGATGACGGCCGCGAGCTTCGGATCGCGAGGGATCGCGAGGAGCGCCGCCACGGCCGAGAGCCGCGCGACGAGCTGGAGGAACGGAAGCGCGACCTTCATGCGCGCCCGCGGGTGCGGAACGCGTCGCGTTGAGTCGCTGGTCGAAAGGGCAGAAGCAACGTGCGGAGATGCGTTAGAAGGACCACGAGACGTGCCACGGAGCGATCGCAGAGGCACATTGAACCGCTGTGCTGCGTCGCGCCCCTGAGAAGCCATGCATCCGGTGCCAATGAGCCGCAAGCTATTCGACAACCTCGTCGAATTCGCACGCCTCTCGAACGGCGAGCGGTCTTTTCTCACGGCTGCGTGGCTTCTCGCTCCCGCCGTCAGCGCGGCGTTGAGCCGATATGGCTTCGAGCGCGTATTGAGCGAGCTCCCTCGAGCGCCTCGCGTTTCGGGCCGACGGGGCGCCGTCGACGTCGCGCGGGGCGAAGAGCTCGTTCGAATCGCGTTCCGTCGGCACGGAACCGTATCCGGCGCATGTCTGCCAGAATCGCTGACGCAGTACCTCTTGCACTGCGTCGCGGGGCCGCCCCCAAAGCTGGTCGTCGGAGTTCAGCGCACGCTCGACGAGCCTAGATTCACCGAGGCGCCGAACACGCTCGGGTGGTGGGTCGGAGCGCACGCCTGGGTCGAGCACGACGATGGCCCGCCGCGCGAGCCGAGCTTCGCGCCGATCGTCGCGTGCTCGTCACGAACGGGGATCTGGAAAGCGGAAGGTCGACAGGCGTGAGCGGTTTCGCGTTCATGGTCGCGCGGGCGCCCGTCGAGCCTCACGCCGTGGTCGACGCGATGCTCGATCGAATGGCGCACCGTGGTCCCGATGCGCGAGGGCTTCGCGACTCGTGTACGACAGGCTGGAACGCGAGCCTCGGTCACGTGGCCCGATGGACGATGCGCGAAGACGTGGGCTCGACCCAGCCTCTCGAGAGCGCGCTCCGCAACGTCTTGATCTTCGACGGACGGTTGGACAACCGCGCGGAGTTGAAGAGCCTCCTCGGCATTTCGGGCGAGCCTTCGGATGCCACGCTCGTTCTGGCTGCCTACGAGCGATGGGAACAGAGGTGTCCGCGTTCGTTGCTCGGCGACTTCGCTTTCGTCGTCTGGGAGCCACGAACCGGGACCGTGTTCGCGGCGCGTGATCGACTCGGGCTCGTCAATCTCTACTTTCATGCAGATACAACCACGCTGCAGATTGCGTCGGAGCAACAAGCGTTGTTCGTTCTCGGCGACGAGCCGAAGCCGAACCTCGCGACCCTCGCGACCGCGCTCGTCGAGGAGTACTACGAACGCGGGCCGACGCTGTACGAAGGCGTCGAAGCGCTCGAGCCAGGCGGGCTCATCGTCTGGCGAGACGGCAAGCTCGACAAGAAGACGTATTGGGCGCTCGACGTGAATCGCGAGAGCAGGGGCAAGACCGCGGAAGAGTGCGCCACCGAGTACAGGGCAGTGCTTCGCGACGCCGTGCTCGCGCGCATGCGGGGGCGAGGGCCTGTCGCGATCGCGGTGAGCGGCGGTCTCGATTCGTCTTCGGTCGCAGCCCTCGCGGTTTCACTCGCGCGCGAGGGGCTCGCTGCAATGCCAGTCTTGGTCACGACCCGCTACCCCGGGCTGTCGTGCGACGAGCGAGAATACTCCGACCGTCTCGCTGCGCACCTCGGATGCAAGCTTCGTTCGATCGACGCGCCGACCAGCGGCTACGAGCCGCCGGAGCCGAGAGAGATTTACTACGACCCTGCGTTCCAGCTTTGGCAGCGCATGCTCGAGGCTTGTGCGGGCGACGGAGTTTCGGCGTTTCTGACCGGCATGGGGAGCGACGAGATCATGTGGTCGACCGGGCTCGAGGTCGAAGATGCGGTCACTGCGGGCGACTTTTGGCTGGCGGCTCGATTCGCGGGTCTCTACGACGATCCGGCGTCGTTCCGAGCTTGGCGACGCATCGGCGGAGCCGTGAAACGAAGCCTGCGAAGCCGGAAGACGGGTCCTCGTTGGGGCGAGCGAGAGAGGATCGCCGAGTGGGCGAGCCCGTTTGCCGCCGAAGTCATTCGACGGGCACGCGACGAACGGCGAGCGCTGAGTCAGACTCTGTTTCACTCGCAAGCCAGTCGCGAAAAGATCGCCACCGAGCTTGCCTTCGGGAGCCAGGCGCCGTTCGGGATCGGCCAGTACGTGCAATATGGGCCGCATCTCGGCGTCGATGTGCGAAGCCCTTTCTACGACGTCCGCGTCGTCGAGCTCGCGCTCTCGATGCCGCTCGCCGTGCGACACTCCGTTGACATGTCGAAGCCGCTCTTGCGTGCGGCGATCGAGCCGCTCCTGCCGCCGAGCCTGGTCTGGCGAACTGGAGGGGCGGAGTTCACCTCGTTCTTCCACTCGGCGTTCTACTCCCACGAAACCGTGACCCGCCCGCTATTCATCGACAGCCGGCTCGAAGCTCTCGGCGTCGTGCGTTCTGGAGCTCTTCTTCAGCTGCTCGAGGCCGGCCGGTCCGATCCCGAGCGGACGCGTGATCTCCTTGCGACGTTTGCTTACGAGGCGTGGGTGCGAAAGCTCGAGCGGTAGGAGGCACGGAGCTGGACACACGCTCAGGGTGAATGACTCCACCGAGCCCGGCATCTCATGTTAGAGTCCTTGTTGAATTTCGACCGCCACACGTGGGAAGTGCGATGACAGACCAAGCTCGAGACCAAGAGACGAACGTGCTCCACCCTCTCCAAGAGACGGGCAGCAGATCGCTTTCGCTTTCCCAAAGGCGTGCCTACCAGAAGCCGGCGCTCACGCTGTTCGGCAGCGTGGAAGAGTTTACCCGGGGTTCCGGTTACGGGTCTCTCGACGCCAGTGGAAAGAACCGCCGCGCGGGCTGAGTCGTGTCTGCACGTGGGCCCCGACCTCTCCACGACAACGGTCGACGAGGGTTACGAGGTCTGCGCTTTGGGCTTGGGTTCTCTCGTAATCGATCGCGCCGGCACATTGCTTGCGATGCGTCCCGAGAACGAGGAACGTCGCGCCGAGCTCGAAGAGTTGTTCGCGCATTCGGTCGCGCCGCGCTTGAACCAACTGCGTGGCACTCCGAGCTTCCATGCCAGCGGCGTCTCACTGGGAGCCTCGGCCGTCGGATTCCTCGGTCGATCGGGTGTGGGCAAGTCGACGCTTGCAGCAAGTCTCGCCGGCCGCTGGCCCGTCGTCTCTGACGACAGCCTGAGCGTGAGCATCGAAGCGGGTCGCCCGATCGTCACGCCGAGCGGCCGCACCAGCCGTCTCCGCGATGACTCGGTCGCGCACATGCGGCTCGGTGGCAGTAAGCATCGAATCTACGGCAAGCAGGTGGTGACTTTACCCACCGAGCGAGACGAGGTTCCCCTCGGTTGCCTCTACGTTCTCAGTGCTTCCGAGTCGGAGGTGAGCACCGAACGCCTCAGCCTTCGTGATGGGCTCCTCGCGCTCGCCGAGCATCTGCATCGAATCGATCCATTCGACAGCGCGTTGTTGGCGAAAGAGATGAGCTTCCTCGAGGCCATCGTGCGCCAAGTACCCGTGCGCAAACTGCTGTACCCTCGGCAGTTCGAGCGCATCGCCGAAGTGGCCGACGCCATCCTGAGAGATTTCGAAGATGACCAGCGAACTGGGCGGAGCGAAGCCTTGGCCAAGTGAGATCGAGGCCGAGTGGGCGAAGGAGGGGCTCTCGAAAGACACCCGCCTCGTCGCCGCCGCCGAGCTCTCCTTGCAGCTTTTCTCGACCGGCGAGGTCCACGTCACCCACCGCGGTCAGCTGACCGTGGCACAAGAGCCTGCGCTCGTCGTGCTCGATGCGTTTCGCAGACCGCGGTCGCTCGGCGAGGTCGTGCGCGAGCTGGGGGCGCGGGCGGCCATCGATTTCGAGAGTCTTTCCCGCACCATTTTGCATCTGCGTCAGCAGGGAGTCCTCCAACAAGAGGGCCGAGCCATGTTGGCGACGAGCGCTCGTGTCGGCTGGGATTCGTCGAGCCTCCACGTGCGGATGCTGCGAGACGAAGCGCGGACCGACGCCTTCATCCAAGCGATTCGCGAGACGGTCACCCCCGACGACGTCGTGCTCGACATCGGCACCGGAACGGGTGTTCTGGCCATGGCCGCAGCGCGAGCCGGGGCGAAGAAGGTTTATGCCGTCGAAGCGTCGGCCATCGCCGACGTCGCAGCCGAGATGTTCGAAAGGAACGGCCTTCAGGGCCGAATCGAGCTGATACGTGGCTGGTCGACCCGCATCTCGTTGCCCGAAAAGGCGACCGTGTTGGTCAGCGAAACCTTGGGCAACGAGGCGTTGGCCGAGAACATCGCCGAGACCTTCATCGATGCGAAGCGCCGACTGCTCGTTCCAAATGCCCGGCTCATCCCATCGCGCATTCGCATCTGGGCGATCCCGAGCACGATGCCTCGCGAGCTCAAGAACGAGCATGCGTTCACGAGCGAGAACGTCGACCGTTGGGGCAAACGCTACGGCATGGACTTTCGAGCGCTCGAGGAGGCCTCGGCCCAGCGTCCATTTCCGCTCTATTTGAGGCCGAACGACTGCAAGGGGTGGCACACCCTTTCGGCTCCGGTGCTCCTCGCCACCGTCGATCTTCATGCTCCCCAAGCTCAGCTCGACGAGCGAGTCGCCTTCGAGATCGAGCGCGCCGGATTGCTCGATGCGTTGGTGGTCTACTTCGACCTCACCTTGAGTGGCTCGACCGATCTCGACACCTACCCAGAGCGCGACGACGAGCTGCACTGGGAACAACCCGTCTGGGTTCTTGGTCGCGCGCGTGACGTGAAGCCGGGAGATCGCGCCGTCATCAGCTACCGGTACCAGATGGGAACCGACACGATGGACCTCGAGCTCGCGGGGACCAAGCCGGGCGCACCTTAGCAGCCCGCGAGGGACTCGATCAGGGGGCTTCGGGGCGCGGAGTCTCGACTTGAACGAGATTCTTCTCGACGAGGGCGGTCACGAACGATTCGAGATCGGGCCGGGCAGTCTCTTCGGTGACCTCGAACTCGGCGACGAGCGTGTGGAGGAGATCGCCGAAGGTGGCGCCCTCGACGATGCGTTCCCAGGCGCGTGAGGCGACGTCGTTCAGGCCGAAATACAGGCCCGAACCGAGGTGCAGGAGGACCGCCTCGCCGGCGAGCATTCGAGACAGCACCTCGGGAGGGCAGACGAGCTTGGCGTCGTGAGCGATCGGCATCGGGTTCCTGGGTACCACTGGAGGCGGGGTCCCGGAAAGGAAGCCCGACGCCGAGGTTGGCGTCAGCTCCTGAGTGTCGCAAATCGTCGCGGACGTTCAGCGCGACGAACGAAGCGGTTCTCGGGGGTGGCTCGGGGTGCGATCCTGGTTGAATCCCCGCCAGGAATCGCGCATCCAAGGGTCAGTGTCGACCCCGAAGCCCACCGTTGAAGAAGCCGAAAGCGGCGTAGACCTCGCGGCCCTCTGGCGCCCGATCCGGAAGCACTGGATCACGGTGATCATGATCGCGACGCTGGTGACGGTCGCGGCGGCGTTCTACACGACGCGGCAGACGAAGATCTACCAGGCCACGGCGACCGTGATGTTCGACCCGAACCCGCCCCGCCCGCTCGGCGGCAAGGTGGAGAGCGTCGTGGAAATGGGCAGCGGCGCGGTCTGGGACACGCGCGAGTATTACGAAACGCAGTACGAGGTGATCACTTCACGCAAGGTGTCGCTGGGCGTGGTGCAACAGCGTGGTCTCAATCGAGACGCGGCGTTCTTGCTCAACCTGCCGCCCAAGGCGCCTGTGCCGGCGAATTTCGAGCCTTGGGACGAGGGCGACGCAGCCGATGTTCTTCGGAGCCGCCTCCGAGTCGAGCCGGTCAAGAACTCACGCATCGCCAGCGTTCACCTGATCGATGCCGATCCGGAACGCGCGGCGACCGTGCTGAAGGCGCTCGTCGAAACCTACAAAGAGCTGAATCTGCAGAACGTGATCGAGTCGACCGAAGAAGCGACGACTTGGTTGCAGGGTGAGAACGACAAGCTCACGAAGGAGCTCGATACGAGCGAGCTCGCGCTTCACAACTACAAGGTCGACAACAACATCTTGTCGGTCGAGTTCGATGACAAGTCGAACATGTTGCGGGAGGAGATCGGGCAGCTGAACGCAGCGCTGACCGCTGTTCGCACGCGAAGAGAAGAAGTTTCTGCGCGATACGGAGAGCTCGCCAAGGTCGCGTCGGACAACCCATCCCAGCTCCCTGCCTCGGAGCTACTTGGGAGCATGCTCCTTCAGAATTTGAGAACCAGCTACATCGCCGCGGTGAAAGACCGTGAATCGCTGCTCTCGGGTGGCAAGGGCGCGAATCACCCCGATGTGCTTGCTGCTGACTCCCGAGTAACTGCCACGCGCGATGCTCTGCTCGCCGAGGTGAAGAACATTCAAGGGTCGCTGAAGGGTGACCTGAACGTGATCAATCGCCAAGAGGGCGGCGTTTCAGGACTCTTTGAGAGAGCGAAGAAGGAAGCGCTCGAGCTGAATCTCCTCGAGATCCAGTACAGCAAGCTGCGGCGACAGAAAGAGAACACCGAGAAGCTTTACTCGCTGCTCCTCGAGCGCTCGAAAGAGAGCGATCTGACGCGGCGGCTCCGCATCAACAACATCTCGATCGTCGATTACCCCTCGGTACCGGGCGGTCCGATTCGGCCGAACGCACCGGCCAACGTGGCATTGGGCCTCATGTTGGGAATGATTCTCGGAGTGGGTGCGGCCTTCGGACGAAACTTCCTCGACCGAACGGTCAAGACCCCCGAAGACGTGGAGCAAGTAACCCAGGCGACCTTCCTCGGTCTGATTCCGGAGATCGACCAGACCGTCGACTTGTCCCCGAGCGGTGCAGATGGCCCCCGGCGACGTCGTCGCGTGAAGGCACCAGCCGCAGGTCGTGAGCTGATCGTCCACGAGCATCCGATGAGCGGCACGGCCGAGGCAGCTCGCTCGGTGAGAACCAATTTGCTGTTCACGGCGCCCGACAAGCCTTACCGCGCGCTGCTCGTCACCAGCTCGGGACCCTCGGAAGGCAAGACGACCGTGGCCTGCTGCGTCGCCGTTGCGATGGCGCAAGCCAATCGTCGGGTGGTCCTGGTTGACTGCGATCTTCGCAGGCCGCGCATTCACCGCATCTTCCGCGAGCGAAACCAGACCGACCTCGGTCCGGGCCTCACCTCGGCATTGCTTGATGAATCGCTCGAGAACGTGGCCGTTCAGACCGAGGTCCCGAACCTCTGGGTCGTGCCCGCAGGGCCCATTCCCCCGAACCCTTCCGAGTTGCTCCAGAGCGAGCGATTCAAGGCGGTCCTCGCGAAGCTGAAGACGCAGTTCGATCTGGTGATCCTCGACTCTCCTCCGCTGGTGGCGGTCACTGACGCGACGATTCTGTCGACGCTCGTCGACGGTACCCTCCTCGTCGTTCGCGCCTTCAAGACGAGCAAAGACCTCGCGCGCCACGCGAACCGAATTCTCAAGGACGTCGGCGCCCACATGGCCGGCGTGGTGTTGAACGCAGTCAATCTGAACCGGGACGAGTACAAGTACTCGTACCTCTACTATCGACGTGGGAACTACTACACGTCGAACAACAAGCAGGACGACTCGTCGAACGATCCCAAGCTCGGGAGCGGGACATCCGGCTCATCAGCTTCGCACGAAGCGCGCGACTAGGAACGCGATGAGCGCGCTCGTCGCAAGACAGAGCGTCAGCGAGAAGAGCCCCCAGCACTGTCGCGTTCGTTCGAGCACGCGACGCGCGCCGTAGGACCCGAGGCCGACGAGCCAGTGCGCAGTGTCATCGCGCAGCAGGGTTTGACGGGTGATCCACTTCCAACCGAGCTCGGTGGCCGACCGCGCAACGGGCCAGCTACCGATGTCGAAGCTCGTCGACAAGAGCGCCGAATGAATGGCGCTCGGCTCGAGACGCTCGAGCGCCGCGGGTGGCACGAGGCCTGGGCGCAAGGCTTCGAGCGTCTTCAGCGCGATGTAGAGGGGAGTCGTCGCCCGCCAGTGCCGAGCGCGCGCCACCACCACCTCGAGATCGACCCCCGCGGATAGCAGCACCTCGAGGTCGACGAAGCCCGTGAGGTGTCGGAACTCGTCGGAGGCGAGATGCAGCACGACGAGAAGCAGCTGGTCGACCGCATCGGGAACGTACAACCCGGGGAGGTTGGCCAAGCCGGTTGCGCGCGAGAACAGCTGAGAGACGTCGGTCCGTCGAACCACGACCTTGTCGAGGCCGAGATGCATCTCGAGCAGCACGGAGCCGTACGCTCCGGGAGACTGGACGGCGATCTCGAGACACTCTTCGGTGAGCGGTCGCTCGGAGGTCGATGCCATCGACCATCC
>JAYUUB010000123.1:0-13839 GCA_043755175.1 Polyangiaceae bacterium | reverse complement strand
GGATCTGCCTATCCAGAAGAAGGTTGAATTCCTTTTGTCTCGCTCTGCGAGCCCGGTTCCGCACAATGACAAGTGGCTTGCATGTCCAACGGGTTCTCTTGGGCCACGGTTCACCGGGGGTTGCTGAGATCGAGGCATTCCTGGAATTGCTTCCCTACGGCCCGGTTCAAACGTAGCGGTGAGCGGTCGCCTTGCCCCGACCGACTCGGGCCGCGCGACTTCGCGACTCCGCTGCATCCAAGATCTCTCCGCCTGGTTACGGCCGCACGCGGGCGCACGGCGGCGGCAACGACCACGCTCGCATCGATTACAGCGTACACATCGGCGCCGCGCCAGCGTCTTGGATGCATACCGAGCTCGCGCCGTGCGACGCTTTGCAATCGAAGTCGTGATAGTAGCCTGGCGCCGTCGGCGGATCGTTCGGACCGTGGGCTCCCATGCACGTGTGCGCGACGTTCCCGACGCAATGGCCGGGATCGAAGTCTACGTCGCAGATGTCGGCCTCGTTGACCAATGGGCAATATGCGTCGAGCACGCCTGTCATCGGATCGACCCAACCGACGCACACATAGCCCTGATTGCACATGTCGGTATTGGGTGTTCCGCAGTAGAGGAGCGTGCCGTCTTTGGCGCAGGCCGTCGCCACGCTCGTCGCGCCGCCGTGGAGCGCGCAAGGGTCACCTTGGCCCGTCGACGACGACGCCGTCGCAGACGCGCTGGTCGACGCGCTCGATGAAGACGAGGACGTGGACGTGCCGCCTCCCGCGCCACAGGCCGATCCCTGTGGCAGACAGCTTCCGAGGCAACAGAAGCTCGTCGAGGGACATGCAGGATCGCATTCCGCTCGCGCGGCGCCGTCGCAGGCTGCCATCGCCGAGAGCACGATCGCGACGCCGATCGCCAGCGTTCCGGCCGTCATCCATTGCTTCGATTGAGGGCGTACGAGAGTCATGGGCCCGTTGAGGTGCACGCGGCGGCCGCTCCGTTCATCGAAACGACGGCATCTCGGATGAGCGAAGCGTGTCGACCGGTCGTCAGGGGCGGGCCGGGAAGACTTCGGCGAGCACCATCGTGAAGCCGGCGAGGACGCTCGACGAGAGTGTCGCGTGCCGCCGATAGAGGCCGTGCCTCGCGTACGCACCCGACGCGAGCCCGAGGACGTCGATCGCCTGCGCCTCTGGATCGACGATCCAATACTCGAGAACACCGAACGACTCTTAGGCGGCGCGCTTCGTCGTGAGATCTCTGCGGGCCGTTCCCGGCGACAAAATCTCGATGACGAGGTCGGCGGGACCGACGACAGCTTGCTCGTGCATCTCGGCTTGGCCCGCGTGGAGCACGACCAAGAGGTCGGGCCCGATGACGTCTTGATCCGAGAGCCGCATACCGACCGGCGCCTTCAGGACCTCGCCGAGCTTCGACTGCGTCAGCCACGTGTGAACGCGAACACCGATGTCACGCGAAACGCGCTGATGATGAATGCTGGGCCGCGGCGTCAAGAAGAGCTCCCCCTCGATGATCTCGCGCCTCAGGCCGTCGTCGGGCGAAGCGAGCCAGTCACTATAGGTCAGTCGGTACGCGTCCGGGATCGCTGCGGCTGTCACCGTGCTTACCCCGAAACCGGCGTGATGCGCGTGCCGGATCAACGCGGTCGTTCGCGGGTTCGGCGCGCCTCGGCCTGACCCATGTCGCTTCGTCTCGGTCCACGCGCGTCAGGTCGGCGATTGAGCGTCATTCAGGAGCGCGACGAACTGCATGGCGAGGCGCTTGTCTTTTTGGAGTCGAGCCGTCCAGTCTGCTTGCAGGGCCTCGAAGCGAGCCTCGGTCAGATTTGCTTCTCGGAACAAGGCTTTGCGGTTTTCGCCTCGCGAAAGCCTCGCGACGAGTCGTGCATAGTGTTCGACCGACCATCGAGGTTCTTCGATCGCCCTGGTGCTGGTGGCTTCGTCGACGCTCACGACGCGCGCGCGGGGCGAAACTTCGGGCTTCTTTTGCGGTGAAGTCTCGGCGATGGGGAGCGACCCTTCGAGCAGGCTCCGCAGATCTTCGGAGCTGAGCTTCGCCGCGCGGTCGGTACCAGCGAGAATCGAGTCGGCCAGATCGCGCTTCTCCCGATGCAGCTCGACGATGCGCGACTCGATCGTGCCCTGGGTCACGAGGCGGTAGACCGTGACGGGTCGGGTCTGACCAATGCGATGCGCGCGATCGGAGGCCTGCGACTCGACAGCAGGGTTCCACCACGGATCGAGGTGAATGACGTAGTCGGCCGCGGTGAGATTGAGACCGAAACCACCGGCCCTGAGGCTGATGAGAAAGGCGTCACCCTCGCCCGATTGAAACGCCTCGACGATCTCGGCGCGCTTCTTCTGCGGGGTCGAGCCGTCGAGGTATTGGTAGGTGATGCCATTCTTTTCGAGCAGGGTTCGCGCGAGCGCGAGCACGTCGGTGAATTGGCTGAAGACGAGCATGCGATGCTGCCCTTCGACGAGCTCCCGAGCAAGCTCGAGAAAGCTCTCGAGCTTCGAGCTCGGAAGGTTCGACCCTGGAGCGACGAGCTCGGGGTGGCAGCAGAGGCGGCGGAGACGCATGAGCTCGGCCAAGACTTGGATTCGTGCGCGCGGCTCGCCCGCCGATGCCCCGAGCTTGGCGAGCGCTCCTTTACGCACGGCTTCGTAGAGCGCGGCCTCTCCAGCGCTCAACGTGACCTCGTGCCGAATCTCGGTGAGCGGAGGCAGGTCGCTCAAGACCTCGGTCTTGGTTCGGCGCAGAATGAATGGCTGAATCAGATGGCGCTCCGCCCGCTTTCCGCCGCCTGCATCCATGCGCGCGCTGAACTGCTTCCACGTGCCGAGAAGCCCTGGATTGAGGAAGTGGAAGATGCTGAAGAGATCACCCACGTGGTTTTCGATGGGCGTGCCCGTCGCGGCGATGCGCATGCGCGCCGAGAGACCGAAGGCGGCCTTGGCGCGCAGGGTTTCGGCGTTCTTGATGAGCTGAGCTTCGTCGAGAATCGCCGTGGCCCAAGAAACGGCCTTCAATGCATCGGCGTCTTGCTGCAAAATGGCATAGCTCGTCAATACGACGTCACGCGCGCGGAGGCCCTCGAGGAGCGTTTCTCGGTCGGAGCCCCAATACGAGCGAATGCGCAGCGAGGGAGCGAATCGCTCGATTTCGCGACGCCAATTGTCGCAGACCGAGGTCGGAGCGACCACGAGGGCGGGCCCTTCTTTCGAACGATGAAGGAGGAGCGCGATGAGCTCCACCGTCTTGCCGAGCCCCATGTCGTCGGCGAGACACGCGCCGAGCTCGAGATCGGAGAGACGCGCGAGCCAGCGAAACCCTTCTACCTGATAGTCTCGGAGCTCGGCCTTCAGCGTGCGCGGCACGGCGAACGTTTTGGCGAAGACGGCCGCGAGGCGATCGCGCCATTCTCGGGTTTCGGCGTCGAGCACGAGCCCGTTGGCGGCCTCGCCGAGTCGTTCGAGGACCGACACGGCGCCGAGAGGCACCGAGACGCCGCGCCGCTTTCCGGCCCGGTCGGCGCGCGCACCGGCGAGATTGTCGAGGACCTCGCGGAGCTCTTGCTCGAGCTCCAAGAACTCGCCATTGCCCAAACGAACGAAGCGACCGGGGCTCTCGGAGAGCATCAAGAGTAGCTCCTCGAGCTCGACCACCAAGCCCGCGTCGACCGTGAGGCTCGCATCGAAATTCAACCACCCACCGTCTCGGCGAACCGATCCCTTGAGAGCGCGACGATCGATTCGCGCGCGCAAACGAAGGCTTTGCCCATGCGGCCATTCGACGGCGACTGCGTCACCGAGCGTCTGCAGCGACGATAGCAGCTCGAGCGATCCGTCGGCTCCCACGAGCCATGCATGTTCGCCCGACTCGGCTCCAGCGAGGACGGGGCACGCCGCGAGCGCCGCGGCGGCAGCGCGCATCTCGTCACTCAGCTGCCGCTCGGTGCGAACGGTCTCTCCAAAGATTGCGCCCACGAGCGTGGTCGCTCCGAGCCCAGGCTCGCAATGCGGCCCATGGGCTCCCAGGGGGCGAACGAACATCGACACCGCGAGCCCGCTCTGGCTAGGGACCAATCGAAAAGTCGGCGTCGCGCTCGAGGGAACGAGCCTCGCCTCGCTCTCTTCGGTCGAATCGATGGGCATGAGGTGAGCCAATCGGTCCAATGCGCGAAGGCATTGCGCTTTGGCTGACGCAGGAAAGGTGAGCCCGGCACCAATCGTCGCCAGGACTGGCGCTCGTTCGGCCCCGGTCGAATACACGACGAGGCGGCCTCCCATCTCGCGGACGTCGACTCCCTGACGGAGGCCTGGCGGATCGAGCGCGACGAGGATGCCATTGGCTTGGCTGCGGACGGTGATCTTCGGCATTCCGAGGACGACCTCGATAGGCGTCTCGCTGTTTCCCAAATGGACGCGGGAATGACCGACGAGCGCGAGCCACGCGCCGGGCCGCAATTCGTGAGTCACTTCCGGATAGCCATACGCATAGTGCTTCTCCGAGTGTGCGTGAGCCGCGACCCGCGTGTCTTCCTCGGGGAGCTTCGATCGGAGCTCGCCATTGCCAATCAAGTGCTTGAGGGCGAGCTTGCGGCCGGCCGTCCACTTCCCCGTGCCGAGCGCCCGCTTCTGCACCGAGGGCTCGATCGAGCGATTGGCTCCTGTCCCATGAACGCGCCATAAAAGCCTCTCGGCGCCTGCGGTCTCGGTCGCCGCTTTCGCGTTCGAGCCTGCGAGCGCTTCTAGTCTGTCGAGTGCGATCTCCCAGGGATGTTGGAGAAGGAAGACGTCGGAGAGTGAAGGTCCGATGGGATCGGGCACCTCGGGCGTGACCCTCTGCGCATGCTGAAGAACCTTGGGGATCAGCGAGAAGAGCCTAACGATCGCAAAATGATGTTGCTGGCTCAGCCAGGGGAGGCCCTGTTCTGCGAAGTGCTGAACGTGATCGAATGCGAGACCTTGGTAGAGATCGACCACGTCGCGAACATCGTCGCTCGTCATCGCGAGCGACTGAATGAGCCGTTGCAGGCAATCGGTTGCGCGTTGACCCACTCCTGGCGCTTTGACCGATTGGGTCGAAGGGGGCAGAGCGTTCCTCGATGCAATGACCCGTAGCGCTTTGAAAGTCCCTTCGAAGGGCGCTCCCCCGCGCGCGCCGAGCGCGAGGAGCTTGCGCGTGGCGAGGGTAGTGTCGGGTGTACGACTGCGTCCGAGGGCGAGGATTTGTAGCGCAGTGATGACGCCAGGGTGCTGCGACTTCTCGTAGGTCTTCGCAGACTCTTTGGCGTCACGCGCGGCGTCGTCATAGCGACCTTCGATCATGGCAATGGCGCACCGAAGCGCCGGTGCCCAACGCGCCCAACGGGTCTGGGCGCCGAGCACGTGGAGCAGCCCGAGGTCGCCACGAAGCACGGCAATCCCAGCGAGCGCCAAGAACGCGTTCGACGTGACGAGCCAGCGTCCATCGTCGGTGGAGAGGAATGGGAACAGACCGCCGAGAGGGAGACCGGTGCGCTCTGCTTTCAGGAGCGCAGACTCCACGAGAAAGCTCCGGAGCTCGGCCGGCAGACTCTCGAGCCAAGACTGGCTGAACGACGAACACAGTTGAAGGTACGCGAGGGTCTCGACATCCTCGCGCGATTCCTCTTCGAGACGCAGGAGCGTCGCGAGCGCAAGGTCGGGCCTGTGGAAGGGCGCGACCCAGGCTTGGAGAACGACGGAATCACACGCTACGTGCGCCGCCAGGATCACTTGTGGCAGCGAAGGTCTCTTGGCTGCCCAACGCATCACGACGGTCCTCAAGTCCCCGGCGCACATGAATCCGTGACGCTCTTCGCGTGCGAACCCACGACCGATGAGCGACAAGAGCATGGTCCGAAGCGTCGTGGCCGAGAGCATCCGTGAAGGCGAGTCACGGATCCCTGCTCGGCTGGCGACGTTGGCCAGCGTCGTCAGACCCACCGGCTCGACGAGCGCGAGGAGCGTGAGAAGCTCCTCCTCCGCGGGGCTGAGCGAGGGCGCATTCGCGCGAAACCACGTGTCCGCATCAGGTGCGTGGGAGGCTTTCGCCGGGGGCGCCATGTGGCCTGGCTAGCGGACGGAACGCGCCGCGGCAATGGCGAAGGTCGGCCGATCGCGATGCGAGGGTGTCGCGCGAGGCTCTCGAGGCGTCGGGAATTCGCGCGCTCGGCCGCCGACACGATGTTGACTCGACCGCCACGCATGAGGAGAAGCGCACTAGAATGAAGCCCATGCTCCCGCCGAAGGCCACAGGACAAGCCCTTGCATTTCGAATGCGTCGCCGGAGCAAGACGATCGCGCTCGCCACGTTCACTTTCACCGCGCTCGTGCTCGGCGCTTGCTCGTCCGACCCGGGACCAGCCAACCCCGGAATGGCGCCAGGTCAGTGGATGGGCGCTCTCGAGACCGGAGGTTCATCACGACCTGGCTTCGTAGGACCGGCCCCCTCCGGACCCGGCGGCGACGCACAAATTTTTCTCGACGCTCACAACCGGCATAGAGCCGAGCATTGCGCACCACCACTCGAATGGTCGCCGCAGATCGCCGCTGTTGCGCAGCAGTGGGCCGACCACCTCGCCGCGAAGGGTTGCGGGCTCGAGCACAGCGCGGGCACGCTCGGAGAGAATCTCGCCGCGGCGACGCGTGGGAGCATGGGCCCCGACGGCGCCGTCGAAATGTGGTTTCAAGAAAAGGGGAACTACGACTTTCAGCGAGGCGGCTTCTCGATGAGCGCCGGCCACTTCACGCAGCTCGTGTGGAAGGGGAGTCGGCGCCTCGGCTGCGGCACGGCTACCTGCAATCAAATGCAGCTCTGGGTTTGCAACTACGATCCCGCGGGCAACATGGAAGGCGACTTCCAGAACAACGTCGCCCCGCCGGGCTGCCGCAGATAGCCAGACTGGGTCTGCGAGGTTCTCTCGCCATCCACGGCGGCAACCGAACGCGCCGAGAAAATGCCCATCTATGCGCGCGAAGGAGTGAAGCGCTTCTGGCTCGTCGATCCGGTTGCTCGAACGCTGGAGGTCTATGGGCTCGAACGAGAGCGCTGGCTACTGCTCGGTACATGGCGCGATGACGCGAAAGTGCGTGCCGAACCGTTCGCCGAATTCGAGCTCGAACTCTCGGGACTCTGGGCTAGAGCTGAAACCGGCGTTTCACACAGGCAGACTCGCGCCATCTCATCGCAATGAAGGTCCTGACCCGCTGTGACCGAACGCGAACTCAGGATTGGGCCGACCTGCGCGCGCTGCTGCAGGTGGCCGGCGCGGCAGACCTCGCGGAGGTCGAAAGCGCTCTCCACCTCATCGATGCGCGAGGTGCTGGCCGGGGACGTGCCCTGCTCGCCGAGCTCGAGCGCTTTCGGGGCGAGATGCGCGCGCCGTAACCGCATGATTGAGTCGATCGATTTTTCCGACGAGCCCGAAGTGAGTCTTTTGCTCTAGACATCGCTCTTCGCTCTCGGCAATCGGTCGCGCGATTGACATACATCAATGCGCGGAACGAGGCCCGAGCGCAGGCTCGCATGACACCTTCACTCCGAGGTTCTCATGCTGGTCACGCACGATCACGCGGCCCATCGCCGATTGCAGAGTGTCCGATTGGAAAAGGCGCTGCGGGTCACGGCGCTGCTCGCTTGCGCGACGGTCGCGGCGATGTTGGGCATCTTTCTCTCGACCGGCGTCGGCCAAGATCCGCTTCAATACGTCCATTCGAGCGAAGAGTACGGGCGCATTCTGCTCACGAGCCCGACGGCATTGAGAGCCACGATCGGCCTCGATAACTTTTTCATCGTCTTTTACGCGACAGTCTTCGTCATTCAAGCCGTGCTACTCGCGCGTTGGGGGGCGAACCGCGCTCTCACGTCGGTGGCGCTCGGGCTCCTCATCGCGCTCGCGCTCCTCGACATGGGCGAGAACTTTCATTTCATGGTGATGCTTGCGCGCGCCGAGCATGGCCTCCTGCCTTCACCGGGCGAGATCGGGGCTCAGGTCTTCGAGAGTCTGTTGAAGTTCCACGTGAGCTACCTCGGCCTCTTCTTGATGGGTCTCGCATTGCCACGTCGTTCGGCTCGGGAACGCTGGCTCTCGAACCTGTGCCTGTTCGTTCAATTGCCCGTTGGCGTATTGATTTACGTGACGCCGCCCACCATGGCGCTCGCGCTCGTCTTCGTACGGTTCGCCTTCTTTCTCACCGCGCTCCTTTTGGTGGCTTCGATCTTCGGGAAGCCATCAGAGGTCGAGCCGGCGACGCACGCAATCGGCTCAGGTGCTCCGGAGTGATACCGAGGTACGACGCGAGGTGCTTGCGACTGACGCGCGCGTCGAGACCAGGATGCTCGGCGAGCCAACGAGCATGTCGTGCGCTGGCAGACAGAGCGAGCATCTCGTGCTCTCGTCGCGTCTTCTTCACGTAGAGCGCCTCGGCGTGGCGACGCGACACTCGATGCATCTCCGGGAATCGCTCGGTCAATGCATCGAAGTCTCGATAGCGGAATGCGAGAGTCGTCGTGGGCTCCAACGCTTGAATCCAGGTGATCGACGGCTCGGGTGAGAGCAGATCGAGGAGCGAGCCCGTCACTTGCCGTTCGGCGATGAACGAGCGCGTGTATTCGCAGCCCTCGTCGTCGACGTAGAGCTCTCGCACGAGACCGCGCTCGACGAAGAAACACCACTCGGCCACTTCGCCGCCGCGGAGCAGGTAGCTCCGATCTTCGAACGATCGCCGAATCGTCAATCGCGCGACGGCGTCGAGCGCCTCGGCTCCGATCGGAGCGAGGCGTCGTAGAGCGTCGAACAAGGCTTCGCGTTCGACCGAGCGGCTCACACCGACACCAAGGTCTCGATCACGTGCTCGACATACGCCTTTCGTTCGGCGGGCGCCGACAGCTCGGAGGGCGCCTCGCGCATGAGCTGCATCATGCCCAGGTACGTGGTGTACGCGAGGCGCGCCCGCCGACGTGCGGTCTTCGGAGGCATTCCGAGCTCGCGGTAGCAGTCGGTCAAGAACCCGAGCCTCAGCGCTGCGACACGTTCCAGGGCAGCTTTGACCAGGGGCTCCGTCGCCGAGACGAGCGCTGCGTGGGACGTCGCGCCCTTCGCGTGAGACACGTTGCGAAAGAGGCTCGCGAGGCGCTCGGCCGGCGACGCGATGCGCTCGAGCGCTGCGATGATGTCTTTCGTCCCGCGTTGCTCCCAGAGCGCGAGCGTGGCTTCGAGCAGCGCGTCTCGGTTCTCGAAATGCCAATAGAAGCTGCCCTTCGTGACTCCGAGGACCTTGGCGAGCGGCTCGACACGAACGGCATCGACCCCGCCATGCGAGAGCGCGTGAAGGGCGGCCATCGTCCATGAGTCGCGGGTGGCTCGCGTGGCCGGAGCGGCTGGTTTCATGGGGTTGGAGACGAACCATACGCATGCGTATTGACGAGCGCAAGCCAGGGCCCCAGAGTCCATACGTCGCCGTATGGTTCGGCAAAGGGCCAGCGCCCTAAGAAGGAGGCTCTCGTGCAGAACGTTCATCAGCGTGTGCTCCACCATTCCATCGACGAGGTGCGTCCGTGGATCGAGCGGACGTGGAGTGGGACCGATGGAGACGTGTTCCCGCGCGACAAGATCAAGACCTGGCGTAAGAACCCCAAAGGGGTCGATGCTGCGGCGAGCGTCCCCGGCGTGACGAAGATGGGTCACGGTCCGTTCACGTTCGAGCTCGTCTCGTGGGACGGACTCTCGTGGAAGATGGCGGTGCCCGATGGCAGCGTGTGGCACGGGTTCGAGCTCACGACCTTGGGCGCCGAGACGCGGATCACCCACACCCTGGAGGGGCGGCTCGGCCTTTCATTTCGCGCATTCGTCTTGCCCATTCACGACTGGGCGGTCGAGAGCCTGTTCGACCGCTTGGAGGAGGCTTTGGCCACGGGTACGGTACCTTTCCGAACGGCGCGCCCGATGGGGCGACGAGCGAGCGCCGCCTATGCGGTCATGAGCTGGTTGCGAAGGCGCGCAGCGAAGGGGTGACGACGGCTCTGTCACCACGGCACCGCAAAAACGCCCGTTGGTCTACAATCGAGAGCCGAGCTGTCGAGAACCCGCGATCGGCTCCGACTCCCCCCTATGAAGAACGACGTCTCCACATTCCTCTGGTTCGAGAGCAACGCCGACCAAGCAGCCGAGCTCTACTGCTCGATTTTCCCCGGCGCGAAGATCACGCAGACCAGCAAGATGAGCACGAGCTTTTCGATCGACGATCAGCGCTTCATCGCGTTCAACGGAGGCTCTCACTACAAGCTGACGCCGGCCGTGTCGGTCTTCGTCTCGTGCAACACCCAAGACGAGGTCGACGCCCTATGGGATCGCTTCTTGTCCACGGGCGGCCAGGAATCACGCTGCGGCTGGCTCACCGACAAGTTCGGACTCTCGTGGCAGATCATCCCGCGGCAGCTATTCGAGCTGATGAACGATCCCGATCCGGCAAAGTCGGGTCGGGTCGTCCAAGCGATGATGAAGATGCAGAAGATCGACATCGCAGGTCTACAGCGAGCCCACCAGGGCGCCGAGTAGGCGTCACTGGAAACCATCAGAGCTGACACGTCGTCGCGGCGCCCCTTCGGGCCGGGACGACGTCGAACACCCAAGCGATCCGCTCGCCGAGGAACGCTCACGCCTTGGTTTCGCCCACACCGAGAGGCATGAGCCTGCGCAATGGGGTCGTGTTGTCGTAGAGCAGTTTCATGACGCTCCGGCTCTCGCCTTACGAACAGACCAGACTCGTCGCCTTTGCGACGCTGATCCGCCGACGCTTTGGAGCGCGTCTCTCGGCCATCGAGCTCTTCGGATCGCGAGCGCGCGGTGAGGGACGCGACGACAGCGGTCTCGATCTCTTCTGCGGAGCACCTCGCCCGCGGTGGGTTCCACGAGGACGCGGTGTCGCGCGCGTACTACGCGGTATTCCATGCCGGCTGCGCGCTCCTCGGCTCGATCGGTCGCCCGGCTCGAACGCATGACGGCATGCGCGCCGCCATCAGCCAACACTTCATTCGCGCGGGCAAGCTCGATTCGCGCTTCGGCCGCGTTTTGGCGCGGACCGCCGCCGACCAGAATGACGCCGACTACAATTCGGCAGCGATGTTCGGACCTGAAGATCGGCGGAGGCCGTCGCGTCGGCGAAGCAGTTTTTCGCCGTCGTCGACGTCCTCCTGGCGACTTTGTCTGCGGCGCCCTAGCTCGGGGAAGGCCGGGAGCGCGAGCGCCGGTAGGGACGTCATGACGACGCTTCGTCGAAGTGCTGCTTGCCTTGCCGATGACTCTCCCTGAGAGTGCAGAGATGCTGGTATCGCGGGATTGGAGATCGGCCCATCGAATCCAGATTGCGGCGCTCGTCGTGCTCTCGGTCGTTGCGCTCGATTGCAAGGCCAAGCAACGAGGCGAAGCGTGCAAAGAAGGAAAGGGCGAGTGCGCCGCGCTGCTCCTTTGCGACAACGACGTTTGCCGCACGTGCAGTGAATCATCCAGCTGCAAAGCAGACGGTCGATGTGCCTATTTCGCCGATCGCTGTGTAGCGACCCCGGAGGGATGCCGAGACTTCGACCAATGCAAGAGCGACCGCCGCTGTACCGCGTGGAAGGGTGCTTGCGTCGTGAAGATCCCCGTACCAGACGATGGTCACGACAACAAAGAGGGTGGGTGCCCGTGTGGTTGTGATCACAGCGAAGCGATGATCACGGAGCTCGGCGGAGCCCCGACCGAAGAGGCGCTGAAAGCAGCGCGAGCCTCGATTGTCGTCATTGGAGAGCGTGAGCACGCCGGCTACATCACCGAAGCGATGGTCGAGCATCGTCTGCGGCTGCGTGAGCTCGAGAGGGCACGGAGCCCCGAGAGTGACCGATTGACGGTGCCAATCTCTCCACGGGTCGAGACACTGAGAGCCGCTCGGTCGAGGCTTCCAGCGATGCAGTTCGAGGGGCTATCACTCCGTGAACAGCTCGTCGTCTACGGCGCCACGGTCGAGACCGTCCGCGGACGACCCAAACAGCTTCTCCCTTGTTTTCGACTATGGCTGTCTCTCGAGAATACGAGCGCCGAACGAAAAGTGGTGAGCCGGCCAGAGCTCAAAGGCGAAGCGGGTTTCGATGTTCGTCGGTGGTATGTCGAAGGGACCGACGGAGAGCCGTGGAATGGTTCACTCGAACCCGGTGAACGCAAGTCGGTCCTCGTGATTGGCTACATCCAGCAGGCGATTCAACCGGGGCATAGGGTGGAAGCCACGCTCGTATTGGGGGGCAACTCGGTGATGGAGCAGACCTCTGCGCTCGGTCGTTGGAATGCGCTTTTATAGTTGGCAGTGCGTTCGGCTCGCGACGTCGACGACCAGGACCTCGTTCGTACTGACTGGATCCATCGAATGAATCAGAGGCCTGACGATCTCGGGGACGCGGTCCTCCAAAAGCCCCATCCACTGCGCCGAACCTTCCGCATCGTGTTCGGGATAGGGGTGCTCATACTGGTGCTCGCGGGATCGAGCGCGCTCACCCTCGTCGACCAGATGCAACACGGTGGACCGATCGACTTCGGCACCGTCTTCGCACCGCTCTTCTTGGCAGCGTCAAGCCTCTTCGTGATGCTTTACGGGCGCCACCTGCTCGCGCTGCTGCCGGCGCTCCAGCTGCTCGACGCCGCGGTGAAGCAGCTCACCCGGGGTCGATACGATCTCGGAGAGACTCTCCTTCGACGCGCCGAAGTCCGGCGCACGCTCTCGTTCGGTGAACGGCCGAGCGCGCTGGTCGTGCAGCGTCAGGCGGCCCTCCATCGCGCGACCATTGCGCTCGGACGTGGTGACCTCGCACGCGCAACGGCCGAAGCCGATCGGGCCTTGTCGATTCCACTGGGCTTTCGCGATCGCGCGAGCCATCGCATGACCACGCTACGCGCCCTGGGGATCCGTGCTTTCGCGCGCGCTCTCTCCGATGATGCGACCGGCGCGCGCGACGACATGGCTCGATTGCGCGCGCAGAGCAAAACGACGCACCTCGGAGTCGCGGTCATCTCGGGGGAGGCCGTGCTCACCGATCCGCTCGCCCGTGCAGCGATCGCCGAAGCGATTCTTCTCGCGCGTGCCAATGAGAACGAAGCACTGCTTCTTCTTCATCACCTTCATAAGACACTCCCGCGCCGTTTCGCGCTACCCGAGGTGTCCGCGAAGTGGGGGGAAGCTCAATCTGATCGGGCGCGATCCATTGATAACCCACGCGCGATACGTCGGTCGGCTCACGCCCAGGGAAAGCCCCCGAAAGCACCTGGCGCTGCTGCGGGCGCCCGAATGCGTCGCGCTTCCACATCGCCACGACGCCTCCGGACATGCGCCACGCAATCTCGAGACCCAGCGGGTCCCGGTATTCGAGACGCACGCGATGCTTCATCGGATCGTGCTCGAACGTCGTCGTGTCATTCTCCCGGTCCGACACGCTTGCCAGATCGTGCCAGAGAACACTGCTCCGAGGCCGCTCCACCGTCACTGGCCGATGTGGAGCGTCACCCCATCCTTCAATAGCGGCAGCTGGCGTTCAATCTCAGCTAGGGGCACCTCTCTTGATGCGGCCGCGTTCAGAACAGCATTCGCCGGCACCGCGTCGAACCAGACAAAGCACAGGAAGACCGTCGCGCCCGAGCCGACGCGTCCTCGAACATACTCTGAAAAGGCTCGCCTCAGATCCTCCCCCGCTCGAGCCGCCCGCGAGGCGCCGACGAGCTGAAACCGCTCCGATGAATGACCGTCCGTGACCAGCTGGCCTTCGCGAGCCGCCGAGCTTGGG
>JAYUUB010000122.1:0-4826 GCA_043755175.1 Polyangiaceae bacterium | reverse complement strand
TAATGTTCCTTGCGTCTCCGCGAAAGCCTTGTGATGGTTGAGGCCCATGCCCCTTGCTCGCTATCGCTTCGTGTTCGCCGCCTCGACGCTCTCGGTCGGGCTCGCAGTCGGTCTCCTCGGCGGATGCGTCGATCCGCAAGGCGCGTTCGATGCGTTCGGTGAGCGCTACACGAAGATCAACAGCAGCACCGCGTCGACGGGAACGGGCGCTGGTGGAGGTGCTTGCATGGCCCCCGCCGCAGGCGTGCTCGACGGACAGTATGTGTTTGCGCTGGCCGCGAAGATCAACGCGAAGAAGCCCGTCGCGCTGCTCTTGAACGTGACGACGGTTTCTGACGGCAACGGCGGCCTCACGATGAGCATGAAAGAGACCCCGCTCAGCTACATGGATCGGAAGACGCCGGCCGGCCCCGAGGTCGATCTCGGAAGCTTCCCCGTGGCCAGCGACGGAACCTTCACGGCGGCGTTCGGTATCATCAACGTGCCCGGATCGGCCAACCCCATCACGAAAGACGCGGCGATCACTGCCGACGTGACGATCAAGGGGAGCGCCTGCGCGAGCGATCCGACGTTCATCTGTGGCGACGTCTCGGGCATGGTCACCGCTCCCATCGTCATCGATCTCGCCGATCCGCCGCCGCCATCGCACTTCACGATGCAGAAAATCGAGGGCGGCGTGTACCCCGCTCCGGTCACCGATTGCGCGAAGACAGCTGCTCAATACTGAGGGCGCTCATAGCCTTCACTAGGCGCCTCCGCCTTCACTAGCCATCTGAGCCTTCACTAGCCATCTGAGCCTTCACTAGCCACCTGAGCCTTCACTAGCCACCTGAGCCTTCACTAGCGCCTGAGCCTTCACGCTCACCGAGGCGCTGGGGAAAGTTGCTCCGCCGAGGGCGAGAGCGACAGCGGTGTCAGAGTGGCGAGGCCCCCAAACGCTGGGAGTGGAGATGCGCGCCGCTTCTGTGGGTCGGCACGAAGTGTGGATGGACACGGACTGGGTGCTAGACTGAGGTTCTCCTCTTAGCTCTCCCTTGGTGTCCCATGACCCGCTCGCTTTCACGATGGTTGCTCGGAGTGCTCGTCGGCGTGGCGGGCGGAGCTCTCGCGGCGACCACGCCATCGTGCGCGCTGAGTAGCGCCGCCGATGGAGGGATCGGCGGGTATTCTTCGGAAACGGGCTACTCGACCGGCGTCGGAACGGGCGGCGACGCGAGCGTGATCTCGCCGGACGGCGACAACCCCCCCAAAAAGCTCACGTTCACCGAATACTGCGGTTTGGGACGTTGCGTTCCGGGCGGTGACACGACAGCCTGCCTGCAGGGCGCGAGCTCGACTTCGAGCGGTACGTCTTCGGCGAGCTCGGGCAATGGCGGATCGACGGGCACGAGCGGAGCGGGCGGCGCCACATCCACTTCGAGCGGGACTTCGAGCGGCACGTCGTCGACGAGCTCGGGCCCGACGGGTTCTGGCCCGACGGGTTCTGGCCCGACGGGTTCTGGTTCGACGGGCTCGGGAGGCAGCGCGACGCTCGGGTGCCAAGTCAGCCCGATGGGCGACGTGCCCACTTCGCAGTGCTTGGTGATCGGATCGGGCGACGTCAACGCACCTTGCCAATCGGCGTCCGATTGCGGTCCTGGTCTCGGCTGCGCCACCGACGGCTCGCAGCCCCTGGTCGCACTTTGTCGACCGTACTGCTGCGGCGACTTCGAAGACTGCCCTACCGCCACGTACTGCGCGAAGAAACCGATGGCCGAGAATCCGAGTCGCGCGATTCCGGTGTGCATCGGCGTGACGCCTTGTCAGCTTCTCACGAAGAGTGTGTGCCCGACCGACAAGACCTGCGCCATCGTCCGCGCCGACGGAACGACCAGCTGCGTCGACACAGGCAGCGGGCAGTTTTGCCAAGCTTGCCCGTGCGCGGCGGGGTTCACCTGCAGCGCGACGGGCGTGTGTCAAAAGCTCTGCCTCACGAGCTCGCAGAGCAACGACTGCGGGCTCGGGAAATGCCAAGGTGGAAGCAACAACCTTCCGACGGGCATCGGCTTGTGCGTCGGCGGCGATGCCGACTGCTCACACGCACCTTGACCGCCCGCTGATCGACGTGCCCGATGACGAGCCGGCCCGATGAGTGGTATCCCAAGTCACTCGTGTCACAGCCTCGCCGAAAGATACTCATCATCGAGGACGAGCCCCACATCGTGCTCGGCCTGACCGACGCGCTCGAGTTCGAAGGTTTCAGCGTCGTGTCGGCCAATCGTGGCCGCGACGGAGTGAACCTCGCTCGGCAAGAGAAGCCCGACGCGATCCTCCTCGATCTGATGTTGCCCGACACGAACGGCTTCAAAGTCTGCGAAGAGCTACGGCATTGGGACGCGTTCGTGCCGATCGTGATGCTCACCGCGCGCGGCCAAGAGATCGACAAGATCCGCGGCCTCGACGCCGGCGCCGACGATTACGTCACCAAACCGTTCAGCGTCGGCGAGCTCATCGCCCGCATGCGCGCCATCCTTCGACGCGCCGGGAGGCCCACGGGAGGCGCTCCGGAGACCTTTCAAATCGCCGATGCCGAGGTGAACCTGACGGCACACACACTCGCGCGGCATGGCGTTACGCATCAGCTGTCGTTCTACGAGGTCGAGCTCCTGCGGCTCTTGCACGAGAAGGCCGGACAACCGGTCTCCCGCGACGAGATCCTCCAGAAGATATGGGGGCTCGAGGCGGCTCCTTCGAACCGCACCGTCGACAACTTCATCGTGAAGCTGCGCAAGAAGGTCGAGAGGGCGCCCGACAAGCCGGAGCGCATCCTGACGGTCTACGGCTTCGGCTACAAGCTCGTGCTCTGACGTGCCCAGCACCGCGCGCCTTCGGCGATGGGAGTCTTCCCGGCAGCTGCGTCGAGGCTCTCTCGCTCAACGCGAAACGAAGACGTTCCGCACGTCGGAGGGGATGCTCACCGACTGATCGATCATCCGTCGAAGCTCGAGAGGGCGCACATCGAGGTCTTCACGGACCTGACGGACTTCGAGATGCAGATGCACTTGGCCTACGGTACCGCTGTCGCCCGCAAAGCCGACGATGCTGCCTCCGTCGAGCATCGCGTCGACGGAGACCTCGGGCCCGATGGCATCGAGACGACCATGGAAGACCAGGTATTGGCGCTTTCGCCCGCCTTCGCGCACTTGGTGCAGCGTGACCACGGTCGTCCCGAAAAGATCACCGAGCGCGACGACTTCGGCTTTGCCCTCCTGACCTTCGAGCGTGACGAGCTTCACCGGCGCGCCACGCTCGGCGGCGAGATCGACGGCGCCTTCGGTGAGCGCGCTGGCGGGATCGGCAGGCTCGTCGCCGGTGGCTTCGGGTCCGAAGAACAGGAGGCGAACGGGAGGCTCGAATGGATACGCGAGCGAGAGCGGGTCGGAAGGCCGATCGGGGCGCCTCGGGATCAGGTCGTGCGAGCGCGCCCCGACCACGTGCGCGTGGGGCTCGCCGTTCGCAGCGCCGAGGGGATCGGTCGGCTCGGGCAACGGGACACAAACCTCCCCTTCCGGGATGCTGCGCGGCCCGCATGGCATCTGGGTCAAGGGGGGTGTTCCGCGCGTCGCGACCAGAGCGCCCTTCGTCGACGGGGGAGCATGTCGAGGATCGTCGAGCGTGCCGATGGCCGACAAAACAGCGATCGCAGCTGCGGCGCGGACGAGCGGATGCATCGAGGTCGTCGCTATAACAGCCCGGGAGCCAGGTTTGCTCCCGCTTCTTCGTCGCGCCGCCGTGCGTTTGCTACTTTGAGGCGCTCGAGCCGAAAGGAGATGAATCACAACCAGCCGCGTGGGACCGTGTTTCGACATTCCACCCCCGAACTGAGCGTTGGTCATGCCCTGGGTCTTTCTCGCATTGGCGACTGTCGGCGGGTGGTTCACGCTAAATGCGTACGTCCCTTTCCGACGACCTGCCGTCGTCGCGACGATGAGCTTTTTCGCCGGGTGGCTCACGACCGAGCTCGTGTGGCACCACCTGCTCTGGCAGCTCGCGGCCACGCTCGGGTTCGTCGCCCTCGGGGCGCTTCGGGCTTGGCCAGGTTGGCTCGGGCTCGGCATCACGGGCGTCTCCTGGGGATTCTTGATCGGCTGTTACCAGCGCGCGAGAAAGGCCGAGGCCGTCGTCGAGGCTGCGCTGCGCGACGGGCTCGGCGACGACTATCGAGCCAAGGTTCCGGCGGCATTGCAGGAGCGGCTCGCGCCGCGGTTCGACGTGCGACAGATCGTCTTGGCGATGCCCACGCGCCATCCCGAGGTCGAGCGCGTTCGCGACATTCGCTATGTCGAGGGTCCCGGTTATCGAATGAAGCTCGACGTTTACCACCGCCGCGGTGGCTCGGGTCGACGGCCGACGCTCCTCCAGATTCACGGCGGCGGGTGGGTGCTGGGGAGCAAGAACGATCAAGGTTTACCGCTCGTTCTGCATCTCGCAGCGCGCGGTTGGGTGTGCGTGAGCGTCGACTACCGCCTCGCGCCGCGCGCGACGTTCCCTGCCCCGATCGTCGACATCAAAGCTGCGATTCGATGGATTCGCGAGCATGCGAGCGAGTACCCAATGGACCCCGATTTCATCGTGGTCACGGGCGGATCGGCCGGTGGTCATCTGGCGTCGCTCGTCGCGCTCTCCCAAAACGATCCCGAGTACCAGCCCGGCTTCGAAGAGATCGACACCTCGGTCCGAGGCTGCGTCGCCTTCTATGGGATCTACGATTTCACCGATCGACATGGCGTGTGGCCTCACCGCGGACTCACCGGGCTCCTCGAAAAGACGGTGATGAAGGCTTCGCT
>JAYUUB010000121.1:0-13872 GCA_043755175.1 Polyangiaceae bacterium | reverse complement strand
AGCGCAGTTGGAGGACGGACTCCGCACGCTCCTTGATCCATCGCATGCCTCCGTGATCCATGCGCCTTCCCATGATGTTCTTGATGGCGCCCTCGACGCCCCCCAAAAATGAGAGCGCGGGTCCGAAGCGCCAGCTACCGACTTTTCGGGCTGGGCAGTCACCCCGTTGTTGCCCACCAGTTGCCCAGCTCAGCATGATCCCGCCGTCACCCCGCGTCGCGCCGTGTCACGCGGACCGGATCCGGCGGCGATGATCTCTCAAGGCGTTCCCGCGGCCCGAGCCGACATGATGCTCGGTCTGTTCGTCGCCCGTCGAAAGCGCGAATGCGCTCGGGTCGATCCGACGTTGGAAAAGCTCCTCGGCCGACCGCCGATGTACATGCGTGAGGTCTTGGCTGCTCGGCTCTCGAAGACCCGCTGACTCGATCGCGACGTCGGCCCGCTCGACCCGAG
This sequence comes from Polyangiaceae bacterium, assembly GCA_043755175.1. Lineage (GTDB taxonomy): Bacteria > Myxococcota_A > Polyangia > Polyangiales > Polyangiaceae > CAYYKK01. The sequence goes on along the minus strand of JAYUUB010000121.1, from coordinate 13,419 downwards.
CGACTTCGATGAGGTCGTCGAACCGAACCAGGTCGCGAGAGCGACCGCGACCAGGTCTACATGGCACTGCCGAAGTCGGGCCCGTCGGTGGCGAACGAGTCGTTGTACTTTTGAATCGCAGCGTCTTGCTCGCCCTTGTCGGTGACCCCAGCATTCGACATCGCAGCACGCACCTTCGTGTCGTTGCCTCGATTCCACGGCCACAGACTGTAGATCGCAGCCTCGGCAGCTTTTGCTCTCGATTCTTTTTCGCGACGCTCCTTCGATTCGGCTGTGTCTGCAGCCTGCGACGGGTTCAGAGAGACGCGATTGTTCTCCGCGCTCGCGGCGATCATGTTCTTTTGAATCTTGACGACCGACTTCGACACACGAAACTCGATCGTCACTTTTGCGTCGAGCTCGATCGCCCCTTTGGCGAAGACCGAGACACTCTCGTCTTGCGACTCGATACGCAGATTGACGTTGCCCGTCTGTTTGAAGCACTTGCCGACGATGTCGGTGCGCTTTCCTTCGACGTGCGTGGCTTGGCTCTTCTGGACGAGCGTGTCTTGGTTGTTGCCGATGAAGACCGATTGGTTCTTGTCGACCCACGTGATGTCGTCGGTCCCGATCCTCGCCGTCCGATGCGCCCCCACCACGGTCGTCCAGTTGTTCTCCACGATCCAGTGCATGTCTCGGTTGGCCTGGACGTAGAGGTTTTCGGCTCCACTCATGTCGTCGAGCTTCAAGCCGCTGCCTTTCCACGTGTGGTTCGTCCCGGTCGGCGACACGACCTGCAAGGGGCCAGAAGAGGTCGCGTTGGCGTTCATCTCCTCGGGCGTCATGGGTGCACCACCGAAAATGCCCTTATCGGGGAATGCCGACGATCCAGTCGCGCCACCCATCACGAGACGTGGCGTCGACTCGGTGAACAGCCCTGCGACATGCTTGTATTGGGGCAGCGGGTCGGGGACGGGGTTCGTCTCGGTATACACGCGACCGATGACGACGGGCCGGTCTGGATCGCCGGCGAGAAAACCAACGAGCACCTCTTGGCCGACGCGCGGCAGGTTGACTCCGCCATACCCATCGCCGGCCCACGGCTGACTCGTCGGTAGCCAACACGAGCTCGCCTCGTTTCGCTTGCTCTCGCGATCCCAATGAAAGTGGACGCGAATGCGGCCGTACTCGTCGGTGTGAATTTCTTCGGCCTTTGGTCCGACCACCGTCGCGCTCTCGATGCCCCGAGCCCGGGGCTTCGGCGTCACCGCTGCCGGGCGCCAGGGTTGCGACGTCGGCGCAGACTCGACTTTGACGCGCCATTGCGCCCAGTGCTCACCGTCGATCGACGCACCGACCACGAGGAGCCCCGCGCTGGCGGCGACGAGGCTATGGGGGTGATCGAGAATCGAAAGGATCCGCCCTGGTGCGAGGTCGAGGACGTTCGATTCGAACGTGACCTTTCGCGCTTCACCGCGGTGACCAGCGAGGCGGTTTTGCACCTTCTGATTGCCTGCGCCTTCGTCGGTTCGCGAGGCTCCACGGTCGTCGGCAAAGGGAGTCTTGCCACTGGCGGAACCTTGGTAGAGAAAGGCGCCCGGATCGAAGTCGAACTGCTCGAGCGCCGACTCTTGCGGGAGGCCGCCCGTCGCGCCCAGGCGAGGCTGCCGCGTGCTCGGAAGTCGGTAATCGACGTCGCCAATCGTCATCGCTCCAGGGCGCAAGCGCGAGCGCGCCGCCAGATTCGTCGCGAAGCGTGCGTCGGTCAATCCGGGCTCGTCGTAAAAGCGCAGGCCAAGGTCAGACGCTTCGCGCGTCTCGGGGGCATCGTCGAGAACGAGGACCGAGCCGCCGTCTCCCGATTCGAAATAGAACGAGATGCCGGCGTCCTCGAGCATGCGCGCGACGAAGTCGAAGTCGCTCTCGGCATATTGAACACGGTATTTCCGCGGCTTGTGGCGACCGCCGTCGGTGCGTGACTCGAACGTGATGCCCCACTCACCGAGTATCTTCGACACGATCGAAAGCTCGGACATGAACTGGAAGATTCGATAATTCGTCCGCTGCGTGAGCTTCCAGAGCGAGGGGACGAGCACGAGGCGGTACGTCGCGAGGCCGGCTGACTCGACGCGGATCTGCTCGAGCTCTTTGCAGATGCCCGACCACCGCACCGCTGCCGTGCCCTGGTGAATGGAAAAGGAGGCGTCGAGTCCGATGGCGCCGTCGAGATCGAGGTCGAGCTCGGTCGATACCGCCGTCACCTCGATTTGGAAGAGCTCGCTCATCGCCTGACGAACGGAGAATTTCCGCGGGTCGAGCGGAGTGCCCGTCGCGATGGTCACGGCGAGGTCGTTGGATCCAATCACCCGCTCGATCTCGGAGTCGATGCTCATGGCCGTCTTTTCCTTCGATCTACGGATTCACGTCGACGCGGGTCGAGTCGATGATGACGGCGTCTTTGTTGATAGTGATCATCGAATTACCCACTTTGAGGAGGATCCCCTCCCCCGCGTTGACAGTGATCGCCTTGTTGTGTGACGTCAGATCGAGGGGTCCCTCCGTCCCGATGGAGAGGTCTTTGTGGACGTAGAGCGCAATGTTTTCGGAGACGTTCTCTTCACGCTCGTGAAGCACCGTGATGTTCTGATCTTTCACGACGCGCAGCGTCTGGTTCGCCATCACGTTGACCGATTGCTTGTTGCGAACGTAGAGATGGTCGTCCCCATCGATCAGGCAACCGCGGTAGTTGCCGACCACCGTGTGCCATCCGTGTTTGGCGAGGAAGAAGAGGTCTTTCTTCGCCTGGACGAATACCAGGTTGTTGTTCTGCTCGTCTCCGAGCAAGAACGCATTGTCGTGGTTCGACTTCGGGAACTGGTCGGGGCGCTTGGCGGCGAATTGCTCCTTACGAGAAAACGATTCACCGGGACTACCGATCTGTTCCTTCATGTTGTTGTTGTGCCAGGGGTCGAGGGCGCCGCCGAGCACGAGCGACGGTGTGGTTCGACCCACGAGCCCGGTGATCTTCTTGCCGGCCGGGAGCGGATAGGGCGGCGGTTGACGCTCGGTGAACACGCGCCCGATGACGACCGGACGATCGGGATCGCCGTTCAAAAACTCGACGAGCACCTCTTGCCCGATGCGCGGAATGACCGTCCCGCCGAAGCTCGCACCGGCCCAAGGTTGATTGGTCGGAATCCAGCACGAGCTCGCGTCGTTGCGTTTGCTCTCCCTATCCCAATGAAAATGGACACGCACGCGCGCAAACTCGTCGGTGTGAATCTCGTCGGCCGACGGCCCGACCACGGTCGCGCTTTCGAGGCCGTGCGCACACGGCTTGGGGGTGACGCGTGCTGGGCAGTATTGCACCTCCGTTGAAGCCGCCTCGACCTCGGCACGCCATTCGCACGCATGCTCTCCGACAATTCGAGACGAGATGGTGAGAAACGTCGCGCCGCCGAGCGCGGGGTGCGGATGATCGATGACCCCCAACAAGCCGCCAGGCCCCAGCGCGATGACGTTCGACGTGAGTCGCACCCCCTTCGCATCGCTGCGAGCGCCGAGGTGACGACTGCGCGTCACGGCGCTTCCCTGTGACTCGTCGGTCCGCGTCGTACCGCGATCGTCGGCTGCCGGAGTACCGCCGCCGGAGCCTCCGACGTACAGGAACGCTCCCGGCTCGTAGTCGTATTGCTCGAGTTTAGCCTCTTGGGGTCGCCCTTGCGTCGTGGAGAGGACGGGCTGTTGCGTGGGAGCGCGCCGATAGTCGAGATCACCCACCGTCCTTTTCGCGGGGCGGACGCGCTCGACGATCGCGACCGCGGTCGCGAAGTCGACGACGGCCACACCGGGCTTGTCGTAAAAACGGAGCGCGGGGTAGCCGACCTCACGCGACGAGGGTCGATCATCGAGCACCATCGTGCTCATCCCATCTGCGCCATCGAACCAATACGCGATCCCGGCGTCTTCGAGCATGCGGGAGACGAAAGTGAGATCGCTCTCACCATATTGGACGCGGAGCTTGCGTTGCTTGTGGGCCGCGGCGTCGGCGAGAACGCGGATTGGAACGCCCCATTCCCCGAGCAACTGAGTCACGATCTCGAGCTCGGACTTGTATTGAAAGATTCGGTAGTTCTTGCGGAGTCCGAGGAGATGCGCGCGCGGCGCGACCGTGATCTCGTAGGTCGCGAGCCCCTCGCGATCGACTTTCACTTGATCGGCGGCGATCGCGATACCACGCCACGTGCGGAGTTGGTCGATGCCCGCGAGCGTCGGTGTTCCGAGCGTGAAGGTGGCCTCGTTGCCGATCACTTCGTCGAAGTCGAGGTCGAGGTTCGGCGAGACGGCCACGACCTTCACTTCGAAGAGGCCGCTCATGAAGTCGCGGGCATCGAAGTGACGCACGTCGAGGGACTCGGAGGCCAGCTCGAGCTTCGCGTGATTGAACCGGTTGGGAGTGCTCATTGAACCACCTTCGAAGCCTTCTCCCAAATGCTGCTCGCCTTCTCGAAGGCTTCTTTCCCCATCGCGGTGGCGCGGATCGCAGCAACACCTTTGTATCCGTTCTGGTAAGACCGAATGGCCTTCTTCGCGTTCTCGAGGAGCTCTTTGCCACCTTTCGGCAGGCCCTTCAGCGCGTTTGCCAACTCGGCGACGTCGATGAGCTTCTGGAGATCCGGGTTCAGCTCGAGCTTGTTGTCGTATTCGGTGGGGTCTCCTCCGATGAAGATGTTCGGCACCCTTCCCTTCAAGAGCACGACCTTCCCAGAGCCTTTGACGCGATCACCTTGGCGGGCCGCCGGGCGAGTGTTGATGTCGACCCACATGCTCCCTTGAGCGATGCGCTGACGTGTCGTCGGATCTCCTTGTTCGCCGCCTCGGGCTGCTTCGAGCGAATTGAAGAACACGTTGGGAGACCCCTCCTCGATGAGAGGTTCGCCGGGCTTGGCCGTCAGATCGGCGAGCCCCTCGACTGCGAAGTCAGCGGCCGCATTGAAGGCCGCGTCCAGAGCGATCGAAAGACCGATGCCGACGGCGAAGCCAAGCGGCCCGCCGAAGGCGGTGCCCGCCGCAACCATGGCCCATTTGCTGACGGGGACGAAGCCCATCAAGAGGTCTTTGAGAAACCCCAAGACCTGGCTGTCGTCAGGCGAGACGTAGTCGGTCTTCTGCATCGCCGGCGAAACTTTGTCGCTCACGGCTCCTCCACTGGCTCGTAGGTCTCGAGGAATCGCTCGACCGCTCGTCGGCACGCGTCTTCGGCATCGAGGGGGCCGCACGCTCGACAGAGCCAGCACCGTTCGTCGATGGCCCAATAGACGAGCATCTCGAAGAGCCCGCCGTCGCTGGGCATTCGATGGGCGATGAGCTCGCCTCGAATCGGCGTCACGAGAGGCCGCCGCTCGAGGACGACATGGCGAGGCATGGAGCGCTCGAAGGCCTCTAAAGCTCCGTCGACGCGTTCACGCGCATCGGCCGCGTCGCCGAAGCTTTCGAAGACGAGCCGGACGCTCCCCGAGACGTACACGTACCTGGTTTGGTCGACCCAGGTGGAGTCGACTTCGAACGCGCATTCGGAGGCCTGATGCACCGTCATCATCGGGACCGAAACCTCACGGTATCTTTCGACCGCTCGGCGCGCTCATCGATCACGACACGCTCTGCCGCTGGGCCAGCCCAGCAAAAATGAAGCTCGCGGTCGTAGTAGCCGACGCTGAGGAACCGGATGTATTCGGCAGACAGCTGCGTCCGCTTCACGAAACCTGTATCCCAAGCCTCGAGCAAGCCGACCTTGTTCGGGCCCGAACGAACGAGCTCGAGCTCGAGATCGGGCGACTTCGGAAAGTTCTTAAGCGCCGTATCGAGGAGGTCACCCGGCTCGCCTACCCGGTCGCTCCGGGTGATCATGAATACCGATGCGTCACTCCCTTTGGGCGTGTACATCTGAATGGTCGACTCGACCCAGTCTTCGCCGGGCAAGTCGAAGCGGAAGAGATCGGTCCCGAAGCGATTCACCGTCGGAGCTCCACGACGTGGGCCGTCTCTGGCATGTTGCGGACCGAGTCGGAGGCGGTCGCGACCACGAGCTGCGAGCGCGACGTCCAGCGTAGGAGGGCGCGGACGAGATCGACCGCTCCCGCGTCGCCGAAGCCGATTTCGGGCGCGTCGACGAGGACGACCGAATCGACGATGGGGCTTCGTGCGGTGTAAAGCGCGATCAAATAAGCCTGACGCTCGGACGCCGATAGCTTGTCGGCTTCGCGAGACTCGCCGCGCTCCTGGTCGCGAATCATCGGTCCGAAGCTCGTCCCGAAGCGGCGAAGGCCATCGATCGCGAGCGTCGGACAAAGCTCGGCGAATCGCTGAGTCGCGAGCGCACGTGCAGAGGCGAGCGATGACTGATCGAGAACGTCGTAGAGGTTACCGAATTTCGCATTGCGCGTCGTGAGCCGCTGTCGAAATGCGGTATCGTCGGCCCCGTGCGGGAGGGGTCCTTCGAGCGCACGGCTGTCGTGGAGGTAGTGCACCGAGCCTCGCGTGGCGTCGCCCTGCTGACCTAGAATACCGCGTAATGCAATGGGGTAATCAGCGGCCCCCCGGCTGCCCCCGAGGATCACCTCGGCCGAGAGCAGCGGATCGGAGAGGGCCATGCGATTTCGTTCTTCGTCGCTGAGCTCCCAGTCGATTGCCACTTTCGCGGTGGCAGCGCCGGGCGCGGGGAGCGCGTCCCAACGTCCGTCGAAAGCGCCCGTTTCGGAGGTACGCTCCTTGGCAGCGGCGAGCGCGTCGAGGAACGTGGTTTTGCCTGAAGCGCGTTCTCCGTGCACGACGACGAGGTCGGTGTCGTGCTTGCGCGGGAGATCTGCCACGAGCCCGTCGAGCTTTCGAATCCCCACGAAGTTGAAATGCCGTATCCGCATGGTTATTTCCCGAACCCGCCTTCGCTCATCTGTAAGAACACGCCGTCTTTGCACTGAATGGTGATGTGATCGGGCAAGATCTCGATCATCGCTCCTTGGACGGTCAGCTTGATGCGCGTCTCGGACTCGATCGTGATGAGCTTCTTCGCGAGGAGGCCGACGTCTTCTTGAATATCCATGTGAATGCCGCCATCGCCGACCTGGAGACTCGACTCTTTGTTGATCTCTTCGAAGCGCGACTTGGTGACATTGAGGGTTTGATTGCCGCCGATCACCACGTCTTGGTTCACGAAGACGGTGACGTCGTGCTGGTTTCCCACTTCGAGGATGTCGTCTGTGCCGACCTTGCAGGCGCGGTCGTGCCAAACCATCGTCTTCCAACAGTTGTTGACACGGAAGCTCGCGTCACGTTGCGCCTGGAGGTAAATCATCGGCCCTGCGAGATCGTCTTCGAATTTGATTCCGCTTCCGTTCCAGCTGTGAGTCGCGCCCGTCGGCGAGGCGGCTTGGTAGGTCCCCGGCTTCGAGACCTCGCTCGCGATCTCGCTCGGGGTCATGTTCTGCCCACCCCCGAGGATGCTCGTCTCCTGCCCTGCCCCGGCGCCATCGGCCGCGCCCATCACGAGGCGCGGCGTCGACTCGCTCATGATTCCAGAGACGGTCTTGTGCTTCGGGAGCTTGTCGGGTGGCGGGTTCGTCACGGTGTAGACGCGTCCGGTGACGACCGGGCGATCGGGATCACCGCCGAGGAAATCGACGAAGACCTCTTGGCCGACGCGGGGGAGATTGACGCCGCCGAAGCCGGTTCCGGCCCACGGTTGGCTCGTCGGGAGCCAGCACGAGCTTGCCTCGTCGCGGCTGCCGGCGCGGTCCCAATGAAAGTGGACGCGAACGCGGCCGTATTCGTCGGTATGAATCTCTTCGGCTTTGGGACCGACGACCGTGGCGCTCTCGAGCCCGCGGACCTTCGGCTTGGGCGTGGCGAGCGGCGGACGTCGCGGCGTCGACGTCGGCGCCGACTCGACCTCGACGAGCCACACTTCGTGGTGCTGGCCCGCGACTCTCGTCGAGACGACGAGGAGGTCGGCTCGAGCGGCAGAGTGCGGATGGCCGGAGATGCTCAGAATGATTCCGGGAGCGAGCGACAAGACATTCGATGCGAGGCGAACGACTTTGTCGCCGTCGCGCTTACCCAGCAGACGATCGGCCGTCTTTTGACCACCAGTCGCTTCGTCGGTGCGACTCGCGCCGCGATCGTCGGCGTGCGGTGTGCTCCCGCCCGCGGGGCCCTGGTAGAGAAACGCCCCTGGCTCGTAGTCGAATTGCTCGTAAGCCGCCTCTTGCGAGAGCCCGAGATCGTGCGACAGGCGCGGCTGGTTGGTGCTCGGACGGCGGTAATCGAGATCGCCAATGGTCGCGCGCCCGGGGCGCACGGCGCGCCCGACCGTGACGCGGGTGACGAAGTCGACGTTCGCGAGCTGAGGCTTGTCGTAGAACTCGAGCCCGGGATGCGAGACGGCGCCGCTCTCGGGTGCGTCGTCGAGCACGAGCACCGAGCTGCCTCCGATGGCCTCGAAGTAGTAGTTGATGCCGGCGTCTTCGAGCATGCGACTGACGAAAGCGAAGTCGCTCTCGTCATATTGAGCTCGGTACTTTCGCGGGATGTACGAGCGCTTCGTGCGAACCTGGTGCTCGACGCCCCATTCACCGAGGAGCGTCTTGACGATGTCGAGCTCGGAGACGAACTGGAAGATTCGGTAGTTCTTGCGCTGAGTGAGGAGCCAAAGCTTCGGTGCGAGGACCAAAGAGTACGTGGCGAGGCCGGCCTCGTCGACGCGCGTCTGCGCCATTTCGATCACGACGCCGTTGAGAGTCTGCGGCGCGAGGTTATTCATCATCGTGAACGAGCCTTCGTTTCCGATGATGTCGGAGAGCGTGATTCCGAGGTTCGACGAGACCGCGACGAGCTCGACGCGGAAAAGCTCGCTCATTCGTCGTGTCACCGAGAACGAGCGCACGTCGAGCGTGTCACCGCTCGCAACCTGGACGCGTAGCTTGTTGCCCTCGGTCATCTCGTGCCTCCAGGCATCCAGTCAGTTTGCATCGACACGGCTCCGAGCGATGCAATCGCTCAACGTCAGACTACGAGCGAGGCCCGCCATGTTGGAAGGCCCATTGTTCAGACGAGCTCGAACGTCGACGCGACGAAGCGCCTTGCGTCCCAAACGAACAAGCGGTGGTCGTCGACGATGGGGTTTCCTTCGCCGCCTCGCACGCTGCTGACGAGGAACGCGAGGGCCCACGCAGGCCCCGGGCCGAGGGTCGCCGTACCGCCCACGAAGCTCGGCGGCGATCCGCGCGAGAGAACGGCCTCGTCGGTACCGCTCAGATACGCTCCCACATCGAGGTGCGAGTGATAGAGGATTTTCACGGGCGAGCCGCGCTCTGCTCCGTCGCGCATCGCAGCCTCGAGGGTCCGTTCGTGGAACGCGAAGAACTTTCGAGGCGGATGAAAGAACGCGACCGGATCGCGCTCGTGAAGAATCTTCGCCAGGTTCTCGATCGGCTCGGCGCGATCGCAGAGGAGCGGGTCGGAGAGGGGTCCGGCGAGAAATCCGCATGCCTCCTGGTCGGCTTCGTAGCCGGCGATCGCATCGCGCTCCACCACAGCCAGCGCCGCGCGAGCGATTCGGAGCCCGCCTCGAGCCCAAGGCGTTTCGGGCCAGGTCATGATCGGCCCCCGTGCGGATGGCGTGCCAGCGCGTCGAGACCATCCCCTGGGGAACACGATCGACCGGAGCGGTGGGTTGATTGACCTCCATGCTTCCTTCTCGCGAAAGCGGATTGGCAAGGAACGTACCCCCTTCGACCAACAGGAAAACAGGCGCAACCACGTTCTGGTCCGCACCGAAGCGGCTCCGCGCAGGGTGCGCACGACGGACGACGGTTCACACGAAGTGCAGCGCTTGCACACCGAGCCCGGCCGCTCTCCACGCGAGCGCGAACGTGGCCCCCGTCAACGGCGCCCCGAACGCGAGCCCGGACCCGAACCTTCGGCGCGGCCGCCCCTTAGCATCTCGCCCTCCCTCACGGCGCGAGCCTACCGAGAGCACTTCGAAGAGTCTCGATCGAGCATGTGTGTCGGCTAGGTGGCGGGCGCGATTGATGAGGCGGCGTCGGCTTCGAGCCGATCGAAGGGACTCGCGACGGTCGAGCTCGAGCGCGCGAGTCTTCGACCTCAGACCTCGACCGCGACCTCGACCTCGACGTAGCATCCGCCCGATGGGGAACATTCTGGCGGTCATCAGCAAGACCGAGCTCGAGAAATTCACGTGGAAGAACCGCGATCACACGGGGCTCACTTTTCACCTCGATCGCTACGTCTCCACCCAGAAGACGCTCGAGACGCTGAGCGAAGGCGGCTCACTTTTCTCGTGACGGCTCGCCCCGAAGACCGATTGCTGTGGGTCGCCATCCTCGAGAGGCCGAAGCACGACGGCACGGCGTGGGTCTCGGCGAAGAAGAACACCCCCACGGTCGAGATGACCGCCCTCTGCAGCAAGCTCCGCTTCGAGAATGGCAAAGGTATACAGGCCAAACCAGGCGCGCTCGGGATGAGTCTTCATACGCCATCAACGTCTTCGGGACCGCCATCGTCGCGCTCGCTCTCGATAGGCTCGGCGATGTGCCGAAGACGGCGGCCCCTTACCTGCCGCAATTGAAGCCGCACGCCGACGCTCTGCGCGCGTTGATTGACGAAGACTGACCGATCCATGGCGATGCAGCATTCGAGGAGACCCCGACGAGCCTGGCTGATGGTTCTTTCGCTGCTCGTCTTCTCTGGCTGCGCCTCCTCTCTCGGTTTGGTCGACGAACGAACCGCGCCCCTCTATTCGCGTTTGGTGCGCGAAGATGCCTCGCTCGCCTCCCGTCATTACCGCATTTCGATCGACGCCCCTGATGGCGAGCCCTGTCCCGTCGCGGTTCGCGAGATCACGTCGAGTGACGCGGGCGCGCACAAAAGACCGGTTCTCGTGCTTCTCAATGGCGTATTCAGTGACGGCTCCACGTGGCGGTTCGTCACCGGTCCGCTCGCCGAGCATCACGATCTACTCGTGATCGATCTCCCGGGAACGGGAGAGAGCGCGTGCGCCGAACCGGATGCGCAGCCTGACGATGCCTTCACACCCCGGTGGATCGGACATCGTGTTTGGGCTGCGGTGGCGCACTTTCAAAGCGCGCAGCCGGGGCCACGTCAGATGGTTCTCGTCGGACATTCGCTGGCGGGTGCCGTCATCCTTCGCATGTTCGGAGACCCACGGCTTCGCGCGGAGTCGGAGAGAGAGCGCGCGTCGTCGGTAGGAGCCGTTCTCATCGGCTCCGCCGACATCGGCACGAAAGACTGGAGCTCGGTGCTCATCGGATTGGCCAAGCTCACCGAACCCGAGATCACGATTGGAGGCGCCATCGGCGTTCTCGATTCGGAGGTTCGAGACGGCATCGTCCGCTCGGTCGAGCATCCCGAAAGGGCCGCGCTCGAAGGCGAGGCCACGCGCATGGTCGCGGTGCTCGAAGACCGCGACCGATGCCGTGCGAGCCAATTGATGCTTCGACGAATACGGCCCATCGATACCGGCGAGCTACCCATCTGGTCGGCCATTCGCCCGATGGTCGAAGACCACCGGCGCGTCGACCTCCCGGTCATGCTGCTATGGGGAAGAGACGACGACATTTTGCCGCTCGCTACGGGTGAGAAGCTCGCGTCGGAGATCCCGGGCGCGCGTCTCGTCGTGATCGACGATGCACGTCATTCGGTGCACCAAGAAGATCCGCTGGCCGTGGCGTTGGCAATCGAGCGATTCGTCGACGAGGTCTCTTCTCCGAGACCATCTTCGCCCGGTGGCGTTCTTTCGCCTACGCTCTTCCGCGAGGATCGGCGATGACTGAGCCAATCCCGGTGACCGTCGTCACAGGCTTTCTCGGTGCCGGCAAGACGACGCTCGTCAACCACTGGCTCGCGAGCGTTTCGCGCGGCGAAGTGGCGGTGATCGTCAACGAGCTCGGAGACGTCGGCATCGACGGAGAGCTTCTCGCCGAGCGCGCCGAGCGGCTCATCGAGATCGCTGGCGGCTGCGTCTGCTGCACGACGCGCGGCGACCTGATTCGCGCGCTCGACGGTCTCGCGACCTCGACGGCACCTCCGAAGCGGATCCTCGTCGAGGCATCGGGCGTCGCGTCGCCAGCTGGCGTGCTCATCGCGATTTCTCGCGGCGGGCGCGACGACGCGTTCAGGCTCGATGGTGTCATCGCCGTCGTCGACGCGACTCGGGTCGACGCGCTGCTCACTCACGACGTCGCGTTCGAGCAACTGGGCTATGCCGACATCGTCGTCCTCTCTCGGACCGACCAGTGCGACCGCGAAGGCGCGAAACATGCTCTCGATACGCTCCGTCTGCGAAACGGCGCGGCACTCTTCGTCGAGGGCGCCCACGGGGAGATCGTCGCGCCCGAGCTCTCATCGCTCGAGGCACTCCTCGACGCCCGGCGCGCTGACTTCGCGCCTTCGCGCGAGGTCCGAGAGAGCCTGTCGCCGCACGTTTACGAGTCCATTTCGCTCTTGCTCGACGGTGACGTCGACGGAGAGCGGTTCGCCGATTTCGTCGAGTCCGAGCTCGCAGAGGTTGGCGGACGGCTCTTCCGCACCAAGGGCATTCTCGGTGTGGCCGGCGTCGACGCGCGCATGATCGTTCAAGGCGTCGCCGACGCAATCGAGGTGACGTTCGGCGCGCCGTGGGGTAGCGCTCCTCGAACGAGCCGGCTCGTCGTCATCGGCTTCGGATTGGACCGGACAGCTCTGGCGACCGGCTTCGCTGCCTGCGGCGCCGACCATTCTCGAGCCTCCCGATGAGCTCGGCGCCTCCGAACAGTTTCGCGAGCGGCAGTCGTCAGAGGAGCATGAAGCTCTACGATTTTGCGTTTTCACCCAATTGTCGAAAAGTTCGCGCCGTGGCGTACGAGCTCGGTACGGCGCTCGACGACGTCTCCGTCCATCTCGTTCGAGGCGAGTCGCATCTCGCGCAGACGTTCGGCCTACCCGCGACGTGGGATGCGCGCCGCTGAGATCGCAGCAAACCGAGAGTAGGGCTTCGGTAACTACCTGTTAAAGTGAACCCGATGATGCGAGCCAATCGGTGGGCGTGGTGGACCGTGCTGGTTCTCGCGTGCGGTGCGCCGACGGGCGCGGTGCGTCCGGTGTCGACCGACGTGGCGGCGAAGACCATCAAGAGCCCGTCGGAAGACGACACCACCGTGCGGCTCGCGCGCATCGAGCACGGCCTCGGACCAGCGGTGCCGGTCAAGGGCGAGTCGTGGGGGACATCGATCGAGGAGCAAATGCGTGTGCACCGCACCCCGGTCGGTCCTAAGGGCCCGCGTATAAACAAGTCGATCGATATTCCGTTGAGACCGAAGTGAGACAGGCGCCCGAGGAACGAGCACCGGAAGCCTACTTTTGTAGGCT
>JAYUUB010000120.1:0-37555 GCA_043755175.1 Polyangiaceae bacterium | reverse complement strand
TCGGGCGTTCACGACGCGACACGGGACACCTCGGTTTCGTTCTCGATCGCGGTCTCGTTCGCGCGCTCGTCTTGGTCCCGAAGTACGTCGAGCTTGGCTCTGACCCTCGAAGCAGCCTCGGAAACGAATCCGACCGACGTCTCGATAGAGCGGATCGCGAGCGCTCGTTGTTTGACGATGTGAGCAAGCGCGCTGGACAAGCGGGCTCGATCCGAAAAACTCACTTCGGCTCTCTGCAATGTCGACCGAAGTTGGCCCACCAACTCTTCGAGGATCTCGATTTCGGAAGGGAGATCTAGAGGCTCGCTAGTCGGTCCAGGCGCCTCGCTACCGACCTCGCGATCTCGGAGGGACGTAGGGGCGACCCGCGCCTTCGGGGCACGCTGAGAGACAGCCTCGGTGGCGAGCGCCCGTCGGAGAGCACGAGGTGAACACGTGAGGCCGAGCGTCACGACGATCTTCTCGGGGGTGATCCCCGTGACGGAGAGCGCTCGTGCAGCTCGCAGCTGCGCATCGGTGATTTTTCTAGGCCTCGACATGACGTTTCCCTTCACTGTGCGGCGTTTCATGAGCTGTGTGTCTGTCTTGTTTAGGTACACTTTCGGCGTTTTCGGCGTTATCCACAGCGACCCATAGGCGATAGGGCGCGCAGCGTGGGGGTCGCTTCCGCCCCAAAAAAACAGGGGTGGATAGGGGCGGGGGCACCCACGCTCTCGAGCTCGCGAGCCCCGGCTTCTGCGCGGTCCCAAGCGGAACGGCGAAGGGGCAGCGGGCGTGTCGTTGTCTTGCTGCACATGCGGGACTCCCGTCTCGCGACGCACAGCAAAGTCTCGGGAGCCGGTCTCGGTGGCGAGGCCGCCGCGGGGTGAGCGGGAGGCGTCGAGGGGGGTGGCTGACGGGCTGACGGGTGCTGACGGCTATTGCGGTATTGCTCTTCACGAAGACCACACAGCTCTGTTCATGGTCGAAAAGCCGTCAGCACCCGTCAGCCCGTCAGCCACCGCGAGGCCGAGGCCGCAGTAGGTCGCTCCACGCTCGGTGTGTTTCTTTGTGAAGTCTCGCCGTGCGAGCTGCTCACCGAAGCGGCGCTGGTTCAGCACGCCCCGTTCGCCTTGCTCCTCGCACCAGGCGCAAAAGGCCTGGTAGATGGCGGTAGATCCAACCCGAATTCGGTCGGCGTCCCGTGGGTCTGCGACGACGCATCGATCGGCGATGAAGCGGCCGACGGTGTCTTGCTCGTCGCGATAGGCCGCAGTCGCGTCGGCTACGGCCGCGGGGCACCCAAGCCCATCGCGCTGCCAGTCGAGGCAACCGCGCACCGCCCACGCCAAGATTCCAGGGAGCTCGGCCTCGAGCTTCGTTGCGAGGTGAAGATCCTTCTCGGCTTCAGCGATCGTCACCGTGAAGGGAACGAGACGGAGGCGACGAAAGAGCGCCTCATCGCTGACGTCGACGCGAGGCTTGAAGTTGCCGGCGATGACGAGCTTGTGCGTCGGCATGAACTCGACGTCGTCGCACCTCATGTAGTGCGCCGTGACCGGGTCATCGCTCGCGAGGTCTTTGACCTTCGCTTGATCCCAGATCGCGCTCTCATCCACCTCGGAGCACCAC
Organism: Polyangiaceae bacterium; assembly: GCA_043755175.1. Classification (GTDB taxonomy): domain Bacteria; phylum Myxococcota_A; class Polyangia; order Polyangiales; family Polyangiaceae; genus CAYYKK01. The sequence continues at coordinate 35,944 of JAYUUB010000120.1, read as the reverse complement.
GCCATTCGAGCGCCCCGGAGGCCCATGAGCTCGGTTGGGTGCGACTCGTTCCGCTTCGCCATCAAGAGACCGCGCGGCGCTTTGACGGCGTAGTCGCCAAGCATCTTGCGGTTCGTGAGAAGAAAGACTCCTTTGCCGTTTCGCCCGAGACCGTAGGCGAAGAGCAACGCGTGTTCGATTGCGCTTCCGCTGAGGCAGTAGCCCGCCCAGCGCTGCAGGAACGATTGCACGTCGCGATCCGGAAGCATGCGCTCGAGGAAGGCAGTCCAGAGCGGCGTGGGCATGTCGGGGTCGAACGCGCACCCGGCGAGCTTCGTCATGAGGTCGGCGCGGTCGTGCTTTCGGAGCTTCCCCGTCCGAAGATCGAGCGTTCCGTTCTGCACGTTGATGAGCATCGGATCGGCGTCGAGCGAGGACGCTTTCGCGACCACCGCGGCCTCGGTCGTGGCGAGTGCCACCGCGGCGGCGATCTTGTCGCGCGACTCTGACTTCGCGGCCCATGCGGCGATCTCTTTTGCTTCTGCAGCGTCCCGAGCGTGCTCCGCCTCGGCGTAGATCGAGCGGGCCGATAGCTTGGCGCGTCGCTGCACTTCGCCCGACTCGTCGCGGCTCCAATGCGTTCCGGTCCATGCGAGCCAACCGATTCCGGGCGCGAAACGGAGATCGTTTCCGTGGCGAGCGATGAGCCGCTCCGCGTTGCCGAGATCCGTGCGCATGAATCTCCGTGAGGGCTCGTTTGCGCCCGCTTCCTCCGCTGCGTGGGGCTTTTCGGCGCCCGCTTCGAGCGCACGCGAAAGCGTGTTGATGTGTCGCGGCAGATCGGACCAGTGTGCGATCGCGCTCTCGAGCGACATCGCCGCGACGAGCGCTTCGAGCTCGCCCGAACCGATGTAGCCGCCGACGTGAAAACCGAGCCGAGCGAGCGTCGGGTTACCGCCGGCGGTCGCACGACGAAGCTCGCTCACGGCGTTTTCGAGCGCGACGCGCGCTCTTTTCGAGGCGCTTTTGTATTCTTTCTTCGCGTTCGTCGACCCATTCGGCGTCGGCTTCTCGCTCGACGTCGTCTCGATCTGGGAAGTGTCGAGTGCCTCGCCGGTGAGATCGATCGCGATCCCTGCGTTGTCTTCCGCGTCGCGCGAGGGCACGAACCAAAGTCGGCTCACGTCCACTGCCGCGCGATCGATCGCGATTCCAGAGGCCGAGAGAATGCCGACGAGATGCTCGAGCGCGAGCGCATACTTCGCGGCCGGAACCGGCTTATCGAGCAGGACGATCGCGCGGCACCGGGGCGCTGCCGAAGTGTGCGATCGAGTGCTGTGCACGAGCCCGCGGAACGACGAAAGTGCAGCTGCTACGAGATTCGGATCGCCCCCGACGTCAATGTCGAGCCCGACGCCGAAGCACCACTCCGCGTTTGCGCCTGACCTCCGCGCGTCTTTGAAAATGACCGGCGACCAACCCTGGTCGGCGTGCGGTTTCGAGGCGCAAGCTCGGAGCCGAGCGGCAAGCTCGGGCCACGACTCGGATCGAGCGACCCCGATCGTAGCCGTCAAACTCGACCACCATGTCGAGGAGATCATCGGGCCGCCTGGAGCGTGAGGCCCATGCTCGCGAGCCTCGCGACGTCGCTGGACGCGATCGGCGACGGGCCACGGTGTGAGGTGCGCGCCGCGAGATGGGCGTCCCACGCCGGGGCAGGGATCACGACCGACCGTCCAGTGCGGACTACCGCGATGCCCTCGCGAGCGGCGGTCTCGCGCGCCGCACGCCACGAGCTCGCGGCGGGCGGTAGGTGCGTGCGGTCGTAGTAGCTCGGTCGGCTCGGGTCGGGCTGCGCATCGAGCGCGGCGGCCACGAGCTCAAGCGCGCGGGCCTGGGCGCGCAGTGCATCGGCGAGCGCGTTCATGCTCGCACCCGCGGAGCGGACAGGGCGCGCTCAACGACGGCAATCGTGCCCGGTCGGACACCGAGAGCGGCGACCAGGCGGGTCAGCGCGTCACGCGACACTCCGAGCTCTTCGCACGCTCGTACGGTGCCGAGGCGTCGCACGAGCTCACGGGCGGCCGCGATGGTCTCGGGCTGAGCAACGATCCCCAGTGGCGGTCGACGATGCGTGTGCATGTCTCCGATCTAGCGACGTCCGCCCGCTTGTCGCTCGCGGGGGCACTCCGGGCCCGGACTGCTCCGGAGCGGTACAAGATGCTATTGCACTAGCGTTGCTTGTTCGCGGTAGCGGTCGACGTGCGATCGAGCGCTCGCACGGCTGCCTTTGCTCGCGCGCGGTCCCAACCCGCCCCGTCGGTCAGTGCGATGCGCACGAGTACCGATGTTTCGCAGTCGCGATCAACCCTGCGCAGTTTGCTCGCGAGCTGTTTGTAGCTCGACTCCGAAAAGCCAAGGGGGACAAGCCCGGTACGGATGAGCGCCGCAAAGAGCGAATGCGTCGCGATCTCGAAGCGATTGTTGCGCTCCTCGGAACTTTGAGCCGCGTCGGCTGCGAGTAACTGCGCCCTGCATTCGTCAGCATCGGGCACGAAGGATCGCATCGCCTCCGCGAGCTCGACATGATGGCCCGTTGGTCGTTTCGACAGCGGCACCGAGATCGCAAAGCGTTCTCCGTCGTCTCTCTCGGCGCTGACGTAGCGATAGATGTCGCGATCCGTCCCCGCGAGCGCGCTTTCCCCCGCTTCGTCCGGTTGCCCCCGTTCCGCCCGCCACGCGTGCAGCCACGCGGCTTCGGCTCGGTTGGCGAGCGCCGGATCGGCGGGAGTGTCCCCGCGGCCTCGTGCGGCGAGCGCCACACGGTAGAGCTCGTGCACATAATCCGACGCTCGCGCGTGCGCGTCGGACATCGCCTGGACTCTGTCCGATAGGGTCTCGCTCTTGCCGTTGGTCTTTGCGCTCGCTATCTTCGTCATCGGTCGAGCGCTCCCACGCTCGTCTCGCGCCGCGGTCCCTGCCAGGGGATGCGCGGCGCTCGTGTTTCAGCCTAGCATCGCGTCATGTCGAGCCCGAAGACGAAGACCACCGCGACCAAGCGAGCGAAGAAGGCCGCGCCGAAGAAGGCCGCGCCGAAGAAGGCCGCGCCGAAGAAGGCCGCGCCGAAGAAGGCCGCGCCGAAGATGGCCACGCCGAAGAAGGCCGCGCCGAAGGTTAGGGCACTCCGCAAGGCCAAGTACGTTGGGGCAAAGAAGTCGGCTCCGAAAGCAGCTCGGCGCGCTTCGAGGCCGGAGGCACTCCTCATGCGAGACGACAAGACGTGTACGATCGGGCGTGCGGGCCACGCGTGCAACCGCAAGCGAGGCCACGCCGGGTTCCACACCGACGGCGAGGTTCGGTGGGTCTGAGGGCTTCACCGCTGCTCTCGCTTCGCTCCGAGCGGCACGACGTTTCCCCCGGCGAGCCGTCGCGCTTCGAGCTCGCGCGAGAGCTGACTGACGACGTCCCAACGCCCGGCTTCGGCGGCGAGCAGAAGAGCCCTTTCGAGCGGTTCGGGGGTTGTCGTAGCGGGCGCTTCCGTCGTCGTAGAGGGTGCTTCAACAGTTGGGATGGCCAAAACAGGCGCTTTCTCTAGCGTTTCCGTACTGTTGCCACAGCTTCGAATCCCGCTGGGGACGCCAGGATCGTGTCGAATGAGTCCGCCAACTTGGCGGCACCTCGACGCATCCGACGAAGCTGTCGAGACCTCCATCCCGGCGTGACGCTCCGGACGGGCCGAAGGAGATCGAGCGGTCATCTTCACCGAAGGTCGGCCACGAGCTTTTGTCGAGCGTCGGTCGACGAACGAGTGGGACTGGTTGGGCGGGTTGCTTCGAAGCCGTTCGGCTAGTCCGACCCGTTCAGAGACGAAGACAGCGATGCCGTCTTCGTTCAAGTCTTCGTTGGCGTCGCGCCGCGCGAGAAGCCTCACGTGAACTTGCATGCGCGCTCCCGCGTCGTGGGACTTCGCGCCAGCACCCTCGAGGATCGCGACCGTCTCGTCGCGCACCGATTGTGCGGTCTCCGAATCGACCTCGCCTCGCACGGCGTCGACCGTGATGTCGACGGGGCTCGTCGCGATGTCGTCGGCGATCAGCGTCGGGACGTGAGTTTCGGGGACGCGATAGGCACAACCTGTCAGCCGCCCGGTCGAAATCAGCGCGTCGTCGCAGCAGCACTCATTTCGACCGGGCGCCTTAGCGCCAACGCGAGCGCAAGACGCGTCGTGGTGTCGCGAGAAAGGAAAGAGGAGATCTGCATCGACTATCGAGCATAGGCACCGACTCACAGGCGGTGAATCTGCAGCACGAAGCCTCCGGGTCGCGCGCTCAAACAAAAGAAGCGCCGACGCGCACCGGGCCGACGTGGGCAGGGCGCGCGCAATCGAGAGTGCGTGTCGGAGACGAGCGACTCGGCTCAGTAGCCGGGAGGCAGAACGACGTTCTCCCAGGGGTTCGTCTCGCCGGTGCAGTTCGTCGCGTCTTTGGCTCCCTCGACGTCGGGGCACCAGGTGATCGGGCCGTTCAAGTAATCCATGTAGAGGTCGTGGAAGCCCGGCATTCCGGGAGCGCTCGCGCGGTCGTCACGGAACGCGCCCCAGGAGTTCTTGATGCGGAAGAACTGGATCTCGGTCGTCGGCAACAACGCGGCGTCGAGCTTCTTCTGGTCGGCGGGCTTCGACGGATCGAGCGTCACGCCGGCTGCGAGAACACCGAAGTCTTTCGTCTTGGCTTGGTAGTCTTCGAGGACGGTCATGTGACCCCCTTGATGACCCGCGCTCTTCGCGCGGCCGAGCGTGGTCATGTTGAACGAGCCGTTCAGCTTCGGATCGTTGCTCTCCATCGCGTTGAAGTCGACCATCCAGGTGATGACGACCGGGTTGTGGTCGTGCATCGCCTTTTGCACTCGGATCTGGAACGAGCGCTGCGTGGTGCTCGTGCCCCACGACGGATAGTCGGCGGTCGACCATTCTTCGAGCGCGGTCTTGAGCGCCGTGTCTTTGACGGTGCCCTTGTTCGGATCGGTGACGCGCTCGCTGTAGCGAACGACGAAGTTTTTCGAGCGGATGATGGGCGTTCCAGTCGACGACGCCGAGCCGAGGAACGTCTTCGAGCCGGTCGTTCCGAAGGCCTTGTCGAGGTACTTGCGCGTGCTCGGCGCGAGCTGCCACGCGTCGTCGAGCACCTGGCGAACGAGCTTCTTGTTGGCGCGCGCGGTCGGGAGCATGAGGCGTCCGGTCTTGAGCTCGGCTTGAATCTTGTCGAGCGCAGACTTCTGTCGCGACGACATCTCGGCGAGCGCGTCTTCGGCGATGAAGTCTTTCTCGCTCACGAGGCCGCGCTTCAAGATGATCTGTTTGGCGACCTGCTCGCCGCCGCCGGTCTCGATCTCGCTCGCGCCGCTGACGACCTGGTCGTACCAGTGCCAATAGGTCCAATACGACTGCGAGTTGTCGAACTCTTCGCCCGTCGCCGCGAGATGCATCGCTTCGATCCACGACGACTCGGCGTAGATCCAGCAGTTGCCGATCGACTGCCGCTCGACCGCCGAATTCGGTGTGTCGACGATCTCGGAGGAGCTCTCGTCGATGTTGGCGCAACCGCTGGCACCGGCGGCGAGGAGGACCGAGCCGAGCAGAAGACCTGAGCCACGAAGGAGGAAGGAGTCTCGCATGAAGACTCCTTCAGCACACATTGGGCCACAACTCGGACTTCGCTAAGTGCTCGAATTCAGGGTGCGAGAGCCAAGAGCTTCGACTCAGGATGGTGGATCAAAGATTCACCGGATGAAGCGTTCTTCATCCAGCGCCGGAGCCAGGGATCCTCAGGCTCTGAGCACCGCTCGGCCTCGCGGTACTAGGAGAGTGGGGGAAGCACTCATCATCAAACGGCGGGGATGAAGAGGGCGATGATCCAAGCCAGAAAGCGATGGGTGGCCCGTTCTCGAAAGATCGACACGAGCGCACGATCGGACTTCGTGGGCGTCCTCGTCAAGGTCGAGGCGCGACGACGAGCGGACCTTGATCGTCCTGGGACCTGGCCGGCCCTTCCGGCGAACCAATCCGTCGGGTATGCCGGGTCGTGCTCGGTCGACGTCATGGACCCTTTCCGATCGAGGCCGCTCGCGACCTGCTCGGGTTGGTGCGTGCGCTCTATCGGGCGGCACAGAAGCGCGGTGAGCCAGGTCTGACCTTGGCGCGACTCGAGCAAATTGGTCGCGACCTCAGTGAGGCGATCGATCTCGCGACGAAGTATCCGGGCGCCGTGGGTGAGCGGGCAGCGTGGCGCAAGGCCGAGCATGCGTGTCACCGGCTCGGCGAGGTCGTCGGACCGTTCGAAGCGGTCGAGCGCGTCGTCGAGGCAGCTTCGGCGCCCATCTTGCGCAGCAAGACCTTCACCCCGAAGCGGAAGCTCGGCGATCGCTAGTAACGCTCGACCGGCTTCTGCAAGAAGCGCGAAACAGCCTCGTCGTCATTCCCCGCCTGTCGCACCCGTGCGGACACCGAGACCGAAGTCGTGGGCCAGAGGTCGCGCGAGTCGGCCATCGAGCAGGTCGAGGGTCGCGCGCGCGGTCCAATAGTCGCGTAGCCATGTCGCCCATTCCGTCTTGGCCCATCGTCATGCAACCGGGTAATAGCTTTCGGGCTTTGTCGTCGAGCCTTCCGGCTTTGACTCCGGTCATGTTCGGCGTGCCGTGGCCCATCTGATTCATCACGTGATGGGTCATGTGGCAATGCATCACCCAGTCACCGGGGGCGTCTGCGACGAATTCGACGTCGCGCGTGGTGCCGACCGGCACGAGCACTGTCGTCTGCGGCCACCGGCCCGAAATCGGGATCTGCCCGCCATCGGTCGCTACGACCCTTAAGTAGTGCCTATGGAGGGGAATGGGATGATGATCCATCGCGCTCAGGTTGCCGAAGCGGATTCGGACGCGGTCGCCCCTTTTTACGTACGAGTGGAGTTGTGCCCAGAAAGGCTTTGGCATTCATCGTCAGCACGTTGAAGCCAGACATCTCGGTCGGGTTCGGACGTGACCCGTCGATAGGAATGGCCCATTCGCTCAGCAGAATGCAGAAGTCGCGGTCGACCTTGTAGTCGGCGCTCGGCTTGCGCGGATGAACGACGATGAGCCCCATCATGCCCAAAGCCATCCGGGTCATTTCGTCGTGGTCCGCGTGATACATGAAGGTGCCGTGCTGGCGGAACGTCCACTCGTATTTGAAGGTCTCGCCGGGCATGATCACTTTTTGGTTGAGCCCGCCGACGCCATCCATTCCGCTCGGAACGTAGACGCCGTGCCAGTGGAGCGTGGTCGGGGCGCCGAGTCGGTTCGTCACGTAGACGCGCACCCGTGAAGCGCGCTTCGAGACCTCTCCTCTCATCGCGGTCCGTCAGGGTTCCCTCGAAGGTGCGTGAGAACCTCGGCCTGACTTCGAGTAGCATCCCGCGCCCATGGCTCGCCCCGACCCGCATTCGTACGCCGACGACACGCAACTGAAGGTGGTCTCCCTCGATTGGGAGGCGCGCGTCGACTTCACCTCGCGCATCCTCGAGGCGACGGCGACGCTCCATCTCGATCGTCCCGCAGAGCCGGGCGCCCTCGATCTCGACACGCGTGGTCTCGCGGTCTCGAGCATCACCGACGATCAGGGCAGAGCGGTCCCGTTCGAGCTCTTCGCCGAGGTCCCCATTCTCGGCTCGCGCCTCACGCTCACGCTCTCGGCCGGCGTAAAATCGGTCAGCATTCGTTACCGAACCTCGCAGGAGGCGAGCGCGCTTCAATGGCTCGAGCCTCCCCAGACCGCCGGTAAAGTGCATCCGTTCCTGTTCTCGCAATGCCAGGCGATTCACGCCCGCTCCGTGGTTCCCCTGCAAGACACGCCGAGTCGGCGCATCACGTTCAACGCCGCGCTCACGGTCCCCAAGGCACTGCGTGGGCTCATGGCCGCAGGTTTCGTCGGCAGGAGCGAGGCGTCAGACACGGCGGTCGAGCGCTGGTCGATGCCTCAGCCCATCGCTCCGTACCTGTTCGCGTTCGCGGTCGGCGATCTCGCTTCACGCGAGCTCGGGGCGCGATCGCGTGTCTGGGCCGAGCCGTCGGTCGTCGACGCGGCCGCGTGGGAGTTCGAAGAGGTCGAGCGCATGATCGTCGCGGGCGAGGCCCTGTTCGGTCCGTACGCGTGGGAGAGGTTCGACATCTTGTTGATGCCGCCGTCGTTCCCGTACGGCGGCATGGAGAACCCGCGCCTCACCTTCGTGACGCCGACCCTCCTCGCCAAAGATCGTTCGCAGGTGCGGGTCATCGCGCACGAGCTGGCTCACGCGTGGACCGGCAACCTCGTCACCAACGCCAACGCCGAGCATTTCTGGCTCAACGAAGGATGGACCCGCTACGCCGAGCTTCGCATCACTGAAGTCATCGAAGGCGCCGACATGGCGTCGCTTCTCACGGCGATCTGTCGACGCGATCTCGACGAGGCGGTCGAGCGCTTCACGCGCGAAGGTCACGGCGGGCTGACCAAGCTCCGGACGCACCTCGATGGGATCGATCCCGATGAAAGCTTCAGCGTGATCCCGTACGACAAGGGCGAGCTGTTCCTCGAGGCCATCGAGACCGAGATCGGCCGACCTCGCTTCGACGCATTCGCGAAGCGATACCTCGACACGTTCCGGTTCGGCGCAGTGACCACCGAAGCGTTCGTAGCGTTCGCCGAGAGCGAGCTTCCCGGTGTGCTCGAGCGGGTGGGTGCGAGGAAGTGGATCGACGGCGAGGGCATTCCCGAAAACGCACCCCATGCCCACTCTGCAAGGCTCGACGCGGTGATCGCGATGGGCGAAGCGCTGCCGCCCGCTGGGCTCAAGCTGTCGGCGACCGAGTGGAACCTCTGGCTCGACCGTCTGCCCCACCCGATGCCTCTCGCGTTTTGCGAGGCGCTCGACCAGCGCTTTCACCTGACCGAGAACGGCAACATGGAAGTGAAGGTCGCCTGGCTCCGCCTCGCCGTGAGCTCCAGCTACGACTCCGTGCTCCCCGAGGTCGAGCGTGTGCTCATCGGAGTCGGGCGTATGAAATACCTCATTCCGCTCTATTCGGCGCTCCTAGCGCGTCCTGAGACCGTTCGGGTGGCCCACGCCATCTACGAACGCGCCGCTTCGGGTTATCACCCGATTGCGCGTGCCGTCGTGCGCGGGCGCCTCGACAAGACGTGATCGGCAACAGCTGACGCTCTGCGACTGGGGCGAAATGGCCTTTAGGTCACCTCTGAACGTGTCGCATAATCAGTGTGCAACCACTCTCGAAGATTCCTGGGCCCTTGGAGCCACGCGTCGCGCGTGAGCCCGAGGTGGGCATGATGAGGCACAAGTGCGGCGACTGGCACATTTACGTGTTCGCCGTCGAAGTCGGCTTGCCGTCGATTTGTTGGTGGGAGTCGAGTGGTGGTCAGATCTGGGAAGCGAGAGTCGGGGAGGGCTGAAGGCGGGCCCTTCTGGTGAGCAACTCCTTCGCGGCCCCTCAGGGTGGCGCTCGAGGCTGCTCTTCGCGAGACCACGCCGTCGATGTCTCGAATCGGTGCGCGCGGCGCCGCGCTGGAGATTGCGTCGACGCTCGGGCGTGATTCCGACAGCATTCTGCTGCACGCGACGCCCGGTTTCGAGGAACGCATCCTCGAAAGCATCGATGACGCGACCCAAGGGCCCGCGCATCAACAAGTCGATCGATATTCCGCCTCAAACTTCGCGAGCTTTTTGCCCGAGGAACGAGCACCGGAAGACTACCTTTGTAGGCTGAGGAGCGCAGAGGCGAGGCCGCCTGTCAGCGTCGGTGCGGTCGCTCCAGATCGGCGCGCGTGATCTGAGTCCGGCGTTCGACGATTGGCTCGCTCGTTGTCTCGAACGCGACCCGACTGCGCGTTTCGACGACGCTCGCGTCGCCTTCCACGCGCTCGCGCCGATCCTCGGTCAGCCGAGCATCGCCCCGCCGCCGACCCCGTGGGGCGTCGTCGCGAGATCAAGAGTCGCGTCGTCCACGATCATCTCGCCTGGCACGCGCCCCAAGGCGTGGATCTCGGGATTGTCGCTCTTGCTGATGATCGCTTTGACGGTCGTCTTCATCGTCACCCGGTAGCGGATTGGGTTTAGGGGTCGCTCACGGAATGACTGATTTTCGATTGCACATCGTTAACGAATAGATGAACTATCTGCGTGCTCGTGAAGCTTCGCGGGCCCACAGGAGCTATCCCATGTTGCCCACACCGCCCGGCTGGCCGCGCATTTCGACTTCCCTCTATTACGATGATGCCAATGCCGCGATCGACTGGCTCGGCACCGCTTTCGGCTTCGAGGTCCGCTTGAAAGTCGAGGGGGAAGGAGGTCGGGTCGAGCACTCGGAGCTCGTGTTCGGCGGCGGCCTCATCATGGTGTCGGGCGCCGACAAGACCGACAAATTTCCCCAAGTTCGTAGCCCGAATCAGGTCGGCGGCGGAAACACCCAGAACATGATGGTCTACGTCGACGACGTCGAAGCGCACTGCCGGCGCGCGAGAGACGCGGGAGCGAAGATCGTCACCGAGCCCAAGACGACCGACTACGGCGAGGAGTATTGGGAAGACCGGGGCTACGAGTGCTCCGACATAGGCGGTCATCATTGGTGGTTTTACCAACGATTGCGCAGCCCCGAGCCCAAGGCATGAATCATCTCGATCGAACGCTCGCGGCGCTCGCCGATCCCACGCGCCGAGGTGTCATCGATCTCTTGCGGAGAAAGCCCCGACGCGCCGGTGAGCTCGCCCAAGAGCTCGAGATGAGCGCACCCGCGATGAGCCGGCATCTCCGCGTTCTCCGCGCGAGCGGGCTCGTCGAGGAAGAGACCGCGAGCGACGATGCTCGGGTGCGGCTCTATACCCTCAAGCAAGAGCCGTTTAGCAGGCTCAGGCGATGGGTGGAAGACGTCGAGGTGTTTTGGGAGAGCGAGCTGTCTTCGTTCAAGGCCTACGCCGAAAAGACGCGAGGAAGGTCGAAGAAGCCATGAGCGTGGGCGATTCTGCGAAGGTCAGCGTCTTCGTCGACGTCAGCCCCGAAGACGCCTTCGAGGTGTTCATCCGGCGCGTCATGGTCTCGAAGGAGCGGCCTTCGTGCGCATGATGGGCATGTGGTGGGGCGGCCTGATGACGTCGCTTCGCGAGCATGTCGCGACCCGCCCTCGAAAGGAGTGAGCCCATCCGGGCTCGGGATGCGGAGAATGGATGCGCCGTCCAACACACCCCATTCGACGACGATCACTGCGCGGCGGGTGGCGCGGGCGAAGGGGCGCTCGGTGCAGCGGGCGCGCCAGGCGCGGGTGAACGGGCGCTCGGTGCGGCAAGCGGAGTCTTCTCGGCATCGTCGGCCCCAAGCAGCTCGATGAGACGCTTCTCGTCGTCGTCGTCACCCTTGCCGACCTTCGTCACGTCGAAGGTGAGGAGTGGCGTGGTGCCTCCGCCATTGAGCATCGGAAGGCGACCATTCCAGCGCTCGAGCGCGCGGTATTGGAGAACGACCGGCGACATCGAATGCCGCAAGATGAGGTTCGAGCGGGCCTCGGCCTTCGCGCGAATCAGCTGCGCGTCGGCTTCACCGTGGGCCCGTGCGCGCGCGGCGGTGGCCTCGCCTTCGGCCTTGGCGATCTCTTGCTCCGCCTCGGCCTTCACCTGGCGAACTCGGTTCTCGGCCTGAATCGACTGTTGGGTGGCCTCCATCGCGCGGTTGATCGCCGTCGCCACGTTGTCGGGCAATCGGAGCGCGTTGATGGTGAGCTGATCGATGATGATCCCGTCTTTGCCGAGCAGCTCGGCGAGTCGCGTCGTCGCCTCGGCGACGAGCTTGCCTTTTTGCGCGCCGTAGATGTCTTGCACTGCCATTTCGGAGGCGGTCATGTTGAACGACTCGCGCATCGCGTTGCGGATGTAGCCGTCGGCCAGCTCGAGCAGATTGGGCTTCCGAAAGCGAAGGTAGAGGTGCGGCGCCATGTTCGGCTCGATGTGAAACGACATGCCGATGTCGGCGTTGACGTTCACGCCTTCTTTCGAAGAGAAGGTGATCGATTCGTCGCGCGGCGCCCCCTCGTGGGGGTCTTTCGTCCACACGATGTTCTGTACGCTCGTCGGGAATGCGACAATTTGTTCGCCGAGCGGGTTGTAGAAGACCCACCCCGTGACGAGCGGAATGTCGTCGACGCCGCGCGAGCTGCCTGCGAGCTTCACGCGGATACCGACGTGAGCCGCATCGATCCGCGTCGTGCAGCACGAGAACAGAATGACCGGAGCGCCGATGATGACGATGAGCGCGAGGATGCGCTTGATCATCGCGGCCCCGACGTTCCTTATAGGATTGCTTGCCATGTGCTGCGGCATAGCACGGCGTTCGCGAGAGGTGCTCGTGTGCGAGAACCCCTGCATTCGCACAAGATCGCGGTCTCGAGTCGCTCGATGAGGAGATCTTCAGGGGCGCGATTCTCGACATCGTCGCCACTCCCGTGGTAGGGCGGCGCCATGAAGAAGACCTCCTTGTTCGCCGCCGTCCAGGAGACGCACGCGCGTGTCGAGCGATCGACGCTCAGCAAGCTCGCGGCGTTCTTCGGTGGATCCGACGACGACGACGACGACGATCTTCCCGGCCCCAACGCGACGGTGCCGACGCGACTTCCGTTCGGGCTCGTGACCGGCTCGTTCGCCTGACGATGGCTCGACGCGCGCTCGACGAGCGAGCGAAGTGAGCTTCGTCGACGAAGCTCTCGACTCAGAGGAACCGAATCCGAGCGGCGATCTCGTCGAGCGGAGCGATTTCCTCGATCGCACCTGCGTCGATCGCTGCCTTCGGCATCCCGAAGATGACGCTCGATTCCTGATCCTGCGCGAGCGTGCGGCCCTCGGCGCGGCGAATGGCGAGCGCTCCCTGGGCGCCGTCTTTTCCCATTCCGGTCATGACGACCGCGATCGTGCGCTTTCCGAAGACGCGGGCCGCGGAGAGCATCGTGACGTCGGCTGACGGGCGGCAGCCATGCACCTGAGGGCCGTCTCCCAGAACGACCGCGCCGCGATCGTCGAACTCGAGATGGCGATCACCCGGTGCGATGAGAACGAGACCGGGACGTGGACGGTCGCCGTCGACGGCTTCACGAACCGAGAGCGCACAATCGAGATCGAGACGCTCGGCCAACGAGGCCGTGAAATGAGCGGGCATGTGTTGAACGACGACGATCGCAAATCGCGTATCCGCCGGCAGGGCCGGAAGGAGCTGCGACAAGGCGACCGGTCCGCCAGTCGAAATCGCGATCACGCAGAGCTTGGGCAGCGCGCCGGTCGTTGCGACCGATGACGTGCCCCTCGGAGTCATCGGCGCTCGCGAGCTGGGTGGACCGGCCGTGCCGAGCAGCGACTTGGAGCTCGGTGGTCCGTCGACGCCCACCTCTTTCGGTCTCGCTTTCGCGGGCTCTCTCTTCGACGCGGCGGGCCCGCTACGCGGACGTGACGACGCCGCCGCGGTGAGCTTGCGCACGAGCTCGTCTTGCACCTTCGAGAGATCGGTCGACACCTCTCCGTCGGGCTTCGCGACGAAATCCACGGCTCCCGCCGCAAGCGCTTCGAGCGTCTCTTTCGCTCCCTTCTGGGTGTGCGCCGAGAACATCACGACCGGCGTCGGGCGCTGGCGCATGATCTCGCGCACCGCCTCGGCGCCGGTCCAGCCGGGCATGTTGAAGTCCATCGTCACCACGTCGGGCACGAGCTCCAGAACACGCTTCAGCGCTTCTTCGCCGCTCTTCGCCTGCCCGACGATCTCGAACGCACCAGTGGCGACGAGCGTCTTCGATATCGATCCGCGCATGAACATCGAGTCGTCGACGACGAGCACTCGGATCACGGTTTGCCCTGATTCTTGGCGGTAAGAACCGCGTTCTTGCTGGGTTTGGTCTTCGCCTCGACCTCGATTGCGGGCCGAGGAACGATCGATTTCACCACGTAACCGACGACCGGCTCGGTGACGCCCTTCAGTGCGAGGGCCTCCGAGACTTCGACCTCGATGAGATCGGCGACGACGTCGCGCGTCGATTGGCTGATCATGACTCCACCGATGGGGCACTTGGCTTCGTAGCGGTTCGCCCGGTTGACGGTGTCGCCGATGACGGTGTAGTCGCGCCTGACGACGCGTGATCCGAGATCGCCGCGAACGAGCGGGCCGGTGTTGATTCCGATGCGCATCCTGAGCTTCGGATCGCGACCTTCGTTGAACGCATCCATCGCGCCCTGCATGGCGAGCGCGGCGCGAACGGCGCGTTCCGGTGCGGGCTCGCGGCCCCTGACCTCGGCGAACACGGCCATGATGGCGTCACCAATGAACTTGTCGATGTCACCGCCCTCGGCCTTGATGATGGGGCACATCTCGTCGAAGTAGGCGTTCAAGAGCTCGATGAGGTCGCGCGGCGAGAGCTTCTCCGACATGGGGGTGAAGCCGGCAAGATCGGAGAAGAGCACGCACATCACGCCCTCGGCCGCGCGCAAGACGTGGCCTGCGCCTGCCTCGGCTTGTTGCTCGGCGGCGTGACGAGCCGCGTCGGAGATGTACAGCGAGGAGGCTTGTTTGTAGGCGAGGAGACGACGCTCGGCGAGGGTGCGTTCGACGATCGCGACGCACTTGTCTTGGGCGAACGGCTTGACGAGGTAGGCAGATGCACCCGCTGCGCGGAGCTGCGCCATGTCGCGCTTCGAGTCGCGGGCGGTCAACATGATGATCGGGATGTTGCGAAGCTCGGGGTCGCGCCGGAGCGCGTGGACGAGCTCGAAGCCAGTCATCACGGGCATCTCGTAGTCGGACACCACGAGGGCCGGCTTGCTCGCCTTCGCCTTCTCGAGAGCGATTTTCCCGTCGGGTGCGGTGATCACTTCGAACCCCTGGCGAGACAAACAGTCGGCGACGTAGTGCCTTTGGGCCGGCGAATCGTCGACGACCAAGACGCGCTCTCGCGACGCCGGCAGCGTTCCTGCCAAAAGCTGCCTCACGCGCGTCGACAGCTCTTCTTGGACGACCGGCTTGACGAGGTAGTCGTCGGCGCCGGCATCGAAGCCGCGCTCGAGATCGTTCGCTTCGCCGAGCGTCGAGCAGATGAGCACCGGGAGGTGCTGCGTTTCGGGGTCGCCCTTGATCGTGTGGCAAAGCTCGTAGCCATCCATCACCGGCATTTCGACGTCGGTGATGACGAGATCGACTCGGTTCGCGCGGACCATCTCGAGCCCCTCGGCGCCGTCGTGGGCCGCGAGCACCTCGTAGCCGTCGTCTTCGAGCATCGGCGTCGTGTGGCGGTGAATGAGCGGTGAGTCGTCGACCAAGAGCACGACCTTCTTGCTCTGCGCCGTCGCGCCCACGACGTCGAGGACCTCTGCGTCGGTGAACGGCGCGAGGAGAAAACCATCGGCGGCTACGGCGCGCGCGAGGTCGCGATCGCGAGGGTCGGTGCCGAGGAGAACCACCGACGAGAGTGGCGTCACGCCCGCTTTGACGATGGTCATCGCCGAGGCGACGTCGCCTCCGAGCATTCGCCTGGGGAGAATGACGATGTCTGCGGCGAGCTCTGCGAAGCGCGCTCCGAGCTCGCGCACCGACGCGACCTCGGTGAGACGGTGGCCGAGGGGCTCGAGCGGGCGCCTCAAGAACTCCGGGAGCAGAGCGTCATCGGTCACCACCACCACGTGCTTGCTCACGCTTTGCTCCCGTCGTGGCCGAGGAGCTTTCGAATCGATCGCAGGAGCATCTGCCTGTCGTGAGGCTTGGTGATGTAGTCGTCGACGCCGGCGTCGAATCCGCGAGCCCGATCGATGAGCTCGCCGCGGCTCGTCACCATGACGATGGGAACGTCGCGGTAGCTCGGCATCGCGCGGAGAGCGCGCGTGAGCTCGTAGCCGTCCATGTGCGGCATCATGACGTCGGTCGAGACGATGTCGAAGAGGCGGCTCTGGCAGAGCTCGAGACCGGCCCTCCCGTCTTCGGCCGTCGTGACGTCGTAACCCGCTTCGACGAGGAGCCGACGAAGCGACTCGCGCACCGTGTCGGAGTCTTCCACCAAGAGCACGTGTGCGAGGGCCCTCGCTTCGGCCGCGCGCCGCGCGCGAGCTGGGGCGACCGCCGCCGAGCGACGCTGGGCGCGCTGGACGATCGCAGGAACATCGAGAATCAGCGCGCAGCGGTCGGCGAGCAGGGTCGCCCCCGACACGCACGGAACCTGCGCGAGGAGCTCTCCGAGCGACTTGATGACGATCTCCTTCTTCCCGATGAGCCGATCGCAGCTGAGCGCGTAAAGATCTTCGCCGATCTCGGTCAAGACGACGTGGAGCGACTCTTCGATGTCAGCGTCGTGGCCCTCGAGCTCGAGCACGTGCGCCAAGCGGACGAGCGGAACCGTCTCGCCATCGACCTCGATGACCTCTCGGTCGCCGATGAGGCGAACCTCGTCGGGCGGCACCACGATGGTTCGATAGACCGAGTCGAGCGGGATGGCGAAGGTCTCTCCTGATACCCTCGCGAGCAAGACCTGGATGATCGCCAGAGTCAGCGGAAGCTTGAGGACGAAGGCGCTCCCGCGACCGAGCTCCGACTCGATGTCGATCGTGCCCTTCAACCGCATGACGATGGTCTGCCGCACGATGTCCATGCCGACGCCACGCCCCGAGACGTCGCTCACCGTCGCAGCCGTCGAGAATCCGGGTCGGAAGATGAGCTCCAATGCCCCGCGGTCGTCCATCGTCTCGAGCTCGACCTCGCTGACGATTGCTTTGTCGCGTGCGCGCTCTTTGAGGCGCGACGGTGACATGCCGCGGCCGTCATCGGCGATGCGAATGACGACCTGGTTTCCTCGATGGGAAGCCTCGAGCCGAACCGTCGCTTCGGCTGGCTTGCCCGATGCCTCTCGTTCTGCGGTGGTCTCGATGCCGTGATCGACCGCGTTTCGAAGCAAATGCAGCAGAGGCTCGTCGAGCGCGTCGACCAAGAGCTTGTCGAGCTCGGTATCTTCACCGTGAATCTCGAGGCGAACACGTTTACCGAGACCTTGGCCGAGATCGCGAACGGTCCGCTGGTGCTTTCGGAAGACGCCGCCGACCGAGACCATGCGAAGACGCATGACCTGGTCGCGTAGCTCGCTCGAGATCGAGTAGAGGTTTCCCGTAGACGCATCGAGGTCGCTCGCGATCGTGCCGAGCACGCGCTCCACGCGGCCGAGCTCCTCGGTGAGCTCCTGCATCGCGACCCGGCCCTCGTCGTTCTGTGTCGCTACGACGACACCGCGGGATCCATCGCGGCTCGTCCGCTCACGGCTCCTTCGCTCTTTCACTCCAGCGATTCGGCGCGCGAGCGCGCGATCGGACGACAGCTCGCCGGTGACCGACGAGAGCGCCGCGTGAGCACCGCGAAGCCCGTCGCGTCCGAGCACGAGCTCACCGACGAGATTGAGCAGGCGATCGAGCTTGTCGAACTCGACGCGGATCGTTTGCCTCGGAGCTCCGTGTCCTGCGTCGACCGCGGCCTTCTCGGCGGCCGAGCTCGTCTGGCTCGCCGTCGGCGTCACGGGCGCCGCAGTCGCTTTGGGCGCTTCGTGCGGCACGAAGGTCTGCGTCGGATCTCGAAGGACCTTCACGAGCGGCGCGGGATCGGTCGTGATCGGGCGCCTGCTTCGCGCCGCCCCGAGCATGTCTTTCAGGCCGTCGAGCGTTGCGAGCAGCGCATTGACCACGCCCGTGTCGGCGGTGCGCTCGCCGTCGCGGAGCTGTCCGACCAGATCTTCGGCGGCATGAGCGAGGCGGTTGACCGGAGCCAGACCGACCATCGCAGAGCTTCCCTTGACCGTGTGGAGATCGCGAAAGAGGTCGCGAAGTAGCTCGATGTCTCCTGCGCTGCGCTCGAGCTCGAGGAGCTTTCCAGAGACGCCTTCGATGCGCTCGGCGGCCTCTTCGAAGAAGAGCTCCACCATGTCTTCGTCGACCGTCGGGGTCCATACGAAGGCGTCGAGCATCGAGGTGGAATCAGAGGGTCGAGTGAGGGCAGGGGCGCCCTCGCCCGCCGCGCCTCCTGGCCCGAGCTCCGTGGTCTGCTTCGGGCTCGTACCGGTCGTTCGCGCGGCCGAGCCTTCGAGGTGCTTCGACGCCGAGCGGTGCGGTGGAAGCGCTGCGACGAGCGCGTCGCGGAGCTCGACCAATGGCAGGCCCTCGACCCGGGCGCCCGACTTGTCGGGGTTCTCGAGCTGCTCGAGGGCTGCGAGCAGCGCCGCGCGCGGCGAAACGAGGAGGTCGACAGCAGCTCTCGGCGATAGATCACCCGCGACGACCGCGTCGAGCGCTTGCTCGATTGCGAGCGAGAGACGTCCGACCTCTTCGGCGCCAACCAGCAAGCTCGACAGCCCGACCCGAAAGGCCGCCTGCGTGATCTCGCGCAGCCGCTCGCCCTCTATCCCGGTCTCCATCTCGGAGATGCCCGTGCCGAGGGCGCGCACGTCACGACCGGCCGCTCCGACGAAGACGTTCCACGCCTCGATACCCGTCTTCGGGCTCACGGCTCACCCCCGCGAAGACGGTTGCGCCTGAGCCATCGCTGCGCCCCCGGACGTGTCGCCCGAAGCTCGAGCACGATGTCTCGCGCCTCTGCGAGAACCACGGCGCGGTGCAGAACCGGAGCGACGTCGTCGTCGATGAACTCGGCGTCGTCGAGGTCGACCGTGAGCCTCGAGAGCCCGCGCGCTCGAAGTGCGTTACGTATCTCCGATGCGAGTGCAGCCAGATCTCCGGTGGAAAAGCGCACCACCGCTTCGGGAGTCGACTTCTTCGCCGAGGGTGGGACGGCGCTCGGTCCGCGCTCTCGCGCGACGAGTGGCTCGCCGTGACCCACCCCTGAATCGTCGCCCGACGGAATCATCGGAGCCGATCGCATCGAAGCCGATCGCGTCGAAGCCCGAGCGAACGGAGCGGCCGAGGCAGTCTTTTCCCAGAGCACTTGGTCGTTCCATCGCACCGCAGTGAGACCGGGTATGTCACGCAACGTCTCGGAGTAGCCGAGAAAGAGAAAGCCTCCGGGCGCGAGCGACTCGACCAGCTCTTCGAGCACGCGACGCCTCGCGGTCGGCCCGAAATAGATGAGCACGTTGCGACACCACACCAGATCGAAGCCGCGTGGCTGCCCCGGATCGGCCAGATTCTTCTGCTCGAACGTGACGAGGCGAGCGATGTCTCGACGGACACGGACCGACGCTCCATCGACCACGAGACCATCGCGAAACGCTTCCGGAACATGGTCGAGAGCCGCTTCGCAGTAAGTGGCGCGCTGGGCGACGACGATGGCCTCGGCGCTCACGTCGGTCGCGTAGATCGTCGGCGCGAAGATCGCGGGCGCGAGCGCGCGAGCGAGCACGAGCGCGAGCGTGTAGGGCTCTTCTCCTGTTGCGCATCCGGCGCTCCACACCCGCGGGTTCTTCGTTCTGCGCGCACGCCACGCGGGGATCACGACCTCGAGGACGGCGTCGACCTGAGGTCGATGACGAAAGAAGCGCGTCTCGCCGACGCGCAAGGCTTCGACCAGCGAGTCGCGCTCCGCCGCTCCGCGTCTCGACGTCACCAGGCCGACGTAGGCGTCCGCGTCGAGCCCGAGCGAGCTCATGCGCGCGCGCACCCGCGACTGGACGATCCAGCCGGGGAGCTCGAGACCCGCGTGCTCGTGCAGATGCTGCTCGAGCAACGCTAGTGTCTTTCGCGCGATCACCATTATCCCCGCCGCGGCTCGGAGCGACCCTTCGAGAGCGCTCGCTGGGGCCTTGCGGCGATAGCCCTCGGCGCAGGCCTCGGAGCGGGCGGCTCGTCTGCAGCCTGTGTCCGCGCGGGCCCTCGACCATCGAGGTTGAAGCCGCCGACCGACTGCTCGAGGTCGAACGCCAGCTCGTGGAGCCGCTCGGCTTGGACGACCGACTCCTCGGAGCCGGTCAGGACTTCGTTGGCGATCATCTGGACAGCGTCCATGTTCCGCGCGATCTCGTCGGACACGACGGCCTGCTCCTGGACCGCGCGCGCCGTGTCGCGCACCACCCCGATGAGGCGGCCGAGATCGCCGAGGGTCGCGCTGACTAGCTCGGTGCCGCTCTCCACTTCGTGCGTGCCTTTCTCCATCGAAGCGACCGCAGCGCCGGTCTGCTCGGTGATCGTCTGAATCAACGCTTCGATGTCTTTGGCAGATTCGCCCGAGCGGCGAGCGAGCGACGAGACCTCGTCTGCGACGACGGCGAAGCCGCGGCCGTGCTCACCGGCCTGTGCCGCCTGAATGGCGGCGTTCAACGCCAGGAGCGAGGTCTGCTCGCTGATCTGTCGGATGACCTCGACGATCTTTCCAATGCGCTTCGAGCTCTCGCCGAGCTCGCGCATCTTGTCGGCGGCATCGTCGACTGCCTCGCGGATCTGCTCCATTCGCTCGACCGCCGACGAGACGGCGACGTTCGATTTGCTGGCGACGTCGGTCGCGTGGGCGGCATGCTCGGCCACCTGCTGGATCGAGGCGCTGAGCTCGGTGATGGCGGCGGTCGAGCTCTCGAGTTTGACGCTCTGGTCCTTGATGCCAGACAACATCTGCTTCGAGGCGGCGCTGATCTCCGCGCTCGACGCTCCGACTTGGAACGCCGCCGATTGAACCCCTGACGCCAGCCCGTGCACGCGACCGAACACCTGGTTGATGTTCTCGGCCAGGTCGGCGGTCTCGTCGCGTGAGTTGACGATGATTCGCTGAGTGAGGTCGGTGTCACCCTGCAGGAGCTCGCGAGACTGTTTCACGAACTGCTTGATCGGTCGCGTGATCCAGAAGGCCATCGCGAGCGCTATCGCGATCGACAGGCCGACACCGATGACGATCTCGAGCCAGGGGAACTTGCTCGCGCCGTCGGCAGCGTTCTGGGCTCGGGTCAGGTAAAGCTTGCCGACCGTCGTCATCTCGAGGCCGCGGTACCCCTCGATGTCTTCGGTGTAGAAGTAGTTGTCGACGGTGCCGGTGCGCAAGACCTCGCGCTCCTCGTCGGAGACCGTCACTCGCTGAACCTTCTCGGGCTGCAGCGATTTTCCGACGATCGACCACTGGTCTTGCGGAAAGGCCGACGCGAGCACGTCTTGACCTTTGACGAGCGTCGGACGGATGCGGTTTTCGACTACGTCGTCGCTCTGCTCGGCGTACTCGTTGTAATAACGTTGCACCTGCACACCAGCGAGGATCCCGCCGACCACGTCCCCCTCGGCGCTCTCACGCACGGGCTGAGCCGAGACTTGATACGGAACGCCCTGGAGCAAAACGATGCGGTGCGCGAACGTGCTTCCATCGCGGACTCGATCGACGGCGACGAGCTCGCTGAGGTCGTCTTTCTTGATGGGTGCTCCTGGCGACGCCCACAAGAGCTCGGTCTTCGCGTTGAAGACGATGAACACGTCCGGGTGAATCCCGTTCTTCGAGGAGAGCTTTTGGTACATCGCCTCGGAGAGGGCGGCGGGGGAGGGGGTGTCGCCCGCGGCATCGGCCGGCGAGGGCGGCGAGGGCGGCGTCACCGTTCGAGAGAGAGACCTTCGTAGCCGCGCGTCTTCGGCCAAAAGCTCGAGCGTGCCCGTCATGCCGCGTCCGATCCGCTCCTCGTAGCCTTGGTAGCGGCGCAGGTGTTTCGCCAGAAAGTTTCCTTGGCTCGCCGAACGGTTCTGCTTCTTCACCACGAACGTTCCACCCACGATGAGGAGCGTCGCGAGCGTGAGACATCCGAAGAGAAACTTCACGAACATCGGAATGCGGAGCGTTTTCATACCGAGGAGACCTCTCGTCGTCTCATGTCGAAGCGGGAGCCGTCAGGGCGCGCATCCAGTCCGACCGCAGGAGCGCGTCTGGATCGAGTAGCCGAAGTGTCCCGGTGGGCGTCGCGGCGACTCCAGAAAAGAGTGCAGCCTGATCAGCCGAAAGCGTGGACGGAGCCGCGGTGACCTCGGCCTCTTCGAGCACGCGCAGATCGGCCAGTCGGTCGGCCAGAATACCGAGGAGCTTGCCTCCGTGACGGAGGACCACGAGCCGACTCTCGTCGTCGATCGTGGTTCGCGCCATTCCAAGCCAAGGTGCCAGATCGATTGCAGGAACGATCTCGCCGCGTAGACTGAAGATGCCGACGAGCCAGGGCGGCGTGAGAAACACGCGGGTGATGGGCCTCACGCGAAGTGTCTCTCGAACCGCTTCGATCGGCAGAGCGAACTCCTGACCGCGGAGAAAGAAGCAGACGAGTCGATGGTGCGCGCCTCCGTCTGTCGGGAGCGCGAGGCGCTCGCTCGTCGAGAGAGGACCGTGGCTTTCGTTGGCCGATTCGACGTCGTCGGCTTTTTCACCCGTGGGCCGGATCACGAGCGGCAGGCTAGCAGCCTGTCGAGCAACTCCTCGCGAAGGATTTCGCGGTCCGATCGGTTCGACGGTTAGAGAGCACCGAGCGGTGAAAAACCAACGGCATTTCACTCGATTTCATCGTGAAACGGCGTCAGCTGGTCGTCAGCTCGAAGTAAGCCGCGTTCACGTGGGCGAGGCGCCGCTCGAGATCACGTCGGCGCGCCTCGTTCACCCCCGGATGAAGATCTGGATGGAGCGCTCGCGCGAGCCTTCGATACGCACCTTTGACGAGCGCACGGTCGGCGTCGGGTGGAAGGCCCAGGAGCCGCAGCGCCGAAGTCTTCGCTGAGAAGGCGACCCTCGGAGGCTTCGGGATGAATGGCTCGCTCGGCTCAGAGGCCTTGGTCGACTGCGGTGGAATCGACGATGGCTTCATTCGACGAATCACGACGAGCTGACCGACCGACGATAGAAAGTGCACGAAGGCGAGCAGTCGGAACCGCGGAACCCTCGCCGAGATCGCGAGAGCGGCGAGATCCCGAGGCTCGGCGAGGGCCGCGAGGAGCAGGCGATCGGTCTCGTCGAGGGTGGTGCCTCGATGACGAGCCGAACCTGGTCGAATCGCGAGGAGGGCTCCGTCGAGATCGCGCGCGATCGCCTGAGAAAGCCCCATGGTGAGCTCGCCCTCGAGATGCTCGCGCGCCCACGTGTCGAGGGGCAGCGGCCGGCCCCATCGCCCCTGGTCTCCGGGGCTCGGGATCGTGCCGGGAGTGAACGAAGGCGTCGGGTTCGCCGAGGTCGCGAGGCACGTCAGCCGCGCCCGCGCGCGTCGACCGAGCGGGTCGCGCTCCGAGGTCAGCACCGCCCCGTCGCGCAAAGAGAAGGACTCGCGAGCGCCGATGGCGGCTACGGCGAGCACACCCGTCGCCCGAGTCTGGCCTAGCTCGAAGAGAAACCGAGCGAAGGTCGCGGAGCTCGTACGTTCCGCCGAAGCGAAAGGGGCCGAGGTCGTTTCGCCGTGCACTGCATGGCCTTAGACACAACGGCCCCGATGAACCAACTTTTCGGGCGTTCCAGAGAACGCGAGCGCCGATCGCGAGACCGCTCGACGACGGCTTCGCGGATCTCGTTCGAGAAGGTGTGACGAGGAGCTTTTCGCCGACTCGAAGGTGCGCCTAGACTCCACCCATGGGTCAAGACCACGCTGCGACCGAATCGAATTTTCTCTACGATCACCCGGGAATCGTCGCGACGCTCTTCGCCATCGTCGTCAGCGCGATCTTCATTTCGAGCCTTTATGTGAGCGCCACGAGCCACCACGAAGGAGGCGAGGGGGAAGCGAGCGGCGAGCACGCGACTCCGGCCGCCTCGGGCGGCGCTGCTTCCCCGATGGGCTCCCCGACCGCCGCTCCGACCGGAGCGCACTGAGCGCTCCGACCAAGCTCCGACGCGAGACACGTGATCTCGTGGGGCCCCCCGGCTTCTTGCACGCCCGAGATCCAGCACGTGCCCGTGACGAAGATGAGGGCTCCAGCGAGGAAGCCGTTTTCGGGCCGCGGTACCGTCGATCGCCGAGCGAGCTTCCCCCGACAGCGAGCTCCTTCGGACCCCAGAGAAGCGGGGATCGTGCCATTCAGTGAGCGAGCCAGCCGGCGTCCATCGTGATGGCCGTTCCGGTCACCGACCATGCTTCGTCGCGGCAGAGGAAGGCGGCGTACTTCCCCACCTCCGCCGGTTCGATGAGGCGTTTCTGGGCGTTCTGCGTGAGGAGAATTCGACTGACCACCTCGGCCTCGGGAACGCCGTGAACGCGCGCTTGATCGGCGATCTGCTTTTCGACGAGCGGGGTGCGTACATACGAAGGACAGAGCGCGTTCACCGTCACGTTGGTCGATCGTTCGGCGGCTTCGAGAGCTACCGTCTTCGTCAATCCGACGAGCCCGTGCTTGGCCGACACGTAGGCCGACTTGAACGGTGACGCGATGAGGCTGTGGACCGAGCCGACGTTGATGATTCGTCCCCAGTTGCGCTCGTACATGCCAGGAATCAGGGCGCGGATGAGGAGGAAGGGCGCGGTCAGCATGACGGCGACGAGGAGATCCCACTTTGCTTCGTCGAAGTCTTGGACGGGGCTCACGCACTGAAGGCCCGCGCTGTTCACCAGGAGGTCGACAGGGCCAGCTTCGCTCGCTACGCGCTTCACGTCGTCGCGCAGCGAGAGGTTCGCCGCGATGCAACGCGCCCCCGGGAGCTTCGCTCGGACTTCGGACAACACGCCATCGGAGAGGTCGGTCAACACCAGGCTCGCTCCGCTTTCGGCGAGCTCCTCGGCGATCGCGAGACCGATACCGGAAGCAGCGCCGGTGACCAGAGCGGTACGACCCTTCAGAAAATCTTGGCTCATGTGAGAAAGCTCCGAATCGAAGTGGCAGTCTTTTCGTGGGTCATGATCCCGTAGTGGTTCGCGTCGATCTCGATGCATCGCGCGCGTGCGGCGCGGTGAATGAAGTCGGCTTGGTCCTGCACACTGACGATGAAACCTTCTCCGAGCGGAACACCAGATCGGAGAAGCAGCGTTTTCATCGTGAGGTCGGGCCAGAACGCGCGCGGTGTCTGCGTGGCCCCGTAGGCCATGTCTTCGAGCACTGCGTTTCGATCGGTGCGCGGCTTCACGCCGCTCGCGGCGGCCACGAGATCGTAACGGTAGTGCGCCTCCCAGACGGGGCTCCAAGGCGTGATGATGCCGAGCTTCTTGACTGCCGCCACGTAGGCTTCGGCGTCGGCGTGTGTCGACCCGAGACGCTGCACGGCGGCGAGGATCGGAACCAAGGCTGCGGGCTCGGGCAGTCCGACGGCGTCGATCAACACGAGTCGCTTGACCCGCTCTGGGGCCATTCGAGCGACCTCCATGCCGATGAATGCGCCCATCGAGTGTCCGACGTAGTCGAAGGTCTCTGCGCCGAGCGCGGTCGCAGCCTCGAGAATGTCGCGCGCGTGGTTGCGCCAGCCGTAAGTGCCCATACCCGAGATCACGCTCCATCCACGACCGCGCAGATCGATGGCGACCGCCGACCGGCCGTCGACGGAAATCTCGGGAGCGAGAAAGTCGAAGCTCTTCGAGTTGGCCGAGAGACCGTGGATGCACATGACGAGCTTTCCATCGTCGGGTCCGAATCGGTGCGCGCGGATCCGGCCTGAGGTCAGCTCGAGGTCCATCTCGCGGGGCTCTAGAGTCATGGTTCGTCCTCGATGGGTGCAACGCAGATTGGTGCAACGCAACACGCCGAGAGCATGCCCCTCACCAAGGACCGTGAAGCGGTTGGGCTCACAATTTCAAGGCTCTCGACCGCGGAAAGCTAGATCGAGGCGTTGGCGCGGTCAACGGGCGATGTTGCGCTGCAGCACGAATCGCTAGCTTCATGCGGTGCGTCTCCGAGCCTGCTGGCACCGCGATCGGCTCCGAAGCGCAAGACAGCGAAGTGAACAAAGATCGTCGTGGCGGCGTCAGAGCTGCGCGGGGAGGCGCTCTTCGTTGCCCTCGACTGGCCCGTCGTCCGAAGCTCGCGCGATCCGAGCCGTCGCGTGCTCGACCGCGCTCGAGAGCGCCGCCAGCGTGAACGGCTTCGGGACGTGGACGTCGACACCTGCCGCGAGGAGGCGATGGCGCTCGTCTTCACCGACGTGGGCGGTGGCGGCGATGATCGGCAGGCGCCTTCGTCCCTCCGCGAGCTCGCGATCGCGAACCCGTCGGGTGAGAGCGACGCCATCGAGCTCAGGCATCTCGACATCGGTGAGAAGCAGATCGAATTCCCGTTCGACTAGGCTCTTCCAAGCCTGGAGACCATCTTCGGCGATGGTCACGTCGTGACCCAGTCGCTTGAGCATGAGCCCGGCAACGCGTTGGCTCACTGGATCGTCTTCGCAGACGAGAATGACGAGCGAGCGCTTCGCCTTCGCGTCCTCCATCGTAGGTCGAACGCTCTCGGCAGGCTTGGGGGCGAGCAGCTGCGTTGGACCGGCCGTCGCGGCGCGTCGTTCTTCTCGGGGCAGATCGAGCGTGACCACGAACTTCGAGCCGACTCCGACCTCACTCGTCACGTCGACCCCGCCATGCATTCGGGTCGCGAGCTCCCGAACGATCGCGAGCCCCAACCCCGCACCTCGGTCGACTCCCTCTGCAGAGACGCGGAGCTGCGCGAAGGGCTCGAAGATACGCGGCAGGTCTTCTTGCTCGATGCCGCGGCCGGTGTCGGTCACCGAGAGGGTGATCCGGTTGGGCTCGTCGGTGGCTTCTGCGAGCTCGACGACGATCGTTCCTGCGTCGGTGAACTTCAGTGCGTTCGAGACGAGGTTCATGACGATTTGCGAGACACGCACTCGATCGCCCATTCGAGCCTCGGCGACGGCGGGCTTCGACGTCGCTCGAAGAACGAGCCCCCTTTCTCGCGCCCTCGCCTCGAAAGGACGAAGGACCTCGGTGAGCAGGGCGTGCAGCGAAAACGTTCGAACCGCGAGGTCGATCGCGTCGGCGTCGGCCCGAGTCACGTCGAGGATGTTGTTCAAGAGCTCGAGCAACACGCGCGCCGATTGCTGCGCGGTAGCGACCTGATCGTGGACGCTCGGAGATGCATCACCCCTCATCGCGAGATCGGTCATCGCGATGACGCCGTGGAGCGGCGTTCGTAGCTCGTGGCTCATGTGGGCGAGGAAACGGCTCCGCACGCGGTTCGAACGTTCGAGCGATGCGGCGGTCTCGGTGAGCGCCTTGGCGCGCTGCTGAGCGACCCGTCTGAACAACCCGGTAACGCCGAGGAGCAGCACCAAGAAGCAGAAGACCGAGAGCGATCGCTCGGCCGGTGACTCGCCAATGGCTCCGTCGATGAGGATGTGAGGCTCGAGTACGGCCGTGAGCGGGAGCAGCACGAGGGTGGTGACCGTCCAGACGATGGCTTCGCGACGGCGACCCATCAAGAGCACGGAGAACGCCACGAGCGAGAGCCACCACTTCGACGAGGTCATCCCGTAGGCGGCCGGAATGAGAAGCGCGACCGTCGCCGTGAGGGCCGTGCCGTGCACGGCGAAGGTCGAACGTCGTTTCGGCGATGCGCGAACCCAGACCCGCAAGAGACCGATCGCGACGGCGCCGCACGCGTTACTCCACCACGGGCTTCTCTGTCCGGTCGATAGAGCCGCTACCAGTCGAATGCCTGCGAAGACCACGCATGCAGCGAAGACGGCGCCCATGCCGATGCTGAGCAGCCGATCGCGGTCGCCGACGATGTCGTCGCTGACCTCTTCGCGCACCGGACCGCCCATTCTGGTAGACTACAGGGTTACGCGCGCAGCGGGAATTGCGCGGAGGCGGCTTCGCATGAAGAAGCAACTCACTCGACGTACGTCGCCATCGCCCCGAGGAGCGCGACGTCGAGCGGGATCGAACGCACGAACCCGAGGCCCGCATCGAGCTCGTTGAGCGCGCCGTGGACTCGCTCCCAGGTGAGTGCTTCGGGCGCCGGCGGAAGGCGACGATCGGCCCACCCCATCGGCGCCATACGACCGCGACCACCGGACAAGGTCGGTGTACGACGCGTCATGGTGAAGCGAAGCTCGCCTCGAACACTCTGGACGCACGCTGCAGCGATGCAGAATGGACCGACATGAATGCAGGATGTCGCGAACCGTCGCGCAGCCTCGGCCTCCGAGACCGCTCGGTCGATGCGGGTGACGGGCGTTCGCGCTACGATCTCGTGGTGCCTGCCCACGAGACATCGACCGGTGGAACGCGTGCCCCCACGAGCGGTTGGGCTCGGATCGCGCTCCTCCTCCTCGTCGTCACCTGCGGGCCGTCGTGCGGCGACGACAAGCCGAAGGCCTCGGCAAATTCGGAGGTGCGTCCTCCGGAGTCTCGCGTCCAAGCCGAGTCGGAGCGCGCCCCGACCTCGGGGAGAGCAAGACCTGGGGCGGGCGACGAGGAGGCGAGCGAATCGAGCAAGCTCGTCTACCTCGTCTCGAAAGACAATCGGCTCTACTCATTCGACCCCCGGAGGGCTGGAATCGAAGCCTATCGACGCATCGGGCGGCTCGAGTGCAAGAGCCGCGGAACACCGCAATCGATGGCGGTCGACCGCTCGGGCTTCGCCTGGGTCTTCTACGATTCGGGAGAGCTCTTCCGCGTCAGCGTCGAGAATGCCTCGTGTACACCGACACCGTACGTCCACCCGAGCTACAGCCCGCTCCTCGGAATGGGCTTCACCTCAGTCGCAGCCGGATCGTCGAGCGAGAAGCTCTACATCATGAGCCCCGATTTCGGTTTGGCGACGGTCTCGATCCCGTCGCTGTCGGTCAACAAGCTCGGCAAGCTTGCGGGGCCGGCCGAGCTCACTGGCGGAGGCGACGGGCGGCTCTTTCACTACGAGGCGTGGACGGCGAAGCTCAGCGAGATCGATCTCACCTCTGGCAACCTGCGTCCGCTGCACACCTTCAATCGGCTGCGCGACGCGAGCGCGTGGGCGTTCGCGCGCTACGCAGGGAAGTTTTACATGTTCACGTCGGCCCACCTCGAGCCTTCGCGCACCACCGAATACGATCCTCGAACGGGCAACGAGAAGCTGCGCGACGACAACCTCGGCTTCATCGTGGTCGGCGCGGGGCAGTCGACGCTCGTTCCGCGTTCCGACGGCACGGCCGAGGTGATCTCCGGAGACTTTTCCGACCTACAAGGTGAGCCGAGCGTGCGCCCCAACCGCTGACCCAGCGAGCGCGACGAAGTCCGCGCCCGAAGACGAGCGCGCCAGGGGGTGTCACGGAGAGACGACGAGGACCTGGAACTGACTCGGTACGATGCGCATGCCGACCATGTTCGTGCTGTTCTGCATCGTCATGCTCGTCAGGCGCGTGACCGGCGCTCCGCCGACCAGACAAGTGAATGCAGCGGTGATGTGACGACGGGGGCCCATCACCATTCCCGACGCGACACCGAGCGCGACTCCTGGGCAGTCGCCGAGGCTCATGACCCCGACCGAGAACATGTTGTGTGCCGGGGCGCACATCATGAGGCACTCGTACGCGGCGGGCACCGTGACCGGCCCGAACTGGAAGTTGGGGTAAGGAATGGGGACGGGTACCGGCGTCGGCGTGAGACACACGTCGGGGAACGCGAGATCCATCCCCATCATTTGCGTATTGGCGAACATGTTGCTCCTCGGTTCGATCCTCAGCCCATGTGAATGTGCTCGCCGTCGACCTTGACGAGCTCGTCGGCGGTCACGAGCGAGTTCTGCCCGTGCAGATGCAGGCCTCTCTCGGCGCTGTAGTCGACGTGCTTCGCCTTGAGCTGGTCGAGCTCTTCGACGAAGCGGTACATGCGCTTCGCCTTCTGCGAGATGCGCTCGGCGAGCGTATCGATTGTCTCGGCGACGGCCTTCACGTTGACGATTTCGGCGAGGAGACGCGTGCCGACGACGGCGAGTCGGTCGATGGCGACCGAGCCCTCGACGGCTTTCACGTCGAGCCGCGGCGCCACGATCGCCACCTCGGTCGTGGATGCGAGCGTGATGCCGTCGCGCGCGACCATGCTGACCGAGCCGCTCGGCAGAGAGAGAAACAGATTGCCTTCGATCGTCAGGGTGGCCCTTTCGGCGTCTTCACGCTCGAGGACGGCGAGCACGTAGCTCGACCCGTCGCCGCAGGCCGAGAGGAGCACCCGGTCGCCGACCGATGGCTCGAGTAGACAGCTCGCCGCCTTCTGACACCGATACTCGGCGTGATCGATTCGGACGACGAACGCTCGAGACTTGCTCGCGTCGAGCGTCTGATCGATGCGGATCACGTGACCTGCGAGAGTGACAGCTGAGCTCGGATCGAGCTTCGTGGCTAGGTTCTGCATGGTGCTCTCCGTCGGATGTCTTCAGTAAGGGGACTTGAAATTCTCGGCTTTGGCCAGCTCCTCGTCGTCACCGAGCGCTGATAGTCGGCTTCCGAAGACCGTTCCTTTCTCGGTGGTCTTGTGAAACCGCGTTCGAAAGAGCTTGGCGCCGCTGAAGTCGGCGGCCGAGATGTCGGCGTAGGAGAAGTCGGCGTACGTGAGATCGGCGCCGTCGAAGCGCGTACCGATGCAACGCGCGCGATGCCAGATCGACTGCTCGGCGCGCGCGCCGGTGAATACCGCGTCCGAGACGTCGGCGTCGACGAAGAGCGATTGCGCGAGGAGCGCGCCCTTGAATCGGGCGTGCCTCAAATTCGCTTCGGTGAAGAGGACCTGCCTCACGCTCGCGCCTTCGAAGCGAGCTCCCTCGAGGTTCGCTCCCTTGAAGTTGGCGTTGTCGAGCTTGGCGCCGGAGAAGTCGGCGTCTCGAAAGTCGCCATCCATGAGCTGCGTCCTCGTCAGATCGAGGCCGCGAAAGGTTTGGCCAGCGAACTGGCTCTTGAGAACGACTGCCATGTAAAAAGTCGCGCCGTCGAGCTTCGCTTTGGAGAGATCGGCTCCGATGACGTTGGCGCGGTCGAGCCTCGCTCCTCGCAGATCGAGCGCGACGGTGGAGGTGTCGACCACGTTGCTCCGGTCGAGGAGAGCGTCTCGAAAGCTCGCCATCTCGAGATTGGACGAGATGAAGCTCACACCGACGAGGCGCGCTCCGTCGAAGACCGCTTCGGAGAGGTTCGTGGCGTTGAACTTGGTCGCTTCGAGCTCGACGCCTCCGAGCTTGGCGTTCATGAACGAGCACTCGTGAAAGAGCGTGTGGCGGAGGAGCGCTCGCTCGAACGTCGCGTTCGAGAAGTCGCAATCGACGAACGCCGCCTCTTTGAGGTTGGCTCCGTGGAGCTTCGCGCCGACGAAGCTCGAATTTTCGATCACACAACCCGATAGATCGATCTCCGAGAGGTCGATCCCTGCGAGGTGGGCCTTGGCGACGGGGTCGCCCGCACTGGTCAGCTGGAGGAGCTCTTCGCGCGTCATGGCGCTCTACGTTTCTCTGGAACGATGCGAACCTGCACCCGGTAGGCGTCGTCGAGCTGCGTCGCGTCGTCACCCTTCGCTTTGGCCATGTCGGCGCGAAAGAGGTTCGCGCCGCGCAGATCGGTGCCCGCGAGTCGCGCCTTTTGCAGAATGCCGTTCATGAGGTTCGCGCTCATCAGCGTGGCCTGACCGAAGTCGGACCGGATGAAGAGCGAATTGACCATGTTCGTCTTGTAGAACTTGGTGTTTCGGAGATCGCATTCCGAGAGATCGACTTCGGGCATCTCCGCGCCCGAGAAGTCTGCGCCGTTGAAATTCGTCGTTCGCATGCACGTGCGCTTGAAGCGTGCTCCGCGAAAATCGGCCTCGGGAAGCGCTGTGTCGAACACGATCCGGGCGCCTTCGAGGTTCGCTCCGCTGAAGTCGACCTTGGCGCCACGAGTTCGGACGATCGTGACGCCGGTCAGGACCGCCGAGACGAACGACGCGCCGTCGAGCTTGCAGTCGAGGAGGATCGCCTCGGAGAGGTTCGCGCCGTCGAGGTTGGTCTCCGAGAGATCGACGTTCATGAAGAGCGCCCTCGGTGCCGAGACCCCCGCGAGCCGCGCACCGGAGAAGCGCGTGTCGAGAAATTGCGTCCCGTCGAGCTTCGCGCCGACGAGCGAGGCGCCCGAAAGGTTCGTCTCGTAGAAGACGGCTCCCGCGAGGTCGGCACCCTCGCCGAACGAGGCCGAGGTGAGCTTCGCGCGACCGAAATTCGCGCCGCGCATTCGGGCGCCGTCGAGATCGACGCCTTCGAGGTTCGCGCGTGCGAGGAGGGCGCCTTCGAGGTTCGCGCCGCGGAGGCTGGCGCCGCGAAAATCGACGCTCTCGAGGAGAGCCTTCGACAGGTCCGCGCCCCGGAGGCTCATGCCCGAGAGATCGGCACCGGTGAGATCGCGCCCTTCGAGACTGTCGCCTTCACGACAGGCCTTTTCGACGATGTCTCGGAGGGCTCCGTTGCTCTCCACATCGAGCGCTTTGGCCGCCGGCCAGAAATGACCGAACCTGCGGTACGCGTCGAATACGCGTCGCTCTGCGTCGCGGAGGCTCGCTTCGAGCTCTGGACCGAAGAAGCGCGCCTCTTCGTCGGCGGTCAGCATGCCGGCGTTGCGACGCAGCTCGGCGATGCTTCGAATCTGCTCGAGCTGCTTGTCGGCGCTGAGCTCGGGGGGGCCGCCTTTGCCCTGGAGCAATTCTTCCACGTCGACGGCGACGCCTCGCTCGCCGAGCTTCGTGCGCATCGCCTCGAGCTCGACCCTCATCTCTGCCAGGGCGTTGTCGCGGTGGGCGTGGGCGCTCTCGAGGCTCGACTCGATGAGCTCGACGAGCTCGTCGGGGTCGGAGGGGACCTGCGCGGGCTCGACGCGCTCGGGAAACTTGGCGGCGACCTCGGCGGGATCGAGCCCTGCGTCGATCGCCTGCTTTCGTGCGCGCGCGAGCTCGATGTCGACCTTCTTGGTCATGCGCTTGTACATGAGCCGCTCGGTCTGGGCCATCGCCCCCGTGTCGCTGGCCTCGAGCGGGCCTTCGAAGGTCACGCTGCTTGGGAGGAGGTCTCCGTCTTTCAAGCCGAGGAGGGCGCCGTACTTCTTGTTCGAGCGCTTCTCGCGAACGGAGAGGTAGTAGTCGAGCGAGCGCTTGGTCTGCGCGTCTTCGAAGGCGGCGATGACCGTGTCGACGTCGTGCAGATCGTCGTCGGCGACCTCGAGCACCCCTCGATACACGAGGATGGCGCGCTTCGCGTTCGGGAAGAAGAAGACCGTGTCGAGTCGCGTCTCTGCTTCTCTCGTCACCGGCTCTCCTTGCGGGGCGTCGGGATCGCCTCCCGGCTCGGGCTTGGTGATGACGATGATTCTGGCAGCCAGTCCGGGCAGCTTTCCTTTGATCGTTCGCGCCGTCGGATGCATCCCGTGGATTTCGAAGGTCTCGTCGCCGACGAAGTAGCCTTCGATCTGTTGGCCCGATGGAGCGACGTTGAAGAACGTCCAGTCGAAGTCTGCTGCGAAGTCCGGATAGCGCGTCTTCAGCCACAGATCGTCGTAGGTGCCGGCCTTTTTCGTTCGCAGGGGCGACGCGACGTCGATCGGGCCGAACCCCGCGGGCTCGGGGCGATCGCCCTTGTTCTTGATGAGCCGCTTCGGATCCTCGACGTTCGGTAACGCATGCGTCGTGACGCCGCCGTGCTCGATCGGCTTGGAGCCGCGCCCACCGGGATTGAGGTCGACGCCGGGGCCGCCGAACGCACGTTCCCACGTGACCGGCATGTCGGTGAAGGGGGCTGGGCTCGACATCCCGGTCGTTTCCCATCGGCGATTTCCGACGACGTAGAGCTCTTTGTCGACGCTCGCGATCTTCACCCTCACGCTGACGGCCGCAGCGGGCGCACCCTCTTTCGCGAAGGCACTCCCGGCGACCAAGACCTCGCCGTGGATCTTGCTCATCGCTTCGTCGAGAGGCGACGGCCCCAGCGTCTCGGCGGCCATCTTCCAGAACGACGCCTCGTGTGCGAGACGCGAGGTGTCGTCGAGATCGACCGCGGCGAGAGCCGAGAGCACGAGGTACGTACGGCCCTCGTTCTCGAAGGTTCGCGTCAGAAGACTGAGCTGCTGGGGTTTGATCGTCTTCACGAGGTCAGATGATCTTCAGTCCCGACAAGATGCTGAGGCCCTTGCACCCGATCCACGTCGCGGCGGTGTCGAGCTTCGAGGCTGCACCGGTGTGCTTGAGCGGAGCATCGGCGAGCTCCATCGCTCCTTCGACGCCGATCCTCACGCCGGCGGCGAACTCGAATTTCAGTCCTAGCGTGATGTCGGCCATGAGCGCGCACTTGATGTCGGTGGCCACGCCGACCGTCGTGTCGGTCTTCAGGCCGAGCACGATCCCGTTCTGCCAGCCGCCGATGAACTCGCTCTTTTTCCCCCAAGTGTTCTCGTGCCAGGTCGCCGACTCGATCGAGTGAGGACCGGTGACGACGATGTCGAGCTTGCCGCCGATCTTCCAGTCGACGTTGCTACCAGTGGTCCATTCTTGCTCGGCGTCGACGTTCACCGTCTGCTTGTCGGTGACGTGGACCGTCTGCGTTCCTTCGACGTTCAGGAAATGCGTCGCTCCGCCGGCCCCAGCTTCGGAGCCGATGAAGTGTGTGAGCGAAGTCTTGTCGGAAACGGTCGTCGCGCCATCGGTCGTCACGCCGAGCGTCGCGTGATTGAAGATCTCGACCTTCTGGGTCGTGTCTTGTTTGAGCTCGCCGACGTAGGTGATGACCGAGTTCTTCTGAACGTCGAGGGTGTAGTCGCCCTGCCAATCGAGGTCGACCTCTGCATCCCAGCGATGATGGACCTTGCCGCTGCGATGCTCTTCGGTCGGTCCGTTCACGTGAACGTGGTGCTCGACGCCCGCATACTGATAAACGCCGCCCTGGCCTTCGAGCTGGAGCTTCGCGCCAGCGATGACCTCGACGTTCTTGGCCGCCGAAATCTCACCACTGCCGCTCGTCCGCAGATCGAAGTTGAACGCCCCGAGGCTCTGCTTGTACTCGCCGATCGGCGAGACGGCAGGCGCGCTCGGCGACGTCGGTCCGTGCCCGCCGGCAGGACGGTTCTGCCCGAGGTAGAGGTTCGACGCGAGGATCGGGCTGAAGATGTTGACGAACTGCGAGCCCGCCTGGTCTTCGAGCGTGATGTAGTTGTTGCCGCCCGTGTGAATGATGTTCTGCGTGTGATTCGACGAGGTGACTTTGCTGGGCGTCACGGCGTTCGGCACCACACCGATGATCACCGGCATGTCGGGATCGCCGCCGAGGAATGCGACGAGGACCTCGGTCGACTTCCGAAGCGGGAAGTGGAACCCCTCGGGGCTGCCGCCGTGCGGCTGGAGCATCCGCACGAAGGTCGTCGCCTTGCCCTCTTTCAACGAGCCTTCGTCGAACTTGAATTTGACGTTGTAGCGGCCGTGAGAGTCGATTTGCGCGTATTCGCTGGTGGCCGGACCGTCGACGTTCCCGTTCTCGAACCCGTCGATGCGCGGCCAGGGTGCAGTCTCGGGGTGGCGGTACTGTTGCTCGGCGTCGAGCGCCTGCAGATCGACGCGATAGACCTCGTCGTGCTCGTGAGGAACGATCTTGCCCCAGGAGCTGGCCACGTCGGCGACGAAGCCGAAGTGCTCGATCGAGGTCGTCAGGTACTCCTTGTTGAGACTGAGCTTCGGGTGTTGCTCGACGAAGAACTTGAAGCCCGGGCTGAGGCCGGTGAGCGCTCCGGTCGCGTGGTAAGTGGTGCCCTTCGCTCGGAGCTCTTCGGCGCGGACCTTGGCCAGGTGGGCCCCGGCAGCAGGAGCGAACGTCCGGTTTCCATAGTTGCGCACTTCGCCGAGCCCGGTGGAGGACACGTCGGCGGAGCCTGTGATGTCGAGCTGCGGACGGTTGTAGTCGTAGTCGGTGAGCCTCACCGACGCGGGCAAGGCGTCGTGCCTCGCCGCGAAGTAGTCGAAGTGCTTTCCGGCGCTGCGGTCTCCATCTGACGGACGATACGGGACCGCGAGGACCCCTGGCGACAGCTCGTGCGTCGACTTGTCG
>JAYUUB010000119.1:0-87306 GCA_043755175.1 Polyangiaceae bacterium | reverse complement strand
GAAGAGCTCGTCAGGCGTCTCCTCGAGTACCAGAAGTACAAGAACGCCGCGGCGGATCTGGGACAGCAGAGCGTGCTCGGCCAGGATGTGTTCTTGCGCCCCGCGCCGCCGCCGGAGCTCGCGACGGAGCCGGGACCCCTCGCGCCGGTGCCGGTCTACCGCCTCTTCGACGCGCTCTCGAAGCTCCTGGAGGGAAAGAAGCTGAAGGTCGAGCATGAGGTCACCTTCGATCGCCTGAGCATCACGGATCGCATCAACGAGATCGTGACCCTGCTCAAAGCGCGCCGGACCCTCACTTTCGAACAGCTCTTCGACGGGCAGACGACCCGCTTCGACATCATCCTGACGTTCCTCTCGCTGCTGGAGATGACGAAGCTCCGGATGACCAAGCTGTTCCAGGCAGACACCCTGGGGATGATTCACGTGGAGCTCGCGCTCGGGGACGGCGACGAGCTGCCCGACGGCGTGAGCTCGCTCATCGAGGATGGATTTCGATGAGCGCGCGGAGAAAACGCCCCGGGGCCAACGACACCGAGGCCTCTCCCCTGCCCCCCTCGGTCGCCGAAGCAGACGTGGCGAGCGCCTCGCCCCACGAAGACCCGGACGACGGCGGAGAAGGCCTCGATCTCGACGCGCTCTTCGACGGCGCGCCCGAGGGCGACGACGACCCGGGGACGCCGAACGAGCCGCCGGAGCTCGATCCGGAGACGGCCGATCCGGAGCTGCTCCGGCAGCGGGACGCAGCGCTCGACGAGGCAGAGCTCGACGAGGTGCGGCGCAGGTTTGGTGCGGCCGCCGCCGCGGCGCTGACCCAGCTCGAAGAAGACCAACGCGAGCCCGAGCCCGCCAGCGACGAGGCCCCGGAGGCCGCAGAGGAACCGGAGTCGCGACGGGGGGGCGAGGAGCCGCTCCCTGCGTCGCCCGTGAATGGTGTCCACCCGACCGTGTTGTCCGAGGGCTCTCCGCTCGACCTCGAGATAGAGGGGATGCGCGCGGACATTCCGGAGCCCGAAAACGCGGGCATCGACGAAGACGGGGAGTCGCGGACCCTCGCGACGAGGGCCCCGCCGATCGAGAAGGAGAGGCCGACCGAAGCCGTCCGGAAGCACCTCGCGGGGCTCCTGGAGGCGCTCCTTTTCATCTCTCCCGAGGGCATGTCGACGGGCGAGCTGGCAAAGCATGCCATGGCCGATCGGTGGCTCGTCAAGGAGCTCCTGCAGGAGCTGCGGGAGAGCTACAAGGACCGCGGTCTGCAGCTCACCGAGGTGGGCGGCGCCCATGTTTTTCGCACCAACGCGGCCTACGCGCCCTTCCTCAGAGAGCTCTCCGGCCAGAAGCCGGTCAAGCTGACGCGCGCGCAGATCGAGACGCTGGCCATCGTCGCCTACCGGCAGCCCGTGACCCGCCCCGAGGTCGACGAGATCCGCGGTGTCGACTCTGGCGCCATGCTCAAGACCCTGCTCGACCGCGATCTCCTGCGGGTGCTCGGCAAGAAAGAAGAGCCCGGTCGGCCGCTGCTCTACGGGACGACGACCCACTTCCTGGAGTTCTTCGGGCTCGCTTCGTTGAAAGAGATGCCGACGCTCCGCGATTTCAGCGAGCTCACCGACGAATCGAGGCGGCAGTACGAACGCGAGATGGGCGAGTCCGCGCCCGATTCGCTCGTCGACATGGGCGGTCTGGCTGGCGGCGAAGGTCACATCGAGGAGTCCATGGCGACGCCTCCCCCGAGCCCGGACGCAGCGGCCGAGGACGAGCCTTCCCTCGCCCCGACGATCCCGGGACCCGATCCCTCGACCCTCGAGGATGCGCCCAGGGGCTCCGTACCAGCCGTTTCCGAAGACGAGCGCGCCGAGGAAGAGCCCCACCACAGCGAGGACGACGACGACGACGACGACGACGACGACGACGACGACGACGACGACGACGACGACGACGACGACGACGACGACGAGAAGCTACCGACGCCCGCCGCTACCGAACACTCGACCGATGACGCAGCCGCGCCAGCTGACGGCACCCCGCCGAAAGATCCCCCAGCCGACGAAGACTGACGAGCCGAGCCGCTCCGACGCATTCTTGGTTCAGCAAGTCCCGTCCCTCGCCACGGACTGGCGCGCCCGACGGAGACGCGCTATGGCCCTCCCTCCGAGCAAGCCCCATGATTCTCTCGATACTGAACGTCCTGCACATCGTCGTCTGCCTCTTCCTCATCCTCGTCGTGCTCCTGCAGCAGGGCAAAGGCGGAGGTCTCGGTGGCCTCGGCGGCGCAGCTGCGACGCAGGTCTTCGGCGGCGGCGGCGCGGGCAACTTCATGACCCGGCTCACTGCGATTTGCGCCGTCATCTTCCTCACGACGAGCCTGTCGCTGGCGTACTTCTCGTCCGCAGGCGATCGCGAGCTGCGTAGGTTCCAAAACAAGCACCAGCCCGCGAAATAAGCTCGCGCTTCCTTTCGGCTTCCGACCGCGTTTTCTTTCCGACCGCGTTTCCTTTCCGACCGCGTTTCCTTTCCGACCGGTTCGGTCGAGTCTATTCGGTCAGCGTTCGTCGAGGCTCGTCGAGAGCCGCTGGAGAGGCAGATCCCTTTGAAGGCGCTTCTCGAACAGAGCGCGCATCGTGCCGAAACCGGCCCGCCCTCGCGGCCCCACTCGACACATCGAAGAGTCCTGGCCGGTCTCGCCGCCTTGAAGCTCGCGGTCTCGGCCGTCACGCTCGGCGTCGGATTCCGTGCCGTCAGCGACGACGACTTTTCGCGGGTCGTGATCGCTCAGAATTTTGCGCTCACGCCCAAGCTTGATCCGAGTGGGACGAGCTGGCTTCCATTCCCATTCTGGATCGAGGGCGGGGCCATGATGGTCTTCGGTCGCGGCCTCGATGTCGCGACGGCGCTCGCGGTCGCGGCGGGCGTCCTCTCGACGCTGGCGACTTACGTCGCTGGGCTCTGGATGACGAGAGACCGCACGACCGCCGCGTTGGGCGCTGCGATCGCGGCCGTTCTCCCTTGGAGTGCGCGCCTCGGCGTATCGACCGTTCCCGAGCTTCCGACGGCGGCGCTCACCTTGTTGGCGATCTCCAGCATCGCGCAGCGTGACGCGACGCCTCACGGCCGGACGCTTCGACCGCTGCTGGGAGGGCTCGCTCTCTTCGCCGCGACACTCTCTCGTTACGAACCCTGGTTCATCGCGATCGGGTTCGCGGGATTTCTTCTGTTCGACGCGATCCGGCAGCGCGCGAAGCCGATAGGCACTCCACATCGCCAGATCGTGTGGTTCGCAGCCTTGACTGCGCTCGCTGGGCCGATGCTCTGGATGGCCTGGAATCGACACACCCACGGGGCGCCTCTCCACTTCTTGGATCGGGTGGCCGCCTACCGAGATGCAATCGATCACGGCTCGCTCCCGAGCCGCGCGGGTGGCTATCTGCTCGCGATTGGACGCGCCGAGCCCGAGTTTCTCGCTGTCGTCGCCCTCTCGCTCCTCCACACGCGAATCAGAGCCAAGACCGAGTGCTCTCGTCTGCTCTCTCCGTTCGCCCGGCCGTTCGCCTTGTCTCTCTGGCTCGTCTCAGCGCTGACTCTGTCGAGCCTGCGAGGGGGAGCGCCGACGCATCACCCCGAGCGAGCCCTCTTCGTCGTCTTCCTTCTTCTGTCGTTGTTACTGGCGCACCTGATCGTCAGCTTCATTCGCGATCGGCGCTCGGCCCCGTCGCTTCGCACGGTCCTCGTCGCCGCGTTCTTCGTTGGAGGCCTCGCCTATCCCGTACGCCGGTGGGTCCTCCAGAGCGAGTCGTTTGCAAACCGCGAGGCCGAGATCGCGCTCGGCCGCACTTGGGCGCGCTTGGCCGCGCGCGGCGAGACCTCGCTCCTCGGCGTGGGCGACTACGGCTACTTCGCCGTCCAAGCCGCGAGCGGACGGCCTGAAGACATCATGCCCGATCACAATATCGACCCTGCCCGTCCCGTCGAGCCCGCGACGACCGCTGCGCTCGTCGAACGTGCACGCCGCGAAGGCTTCTCGTACGTGCTCGGACCGGCTGGCGCCCCGTCCCCCGCAGGCGTCGTGGCGCGTTTCGAGAACGGACCGTTCGTCATTCTGCGTGTCGACCACCCGATTTCTTCGCGTGGGCCCTAGCAGCCCGTTTAAGGCGACTCGCCTCAAAGCGCAAAGGCGACTCTCCTTTCTTTGAAGGTCTTGCCGTCAGGTGGGATCCCGGAACGTTCGGCTGCGATTGCGGGCGGGATCCCGGAACGTTCGGCTGCGATTGCGGGCAGCCCAGTTGCGTCGAGGCCACTGTCGACCTCGAACGACCCATCGACGTTCTCACCGAGTCTGCGCTGAGCTCACGAGCAGAATGGGAGCTCGCGAGCCTCCAATCCCTCGTGAGATTGAACGGCCGGCAGGTACGTGTCGCGAAGTAGCGCGCCGATACGTCGTCGACTGTAGTCGAGCCGCGTCTCAGGGCGTCGGATGCGTGAAGGAATCGATGGTCACGCCTTGATCGTTGACTGCATTCGCCGTGATCGAGGTGGGCCCAATCTCGACGAGCAGCGCGTTGTATTCGCGCTTTCCCACGACGCGTATTTTCGCCTCCTCGGGTCGCGTGGTGAGGTTCATGTCGACGTCGCCGAGGAGACCGCCCCCACCTCCCGAGACGACGTACGTCAGGCCTTGAACCTCGAAGCGCTCGTAGCCGTGCATGTGGCCTGCGAGCACGAGCTTCACGCCTGTCGCGAGAAAGATCGGCTCGAAGGTGGCGCGCCAATCGGGGTGACTGTCGGCGTCGCCGCACGAGAGCATCGGTCGGTGCATCGTCACGACCGAGAAGCGAAACCCAGGCTGTTTCTGCGCGTCGGCGAGCTCCTTCGCGAGCCACGTTCCTTGAGGACTGTTCGGAGTGAGCTCTTGTTGCGTGTCGAGCGAGAAGAACCACACGCCTCCGGACTCGTACCGGTAGTACTCGAGCGGACCGTCGAACCCGGCGCCGCCGAAGAGGCGCGTGTAGTAGTCGCCGAACTCGGTCGCGTTCTCACTCTCGTGGTTGCCGACGACCGGAAAAATGGCCCCTGCGGAGAGCAGGCGTTGCATGCGATCGAACCAAGCCGACCAGGTGTCGACGATCGACGAGTAGTACTGGATGTCGCCGAGATGGACGATGAAGTCGGGATGGAACGGCAGGGTGGCGTCGAGCGTGTGCTCGGTCGATCCGAGCCCAGGGTTGGTATCGCCGATGGCGAGAAATCGAATGCCCTGTCCCGATGGGCGTGCAGTGCAGAACCGGCCGCCGAGCGTCGCGTCGGCGCCGAGCGAGTATTTGTAGCAAGTGCCAGGTTGCAACTGTGATGCGTTGACCTCGGTCAGGTAATAGGTCCCGGGCCAATCGCGAGGCAACGTCGTGATGACGCCGAAGTCGGTCGTCACTTCGGCGGCCGTTTGCGTGCCCTGCACCGTCATCGCGTCGCCTCCCGCCTCGGACACGAGCGAGAGCGTCGCATCGCTCGGCTTGCACGCGTCCCAGCGAACGAGCGCGCTCGATGTGTCGACATGAAGCGACCAGGGCCCGTGGTAGACGCCGCTCGCAGGGCAGACCAAACCGCCCCCGCTGCCGCCGCTGCCAGTGGACGAGCTCGTCGTCGTGGGGCAGGCGCTGCCCTTGCACTCGGCGCCGTCGCCACACGCAACCGAGAGGCAGGCGACCGAAAGGCCGAGGAAGAGAGCCGATGAAGCGTTCACTTCCCCGAGTCTAATACGAGACGGGGATGCCCACCGCGTCTCGCGATGGTCTTTCTTGAAAGTTCCGCTTTCGAAGACGAGCATCTCGCCTCGAACCTCGTTCGACCACTTGCAGACGTGCTCGAAGAATCCCCGAGCCACCTCCTCGGTCTCGGCGACGATGAAGTGGCGGGTCTCGCACACGTCGTCGGCGTTGAAGGTCAAGACCACGACCTCGAGATCTTGATCTCGCCAGCGCACGTCGAAACGCACGTTTTCGAAGATCGGCTCCGCCTAGCTACGATTTCGCCACCCCCGACGGTGTGACCGGCGCCCGTGGCGTGTTACGAACGCAGTCATGAAGCGCGAACCTCGTCGCAACTGAATCGCAAGAACGCTTGACGGGCTCAGGCGATCACCCAAGGTCACGCGCCGCGTTTGAGTCGGGCAATCCGAGCGAACCGCGCGTGCGTTCGCATCGGAGAAGCCATGAAGAACGAAACGATCAATCATCGAGAAGTCGTCGAAAATGTCGCGAAGAACGTCGTCGCGGAGCACGCCGCCGCCGTCGACAAAGAGGGACGCTTTCCCCGCGAAGCCATCGACGCGCT
Source organism: Polyangiaceae bacterium (assembly GCA_043755175.1). Lineage (GTDB taxonomy): Bacteria > Myxococcota_A > Polyangia > Polyangiales > Polyangiaceae > CAYYKK01. The sequence goes on along the minus strand of JAYUUB010000119.1, from coordinate 80,985 downwards.
GACTGATCGCGGCCTCCTCGGGCTGACCATCGCCACCGACATGGGCGGTCAGGGGAAGGGGCTGCGCGCCGCAGCCGAGGTCATCGAGCTGCTCGCGCGCGACTGTGCGTCGACCGCGATGATCATGTGCATGCACTACTGTGGTGCGGCGGTGATCGAGAAGCTCGGCAGCGAATCGCTACGCCGCGAGGTCGCGAGCGGCAAGCACCTCTCGACGCTCGCCTTCTCGGAGGCCGGATCGCGAAGCCAGTTCTGGGCTCCGGTCGGAACGGCGAAACAAGACGACAAGGGCGTGCGGCTCGACGCCAAGAAGAGCTGGATCACCTCCGCGAGCTACGCGACGGCGTACGTGTGGTCGAGCAAACCGCTCGAGGGCAACGAAGCGAGCACGCTTTGGCTCGTTCCGCGCACGACCCCGGGGGTCGCGGTAGAGCGCCCCTTCGACGGCCTCGGACTTCGAGGCAACGATTCGTCTCCCGTCTCCGCCATCGGAGCGGTCATCGATCCGGCGAATCGTCTCGGCAAAGACGGCGGCGGGTTCGGGATCATGATGGAGACCGTTCTTCCGGTCTTCAACACGCTGAACGCTGCCTGCTCGGTCGGACTCATGGAGACATCCATCGCCCGCGTCGCTGCGCACGCGAGCGCGACCCACTTCGAACACTCGGGAACGACCGTGTCCGATCTGCCGACGGCTCGCGCGTACATGGCCAAGATGCGCGTACGAACCGACATGGCTCGCACGCTCTGGCTCGACACCATCGACGCGCTCGAGAACGGGCGCCCCGACGCGATGCTCCGAGTCCTCGAAGTGAAGGCGGGATGCGGCGATGCAGCGCTCGAGGTCCTCGACACCGCGATGCGCGTCGCGGGCGGAGCTGCCTTTCGGCGCGACGTCGGCGTCGAGCGCTTCTTTCGCGACGGCCGCGCTGGGGCTGTCATGGCGCCCACCAGCGACGCGCTGTACGACTTCATCGGCAAGGCCGTCTGTGGCCTGCCCCTCTTCTGATCGGACGACATCATGAACAAGAGCAGCCAAGCACTCGTTCTCGGCGCCGTCGCTTACGATCCGAAGGTCGTCACGATCTGGGACGGATTTCAACGCTTCTTCGCGGAGCGCGGTCTCGCGTTCGACTACGTGCTCTACACGAGCTACGAGCGACAGGTCGAAGGACACTTCGCGGGCGAGCTCGACGTCGCTTGGAACTCGCCTCTCGCGTGGATCGAGGCGGAGCGTCTCGCGCCTTCACAGAACAAGAAAGCGCGCGCCATCGCGATGCGAGACAGCGATCAAGATCTGACTTCGGTCATTCTGGTCCGACCCGACGGGCCGAGCACCCTCGCCGACCTGAAAGGAAAGCGTGTCGCCGTCGGCGCAGAAGACTCGCCGCAGGCGACCATCTTGCCGCTCCTGCACCTGGCCGAGCAGGGCCTCGAGCCACGTCGCGATTTCGAAGTGCTCGTCCACGACGTCCTCGTCGGCAAGCACGGCGACCACATCGGCGGAGAGCGCGACGCCGTGAAGGCCCTGCTCGCTGGAAAGGCCGATGCAGCATGCATTCTCGACGCGAACACGCTCGGCTTCGCCAAAGACGGGACGCTAAGCGAAGGAAAGACACGTCAGCTCGCAGTGACCGGACCGTTCGACCATTGCAACTTCACCGTGCTCGACGATCTCTCGCCGACCTCGGCCAGTGGCACCAAGCGGGCCGAGCTCGTCGAGAACTTCACCTCGTTGCTCCTCGGCATGTCTTACGCCGATCCGACCGTGCGACCGCTCATGGATCTCGAAGGCCTCAAAGCTTGGAAGCCAGGGCGCACCTCGGGCTATGTCGCGCTCGAGCGTGCCTGCGATAGATTCGGTACGATCGACGCGTGGCTCGCCAAAGTGAAATGACGTCATGAGCAGTCGTGCGTGCATCGATCTGGACGATCTCGGCATCGACCACGGCGGACACCTCCTGGTGAAGCGCGCGCTCGCCGCGCTCGATCCCGGAGGTGTCCTCGAGGTTCGTGGGCAGGCCGAGGGCCTGGCTCCACAACTGCGCGCCTTGTGCCGTTTCCTCGGCCACTCGCTCGAGTGGGATCGTCCACGTGAAACGGATCGTGACGCTCAGTCACCCTTCGTCGCGAACGTCGTGCGCAGCGCTCACGAAACGGGCCGAACGCACGGAGCCGAGCGCGCGGGACAGGCTCGACCGGGCGCCGAAGGCGGTGTCGTCGAAAACCCCAAGCCGACGTGGGGACTGGCTGCGCGAGGCGCTCTGGTCGAAGCCGGCGTTCCCCCGTTCGACTTCGGTCTCATCGACAAGGACGAGGTCTGGACCGAGGACGCAGGTCGCCTTTACGCGCAGGCCGCAGCGGCGCAATGGGACCCCGAGACGGCGATCCCATGGTCGTCACCGCACACGCTGCCGTGCGAGATCGAAGACGCCGTCGTGCAGGTGATGACGTACCTCATCGAGAACGAGACCGCCGCGCTCCTCGTTCCCGCGCGCTTTCTCGCGAAGATCCATCCGCACTTTCGTGAGGTGATGCTCCTTCTCGCCATACAAGCCGCAGACGAAGCGAGACACATCGAGGTCTTCACTCGGCGCGCCCTTCTTCACCGGAGTGAGCTTGCTCTCTCGACGGTCGGCGGCCAGCTCTCTCTGAAGACATTGTTCGACGAGCCCGACTTCGCGCTCGCGAGCTTTCTGCTCTCGGTCCTCGGCGAGGGAAGCTTTCTCTCACTCCTGTGGTTCTTGCACACCCACGCCCCCGATCCGCTCACGCGCGAGATCGCTCGGCTCACGGCGCAAGACGAGGCGCGACATGTCGCCTTCGGCCTCGCTCACCTCGCGCGTCACGCCGAGCGCGATCCGGGCCTGCGTCCGCGCCTACGCGCAGCGGTCGAAGCGCGTCACGCGAGCTTGCAACACACCGCCGGCCTCAACGAAGAGGTCTTCGACGCACTCGCGATCCTCGCCGCGGGCGGCTTCGAGCCCGCAGCCATTCGCAAGGGTCACCACGCCGTCGTCGCCATGCGTGAAGACATGGACGACGGTCGTCAAAGGCGGCTCAAGAAGCTCGGCTTCGACGAAGAGGAGGCGGCCGCGCTCTCGTCACTCCACACGCGAAACTTCATGTGAACGGTCCGCGCGAAGACCATGGCTCGTCGTCGGACACGAGCGAGATCAGTTCACTTCTGCCGGAGTGACCGCCTGGTTCACCTCGTCGGTGATCGTGTCGGCCTCTTCTTGCGACACGCCGAGGGTCGCGACGAGCTGCAAATCGAACTCGAACTCGCGATCGTGGGCGTCGAGATCGCACATCGCCATGAGCGTCGCGACCCGATAGGCGGCGAGCTTGGCGAGGTGGTTGTCTCCGAGGCTCTTCACCGCGGCCTCGAGCCTGTCTTGAATGGTCGCGCGGTCGAGCTGGCCCGCGAACTTGTCGAGCCAGTCGCGAAGGTTGTTGTCGTCGAGCGTCTCGATTCCTCCGCTCGCCCGCTTCTGTTGCAGCATCGTCGCAGCGATGACGCTGAACGCTTCGATCTCTTCGTCGCGCAGGTCTTCGTCGACGGCCATCGTGAGGTACGCGATCTCGAGAATCGATTCTGCGACCGAACGAGGAAACGGTCCGACGCCGGTGAGGGCGCGCTCGACGGCGAGACGAAAGTGACTCATCGCGCTGCATCCTAGCGCTTTTCAGGCGCGGGGCGCCTGTTCTAAGTGTCCCTTGCGGGTCGCGCGGCTCTCCCCTACATCCACACGTGATGGGCGATTCTTTTGTGCCTACGTCTTCGCGGCACCCGCTGTCGGTCGGGGGGCTCAGGCGCGCGCTCTCAACGTCCCTCGAAGGCGAGCTCCGTGACGTACCCCGGGGCGGGCGGCCGGCGGCGGTCGCTGCCATCTTCCGAGAAGGTGACGACGGCGCCGAAGTGCTTCTCATTCGTCGGGCCGAGCGCTCGGGCGATCCGTGGTCGGGCCACATGGCGTTCCCGGGCGGCCGCCACGAGCCTGGAGATCGCGACCTGCTCCGAACGGCCATTCGCGAGACGGCTGAGGAGATCGGGCTCGACCTGGAGTGTCACGGGCACTTGGTCGGGGTCCTCGACGATCAAGACGCCAAGGGTCGGCGCACGCCCGAGCCGATGCCGATTCGTCCGTTCGTCTTCGCCCTGCACGAGCCAGGTTCGATTTGCCCCAACGAAGAAGTCACTGAGGTGATCTGGACGCCCATCGGCCCGTTGATTCGTGGCGAGCGCAAGAGCTCGCTCGACGTCGACTACGAGAAGAACCGCTACACGCTTCCGGCGTACGACGTCGACGGACGCATCGTGTGGGGCCTGACCTATCGAATGCTTCAGGCCCTGTTTCAGCGGCTCACGCACGCAGCGATCTAGATCTCTGACGCTCTCGATTCAGTGCGCGCGCAGCGTCATCGGAATGCCATGCTTCGGCCGGAGCGTGACCGAGGGGTCGCCTGTCTCGCGATGGTATCGGCGGAACGGCACCGACTGGGCGCGGGCCCTTAGGCGCCCGGTCGAAATGAGCGCGTCGCGAGACCGCCGAGACCGAGGCGAGACGGTCGCCCGACGAGTGAGCACCGGAAGCCTACTTTTTGCAGCCTGAGGAGCGGAGCGAGGAGGCCGACCGTCGCAGCGAAGGGATCGGCGGTCGCAGCAACCCTTATTTCGACCGGGCGCCTGAGGGATGTGAAAGCCGCCCGCGACGTCGGCGGCGATCGATTGGCACTCGAGGACCCTAGCGGTCGGGTAGAGACGCAGCGTCTCCTCGATGACCATGCTCGTGTACTCGAGCCGCTTGAGGTCGGCGAGCGTCGGCGTGCGCCCGGCGAGGACCGTCTCGACCTCGGCCGCGACGCGACGAGCGACGTCGGGATGCGTCGAAAAAAGGCGAAAGAGAAACGAGAGCGCGTTCGCGGTGGTCTCGTGGCCCGCGAGGACGAGCGTGAGATCTCGTGACGGAGCTGCTTGTCGCTCATGCCTTCACGGGTCTCTGCGTCGCTGGCGCCCTTACTAGGATCGCTCGTGCTCGTCGCGCTGTTGCGTCGACCGCAGAAGGGCGCGCCGGTCGCCGGCGCCCGGCACTTCCAAGCCCACGGAGCGCCGACGTTTCGCTCTCTCTCCGTCAGCTCGCCGCGAGCAGCTCGAGGCGAGCGACCGACGCGCAACGCTCGCTTATCTCGCGCATGAGGCGGAGGCGGCTCTCTCGAAGCGGGAGGTCGTCGCACATCACGAACACGTCGAGGAAGTACTTCTCCATGACGGGAGCGATGGCCGCGACCTCGCGAAGGAATGCGTCGTAGTCGCCCGTCTTGGCGAGCTCACTCGAGCGATTTCGGAAGCGGATGTACGCCTCGTAGAGCGCCGACTCACTCGCGTGGGCATCGGCCGGAGGGGGCGCAGGGTCGCCCGAAGGAGCCTCCTTCGCGATGTTCGTCGCGCGCTTGAACACCTCACCGACCTGCGCGCGCGTCGCGCTGTCGAGCTCCGCCAGCGCGGTGGCGCGAGCACGTGCATCGAGGGGTCTCTCCGATCCCGCGGCGAGACACGCACGCACCGCATCGGCAGGAAGCTTGTCGGCGAGAAGACCGCGCAGACGCTCGGTCATGAACTCGGTGACCTTCGCGACGAGATCGGCCCGCGAGAGATCGAGCTTGATCGCTTCGAAGCCGTGGTAGGCCTTCTGGAGGAGAACGCCGAACGAGAGATCGAAGTCCCGATCGAGCATGGTGCGCAGCACGCCGAGACAGGCCCTGCGAAGCGCGAACGGATCGGCGGCTCCAGTCGGCGCGAGACCGATCGCGAAGCAGCCCACCAACGTATCGAGTCTATCGGCGAGCGCGACGAGCGCGGCGGCGTCGTCCTTTGCCGTGTCGTCGTGTGCGCCCTTCGGCTTGTAGTGATCCCGAATGACGCTCGCTACCTCGGGCGCCACGCCTTGAGCGAGCGCATACGCCATCCCCATGTCTCCTTGGAGCTCGGGGAACTCGCCCACCATGAGCGACACGAGATCGCACTTGGCGAGGTGAGCGCCCGAAGCCGCCGCCATGATCACAGGCTCGGGGAGCGAGAGGAGGAGCCCTATCTCCGTCGCGAGCCTTTCGACCCGGGTGGCCTTCTCGAGCACGCTCCCCAGCCTTTTTTGGAAGACGACCCCCGCGAGCTTTTCGCGGCGGTCGGCCAGAGGCACGTCGAGGTCGGTCTTGTAGAAGAAGCGCGCATCGGCGAGCCGTGCGCGCATCACGCGATCGTTGCCTTTCGCGATGATCGCGGGCTCGAGGGCGGTGTTCACCACGGTCAGGTAGCTCGGAAGCAACTTGCCTGATTTGTCGCGGATACCGAAGTAACGCTGATGCCCTTTGGCGACCTCGAGAATCACGCGCTCGGGGAGCTCGAGAAATTCTTCGGCGAAGGTGCCGGTCACGACGTAGGGTTCTTCGACGAGAGATAGATTTTCCCCCATCAAGAACTCGTCCTCGATGAGGACGCCGTTCGCCGCTTCGACCGCTTCGAGGAGCTTCTTCGCCAGCATGGCGCGACGCTCTTCCGGATCGACGAGAACGTGGACCTCGCGCATCTGGGTCACGTAGTCGCGGGGGGTTTTGAGCGTGATCCGCTCGGGCGTCGCAGCTCGATCGGTGCCCGCCCTCGCGAGAAAGCGGTGTCCGAGCGTCTCGCGGCCGGCGCGCAGCGAGGCCACTCCGAGGTCGAGCACGTCGGTTCCGTAGAGGGCGACCAGCCACTGGATCGGACGGCCGAACGCGAAGTCGAGATCGGCCCATCGCATCGACTTCCGAAACGGAATTTCTTTGATGAGCGACTCGAGCGCGCCCGGGAGAAGGTCTTGGGTCGCGCGGCCCTTCTCTTTTCGCGTTCCGACGAGGTACTCGCCCTTGGGAGTGTCGACGCGCCGAAGCTCGGCGACGGTGACGCCGACCTTCTCCGCGAAGGCTTCGGCGGCGCGTGTGGGCACACCGTCTTTGAAGGCGGCGCGCGTCGGAGGACCCGTGAGCTCTTCAGCCAAGTCGGCCTGCTCGGCCTCGAGGTCTTCGACCAAGAGCGCGAGTCTCCTCGGCGTGCCCAGCGCGCGGACGTTGCCGAATCCGAGACGGAGCTCAGCGAGCTTCTTCTTGGCGAGGATGGGAATGGCCTCGAGCGCCGCCTCGACGAACGAAGCGGGAAGCTCTTCGCAACCGATCTCCAACAGCACGTCGCTCTTCGGGGAAGACATGGCGTCGGACGGTAGGATCGGTCACCAGGCGCGTCCACACCCTCTTCACGAAGTCACGGCATCGAGGCCGGAGGTGCCGACGGAGCGGGCGGCGCCGAGGAAGAAGCCGCGGGCGCCGACGAGGCCTTGGGCAGCGCCATCGGGGACGACGAGGGCTGCGACGACTCGGGCGCCTTCGAGGTCGCGACCGGCCTCGCGGTGCTCGCGGGCGCAGAGAGCGAAACCGGACGTCGGCGAAAGACCACCGCCGACATGAAGCGATCGCCGTCCCACTCACCGACGACGAGCTCCCCGCCGATGCTGCAGACCTCGTCGTGAACCGTCGCGCGAAGCTTCTCGAGATCGGCGGCGGGGAAGAACTGGGCTTCGAGACGACCGATCTCGACGTAGTCCACGGCGGCTGGGAGGCCCCGAGAAACCTCGAACGAGCAGCTAGTCCCAGCTGGAACGAAGGCCACGTCGGGCGCCTTCATGAGACTGTACTCGGAGGCGCAGCCAGAGACCGCGAACCCGAGCGCGCACGCAGACGCGACCACGAAGAGCCTCTCCGGCGCGCCGGACCTCATCGGATTCCACATCGAAAGAAGCCTCCTCGCGATCAGCGTGGCCGCTCCACGCGGCTCCGTTTCTGGCATGGTGCCGTCATGACCGAAAGCCCGAAGAGCGTCGAGCGACGCGAGATGGCATCCGAGTGTCTTTCCATCGCCGAAGATGCAGCCGCCCTCGTGATGACCGGCTACCGCACCCATCCCCGGGTCGACGAGAAAGAGGTCCACGACCTCGTGACCGAATACGACCGTCGGAGCCAAGACTTGATCCTCGCTCGGCTCGAGCGCGCCTTCCCTGGTGCAGCAGTCATCGCCGAAGAGAGCTCGTCGGGAGAGGTCACCGTTCCGAAAGGCCTCGTTTTCGCGGTCGATCCCCTCGATGGGACGACCAACTTCGTGCATGGTCATCCGTTTTGGTGCGTCGCGATCGGAGCGCTCTTCGATGGCGTTCCGATCGTCGGTGCAGTGCTCGCGCCCTGCCTGGGCCTCGCGTGGCGCGGCGCCACGAGCGACGACGGATCGGGGCTCGCAACGCGCAACGGCGAGACGTGTCGCGTCAGCGCGACATCGAAGCTCGGCTCGTCGATGATCGCGACAGGCTTTCCGCCCGACCGCTCGCGAGCCCCGTCCAACAATTTCGACTCCTTCATCCGCGTGAAGAAGGTGGCTCGCGCGGTGCGCCGTTGCGGTTCAGCCGCGATCGATCTCGCTTTCGTCTCCGACGGAACCTACGACGGCTACTGGGAGCGACGTCTGATGCTCTGGGACTGCGCCGCTGCGGGCGCCATCTTGCTCGCGGCAGGCGGTCGAATCACCGCGATCGGCGGCGGTGTTCCGAGCTTCGAAAAAGGTCACGTCGTCGCGACCAACGGGCTCATCCACGACGCGCTCGTCGAAGCCGTCGGCGAGGCGTGACGAGGAAGCTTCGATGCGGTAGCTGAAACGCGATGCCCCAGACCCTCATCCTCACCAAGCGCGACGTCGCATCGCTCCTGACCATGGACGTCGCGATCCCCGCCGTCGAAGCCGCGTTCGCCGCACACGCGCGTGGCGAAGCCATCATGCCAGCGAAGGTCTACCTGTCGCTCGAGAAGCACGGCGGAGACTTTCGCGCGATGCCTTCGTTCATCGATGGCGCGGCCGGCGTGAAGTGGGTCAACTCGCATCCCGACAACCCGAAGAAGCACGGGCTCCCCTCGGTCATGGGAACCTACATTCTGAGCGATCCCGAGACTGCCGTCCCTCTCGCCATTCTCGACGCGACGTGGCTCACCGCCGTGCGCACCGGCGCCGCCGGCGCGGTGGCGTCGAAGCATCTCTTTCGCGGTAAGCCGAAGAAGATCGGCTTCGTCGGTTGCGGCGTCCAGGCGCGCGTTCTCTTCGCTGCCCACAAAGCAGTGTACGGATCATTCGAGTGTCTCTGCGCCGACGTCTTTCCAGAAGCTGCGCAACGCTTCGCCTCCGAGATCGACGGCGTGGCCGTCAGCACGGCCGAGGCGAGCCGCGCCGACATCGTCTGCGTCGCGACGCCCGGTCGCGGCCCCGTCGTGAAGAGCGAAGACTTGAAGCCTGGAACCCACGTCAACGCGATGGGCGCCGACGCACCTGGCAAGCAAGAGATTGATCCGAAGGTCCTCGGTCACGCGCGCGTATTCATCGACGACTGGGAGCAGGCGACGCATTCCGGCGAGGTGAACGTTCCGCTGCACGAAGGCTTCTACGAGCGCGAGAGCATCGCCGGAACGCTCGGGGAGGTCATCATCGGCACGGTGAAGGGCCGCTTCAAAGACGAGATCACGCTCTTCGATTCGACGGGCCTCGCCGTACAAGACCTCGCCGTCGCGCGCGTCGTCTTCGCGCTCGCGAAAGAACGAAGCGTCGGCCTCGAGGTCGCACTGGTCGACTGACCGGCGACCATCGCCTTTCAGAACGAGCGTCGGACGCGCCGCTTCTGCTCGACCATGTGCTGCTCGATGCTGGCTCGACCGGCCGAATGCTCGACGAGGGTCCACACGTCGTGGAGCTTCGATCCTCCGGTCTCGGTGAGGAGCACGTCGACCGCCCGCGCCGCGCCGATCGCGTTCGCTTGTCGCCCCGGGAGCTCGACGACGGCAGTGCGCGCCGCGAGCCCCTCGAGCGTCACGAGCATCTTCCCGACCAGCCCGATGTACGCGTCCTCGTCGAATGCCGAGCTCGGCCCGGCCCCGAAGACGAGCACCTTGTCGTAGGTGAGCAGCGGTTTTCCGGGGACGAGAACCACCTCTTCGAATGCTCCGGTGATGAAGCCCTGCATCATCAACCGCGAGAGCCGCCCGCCCAGCCGAAAGTCGCAGAGCCCGAGCAGACCCCGCGCCGGGCGTACGTCGGTGAAGACGCTCGCGATGAGTATCTCGGCATCGATCTCGTCGAGCTTCGACAGGTACGGCTCTACGAACTTGAGCTCCACCGATCAGCGCCCGACGAGGTTCAGGTTGAAAGAGAGCCGCGATTTCAAACGCTGATCGAGCCTTTGCGGAAATCGCTCGTGGCGATCTTCACGTTCACGCAAGCAGGCTTTTTAGAGGCGAACGCAGCGTCGAGCGCGGGCCCCAGGTCGTCGACCTTCTCGACGTAGGCGCCGAATCCGCCGAGCGCTTCGACCACCTTGTCGTAACGCGTGTACTCGAGCGACGTCGCTACCGCCCGCTCAGGACCGTAGATCTCGACCTGACCGCGACGGATCTGTGTCCATGCGGCGTCGTTGCCGATGATGCTGACGACCGGGATGTCTTGCCGCACCATCGCCTCGAACTCTAGTCCGTTGAAGCCGAAAGAACCGTCACCATAGACGAGAACGACGTTGGCATCGGGCCGCGCAAGCTTCGCGGCCATGGCGTATCCGGGCCCGACGCCGAGCGTTCCCAGGGGTCCGGGATCCATCCAGAGCTGCGGCCATTCGAGCTTGAGCACGTACGCGGCCGTCGCGACGAAATCGCCACCGTCACCGATGACGATGTCGTTCTTTCCGAGGCGCTTGCCGATCTCGGCGCACACACGCAGGGGATTCGGCGGGTTCGCGTCGCTCGCGATCTCGGCGGCCATCTTCGCGCGCGACTTGTCTTCGGACGCCCGAACCGTCGCGAGCCACGCGCTCGACGTCTTCGACTTCACCAGTGCGAGGAGCTGCTCGAGCACGAGGCCGCTGTCGCCGTCGATGGGAAGATCGACGTGTCGATTGCGTCCGATCTCACCGCCGTCGAGATCGACCTGGACGACCTTTGCAGTGGCGGGAATCGCGCGTCCATAGTCGAGACGGAAGTCGAGCGGCGTACCGAACACGAAGCAGAGATCGGTCTGACCGAGCGCGAACTTGCGCGAGCGCGTCATGAGGTTCTTGTGCTCGTAAGGCAGCGCTCCGCGAGCCATCCCGTTCAAGTAGAAGGGCGCCTCGACGGCGTCGGCGAACCTGCGGACCGCGTCCATTCGCGGAGACCAGCGCAGTTGGCTCCCGACGATGAACATGGGCCGCTCGCTCTCGGCGAGCATCTTGGCCGCCCGCTCGATGCTCGATGGATCGCCGGCGGGCCTCGGCGTCGGTCGATCGGCGTTGGCGGCCGTCGAGGGAAGCGCGTCGTCGGCCCAGTTCATCAGCAAATCGAGCGGCATCTCGAGGAACACGGGCCCAGGAACGTTGGCCATCGCGATCCGAAACGCCGAATCGAGGTACTCCTGAATGCGATCGGTCGAAGGAACGCTGACGCTCCATTTCGTGATCGGGCGCATCAGCTCGACGTGGTTCATGTCTTGGAGCGAGCCCATGTCGGTGAGCGCGCGGGGGCCTGCCCCACCGATGATGACGAGCGGAATTCCACCTCGGAATGCGTTCGCGGCGGCCGTGACGACGTCGGTCACACCGGGCCCGGCGGTGACCGCGCAGACGCCAGGTCGTCCCGTTACGCGCGCGTAACCGTCGGCGGCGTGGCCCGCAGTCTGCTCGTGGCGCACATCGACCACACGAATACCTTCGTCGAGGCACCCGTCGTAAATCGCTTGAATGTGGCCACCGCAGAGGGTGAAGAGATGCGTCGTTCCATGCCTTTTGAGCGCTTTCGCGACCAGCTTGCCGCCGTGGACCTGTCCCATGCGAAAGATGAGGGATCGCCCCCGGGAAGGCGTCAAGAAGAAGCGGCGCTGGACGGCGGCGGTCTGGGCCGATAAGCAGCACTCCAATGAGCATCTGGATTCGGGTTGTGTGCAGGAGTTCCGTCGCCGACATCACCCCGGAGGCACTCCGGGCGGGCATCGAGGAGCGCTTGGCGAACCTCGCGAAGGTCTACGGCGAGGCGGGTGCCGAAGAGACGGCCAAGCTTCTCACCGTGGAGAAGGGTCGCGAGACGAAGAGCAAGACCGCTGACGATTCTGAGTTCCAGGTGTATCAGCTTCGCTGGAAGGCCGACCAGACCAAAGGTGTCCGCGTCGAGCGTTGGATCGACGACCGCGCCGATGAAGAGGTCGGAGAGCTTCGCGACTGGCTCGAAGACTACATGGCCCAGGAAGACGACGATGAAGGCTGCGAAGAGATCTCGCGTTCCCTCGAAGGCGCAGAAGAGACCGTTGGCCTCGAGCTCAAGTCGACCGACACCGAGGGCATCGGTTGGGCCGTCCTGATGGCCGCCGCGCACTTCCTCGCCGTGAAGGGCGACGGGATCATCCGCGCCGATGGTGAAGGCTGGCTCGCCCCCGAAGGCTCGGAGCTCCGCCACGTTCTCGAAGCCGATTGAGAATCAAACCTTGCTGTCTTGCCAGGCTCCCCGACGAAAGATCGTGAGAAGGAGCGCCGCTTCGACGACCCAGTCGGCGGTGCTCGCGGCCCAGATCCCGGTGAGCCCCCAATGGAGCTCGACCGCCGCGAGATAAGCGATCGGAAGCCGGACGAGAAACGTCCCGAGGAGCGTGACCACGAGAACGGTGCTGGTCGCCCCAGCGCCGCGGAGCGCCATTCGGATCACCATCGCGTACGCCATGAAGGGCTGCGCGAGTGCAGTGACGTAGAGGGCACTCGTTCCCATCGCGATGATCTCGGGGTCGCCGTTGAACGCGAGCATCAAGAAGCGCGGCAGGACCAAGAAGAGCAAGCCACAGGTGCTCAAGAGGCCGATCGCCATCCTCGTGGCAATCGCTGCGACCTCGGCGGCCTCCCCTTTGCGCCCGGCTCCGAGCTTCTGGGCGACGAGCGCGCCTGCAGCGATGCCGAAGCCGTCGGCGGAGAGAAAACAGACGGCCTCGATGCTGACCATCGCCTGATTGGCCGCCATCGCGGCTTCGCCGAGGCGCGCTATCACGATGACGAACAGCAGGTAGCCGCCGTTGTAAACGACTTTTTCGAAGTAGGCGGGCAAGCTCACGCGAATGAGGCGCGCGAACGTCTCTCGACCGCGGAGAGGCAGCTGCGCCACGGCGCCGCGGAGCGAGAGCGGGCTCGAGGTCGCGAAGAGCGCTCGAAGGAGAACCCCCGCCTGAACGACCATCGCCGTCGCCGTGCCGATGGCCGCTCCACGAACGCCCATTCTCGGAGCCCCGAACAGCCCGAAGACCAAGACCGAGCTCATCGCGAGGTTCAGCAGGTTCGCAACGATTCCAGCTCGAAGCGGAGTCTTTGTGTCTCCAGCCGCCTGCAAAGAGGCTGCCGCCGACGCTTCGACGAATGCGGCTGGCATGCATGGCAAGACGATCGCGAGGTACCCGTGAGCGTCGGAGATCACCTGTCGGCCGGCCTCGGGGAAGACGACCGGAAGCACCCGTCCGACGCCCGCCAACACGACTGCGGTCACGACGAGCCCGAGCACGAGCGAGAACCCGAGAGAGACGAGCGACGCGAGCGCGGCCTCATCTGGGTTTCGTTCTCCCACCGAACGGGCCGTCACCGCGAGGGTGCCCGCCGTGAACGCCGTGAACACCGAGTAAAGCGTCCAGACCAGGATCGACGAGACTTGAAGTGACGCGAGCGCGGCCGAGCTGTGGTGACCGAGCAGCACGCGGTCGACGAGAAAGACCATCGTCACGAGCAGCATGTGCGTGATCGCCGGCCACGCGAGGCGCCACACTTCCCGAGCAAGCGGCCGGTCCGCCCGAGCGATCGGCGTTCGGAGGCGCAGATCGGGGTCGGCGGGGAGACGCACGTCGTCGCTCGTAGAGAGGGCGAGCAAGCGCATCAAGCTCGACCACGGACTCACGGCCCACCCTGCGAGCTTTCGGCGGAAATCGCCCGAACGTGTCGGTCCGATTGCCTCGTTCACCACAGCGCGACCGATGGGCACGACTCTCGACGCCTGGTTCACCGCGTCGAGAACGCTCACGGGAGCCAACCTCGTCCCGAGGTGCGGCGGGTCTAGAGAGGCATGCGCGCCCGAGCTCGAGCGCGGCCCGAGATGGAACCGCGTCCCGAGCTCGTCTAGCTTGGACGCATGCGACTCGGACGCCGCCTCGAATCCTTGGTCATCAGCGACATTCGCAACATGAGCCGCGCGTGTGACGCGGTCTCTGGCATCAACCTCGGGCAAGGCATCTGCGACCTGCCCACGCCTCCGCCGGTCGCCGAGGGCGCTCGGCAGGCGATCGCCGACAACCGCGTCGTGTACACGGCGCCCGAAGGCATCCTGCCGCTGAGGCAAGCGATCGCTCGGAAGATCGAGCGGCTCTACGAGCTCTCTTACGATCCCGAGGGCGAGGTCGTCGTGACCTCGGGTGCCACCGGTGGATTCGCCGCGGCTTGTCTGGCGCTTTTCGATCCGGGCGACGAGGTGATTCTCTTCGAGCCCTACTACGGCTACCACCTGAACACCGTGCTCTCGCTCGGGCTCGTCCCGAAGCTCGTGCCGACCATGCCGCCCTCGTGGAGCTTCGATCCCGAGGCCCTCGAGAAAGCCATCGGTCCGAAGACGCGCGGCCTCGTGCTCTGCACGCCATCGAACCCAAGCGGAAAGGTGTTCACCGAGGCCGAGCTCGACCGGGTCGCCGAGATTCTCGAACGCCGCGATCTCCTGGCGATCACCGACGAGATTTACGAGCACATCCTGTTCGACGACACTCGGCACGTACCACTCGCGTCACGCGCACGTGCTCGCGAGCGCACGGTGACGCTCTCCGGCTTCTCGAAGACCTTCGCGATCACCGGCTGGCGCCTCGGCTATCTCAGCGCTCCGCGAGAGCTCGCCCGCCGCATCACCATCACGCACGACTTGCTCTATGTGTGCGCGCCTACGCCTCTGCAGCACGCGATGGTCCCCGGCCTGGAGATGCCACGGAGCTACTACGACCAGATGACCGCGGGCTACACGAAGAAGCGCGGCATCCTGTGCGACGCACTCGACCGAGCAGGGCTCACGCCACACGTGCCGCGCGGCGCGTACTACGTGCTGGCCGACATGCGAAAGCTCGGGCTCGCAAACGCAAAAGAGGCGTCGATGCTCCTGCTCGAGCGCACGAAGATCGCGAGCATTCCAGGCACCTCGTTCTATGCCGATCCGGTCGGCGACACGCTCGCTCGCTTTTGCTTCGCGAAGGAGGAAGACGTGCTCGAAGAAGCCGCGAGGCGCCTCCGATCGCTGTAGCAGCTGACCTTAGCCTCCCACGGAGGGGGAAGACCCGTGGGCCGAAAAGCAAAGGGGGAGCCGAAAGGTCGGCTCCCCCCACACAGCGATCGGTGAAAAGGAGTTACTTCGACTCGAACGAGAACTTCGTCGGGTTGCCGCACGCCCCGAGCGAGCAGACCACGAGCTTGCCTTCGCCGGTCACGCCCTTGTCGGCGTTGACGGTGAAGGTGACCTGCTTGGCCTTCCCCTCGTGAGTCGACGCCACGTACTTGCCGTCTTCCTTGGTCAGGTCGGTCTTGTCGACCTTGCCGCCGTCTTTGGCGCTGATGTGGATCTTCATCGTGTACTCGGAGTTGATGAACACCTTGTCGTTGGCGGGCTTGATCACGACGTCGACTTTGCCGCCCTTGGCGGTCGCGGTGACGACGAACTGACTCGAAATGTCTTCGTCGGCGCGAACGGGAGAAACGGTGGTCGTTGCGGCAGCGAGACCGAGAGCAGCTGCAAACAGAAAGCCGTGCTTCATTGTCACTCCTTTGGGGCTTCGAAGCCGCACCTCCGGGACCGCGGAAAGCGGCGCCGTCGTTCGGCCGGCCGGGTCATTTCGTAGATCGCTTGGGATCCATTCGTCGTCGTTGCGGAAAAGCGTGTGCTGAGCAGAGCCAGGGAGCAGAAAGCGTGCCGCCAGATTTGCGGACCAAATTCGCGGAGCCTTTTCAGTTTTCACTTGAGTCCGGCGGATCGTGACCGTCTCTAGCGTGGTGCAGTCGAGATCCATCTTGGGCGCCGTCGGCAGTCACGGAGAGACGGAGAGAGCGCGCAAGGATTCTACGGCGCCGGGAGGATTGTTCTCCCAACCAATTTACGCCGCTTGTCATGGCTCGCCCGAGAGGGCATCGTCAAGGGAGCCGATGTCCTCAGAGCAGAATCGACGAGAACCGCGGCTCCGGACCCAAGTGCCGGTGATCCTGACCTTTGGCAAGAAGACCGTCGCGACGACGACCGAAGACATCAGCTATCGCGGGCTGTATGTGCCCATGGACGAAGACTTCCCCGCGCTGCGGATGCTCGTCAAAGTCGAGATCCAGCTCCCGAACGGCGCGGAGGCGTTCACGCCGCATGCGATGGTCGTCCGTCACGGCGACGACTACGGAAAGCGTGGCATCGGCCTGGAGTTTTTCGGCCGCACCGAGAGCGTCACGTGGGACCAGTTCGTGCGCGACACGCAGCAGCAGCCGCAAGCCCACCTGAGCTCCCCTTCAGCACCTCCGCCCTACCAACCTCCCGCTCTGCCCGGTTTCAACCCGCAGCAGCAGGCGTTCGCGCCACCGCCATTCGGCGCGCCAACCCCCGGCCAACAACCCTTCGCGCAGGGGCAGCAGCCCTTGGCTCCCCCTCTTCCGTCGTTTTCTCCGGCGACCGCGCAACCTCCGTTCGCGCAGGGCTTTTCACAAGGGGGATTTCCGCAGGATGGGCCTCCGCAAGGCGGATTGTCGCACGCGCAGCCCCCGTTCGCGCCGCCCCAACACCAGCAGTACGGTCAGCCACCGCGAGGGTTCGGTCCTCCCTTGCCGGGGCAGGCCTTCTCTCCAGGGTCGACGCCTCCCCTCCCGGCGCAGGGTCACCACGCGGCCCAGTTTGCGGCCTCGGCCCCACCGCACATGCCGCACCTTCCCTCTCCGCCGATCATCCACGGACTGACCCCGCCTCCTCCGGTGCCGCCACCCGATGGAAGTGCAGCAGACGTTTCATTCGCTCATCCTGGCGCACCCAGTTGGGAGCACGAACGCAAGAGCGCACCGCCTCCGCTCCCACCTGCGGTTTTCACCGGCGCCGATCGGCGTCGTCATGCTCGGTTCGAGCTGCCGATCGAAATCCGAGTGCGAACCTCGCGTTCGATCCACGTCGCCTACGGGATCGACGCCTCGCTCGGTGGCCTCAGCCTTTGCGGAAGCGATCTCGCGCTCAACGTCGGCGAGCATCTGATCCTGAATCTGGCCCAGCCGGGAACGCCTCTCTCCTTCCGAGTCGAAGCGACGGTACAACGCACCGTCCCTGCTCCACACGCGGGCACGTTTGGCTACGGCGTCGAGTTCGTGAGTCTCGAGCCCGCTCGCCGAACCATGCTGCAAGAGTTCTACGACGCCTCCGCGACGGCGCTCGCGGCGCGATCGAGCTCGTCGTAGTCCGCTTCGAGCGTCGGCAAAAAACCGGGCGCTCTGGGCGCCGAGCCGTGAAAGCGGCCACGCTGATGAAGCGTGGGCCTGCGCCTCGAGCGCTTGCTCCCAACCCTCGTAGCAGTCGCTTGGTGCGACGGTTTCCAATCGGCATTCGCCAGTAGATCGCTCGTAGCGAACACGATTGGATCTTGCGACCGGGGGGTGATGCGTAAACTCCGGCGCCGAGCTGCCGTTCCTGCAAGCCTGAAATTGCAGGATTGCGTTTTCCGTGTTTCACCTCGCAACACGCCTTGCCGGAGCGTCTTGCAAGCCATTGAAAAGCAACGAGATCGGTGAGGTTGCTCTGCAACCGATCCTTGGCATGCTGGCTGCAACAGGGGAAAGTGAGGCGCCCGCGACGGTTTCCCCCCCCCCGCTGTCGAACGGGCGCTTCCCTAATTTCGACCTGAAGCAAAACGAAACGGCGAGATCGACTAGTTCGATTCTCGCCGTTTCACTTCGTGGAGACCGCGCCCTCAGCGCGCTCTACTTTTTCTTTTCTCGGTCTCGCAGCTGTTTGCGCACCTTCTGAGGAAGCGTCGGGCGTGGCCCTTCTTTGCCTCGCTCGATCCAGGGTGCGTCGGTATTGACGGGTACGACGTCAGCCGGAAGATCGAGCTGACCGGGGATGATGACCTGAAACGAGCTCTCGACCTGAATCTGCTTCTGCGCGCCCCAATTGGAGACGTCGCTGACGCCGTCGATACCGACGGGGATGCAGGGGCGGCCGTGCTCGTCTTGAAACATCGGAACCTTCGGATCGACCGGACGCATCGGTTTGTCGTCAGCTGCGTCGATGATTTCGTTGATGAAACCGTTGGCGCACTTCGGCTTGATGTCGGCGCCCTTCGCCGTGCCACTCGGGAATACATGCTTCTGGGTGACCGTCACCTTCACGGTCACCCCCGTCTTGTCGGCATCGGGACCGAGTGGGAGATTTTGCTTCGCGAGTGACGCGGCGACGCTCTTGGCAGCAGCGTCCCATTGCGCTGCATCGCCCCCCGACGACGAGACGACCCGCGCGCCGAGGAGCTTCCCTCCGGGACCGAGCTTCACCTCGAAGGTCGCCCGCGTGTTGTGGGGCACCGCCACAGATCGCATTGCGGTTGCAACAGTACCGGCCACCACACTAGCCCCTGGAACGTCGACGCCCTTCTTCTTGTCACGCGAGCGCAAGGTCGACGCGATGACCCGGCTCGCAATGGTCGGATCGAGGGGAGCTCGTTCCGGAGACGTGGTGGGGGCGGGCGCGGCGACGTCTCTCGCGATGGCTCCTGGCACCGACCAAGCAGGGGCGCCCAACATTCCGCTCAGCCGCGTCGGTGCTGCGGGTTCTGCGGGCCGGTCGTACTCGTCGGGCGATGACGGCTTGGACTCCGCCGCGGGCCCAGCATTGCCCGCTGCACCGACCGGCCCTGGTTTCTCGTTCGTCGCTCCTGCGTGCGTCTCAGCGGGAGACGCGGCTAATTTCCCAGGGGTGCCCGAAATTGCCGCGGGGTCGACCGTGCGCGCCCCACGAAGGGTCGGTGCCTCTGCGCGATGCGCCTCTTCCAGTGCAGGCGGCTCGTCGACCAGGCTCTTCACCAGCTCGGGGCTGGGCTTCTCGTCGAGCAGCTTCTCGTCGGGCAGCCTCTCCACGTCGACGAGCTCGAGCCCAGCGGCGCTCGACGGTCTGACGGAGCCGAGAAGCTCGGAAACCGGCGGAAGAAGCCCTGCGGCGCCGATGAGCGAGACGTGCGCAATCAGAGCTCCGATGAGAGCCACCGAGTCGGCCGTCGCCATGTGCCATCGACTCATGCATGCCCCTCGACGGCGAAGAAGGAGGTCTTCGACAGCCAATCTCGCTCAGTGTTTACGGCCCCGAGGACCGCGCGGTTTCAGTTCGAGAGCACTGTAGCAGCCCGTTGGAAAAACACTTCCGCGACACTTTGGAGAGCCCGCGAGGCCGACTCGTACCCGTCCGGGCTGGACTTGCAGCGCGCGCGCGAAGACGCATGATCTGCGGGTGACTACTTCTACCCCCATCAAGCGACGTCGTGGCTTTTCAGCCGTTCCGTTCCTCGGCGACATGGTCGTCCTGTGGAGGCTCCTGCGCGATCGAGACGCGCATTGGGCTCTGAAGCTCGTCGCGTTTTGTACGCTCGCGTATGTCATCTCGCCCGTCGACGCCCTCCCAGAAGCAGTCGCCCCGATGATCGGTTGGATCGACGACGTCGGGGTCCTCTTGGCGGTGCGTCTCTTGCTCGAGCGTCCGCTCGCGCAGTATCGCTATCCGCTGTTTACCAAAGGGCTACCCAAACCAAGCGACGCCGCCCCCGTCGTGCGATCAGTGGAGGCGGAGCTCGTCTGAGCCGGGACCGAATGTCCGAGGCGCCGGTCACGTCGAGGATCGGCGAACGGAACCCGCGAGATCAGAGCGTAGGCGCTTCGGTCATGTCGCGGATGTAAAGCTCTTCATACTTGATCGTGCTCGGCTTGAAGATGCCGAAGACGCCGGTCACCGAGCTGAAGTGGGCGATCGTTTCGGGGGTGAAGCCCGTGAAGGCGCCGCCCGCGAGGAAGTAGGGGCTCATGCTCGTCACCGTCGTGATGTCGGTGCCGGGCGGTGAGCCCGTCAGCCAGAGCGCGAACGTCTCGGCCGGCATGTGCGGCTTGCCCGTCACGAGATCGACTTTGACCAGAACCGGTCCCTGGGTTTCGTAGAGCGTGGTGGTGAGCAGAGCGAGCGTCGTCGTGATCGGGACCGGATTTCCAGAGCCCACGATCTTGGCGCAACCGGGAAGGTTGGGCGAAACGAGGAGCTTCAGCTCGTTCGCACCGTTTTGGGTGTCGCGAACAGCGTGCGCGTAGACATCGAGCTTGTCGCCCACGGCGATGCCGACGAAGTGCTCGGCCGAGGCGGGAAGGATGTCGATCTTGATGCTCTTCTGCGCGGCATCGGTCAGGTCGGTGTAGCTCTCCGCCTGCTGCACGAAGATTTGGCAGCTCACGTTCGCAACGCAGCCTGCGCCAGCGACGCCTGTGACGAAGACTCCGGGGATCCACTCGGGCGTGGGGGAGGCGGGGTCATTGGTCCAGATGTTGGGGATCGTCTCCAGCGGCACGTTCGGGGGATCGGCGTCGCAGGTGGGCCAGCCGGCCATGCCGCCCTGGCCAGAGGAAGCCGACGTCGACGCAGAAGTCGACGCTGAGGTCGATGCTGAGGTCGACGCGACCGAGC
This sequence comes from Polyangiaceae bacterium, assembly GCA_043755175.1. Lineage (GTDB taxonomy): Bacteria > Myxococcota_A > Polyangia > Polyangiales > Polyangiaceae > CAYYKK01. Next base: position 60,186 of record JAYUUB010000119.1, on the reverse strand, counting down.
TCGCCTGGGTCGACGACGAGGTGCTCGCGGCGCCGCCCGCAGACGAGGTGCTCGTGTCGTCGATCTTTCCGCCCCCGCAACCAGGTGCGGCCAAGGTGAAGAGCGACCCGACGACGAGCGCCGCCTTCGTGTCGACGGATCCGAGGAGCGAAGCGCGATAAGAACGAGAGAGCATCATTCGAACCTTTTAGAAGTGCAGGTTCGGCGCTGCAAGAGGGACGCGATTCGACCGGAGCGACCCCGCGGACAAGCAAGGTAATCTCATTCGATGACGACAGACCGGCGTCCTCCCATCGAGCTCTTCTACGATTTCGTCTGCCCGTACGCGTACCTCGCCTGGACGCAGGTCGAGCGGCTGGCACGCGAGGCGCAGACGGAGGTGATCCTGAAGCCGATGCTGCTCGGCGGTGTGTTCCGCGCGATCGGCGCGCCCGATGCGCCGGCCATGTCGGAAGCCAAAGCGCGCCTCAACGAGCTCGACCTCCAACGATGGTCGAAGCGCCTGGGAAAGCCCTTGGTGCGGCCGCAGGATCATCCGCGGCGAACGGTCCTCGCGCTGCGCGCTGCGCTAGGCTCCGAAGACCTCGTCCGCGCGACGCGCGCGCTCTTCGAAGCCTACTGGGCCGCGGGGCTCGACTTGGAAGACCCCGAGGTGGTGGGTGCGGCGCTCGATCGCGCAGGTCTCGATGGCCGAAGGGCGCTCGAGCGCGCGGCGACCTCGGAGACGAAGAACGAGCTTCGCACACGAACCGAAGAGGCGGTTCGACTCGGGGTGTTCGGCGCGCCGACGTGCGTCGTGCGCAACGCGAAAGGGCCCGAGCTCTTCTGGGGGCAAGACCGGCTCGACTTCGTTCATCACGCGGTGACCGGCGAGCCCTTTCGCGAAGCACCACCCGAGACGCGAACGACCGAAGGAGCAACGCTCCACTTCTTCTTCGACTTCAGCTCCCCCTACGCTTACCTCGCGTCGTCACAGGTACGTGCGCTCGCTCGGAAGACGGGGGCGACACTTCGCTACCGGCCGCTTCTTCTCGGCGCGCTCTTCAAGTCGATCGGGACACCGAACGTGCCGCTGTTCGCGATGCCTGCGGCGAAGCAGCTCTACAACGGCATCGAGCTCGAGCGTTGGGCGAGCCGTTGGAAGGTGCCTTTTCGATTCACGTCACACTTTCCGATGAACACCGTGAGGGCGTTGCGACTCGTCTTCAGCGCTCCCGAGGAGAGGCGTGCCGACCTCGTCGATGCGCTGTTCCGCGCTGCATGGGCAGAAGATCGCAACCTCGCCGACGACCTCGTTCTGTCGCAGATCGTCGCCGCATCGGGCTGCGACGTCGAAGCGCTTCTCGCAGGCTCGGGATCGGTTGCCATCAAAGACGAGCTCCGTCGTTCGACGAGCGACGCCGAAGCGCTGGGAGTGTTTGGCGTGCCGAGCTTCGTCGTGTGCGGACCAGAGCAAGGCCTGGAAGAAGGCGCGCTCTTTTGGGGGCAAGATCGTCTCGAGCTCGTCGCCGAAGCGATCGAAGCGGTGCACACTAAGTAAGACGAGGTGCGATACAAGATCGGTGGTTGCGCAGCTTTCCGGGTGACAGATCGGGGTTTCTCCTGGAAACTATTTTTCCCAATGCGTCTCCCTCAGCTGTTCGCCGTGATTTGCAGCTGCGTCGCAGCGTACGCGGTGGGAGGGAGCATCGAGCACGACTCGCCGGTTTCGCTCTCGGGCGATGCGCTTTCGATGAGCCTCACGTTCATCGTTCCGGAGGCCCAGGCCGGCGGAGAGATCCGCGTCGGCGACGAGCTGATGGCGATCGACGACGTGTCGCTCGACGACGCACGCATCTGCAAGGGCTCGAAGGTCAGCGTCAGCGGTCGAGCCGTCCGCTCGGGCAAGGTCTTTCTCGATGTCGCGCTCGCCGACGGCCATGTCGTTCGCGCGGTGCCGATGGTCGAGATCTGGCGCAGCTTCCGCGTCGTGAACGCCTGATCCCGGTTTGCGCGCGGTCGTCGTTCGACTGCAGCTACGACCACGGGTTCCCGAGTGCGTGTCTGCTCGCCAGTTGAGCTGCGGTGCGCATGCGGCTAGAGCGCTCGGATGACTGACGCCGCGCACCGGAAGCTTCGTGTCGCCGTGATTTTCGGCGGACGCTCCGCCGAGCACGAGATCGCCATTCTCTCGGCCCGCTTCATCGTCGCGTCGCTCGATCGCGATCGGTTCGAGCCTTTGCTCGTCGGTATCGACAAGTCGGGCCGCTGGTTGATGCAGGAAGAGGCCCTCCTGCTTAGCGCGTCACACGACCCTCGCTTGGTACGCCTCAACGAGAGCATGCCCGGCGCGAGCCTCATCCCCCACCCCGCGTCGAGCACACCTGGCTCATCGTCGGGCATGGCCACGCTGCTGGTGGGAGCCGAAGGGGACGCCGAACGTCGACCGCTCGAGGTCGACGTCGTTTTCCCCGTCCTCCACGGACCGCTCGGCGAAGACGGATCCGTGCAAGGACTGTTGGCGCTGGCGGGCGTCCCGCACGTCGGTGCCGGCGTCCTCGGCTCGGCGGTCGGCATGGACAAAGACGTGATGAAAAGGCTCTTGGCAGTCGCCGGTCTTCCGCTCGTGAAGCACGTCACGCTGAGACGAGCACGGTGGGATCGCGCTCGAGGCGTCGCGCTCGAAGAAGCTTCTCGGCTCGGATTCCCGTCGTTCGTGAAGCCCGCGAATCTGGGCTCCTCGGTCGGCGTATCGCGTGCACGAGACCTCGCAGCGCTCGAGCGCGGCATCGACGAGGCCTTCGAGTTCGATGAGAAGATCATCGTGGAGGCGGGCGTCGAAGGCGTGCGTGAGCTCGAGTGCGCCGTGCTCGGGAACGACGAGCCGCGTGCTTCGAGCGTGGGTGAAATCGTCGTGACTCACGAAGACGGGTTTTACTCGTACGCGGCGAAGTACGTCGACGAGCATGGGGTCTCCACGGCCATCCCCGCGAAGATCGACGCCGCAGAGGAGCGACGCGTCCAGACTCTCGCCATCGAGACATTTCGCGCCCTCGAATGCGAGGGGCTCGCACGCGTCGACTTCTTCCGCTCGATCGATGGCGCTCTCTACGTGAACGAGATCAACACGCTTCCTGGATTCACCGCGATCAGCATGTACCCAAAGCTCTGGGAGGCGAGCGGCGTCTCGGCCAAGGAGCTCGTCACCGAGCTCATCGAGCTAGCGCTCGAGCGTGGCGCACGAAAAAAGCGGCTACGCACCTCTCGATGAGCGGCGGGATGGTCGACGTGGGCTGCCGCCGCTCCTTCTATCTCGTCGTTCCGTGTTCGTGCGCCCGCGACAACCCCTGACTCTCGGGGCGCCCCGCCATCGTAGTAGGCCGCGGCCTCTCAGACCGCGGAGATGAACGCGAGCAAGGCGCCGCCCAGTCCGAAGACGACTGCGACGATGGCGATGGGCTCGCGCCTTCGCCAGAACGCGATGAAGCCCAGCAGGAACGCGAGCAGACCGAGCGCGAGGGCCACGTAAACGACCGTGTTCAGGTTCGAGTGATACTCCTCGATCACGCCGACCAGATCGGTTTGACTCTTGTGGGCGGCCAAGTCGGCCTCGGTCGCCCTGTAGCTCGGGTAGACCTCGAATCGAGCGTATGCCCCTGTTCCGATGGACAGGATGCTGAGTATCAGCGCGAAGATCGCGAGCGCTCCCATGTCGACGACCTCTCACGATGCTCGAGGCATCGAGGAACGAAAATGCTCATCAGGCTGCAGCGCGGATCATCCGCGTGCACCCAGTCGATGACTGCGTGAAGCAAAGAACGGGGTGAAGACCTTCACGTTGAGCGCAGAGTCGACAGTGGAGCGCTCGAACGACCTTCGGAGGGGTACGGGGCCGCGGGTGCGCTCGGAGAACACGAGTCTCGATCGTGAGCCCGCCGCCGTCGGCGCGGGTGGCTCAGGGGTCGCGGAGTGAGAGTGTTCCGAGAAAGTCGCGCTTGCCGATGCCTACGCCGTTGTGACGCAAGATCGCGTAGACGTGCGTCGAGTGGAAGAAGAAGTTCGGCACGGCGTGCTGTACGAAATATTCGCCGCCCGACATGACTTTGCCTTCCCAACGCGGCTGGGTGATGACGCGCTTCTCGGCGCCTTCGAAGTCTTTGGCCGTGAAGCCATCGAGGTAGGCGATGACCGATTGGACGCGTGCCTGAAGCTCGGCGACCGTCTTCTCGTTGTCTTCGTGCTTCGGCGCCTCTTTGCCGCTCAAGCGCGACGCAGCGAGCTTGGCGGTGTCGCAGGCCGTCTGGACCTGGCGGGCGAACGCGAACTGATCGGGCGAAAGGCGCATCCCGAGAAAGATGTCGGGGTCGAAGCTCTTCGTCTTCGCAAACGCCGTGGCCGCCTCGAGCCACTTGTCGAGCTGGCCCAGGATCTTTTTCATTTCACCGAAGGTTTCGAAAATCATGCCGGCATCCTACGCGATCCGGTGATGGCTTCCAGTCTCAGCTCCGGCGCACGACGAAGCTGGCCGCGAAGTAGCCGTCGGTCCCGTGGACGTGAGGCAACAAGCGGAGAGAGGTCGCGTCGGCGGTGAGTGTCGTCAGCCCCTCGGCGTCGAACGGCGCGGCCTCGAGCCGCGTCTCGCCTTCGGCCGAAAGGAGACGCTCCACCACGCCTTCGCACTCGGCCCGTAGCACGCTGCAAACGGCGAACAGGAATCGTCCCCCCGTCTTGACACGTGTCGCCGAACGAAGGGCGATGGCGACCTGGAGATCGGCAAGCAGAGCCACGTCTTCGGGAGCGCGATGCAAAGCGATCTCGGGCCTCCGTCGGAGGGTCCCGATGCCGGAGCATGGTGCGTCGCAAAGGACACGATCGTAGCCCTCGGGGACGTCGCCTGGTCCGACGGTCCAGTCGACCGCGTACGTCGCCGAGATGGAAGAGCCACGCGGCCCCGAAGAGAGCGAAGCGAGCTTGCCCGGGTAGAGATCGGCAGCCTCGACCCGACCGGTGGGCGCGACCTCGCGTGCGAGGACCCAAGCCTTGTTTCCTCGACCCGCACACGCATCGAGAATCACATCGCCGGGCCTCGCTCCCACGAGCGCCGAGAGCACTTGAGCGCCCTCTTCTTGGACGATCCAATCGGTGTCGAATCCGGGCAGACGCTTCGGATCGCCGGCGCCGCGAAGGAGGATCCCGCGCGGGGAAAGATCGGACGCGGTGATCGTCGCGTGGGGTGCAGACTCGCCGAGACGGAGGATCCATTCGTTCCGAGTCGACGCATCGCCGACCGCGAGACCGAGCGGAGGGGGCACTGGGCCCGCGGCCAAAAACGCCGAAGCGCCACCTCGACCGAGCGATCGACGGAGCTCACCACGGAGCCACCCCGGCGCCGACTCGAGCACCGCGGCTTCGATCTCGGGCCGTCCTCGTTCGTCGACTCGACGAGCGAGCGAACGGAGCACGGCGTTGGCGTACGCGCCGGTCGGCGGGCTTTCGATGCGCGTGATGGCACTGACCGCTTCGGACACGGCGGCGAAGGTCGGAACGCGATCGAGAAACAGAATCGCGTAGGCCCCGATGAGAAGATGGGCGAGAGCTTCTGGCTCACGCACGCCGATGCCGCGCTTGGATAGATCTTCGATCTGGTGAAGGAGCATGCCGCGTGTACGGAGCACACCGTAGACGAGCTCGGTCGCGAGCCGAATGTCTCGGGGATCGAGCTGCGGGTGACTCTCGATTTGCGCATCGAGCACGGGCGCGGCGAACGCACGATCGCTCTCGACGCGCACGAGCACGCGGGCAGCGAGACTGCGCGCATCGAGGGGCCCAGAACGAGAAACGGCTTGATCTGTCACTTGGTGAGAAGCTCCTTCACTTGAGCGTGGATCACTTCCCATCGCCGCTCGACGTCGTTCTTGAACGCTATGCCCATGAGCGTGACCAAGAGGAGCATTCCGACGAGGCTCGCAATCTCGCGGACACGCAACGGCAGGGGTCGACGGAGGAGAGCTTCGAACGAGAAAAACAAGAGATGCCCACCATCGAGGACTGGGATGGGCAACAGATTCACGAGGCCCAGGTTGATCGAAATGACCGCCATGGCCCACACGAAGTAGCTGACGCCTTTTTGGCTCTCGGCTCCGACGACGTCGTAGACGGTGATGGGGCCGCCGAGCGTCGATAGGCTCACTTTGCCTTGGATGATGCGCAGGATACCGATGAGGATGAATCGGATGACGTCGAAGGTCTCTTCGACGGCGCTCGTGAAGGCGTGGCGAATGGCGCGCGGACTCTCGACGGGTGGCTCCGGGACGAGCGGCATCCAGTTTCTCGCGCCGAGGGCATAGCGCGGCCTCGGCTGACCGTATTCATCGACCCAGAGCTCGCGACGGAGCTCGACCGTGCCGCTCTTGTGTTGGCCCTCGCGATCCCATTGGATGACGTGAGCCTTGTCGCGCGCTGCGAAGAGGCGATCGGAGAACATCGACCACGCCGTCACTTCCACGCCATCGACCGAGATGATGCGATCACCACGTTGCAAGTCGGCGGAAGCTTCGGCCGAGCCCGCGGGCGAGTCGGCGACGTAGAGGTCGGCCGTCTCGATTCCGCACCGCGCGAGGAGCGTTCCTTGGTTGGATTCGGGAGTCAGGGCGGCGACGCCCGATTCGTAGACCGACAGATCGGCCATGCCACCGAGCGCGTTGGCGACGCGCACGGGTCGTAGATAGGTGATGGGAACCGTTTCCCCACGGTTGTCGGCGAGGATCTGATCGAGCTCGGCGAAGGTCTTGAGAGGCTTTCCTCGGACCTCGACGATGACGTCGAAGGTGCGAAGACCCGCGCGGTAGGCCGGCGAGTCGGTCTGAGGAACGCCGATGACCGCTGCCGGTTGGCTCGGGCCTATGCCCACCTCGCCGATGACGTCGACGATCTCGAGCGGCTTCTCGACGCGCTGCTCGGCCGGAATGAGCGTGACCTCGACGCGTTCGCGCCCACGAAAGACCTTGAATTGAAGCTCTTTCCCAGGGTTTTTGTTGATGACGTGGCGAAGCTCGGTGAACGTGTAGAGCGTTTCTCCGTTCACTTCGAGAATGCGATCGCCAGGAAAGAGCTTTCCTTCGGCGGGGTGGCCGGGCGCGACGAGACCAATCGTCGGCGGCGCCGTGTCTTCATCGCCGAGGAATACGGCGAAGTAGAGCAGCACCGGAAAGACGACGTTCATCGCCGGTCCGGCGAGCACGATGATGATGCGCTTCCACAGCGCTTGCGCCTCGAAGGTGCGTCCGCGATCTTCGGGGAGCACCGCCTCCTGGCGCGTCTCCTCGAGCATCTTCACGAAGCCGCCGAGCGGAAGGATGCCGACGCAGTACTCGGTCTCGCGGCCCCGGAGCCGAAGGATTTTCGGGCCAAAGCCGATCGAGAAGGTCAACACCTTCACACCGAAGATCTTCGCCCAAACGAAGTGGCCGAGCTCGTGAACGAAGATGAGAACGGAGCAAAGGATCGCGAAGTAGACGAGATCCACGGAGGTGAGACTGGCTTAGTACGGATGGCGCGCGATCGCGAGGTCGGTCATCGAAGCGCAGTCGCTGGGCGCCTACCAGCCCGGAGGCGCTCTCAGGAAAGCTCGACGGCTTTGATTCCACGGCCGAGGTTCGGCGCCGGCGTCGTCGCCGTCGAGAGGTCGGCGAACCGGGCTCTCGGCCTCTCGAAGATCGCTTCTCCGACGGGCCGGAACGCCTCTTCACCGAGCTTCTTTTGCAGGAGCACGACGGCAGCGTTGGTTCGTTGCATCGACTCCCAAAGCTCTTCGACGGGTCCGTCGAATTCGAAAGTGACCTCGTGAACGACGATGTCCGTGAAACCCGCAGCGCCCATCTCGTCGTGAAAATCTTCTAGTCGGGCGGGCGGCGCCTGCGCGTCGCCGAGCGGCAGGCCCGGCAGCGCACTTTGAATCGCAGCGAAGAGCTCGGCGAGCAACGGGACGCGACTCATCGGCGCCCAGCTGGCGACGACCGCACGGACGGCCCGGAACCGGCACGCGCTGGATCTCACGAAACCCCTGGGCCCGGTCGGCGAATCGCCACCGATGCGTTCGACGCGGCGTTCTCGATGTCGGCTCGACGTACGGCAGACGCCTCTTCTCGGCCTCGATTTCCGACCACGCCTTCGGCGCTCGCGCGTCTTCGAAGCGCGTCGATCATGACGGGCGAGAAGTCGAGTGCCTTCACTTTCGCCCAGCCTGTGCAGCCAGAAGAGACAACGTCCCTGGGCCCGCCGCGACATCGAGAATTCGCGCGCCATTCGAGACGTCGCCAAGGCGCAACGCTTCGACCGAATACTTCGAGAATGCAGGATGAGCTCCGCGGTGTAGTCGTCGGCAACCAGCTCGCTCTTAGGCCAGGGGGGTCGCTAGCGGGCTCGGAGGCATTGGGCGAAATGACATGAGGGCGCCCAGCGCTGGCGTCGAGATGCAGCTCGAATGCAATTACAGCGACGAACGGGGCCGGCCGGCCGGATTGGCTTCGCGAACGAGGCACAAGAATGCCTCACCCGAGGGCGACCGAAATCGCACAGTTTCCCCCAAAAAGCGCCGATACCGCGTCGGTATGCGACTTGCTCCGGTGGGCAGCATGTCACTGACGCTCACTTCCCTCATCCTCCTTCTCATCGTGGCTGGCATCTGTGGCGCCATCGGCCAATCCATCGGCGGAGGTGGCCGCGGCGGCATCATCGTGTCGATCGCGCTCGGCTTCATCGGCGCCATCTTCGGAACCTGGATGGCAGCAGCGATGCATCTGCCCGAAGTCTTCACGATACGCGTCGGCGGCGAGGCCTTTCCCATCGTCTGGTCGATCATCGGCGCAGCTGTATTCGTCGCCATTTTGAGCCTGTTCACACGTCGGAGTCGCGCATGACGAGGCCAAGGCTGGCCGTCTCGACGGGTCGACGAAGCCAAACGCAATTTCGTTGCGAGGACGAGCTGGAAAGACCTACGGGAGCGACGTGGCGGGATCGCCAGCCCTGACGCCTTGCGAGTGTGACAATTCGCGCCAGACCGACAAAACTGTCGCACGCGCATCGAGACTCGAGCTGATGGGTGGGCACGAATTCGCGTGCTCCCACTCGGTACGGGCAGTGCATTTGCGCGCCCACGACGCTCACCCGTCACGAAAAACGCGCAGCTCGGTCGCGCGATCCTTCGCGTCATCAAAGAGGGTGCGACGAAGCTGGTTCTCGAGACCCCCGACATCAACGCACTCTGTTGTGTCTCGAACAGCACGCCCAGGGGTCGAAAGCCCGAGAGAATCACACCACCAGCGAGAGACACGTGAGCGAGCCGTCTGCCTTGCGAAACTCGCTCGTATCGAGCGCGATGACCTCGATGCCTGCACGCTCGAGCCGCGCCAGCGTCTCTGGAAACCCCGAGGCGATCAGCGCCTTGCCATTCCAGAAGAGGCAGTTCGCCGCATAGGTTTCGTCTTCTGGCACCATGACGATCTCGACACCGTCGAATGTCGCTAGGGAGACGCTGCGCTCGGCGAGAAGAATGCGCCGATCCCCGAGCGGAGAGCAGACACACTTCAGATGCAACACGTCTGATAAAACGACGGGAACGACGCTGAACCCCTCCGGGCCGAACGTCTCGCGCACGCGGTCGACGCCCTCGGCGTTGGTGCGCCGAGAGAGCCCGACGAAGATCTGGCGCCCGACTCGCATGCAATCACCGCCATCGAGCGTGGCAGGCGCGAGCGTGTGCTCGATGCGGCGCAGTGACGAGCGATGCGCGAGAGCCGCGGCAAAAGTCGACGTTTCGCCGCGGCGCGTCTCGGCACCGGGCCGCGTGACGAGCGCGACCCCGTCGACGACGAGCGCGCAGTCTTCGACGAAGCAACAATCGGGATGCGCCTCGATGGCAGGAAGCGTGACGACCGAAAGGCCCAAGCGAGAGAGCCCTCGCTCATAAGCCGCGTGCTGCGCTCGGGCGAGCACCACGTCGATGGTCGCCTCGGTCGGACCGGAGACGAGTGCCGACGCGAAGGAGTCTGGGATGGAGCGCGTGAATGCGGTGGTCACGGGACTGTCTAGACGATCTTCCTTCGGCCGGCGAACGACGGGATCGGGTTACGCAAGTTTGCCACTCGTCGAGGTTCGAGCTCGCTCGCCGGTAGTAGCCGCCATTTCGATTTCCAGTCGCGGGCGCATGGGTGCCTCGAGAGAAGTCGGTGACGGGCTATCGTTATTCGACGTCCCAACCCGTCAAACGGCGCCCTCAGGGACCAGCGCGCGTCGCAACGACCCTGGGAGGTACGACCCCGTCGTCGCGTCGCAGAGTCGCGAGTCAGGCATCGAAAGGACCACGCGACCCAGCGAGTGGTCGAGGTCCGCGACGCGGTATCGTGGCGACAGCCCGAAGCCGATGGGTCGAAGCGTTGGCGATCACTTCTTCGGAGGACGTCGCGAAGGACGAGTGGGCTCGACCTCGTCTTCGTCTTCGCGCGGCAGTGGGGGCGGGAGCGCCCGGCGAGGACGAGCCGCATTCGCGTGAGGAGGCGGCAGCGTCGGCGGCCCGACGAGGCTTCGCTGACGGCGCGGATCGGTGTCGCCTCGCTCACCCGCCATGTCACTCGGGCTTCCCTCGGCAGGCGGGCTCGAGTCGAGCAGCCACTCGGCGCGGACTTGAAGCGTTTCGCGCCGAGCCGCTGCGCCGCGCAGATTGGGTGGTGCCACCGCACCCTTGGAATCGGCGGGCCGCGCGCTCTTTCGCACCGCCGGTCGTTCAGACTCCTTTTCGAGCCACGACATGTCGACTTCCATCGTCTCGCGACGAGGCAACGGATTTCGAGCCGGCGTCGCCGGGCTCGCAGCCTTCGACTTCGGGTTCTGCACGGGCGTCCCAACCGCTCTCACTGCGGGCTTCGCGGCGACGGGCGGAGGTGCGTTCTTCGCCGGAGCCGGTCTCGAAGGCGCTCTCGGTGCGTTTGCGCGTGGCGTCGCTGGCGACGGCGCCGGTGCTTTGGCAGCCGTCGGTGGCTTCGAGGGCGCCTTGGCCGTGGTGGGCGGCTTGGGCGCCGCCGACGGAAGGCGGCCGAACGCCGAGCCCTTCTTGGCGACGGGAGGCTTCGCGGGTGGGAGCGACTTCTTCGGGGTCATGGCGTCACTTCATCCTGAACGGTCAGATCAGCAGATCAGAGAGAGCGCGCGCTGAAAGTGTCGCAATCCGAGACTTGCCCCGTTTCAAGGCCCTTCTTGAACCAGCGCACCCGCATCGCGCTCGACCCGTGCGTCCAACGCTCCGGGTTCACGTTCCCGGTCGCTGCGCGCTGGAGGCGATCGTCACCGACCGCGGCAGCAGCGCCAAGACCCTCTTCGATGTCACCTTTCTCGAGAATGTCGCGTTGCTCCGTCGAATGGGCCCAGATCCCGGCGTAGCAATCTGCCTGGAGCTCCATCTTGACCGACATCTGACTTGCATCTTCTTTGCTCATGTTGCGCTGCTGCTGTCGCATCCATGCTTCGGTTCCGAGGAGGTTCTGGACGTGGTGCCCGAGCTCGTGCGCGATGACGTACGCCTGAGCGAAATCGCCCGGCGCTCCGAGCTTGTCGCGGAGGGCACGGTAAAAGCCGAGGTCGACGTAAACCTTCCGATCGGGCGGGCAATAGAAGGGTCCCATGGCCGATTCGGCGAATCCGCATCCCGACCGAACACTGTCTGTGAAGAGCACGAGCTTCGCGTCGGAGTAGGGCTTGTGGGCTTGGGCGGGGAGGGTCTTCGCCCAAGTCTTCTGGACGTCGTCGAGGACGAACGACACGAACGACACGAGCTTGTCTTCGTCTGCCGACGGCGCACTTCGTGCGTCGGTTCCGGGCGTGGAGCCGTCTCCCAAGAGTTGGAAGAGATTCTTTCGGAAGAGAAGACTGAGCACCAGGAGCACGAGCGTGCCGGCCAGACCGAGACGACGGATCGGGAAGCCGCCGCCGCCGCCGCCGCCTCGACGATCCTCGACATTGGAGCTCGGATCACCGGGGGTCCACTTCATGCCAATGGTTTAGCACCCATTCACCCTCTGCCCTTCCTCTGCCTTCCGTCCTTCCGATCTTCCCGGTCCTCTGCCTCGCTCCCCACTCCGAACTGTGATTCGTTGAGGGCGCGGCACGGAGCCCAGCGTCGACTGGACGCTGCCCTGGGGGCCACTGTCGGGCGTTTGCCGTCTGAGTGTGCTCGGGTGGGATAGGTAGATCGCACGCGAACCAGCACGGGACCTCGACAGCCCAGGCCGGCACCTCGGGTTGCGTGCATTTAAAGGCGATTCGAGCTTGGTTCGAATCTTGATGATGGCGTCGGATCGATGAACACTCAGATTAGAAACGCTGCTTGGCTCTTGGCTTCGGCGGCTGCGTCAGTCGCCGCGTCGGGTTGCGCCGTTCAGTCGGAGCATCCAGGTGAGAACCTCGGTGAGACCTCGGAAGCGTCGAGCAACAACTGCCCCGGCGCGTTCGTGAAGGGGATCGACATCGCGTCGTTCCAGCATCCGAATGGCGCGGCGATCAACTGGGCGCAGGTCGCGAGCGCAGAGAAGTTCGTCATCATCAAGGCGACCGAGAAGAACGGCTACGTCAATTCCTATTACGCCGACGACATCGCGAAGGCGCGCGCAGCGGGTCTCGTCGCCGGGAGCTATCACTTCCTCGCTCCGAGCTCGCAGACCGGTGTCTCGGGAGCGACCCAAGCGCAGCACTTCCTCGCCCATGCATCGATCAAACCCGGTGACCTGCCCCCCATGCTGGATGTGGAGACCTCTCCGCTCTACAACGGGGTCGTACCGTCTCTCGCCGACATCACGGGCTGGCTCGACACGGTCGCAGCCGCGACCGGGAGAAAGCCGATGATCTACATCGGCTACTACGTCATCACGGCTCTCGGCAGCCCTGGGGCGCTCAAGAATTACGCCATCAACGTCCCCAATTACAGCAATTGCCCGAGCTTCCCCGACAGCTATCCAATCCAAAGCTTGGTGATGTGGCAGCACACGTCGACGGCCAGCGTTCCCGGGATAAGCGGACACGTCGACGAGAACAAGTTCTATGGTGATATGGGCGCGTTCCTCGCCTTTGCTCAAGCCGATCAGGCGGCCACCGGCTACCTCGATCACGCTGATTGCGACGGGATCGCCGGATGGGGGTGGGACCCCGATCAGAAAGACACGCCCACGCACGTCGATGTTTACTTCGATGGCGCTGCGGGAACGCCCGGCGCGACCGGTGTCCGAAATCTCGCAGACCATTCGCGTGCCGATCTCTGTACGGCCCTCGGATCGTGCAATCACGGCTTTTCGATGAACGCGCCCCGCTCGCTCTTCGACGGCCAGAGTCACGAGGTGCACGGCTATGCGATCGATCTGAATGGCACGGCGAATGGTGAGCTCAACGATTCACCGAAGAGCCTGACTTGCGCGTCGCTCGGAATCCCCGCAAACACGGTCAAGCGTTGGGTCACCGACCCGACGACCTTCGCTGCTTGGAGCTTCGATCAATTCCTCGACGTCGCGCCCATCGCACAGACCGACATCGATGCAGAGCCCGATGGCGCGGGCGTCTCGGCAGGTCCGACTTGCGTGCAAGCCGATGATGGAACGCCCGAGGTGTGGGTCATCGATCAAGGACTGCGACGGCACGTGACCGACCCGACGTCACTCGCCGCGTGGCGGCTCAGCGTGACGAAGACACCCGCACAAGACGTGTACGCAAACGCCGTCGGTCCGGATTGGCCGGCCGCACCGCAATTGATTCAGGGCTCGGGTCCCGAGGTCTACATGCTCGACACGCCGCTCGGCGGCGGGACTGGAGGGGCGGGCGTCGGCACGGGGGGCAAGGGCGCCACTGCGGGGACGACGAGCGGCGCAGGCAACGGTGCAGGCGCGGGGACGGGCGGTGCAGACGTCGGCGACGGCTCTGGATCGGGTTGCAGCGTGGCGGAAGCCCCGACCTCCGGCGCGGGCGCGTGGGCCGCGACGCTCGGCATCGGGCTCGCCTTCGTGCGACGTCGACGTGCGATCGGTGCTCCTGCGGCGAAGGTCGCGCGCTGAGACCGTCGATAGGCGACGCGCTTCAATAGGCGTAATAGGACATGGTCGACATCATGACGGCCTTGCGCTCCGGCGAGCTCGTAGCCGTTCAGCCCGACATCGACTTCGATGTCTCGAGCATGTCGGGCAACTCGTCCCAAGCCGCCTGAACGGGCACCGCCCGAGCTCCGAGCCACGTGGCGATGGCCCTCGCGAGCTCGACCTCGAAACCGGTCACTTCGTTCGGTCGGTCGCCGCGCGAAAGACGTACGGCTCCGCCTTCCTGATCTCCACCCCAACGAAGCTCCCTTCCTGCCATGACTGACGTCGTCGAGCCAATCGGCCCGAGCGTCCGTGGGCTAGCCCGAGAGGGCACTCGAAGCCGAGAGCTCCATGGCGGTCGCGAGCGCACCATCGACCGACCCACCGACGAGCCGTGCGCTCGGGCGCGCGGCCTCGTGCTCGCCCCTCCATCGCGCTTGTCTCGGCGAACCCTGGACGCGCAGCTGGGTTACCGAATACGCTCCCGTCTTCATGGTCCTTTGGTTCCTCGAAAGGACGTGGCGACGATGACCCACCAGGAAGATACGGAAGCCAATTGGAGGGCTCTCGCAGAGAGCGTACCCGATCAAATCTTCCGCCTCGACCGCTCTGGCGTGATCCAGTTCGTCAATCGTGTGGTCCCGCCTCTCACGCGCGAGCAGGTGATCGGGACCGATTGGCTCGCGTGGGTTCCCGACGATCAGCGAACGCGCATCGAACGCGAGCTCTCTCTCATGCTCTCGGAAGGGCTGCCGCGAAGCTATTTCTTGGAGGCTGTCGGGCCCGATGGAGCGACGGCCATGTACCAGAGTCACATCGGCCCCATGGTCGAGAGCGGTCGCGTCGTGGGCGCAGTCCTCCTCGCGCGCGACGTCACGCTGCAGCGCCGAATGGAAAATCAAGCCATCACCAGCGACCGCCTCACGTCGGTGGGGGTCCTCGCCGGCGGAATTGCGCACGAGATCAACAACCCGCTCGCGTGCGTCGTCGCGAACCTCGAGCTCCTCGGCGAGATGGCACTCGGCCGCGAAACCCTGACGACGAACCTCGGCGTGGTACAGATGATCGCCGACGCACGCGAAGCGGCGACTCGCGTACGGGCGGTCGTCAAAGACTTGATGGCGCTCGCTCGCGATGCCGATCGCAAAGACGGCCCCGTCGATCTAGAAGGCACGCTCGAAGCCGCACTCCGCATTTGCGCGAGCGAGATCCGTTATCGGGCAAAGCTCGAGAGCCACTACGAGACGGGTCTCTACGTGCGCGGAAACGAATCGCGCATCGGTCACGCGCTCATGAACCTGATTCTCCATACCGCTCACGCAATCCCAGAAGGCTCTGCCCACGGTCACGAGCTTTCGATCGCGACGCGCAAGCACGATGCCGTCTTCGCCGCAGTGGAGATTGGCAGCACCGCGACCAATGGCGAGGCCCGCGACGTTGCGACGCCCTTTTTTCCAGGCAACGTCGACGCGCCTGAATCGGCGCTCGGGATCTCGATTTCGCGTAATATCGTCGCTGCGCTCGGTGGCGAGATTCATTGGCAAAAGAACGCCGATCGGGGCTCCCTTTTCACAGTTCTCTTGCCTCTGGCTCATGACGTCGTCGCGCTTCCAATCGCGCCCGAGCCGGTCGGCGCGACGAAGAGCGGGCGGGTGCTGGTCATCGACGACGAGCCACTCATCGGATCGACCATTCAGCGCAGCTTGAAACGAAAACACCATGTCACGGTGTCGATGCGCGCCGACGAGGTTCTCGTCCGCATTCGAGACGGCGAGCAGTTCGACGTCATCGTGTGCGATCTCATGATGCCGCACATGACCGGGATGGAGTTTCACGCAGGCGTGGTGGCGTTCGCTCCTGCCCTCGCGGAGCGAATCATCTTTCTCACGGGTGGCGCGTTCACCGCTGCAGCGTCGGAGTTTCTCGAGAACGTCCCGAATCGACGGTTGACCAAGCCCTTCGAGGTGAAGGCCCTCATCGAGGCCGTCGAAGAACGAATGAAAGCCAAGTGATCGACGGGCAGTCAGGGCCCTTCGACTCGGATCGTTCCGGCGACGCAGGGCCTTTCGAGCTCGATGTCTTTGCCTTGCGGGGGTGTGAGGCGGATGTGAACCGTCTCGCCTGAGCGGCAGCTCATGTCGCCGATGAAGGGCGTCTTTCCGAGGTTCGCCTGGTCGACGTAGACATCGGACCTGTCGGGTCCCGAAAGGACGATGAGCTTGACCCGAATCGGGGTGCCGAACGGAGCCGGTGCGTCGGCAGAGGGAGCGCTCGACGCGGCGACTCGGTCTGGACCTCGACGTGAGGAAGACACGGGCGCGGGCGCGGGCGTGGGCGGCCGGGCGTCAGGCTTCTCCATGGCCGCTGCGCCAGCGACGAAAGCGAGACGGCCGGCGACGACGACGAGACCTGCGGCGGCTAGAGCTCGCGCCACGCTCGCAGCGGTTTTCCAATCGAGCTTCATCAGCGCGCCACCCTGAGCACTTCGAGGAGGCTCGTCTCCCCGCGGCTCGCTCGTCGAAGACCGTCGGCGAGCACGCTCGTCATTCCAGCCGCATTCGCGATTCGCTCGATTTCGTGGGTAGGTGCCCGTTCGCACACGGCGACGCGAACCTTCTCGTCGAATCGAAGGAGCTCGCCGATCGGCAATCGCCCCTTGTATCCTTGTCCGTCGCACACCTCGCAGCCGCCAGGCTCGTAAAATACGGCCGGCGGAATGGTGACTCCCGATGACGCGAACTTCGCGCGCGTCGTAGAATCGACGGGAGCCTCTTTTCGGCAATGGGGACATAGCGTTCGAACGAGACGCTGCGAGAGCGATCCGATCGTGGCGCTGCCGAGGAGAAAGGGCTCTATCCCCATTTCGACGAGACGGGCGAAGACGCCGGCCGCGTTCTGACCGTGGACCGTGGTGAGAATCAAGTGACCCGTGAGACCGGCTTGCATCGCAATCTCGGCCGTCTCTCGATCTCGAATCTCGCCGACCATGAGGACGTTCGGATCTTGCCGGAGGACGCTTCTCAAGGTGCCAGCAAAAGTCATCCCCGATTTCGGATGAATCTGCGTCTGCGTGGCGAACGGAAGCTCGAGCTCGATCGGATCTTCGAGCGTGACTTGCGTCGTGTTGCGTCCACGCGTCTGCGCGATGTGCTGGAGCGCCGAATAGAGGGTGGTGGTCTTGCCGCTTCCGACTGGCCCCGTCACGAAGAGGAGGCCTTGTGGCCGTTCGAGCAAATCGAGCAGTCCTTGCTCGACCTCGTTCGAGAAGCCGAGCCCCTCGATCTCGGGGATACCGCGACCCGTGCTCACGAATCGGAGCACGACGCGTTCGCCGCTTTCGGTGGGAAGAGTGGAGACGCGTGCCTCGATATCTTGGTTGTCGAGATGAATCGAGAGTCTGCCGTCTTGGGGCGCGGTTCGAACGTAGGTGTCGAGCTTCGCGAGGACCTTGAGGCGCGTGACGAGCGCCGCGTGCGCGCTCATGCGCAGCCGCGTGACGGTGAGAAGCTCGGAGTCGACCCGGTAGGTGACGTTGACTCCCTCGGGCGTGGGGGAAATGTGCAGATCGCTCGCGTGGAGATAGAAGGCACCTCGCAAGAGCGCTTCGCAGGCGCTGATGACGTCGGGGTCGGAATTTCCGATGAGCTCGGGCCCGATGCAGCGGGCGACCTGATCACGAATCTCGGCGAGCAACGCTTTTGTGTTCGCTCCTTCGAAAGCGTGCGCGCCCTTGTTCTTTCGCTTGGCTCGCGACAGCGCCCAGTCGACGCCGGAGAGCACGATGGCGCACGAGCCGAGCAACCAAGTGACGGGCGGAGCCAGGCTCCAAGGCGACGCGCCGAACGCCTCGTTCCAGTGGATCCCGAGCGCGATGCCGAGCTCGTTCGTTCCGGCGGCCCAGACAGTGGCGGCGAACGCGCCGACGCCAAGCGCTCCGCCCAACGTGAAGAGTGAACGTGCAGTCGTCGGCACGGCCCGATGGTCGCACACCGGACTGCTCGAAGGAAAGCCGAGTGCGGGACTGGGCGGCCCCCCCTTCAGCCGGCTAGACGACGGGCACCGAGCGCGAGCGGATATCCGATGCCAATCGCACCCGCCGCGATGAGCAGCTCGACGAACGACGAGCCGTAGAGCAGCGCCACCGATCCGACGGCACCAGCGATGGGGAGGATCGGCCCCCCCGGGATCTTGAAGCGCCTGACCGCGGGCTCGTCGGCGAGCGGCGGCGCGGTGGCCTTCGCCTTGCGACGCAACACCGGAACGGCGATGCACGTGAGCGCATACTGAAAGACGACCGTCACGTTCGAGAAGCCGACGAGTGAGCGGTAGTCGAAGAAGACTCCGAGGACCGCGGTGAGGAGCGTCGTCGTGACGATGGCCACATGAGGGGTCTGGAACCGGGTGTGGATCCGCGAGAGCGCCGAGGGCAGTTGCCCGTGCTCCGAGATCGCTTGGGCGTAGCGGGGAGCGCCGAGGGCGCTCCCCGCGGTGAATCCTCCGATCGAGACGATGCTGCCGATGAAGACGATCGTGCCGATCTTCGGACCGAGATGCCGCGCCGCATCGACGAGCGGCGTGAGCGACTCGATGCCGATGTCGGGATAAGAGCGCTCCATCACGGCCTGGACGACGACGAAGAGAACGGCAGCGAAGAGGAGGGAGCCCATCGTGCCGAGAGGGACGTTGCGTTCGGGATTCTTCGCTTCGCCAGCGGGAACGGGGACGACTTCGAAGCCCTGGAGCGGGAAGAGCGCCAGGTAGACGCCGTTGCCGACCCCTGCGAAGGCGTGCGGGAGCGCTCCAGCGAGATGCCCGGGATGCGCGGCCAAGAGGGCCACCGCGACGAAGCAGACGATCGCCGTGACCTTGCCGAACACCATGACGTGGATGACCAAGGCTCCAGGTCGAACGCCGACGTAGTTGATGACACCGAGCGCGACGATCGTGACGAGCACGAGGGCCTTCTGCAAGAGCGGTGAGTCGACGCCACAGAGGGCTACGAACAAAGTGGTGTTGGCCGCCCAAGAGATGAAGGCGTTCAGCCAGCTCGACCAGCCGACGATGAAACCGACCATCGGGCCGAATGCCTTGCGCGCGTACAGGTAGGGGCCTCCGGTCTCGTCGCTGGTGCCCGCGAGCTCTGCGAACGACAAAGCGACTGGCATCAGGAGGAGCGCGCAGAACAAGAACGCGAGCGGCGACCAACCCCCCATTGCGCGGTGCATGTCGTCGGGCATCGAGAAGACCCCCGACCCGACGATCGCGTTCACGCCTATCGCCAGCGCGTCGAGCAGCCCGAGTCGCCGGATGGGGGTCGCCATCGAGCGCGGAGCATATCCGGCCAGGTCGACCAGGCGCAGCGTTTGCGTGCTAGCGCAGCGCGAGCACCTCTCTACGAACGATTCGTTGGTGCAATTAGCCTCGAACGCGACGTTTTGGACTCGCGACCGCCACATCTTTCGGCGCGGCGCGCGCTTCGACTTGGCGGCACCATCCGTGCAAGTCGCTACGGGGAACATCGCTGTACGGACCCTAGAAGGAGCGCGCACTGTCATGAGCACGGATGAGAACCCCCTCGCCAACCACAAGTTCGTCGTGGTCGCAGCCGTCGATCGCGGCCAGCTCAGCCCCCGGGTGCTGGAAGCCGCGTTCGAAGCAGCCGATCGACCCGGTGGCGAGCTTCACATTCTCGGGATCGCCGAGCCGAGCGTCGCTCCGGCCTTCGCCGGGGGTGCGCCGTATGCAGCCGAGGTGACGAGGGTCGATCCCGTCGAAGTCACGCAGCTCGTCGAGGCTTCGCTCACGCCTGTTCTCGAGCGCCGCATCGAGAAAGAACGACCCGACCGTTCGTCTCCACGCAAGCCTCCGCGCATCGAGGTTCACACCGGGTTCGGCGCACCGGCTTCCGAGATCGTGTGGTTCGCAGCCCATGTGAACGCGGATCTCGTCGTGGTCGGCACCGCGGGACGTCGGGGATTCTCGCGGCTCCTCCTAGGCTCGGTCGCCGAGAAAGTCGTTCGCCTCGCTGGGTGCCCGGTGATGGTCGTGCGAGCGACCAAGCACAAGACCGAGGAGCGCGTTCCCGAAATCGAGCCGCTGTGTCCGCTTTGCGCCGACGAGCGCTTCAAGACCGGGGGCAAAGTGCTCTGGTGCGCTCGTCACAGCGAGCATCATCCGCGCGCCCATACCTACAGCTTCTCGAGCACGCTCGACAGTCAGCCCCGTTCGGGAACGTCGACGACGGGCGAGTGAGCTGACTGACGACCGGGGTCACATCTCTCGCGCACGGCTCGAGCGATTGACACGAAAGGTGCGTGGCCTCGGTCCGTTCTACGCACCTCCTTCGCCCGGACCATCGGGTCACATCGCTCGCGCACGGCTCGAGCGATTGACACGAAAGGTTCACATGGTCTCCGTCGGGATCGTGTGAGAGTCGGCCCATGGCCGTACCTGCCAAGGTAGAGAGCGATTCGGCGCGCGGAGCCGCCCCGCTCGTCGCGTCACCCGCGGGGGGTTGGGGCGTCATCGGCTCGTTGGGCATCGGCTACGTCGGCATCTACCTTTGTCGGAAGAATCTTTCTGTTGCAATGCCGATGCTACAGGAACACTTTCACGCCACGAAGGCGGAGGTGGGTGGCGTCGCGAGCTTCGGTACGTTGGCCTATGCGGCTGGCAAGGTCATCAACGGACCCATCGTCGACGCGCTCGGAGGCCGCCTCGGTTTCCTCATCTCGATCGTTGTCGTGGCGATCTTCGGAGCCGTCGGAGCGTTCGCGCCGAGTCTCACGCTGCTCGCTTTCGCGTATGGGGTGAATCGCTTCGCGGGCGCGGCCGGCTGGGGCGGCATGCTCAAGCTGGTCCCATCGTGGTTTCCGTTGAGTCGCGCTGGAACGGTCGTCGGTGTGCTGAGCTTGAGCTACGTGCTCGGAGGCGTGCTGGCGACGCTCTTGGCCCGCCAGATCGTCGGCTATGGAGGCTCCTGGCGCGCTGTCATGGGCCTGCCGTCGGTGGTCACCATCGTGATTGCGATCGCGTGCGCGATCTTCGTCAATCCGGGTCCGCTCACCACAGACTCTGGAGGAGCGAGCGACATCGATCGACACTCGACGGGCCGCGGCCAAGACATTCTCGGTCTCCTCCGAATGCCGCAGTTCCTGGTCACGTGCGCGCTGAGCTTCACGGTGACGCTGATGCGTGAATCGTTCAACACCTGGAGCGTCGACTTTTTGGTCTCGGTCCAAGGTGGTCATTCGTCGCTCGCGACGGCGTCGCTCCAGTCGATCGGCTTCGATTTGGCAGGGCTCGTGAGCATCTTTCTGGCTGGAATTGCCTACGATCGCGTCGGGCCTTCTCGGCGCCGCTATCTCATGTTCGGAAGCCTCGCATTGCTCGCGGTGGTGCTCGCCATCCTGCCCGCGGTAGCGAACGCGAACGCCCTCTGGGGAACGGGGCTCGTCGGGCTCTCGGGTCTCTTGGTCTATGGGCCCTACAGTCTTCTCGCTGGATCGATGGCCGTCGCCAGCGGGGGCGTGAGGCTCGCCGCCACCGCCGCCGGTCTCATCGACGGCGTCGGCTACGTGGCGGGCGCGCTCGCGGGCGTCACCCTCGGCCGCCTGCTCGATCTCGGCGGCTATGGACTCGGGTTCGGAGTCCTCGCGGCCATCACGGCTGTGTCGGCGCTGATCGCACTCGCCCTCAAATGAACCCTGCCTTGCAGCACCAGTGCCTGCGCGGGCTCATCGAAACGCAAAGACCGCCGCCCGCCATCGAGGCGGGCTCGGGCTCCGAAATCAGGTGCCGAAGACGGCGTGCATGAGCACCATCGAGCCGGCGGCGATGAGCCCGGCCGCTGGCAGCGTGACGACCCAGGCGACGAGGATGTTGCCCGCCACGCCCCAACGAACGGCGCTCACGCGCTTGCTCGCGCCGACGCCCATGATGCAGGCATTGATGCAATGGGTGGTCGAGACGGGAACACCGAACGCGCTCGCGGTGAGGATCGTGACCGTGCCGGCCGTCTCGGCGGCGAATCCTTGCAAGGGAGAGATCTTGATGATCTTCGTCCCCATCGTCTTGATGATGCGCTCGCCGCCCGACATCGTTCCGAAGGCGATCGCCGCGGCGCAGGCCAGGATCACCCAGAGTGGCACTTGATCGCCTTTGGCGGCCTGCCCGAACACCGTCTTCGCTTGGGGTAGCACCCACGACGGAATCAGATCTCTGTGACCGGCTGCAACGAAGCTCGTGAGCGCGAGGGTGATGATGCCCATGCTCTTCTGGGCGTCGTTGGACCCGTGCGAAAAGGCCATTGCGCAAGCCGAGACGAGCTGCATCCGTCGAGAGCCGGTGTGCACCGTCGAAGGACGCATGTGACGCACGATCCACAGGAGCGCGATCATCAAGACGAACGCGAACACGAAGCCGAGCGTCGGCGAGAGGACGAGCGGCAGAAGGACCTTCTGTGCGAGCGCGGCCCATTTGAATGCGTGGAGCCCCGCGTGCGCGACGACCGCTCCCGCGAGACCGCCGATGAGGGCGTGCGACGAGCTCGACGGGATCCCGTACCACCAGGTGATGAGGTTCCAGACGCATGCGCCAATCAATGCCGAGAGGACGACCGACTGCGTGACGATCGCGGGATCGGCGAACCCTGTCGCGATGGTCTTGGCGACGGCGGTCCCCGTGATCGCTCCGACGAAGTTCAGAATGCCCGCGATGATGACCGCGGTTCGAATGGGCAACACCCCGGTGGAGACGACGGTCGCGATGGCGTTGGCCGCATCGTGGAAGCCGTTGATGTAGTCGAACACGAGCGCGATGACGATGACGAGGATCAGCAGCGCGACGACACTACCCATGCTTCACCGCCAAGTTGGTCAGGAATTCGGCGACGTCTTCGCAATCGTCGACGGCCTCTTCGAGGATCTCGAGGACCTCCTTCTCGCGAATGATGGCGCGCGGATCGATTTCGAGACTGCGGTAGGGCCCCTGGTCTTCGGCGTTGGTCGAGAAGAGATTCTTCATCGCCGTCCGATAGATTTCGTCGCCCTCTTTCTCGATCACGCGAACGGCGCGAGCGGTCTCGCGAATCCGTTCGAAGTCGTGCTTGCGGAGCGCCGGCAGCACCTCTTTCAACTGCGCCGACGCACGGACCAGACAATCGAGAAATTGAATGGCCGGCTCGCTCGGCGTCTGAATCGAATACATGACGAAGGCGCTCGCGGCCGCGTAAGCGCGATCGAGGACGTCGTCGAGACGCGACGACAAGTTGTGAATGTCTTCTCGATCGAGCGGCGTGACGAACGTGCGAGCGAGCGCGTCTTCGAGCTCGTGCGCCACCTTGTCGCCGCGCTTCTCGACGGCCTTCACAGCGGCTTGAACGACTTTCGCCGGCTCCGTCTTGAGACGAGCGAGCTCGAGCGCGCCTTCGTGCGCCAATGCCGCCTGCTGCTCGAGGTAGTCGAAGAACCGATCTTCTCGAGGCACCAAGAAACGAACGAGATCTTGAAGGGCCATGAATAGCGCGGGTAGCACCGCCTCGAGGCCGCTCCACGGGTTTTCTTGGTCAGCCTTTCAAGCTATCCATTCACCAGGGATCTTCGTCACCGACTGTGACAAAACGCCTCTCGGCCGGCTCCATCAGCGACGACCGCTGAAGCGGGCCATGACTTCGTCGAATCGCTTGAGAGTCGCTTCGACGAGCGCGAAGACCGAGCCTTCGGGGTTCCCATCGGGTCCGCCACCGGCTGGGACGCTCGTGAGGAGCTCGATGCCGTCTTCGACGGTGCTGACCGCGTAGACGTGGAATTTGCCGACGCGGATGGCGTCGACGATGTCGGCCCGCAAGATGAGCGCGTCGACGTTGGCCGGCGGGATGAGCACACCCTGGTTGCCGGTGAGACCGCCCTTGGCGACGCAGACGTCGAAGAAGGCCTCGATCTTCTCGTTGAGCCCACCGACCGGTTGAATCGAGCCACGTTGATCGACGCTGCCGGTGACCGCGAGATCTTGTCGTAGCGGAAGACCAGAGAGCGCCGACAGGAGCGCGTAAAGCTCGCTCGACGAAGCGCTGTCGCCATCGATCGCCTCGTAGGTTTGCTCGAACACCAGCGAAGCCGAGAAGCCGAACGGCCGGGTCTGCGCGAAGCGCGACGCGAGGTAGCCCGTGAGGACCAGCACGCCCTTCGCGTGGAGCGGGCCGCTCATCTCGACCTCGCGCGCGATGTTCACGGGGCCTTCTTGACCGGGATACACGACGGCGGTGACGCGACACGGGCGGCCGAAGGTGACGGGTCCATCGGAGAGGACCGAGATCGCGTTGACCTGCCCGAGGCTCCGGCCGGTGACCTCGATGCGAATGGTTCCGTCGGCGAGCAGCTCGTGGATCGCGTCGCGGAAATGGCTTCCGCGTCGCTCTGCATTCGCGAGCGCTTCGAGGACGAGCGCGTCGTCGACGACGTCGTGGTTCTTGCGACCGGCGATGTACGAGGCTTCGGTCGCGACCTCGGCGACGAGACCGAGCCGAGAAGTGACCTTCGTCTGACTCTCGGCGAGGCGACAGCCGTGGATGAGGAGCTCGCGCACCGCGCCTTGGGTCAGCGGGCGGAGCCCACGGCTCTTCACGAGCCCGGCGAGAAAAGCTGGATACGTGACGAGCGCTTCAGCCCACGAGAGCGTGTGCTCGAAGCGGGCTTGAACCTTGAAGAGCTGCGAGAACTCGGGATCGGCAGCGTGGAGCTCTTGGTAGAGCGAGGGGCCGGCGACGAGGATGACCTTCACGTCGATCGGAATCGACGGGAAAAGAAGCTCTTCTGCAGCTCCGCGATAGTACGAAGGGTTCTGCTCGGGGACGATGAATTTACCAGCGAGCAAGCATGCCTTCAGCTGCTCGTAGAGCGCCTCATTCTTGAGGAGAGCGCTCGCGGGTAGGATGAGAAATCCACCATTCGCCTCGTGGAGCGCCCCGGCGACGGCGAACCCGGGCTCCGGAGGAAACGCCGAGTCGGGCGGCGAGTAGCTGCGTCCGAAGAGCGACTGCAGCGTCGGATGGGCGACTTCGACCACCGGCGCGCCGCTGTTGGGCTGGTGCTCGGTGAGAATGGTGGGAACGACGAAGCCGCGCGAGAGCGCCGGCGGATCGTCACCGCGCGGCTCTTCGACCATTTGACGCACGCGACGCGTGACCTCGGTCTCGAGCTCGCCGAGAAACAGACTGATGTCTTGGCGAAGCTCGTATTGGTCGCGAACCGGCGCGAAACAAGCCTTCACAGCGTCACCGAGCAGCTGCTTCACGACCGAGCGCAGCTCGACCTCGGCCTCTTCATGAACGGTAGCGAGCTTGCCTTCGAAGTCTTCGATCGCGTTCGTCACGGCCTCGACGGCCTCGGCGCTGGGCTCGTCTCCTTCGACGAGAGGCGTGACCTCGACCTCGTCTCCGCTTCGCTCGAGCTCGAGACCGAGCTCGTGTGCATCGGCCTTGAGACGCGTCTCGAGCTTCGTCTCTTCGCTCCGTGCACGACGCTGGACTTTGCTCTGCGCCTGCTTGAAGCGCTCGCCTTCGGTCGCGGCACGAATGCCTTCGACGAGCTTCGCGTAGAGCTCGGTCATCACGGCGACGAACGCGCGCCCTTGCCCGGCGGGCAGGTTGAGGGCGACGGGCTCGCTCGGTCGAGCCGGGTTCGGCAACAGGAGGAGGTCGTCGGGCGTCGGGCGCCCAAGAGCGATTCGCTGCGCCATCGATCGAGCGCTGAACGTACGGCCCGAGCCAGGGGGTCCCACGACGACGACGTGGAATCGCGGCTGACGTATCTCCAAACCGAGCGTGAGCGCCGATAAGCCTCGCTCCTGCGAAGCCACGCCCGATACGGGAGCAACGTCTTCAGTCGAGTTGAATTTGAGCTCGTCGCTCGAGACGACGCGCCGACACTCTTCCGCACGCAGCTCGCGGATCGCCATGATTGCGGCGACCATAGCAAAAGCCGTCAGGAGCCGCTTCTCTTTGATGCGCGGGCGCTCTTCGCCTTCTTTTTAGCTGGCGCAAGGGCGCCCCGCTGGCTCACGGATGCGCGCTCTCGAGCCTCGAGGAGAGGACCGATGGCGACGCCATTCACGGTGAGCCCCCGAAGGTCGGCCGCGTCGATCGAGACGTCACGCAGATCGACGTCGCGAAGGCGCGCACCGCGGAAGCTCACGTTCTCGAACGTGGCGCCCGCGAACGAGCAGTCGTCGAGCGACGCTGACGCGAACGACGCGTCGTGGATCGTCGCATTCTCGAAGCTCGCGTCGTCGACGTGTGAACGTGAGAAGGTGACATCGTGGAGCGTGGCGCCTTCGAACGAGGCATCGTCGACGCGCGCGCGCTCGAAGGAGACGTTCTCGAAGTGGGCATCTCGGAGAGAGACATCGTCGAAGCTCGCGCCCGCGAGATCGGTTCCTTCGAAGCGCTGGACGACGAGCTTCGGAGACTTCTTTCGTGGTGTCTTCGGGGGCGACGGCTTCTTGTTCGAACGGGTGGCGGCCATGGCCCTTCGAGGGTAGACCCCGAACCGAGATCGGTCATGGAAAACCCCATCGTCACGCACGCGCGGATCGCTCACGAAGGAGCGACGCCCACGCGCTGGATGCTCTTCTTGCACGGCATCTTCGGGATGGGCTCGAACTTCAGGAGCTTCGCGAAAGCGCTCGCTGCGAGGGTGCCGGACTGGGGCTTTTTGCTGGTCGACTTGCGAGGTCACGGCGCGTCCCAAGGCTTTCAGCCTCCGCACACGCTCGCGGCCGCGGCAGAAGACATCGCCCGATTGGTCGGCTCACTCGACGTTCGGGTCGACGGGATCGCCGGACATTCTTTTGGAGGCAAGGTGACGCTCGCTTACCTCGCGCGGCGCGACCGCGAGATCTCGAACGCCTTCGTCCTCGACTCGGTGCCGAGCGCGCGACCGAGCGCGGTCGCCACCGAAGACGCGATGTCGATTCTCGCTCTCCTCGAAGGAGTCGCGCAGCCTCTCTCCTCACGCGAAGAGCTCGCAGCGATCTGTGAGCGCGCCGGCCTCTCGAAGCGAATCTCCGATTGGCTCATGATGAACGTTCGAAGGTCGGAGGACGCATATCGAATTCGGCTCGATTTGCCTGCGATTCACGCGATGATGCGCGACTACTACGACCAAGACTACTGGTACGTGATCGCCGACCCAAACTGCGCGAGGCGACTCGATTTGGTGGTGGGCGGGGCATCGACGCATTTTTCCGAGACCGATCTCGCTCGGGCCCGCGCGCTCGAGCGAGAGGGCACACGGGTGCATCTCTCGGTGCTCGAAGATGCAGGCCACTGGCTCCACACCGACGATCCAGAAGGGCTGCTGGACGTGATGGCGAGCGCTCTGAGATACTGAGCGTTCTCTCCGGCGGCGGCTGCGCCGCGTAATCGACAGGGTCCTCGCTGGAGGCACTCGGAAGGACGACGAGCTTGGGCGACGAAAGAGAACCGGATGGTGGCGGATTCGGGATCGCTTTCGATCTCGACGACGATGCGCCGAAGAAGCCTGCCGCCCCGCCTGCCAACCCGTCGCAGTCGAGACTGGGCGTGGTGCCGCAGGGCCTCGCTCCTCCGCAGGGCCCTCCACAGCAGAGCTTTCCCCAGCAGGGCTTCCCGCAACAGGGCTTCCCGCAACAAGGCTTCCCGCAACAAGGCTTCCCGCAACAAGGTTTCCCGCAACAAGGTGGCGCGCAGGGGTTCCAAGGCGGTTTGGCGCCGCTTCCTCCACGGCCGGGCGAGCTCCCCGGCGGCGCGATCGACGTGCCGCCTGCTCCAGAGAGCAAGCGCTTCTCCGAGGTAGCTCGCGACGCGGCCGAGCGAGGCAAGATCGTCGCAGAGAAGACGCGCGAGATGGCCCTCAACGTGGCCGGCATGACGCGCGACGCAGCCCGAAACGCCGCGGTTCAAAGCATCGGCGGCGCGGCGCCACAGAAGGTGATTCGAATCGAAGACCCCTCGACTTGGCTGAAGCCGATGCGAGGACCGCTCATCGCCCTGGGCCTGGCGGTCTTGGTGTCGTTCCTCGCCGTCATCGTGGGCAAGGCCACGGGGACGAAGCTCTCGGTCAGCTGGATCAGCGGACTTCTGCTCCTCGGAGCGATCATCTTCGCCGTCATTCGCTGGATCCGGCTCCAAGAGTGACGGCACGGAGACGGGGCTCGTTCGCACCGCCTCGGCCTTCTCACGACGGACGATCCGTCGATCGCTTTCGGCGAAAACTATCTTCGCGTCGAAGACCTGAGCGAGGTCAGTAGGGTCGCGTCAGCGTGAAGTAGGCATCTTGGGCGACGCCGTTCTTGTACGCCTTGCCGACGAGCACGCCTTCTGCAACATGACGGCAGAAGTCTTTCATGTGCATGTAAACGAGCCGGGAGAGGCCAGCGGAGTTCGGTACGAACGGAGGCCAGCCTTCGGGAAGGCCGGGGTGCGGCGGGTCGACGGTGTAGTCGAAGAAGATCTCGTCGGGATGCGTCTCGCCAGGCGTCTTGGGCTGGACGACGAAGTACCCAGGGCCTGTCGCGAACGACATGGTCTGGTGGTTGTAGCCGACGACCTTCCCCCCGACGCGAGCGAAGCGCTTCTGGAAGCGCGAGAAGGCCGGGAGCGAGTTCTTCCCCTCGAGGATGACGGTGCCCGTCTCACTCGGCGCGACGAGATCGTCGATGCGGAGCGAAGGTGCGCCCGCGACCGCGTCGTAAAGCTTGCCCACGAACGAGCCACCCAGGCCGAGCATTTCTTGGAGGCGTGAGTAAGGCGCCATGCCGTCGAGATGAGCCTTGATCGCGCGCTGCGACGCTCCTCTGCGTACGAGGCTCTGGAGCGACTCGTGAGCGGTGAGGCTCGCTGCGACTTGGGTGCTCATGCGCCGAAGCATACTCGGCCCGCCTCCAATGCCAACTCGCGCGAGCCGGTCGGGCTCGAACGCGAGAGCGAAGTCGAATGCGCCTCGGCTCGAGTCGCGCTCGCGAACGGCCGCTTGACACATCCGTCGTCAGTCGGTAGAAGCTCGCGCGTCGGTTCGCAACAGCGGCTCCGACGCTCTTTGCACTTATGTTTCGTGTTTCTTCATGAGGCCTGAGCGCCTCGAAGGTCGACTCTTGACGGAGCACCTTCGAACGGCTCGAGGTCTTGGCGCCCGTAGCTCAGCTGGATAGAGCATCGGACTTCGAATCCGAGGGTCGTAGGTTCGAATCCTTCCGGGCGCGCGGGGTCGCAATTCGAGAGAGTCGCGACACTTTTCTTCTGCTTCGTTGCTTTCGCTTCCAAAGCTTTCACAGAAGAAGTACGAGACGACTCACCGGTCTGGGGCATTAGCTCAATTGGTAGAGCAGTGGACTCTTAATCCATTGGCTGAAGGTTCAAGTCCTTCATGCCCCACCAGACTCACCAGACTCACCAGACTCACCAGACGTCGCACAACGCGCCCCCCGGGGCGCGTTGTTGTTTTGTTTGCTCCGGACGACAAGGCCCCTTGCGGGCGCGGGCGAAAAGAAAAGCTGCGCCTCGAGGGAGGCGCAGCCCGGTCTCTCGCGTCGAATGCGGTCAGTTCGGAACGGGGGTGGTTCCGACGACGACGGTGCCGCCGCTCGCGACCCACTGGAAGTTGTCGATGAGGGCCGTGGAGTCCCACGCTTGGTCGCCGGTGTCCCAGACCGCGAGGCGAACGGTGAAGTCGCTGCCACCCTTGATGGGTGCGAGCGTCTGGAGCCACTGTGTCGCGCCTGCATCGTCCCAAACGTCGAAGCCGGTGCCGGTGAGCTCGTTCGTTCCCTGGGCGCAGCCGGCGCAGACGTCGAAGAAGGCCACGTTCACGCTGACCGGATTGTGCTGACTGTCGAACGAGATGTTGCCGTTCAAGGCGCCCATCGGTGCGGGGCTCACGAGCGCCATGAACTGGTCGTTGAAGCTCTTGCAGACCCATTCGGGGTACTCGAACGAGTAGAACTTGAAGTCGAACTTGTAGCCGTTGGCGTTCGTCGGCGCGCGGAGGTGCACCTCGAGCCCAATGTCGTCGTTGATGTCGGTCGCGATCGGGCATGCGCCCGAGTTCTGCGGGTAGCCAGGCGGAGCCGTGCCCGGGCCGTAGCCGGAGCAGCTGAAACTGCCGCACGAGCCCGGCTCGGTCGGGAGGCGCGCGTGGCCCGACGAGAGGCCAAGGAGGCTCGCGCCTTTGCGGGTCGCTACGTTGGGTCCGAAGTTCGGAAGGATGCCAAATTGGAGGCTCGGCGCGGCGGGCGTTCCGTCGGCCCGGACGTACGCGGCGGAGACGACGCCCCAGTCTTTGGGTCCGCTCGCGGTCTTGCAGAGCTCGATCGCTTTCGCGCCGTCGGTCGCGCTCGTGCTGTCGAGCGCGAGCCCCGTGTCGCAGGGCATCGGAGGGTTGTCGACAGTGCCGTCGCAGTCTTCGTCGGCGGGAGGCGGAATCATCATCGTCATGGGATCGGGCGTGGTCACCACGACCTCGATCGCCCCGGGATTCACGTTCGGATCGCAGTCGTTGCAGTCGCCCTGCGTGCCCGTGTAGCCGTCGTGATCGTTGTCGTCACCTGGAGCCGAGTTGCAGGTGTTGGCCCCCGTTCCGGTCGACCCAGTCATGAAGGCGCCGGTCGTCTGGCCGCTCCCGTCGGCGCCGGCGCCGGCGCCGACGTCGACCGTCGTGCCTTTTCCGGCCGTACCGCCGCCTCCTCCGCCGATGCCCAAATCGGCGGTGGTGCCCGCCTGGCACGAGACGAGGAAAGCGACCGACACGGCGCAAAATCCCACGCGTAAACGACCGATTGAGGCCAACGATGCACGGTTCATGAGGGCTCCTCGCGCGCGGTCGAACGGCTTCATGCACGCCATCGCGCCGCTGTCGACGCTATCACGGAAAGCTCGGATTCGAACATCGTCGGTTTTGCGACAGCCCGGGCGGAATCCATTACCGCGCGCGACGGGCCGCGAGCCACTCGGGGGGTGGGTGCGCTCCGCGGCTTCGGCGGGCTCACTCTCAGTAGTGGTACTGCATGGTGTAGGCCTGACAGAAGAGCGCCGCCGGGTTGTCGACGCGAATGAAGACCGTCGCGTTGTCGCTGTCGAGCGACGTGCTGCCGCACGTGAGATCGAGCGTCACCGGCGACGTGCTCATCCAGCAGCACCCGGGGTGCCCGCTCGCCGTGTCGGGTGTGGTCCCGCCCGGACACGAAAAATCGTTCGCTTCACCGTTGTCGCATTGGATGTACTTGCAGATGCGCACGCCCGCGCTGAGGATCTGACGCGTCGGATCGACGATGTTTCCGGTCAAATCGATACCGTGGTAGCGGTACCAATCGACGTCGGTCGAAGACGCCATCGTGCCTTGCACCTGGCTCCCGTCGCCATCGCTGTCGGAGATCTCACCGAGATTGTACGCCTGACCAATCGTGTCGTTGGGCTCACCAGGACCCGAGTCGTTGCACACGGGTCCGCTCGACGTGCTCGTGACTGCGGTCGACGTGACGCTCGTGACCGAGACCGACGCCGACGATTCTGCCGCGATGGTGACCGCCGTCGTGGTGCCTTGGTAGCCGCCGCCATCGCCGTACGTGAAGTGGCCGCCGAAGCCTCCCGTCCCCTCTGCGGAGCTGCAACCCGCCGAAGCGAAGACGAAGAGCAGAAAGGTCGTCGCCAACATCGCCACGAGACAGAGCTTCAATCGATTCACGCTTGGTTGCATGGCTCAATCCGCTCCCGGGGCGACCCGTCGAATGTTGCATTTCCCGTCGATTGAAATTCCGCAGACACGCTCTTCATCGAGACAAAGCTGCCCCGCAGGACATTCGGAGTCGTCTTTGCACGCGTGCGAGCAAAACGGCGGCGGCCCCTTCGGAGCGTCGTATCGACCGTTACCGTTCACGTCCAAGTAAATGGGATTGGTGATGCCGAAAGGAATGATCGGCGACCAATCGGGAATGCTCGGTGTGCTCTTCAGAATCGTGTTGATGACCGGGACTTGAGCGAACGCGCCCGCCGCGAGCGCAGAGAGCTGCACTTCGCCATACGGAATGTCGAGAATCATCGGCCGCATCTGGTTCTGGTCGTCGAGACCCATGGCGATGATCACGATCCACGAATCACGATCCGGCACGTCGAGCGTGATCTTGCCGCGCACGTCGTCGACGACCTTCGGCCCTTTGTCATTGCCGATGATGCGCGCGACGTGACCGTTCAAGTAGACCTCGACGCGATCGACGCCGAACCAGCTCGGTGTCTGGACGCTCAAGTCGAGCTCCTTCTTCTGGCCGGTCTTCGCTGAGACCACGTCGCCGAAGGTCTTGTCGTCGATGGTCGCTCGAATGAACGGCCCATAGCTCGCGATGGCGTGACCCGCGCGCAAGCTCGCGACGACCGACTCGGCATCGATCGCCATGGGAGAGTCGGTGGGGCTCTTGAAATAGGTGCGCGGGGAGCCGGGCTCTTTCTGACCGTCGTGGCTGTCGCTGCTCGCGATCTGCGTCGGTGTGAAGCCGTATTCGAGGTACCGGAAGTAGTCGTCGACCTGGCCCGCGCGGTAGGCGCAAGGCTGGTCTTTGAGATCGGGCGGCAGCGGACGATCACCTATGGCGTCGAGATCGCAGATGGTCTGGCTGTCTTGCTCGTTGCCTTCGAAATCGAATTCGTCGGCCTGCTCGGTCTCGGTTCGTTCGAGGATGCGCTTCGTGAAGTGGAACGCGAGCCGCGAACGATTGCGACGCTTGCAGAAATCGTACGTCTCTTTGTCGCGACAGGCCTCGAGCGTCCCTGCCGGCATCTCGGGGCACGAGGCGAGGAGCGAAGCCTCGTCGGTCGAAGCGTTGAGGCGCGTCTTGCAATGCGTCCAATCGACGACCTCGGAGACCGTCGGGGTGCGAATCAGATCGAGCCGCTTCGCACCCATGATCTCCATCGCGTCGAAGTCGCAGGTCGCGGTGCGGAACACCGAGTTCGCGCTGGTGAGCGTGCTGAGCTTGCGCGTGAGATTGAACGTGTCGACGCCGCTCTGATCGATGAAGCCGAAGAAGCCGTCGCGGGGATGGGCAACGATCGTGAATGGGGTCATGCCGTCGCCCTTCGCGCGAATGGCGTCGAGAATGCCCCCCGCTGGGAGGCACGACCAATCGGGTGCGCCGTGCCTGGGCACGTCGAGGTTGTCGTAGGTCATCGGAAAGCCGATGTAATGGCCGTACTCGAGCGTGGTGACCTCGGCGCTCACGAAGCTCTTCAATTGCGTGTCGAGCGAGAGGTCTCGGATGACCGGCGCATAGTCGGTCTCGGCGTCGTGATCGGTCGAGACGCCGATGTCGAGCCCCTCGGCCGCCACGGTGACGACTCGCTTGGGGACGGCCATACCGCTGTCGAAGCTCGGAGCCGAATGGAGGTGCATGTCGATCGACATCCATCCGGTCGTGTCGACCTCGTGCTCGAGGGCTGCGTCCATTCGGAGCACTTGCCCGGCTTTCAGATCGACGTCTTCGACGTGGACCGCGTATTCGGGCCCGCGAGAGACGAATACGCGGTAGCGCCCCGGCTCGATCGAGACGCGCCCCGTGCCGCTCGCGCTGAGCTCTTGGAGGCGAACGCCGTCGTTCAGCCGGCCATCGCCCGCATAGACCCGACGTCGACCGTCGCCATCAAGCGGATGACCCGTGTCGTCGACTGCGACGAATGCGATCTTCGCCGGCATCAGCTCGCCGGCCGTGTTGGAGACGCGGTAGTCGACGAACGAGAAGCTCGGGAGCGTCATCGTCAGCTCGGTGGTCTCTCCATTGGGGACGCGCAATCGAACGGGCTTCGAGACCGCCTGGCCCGACGGGTCGAGCGCAACGAGGAGATACGTGCCGCCCGGGATCGACCCGGTGAACCCGCCATCTTCGATGGCGTGGATACCCACGTCGGCGTAAATCGAATTGACGACGCCGACGTCGCCGCGGACCTCGCGGTTTTTCTCTGCGATGGCGTCGATGCTGTCGAATTCGCGTCCCGGCTCGGGATCGGCGAAGACCATCACCTCGGCCTCGGTCGCCGCTTCGCCGGTCTCGCCCCAAACGACGTGGCCTTTCAAGATCCCGTTCTTGCGACCGACGATCTTGTCCATTTCTTCGGTGACGCTCGCGATGTCGCCGTCGCCGACGACGAAGTAGCGATCGTAGACGAAGGATCGGTTCGCGTCGCACGCTGCGTCGTCGGCGGTGTCGAAGGCGCAGTTCTTGGTGCCCACCAAGAACGCCGTCGCGGCGCTCGCGAAGATGGGCACGTTGACGACGCTGTTCTGTCCGGTGAAATAGCCGTAGCTGATGTCGCGACCGGCAGCGGCGACGTAGTCGTAGATGAGCGGATCGGTGAACGTGTTACGACCGACGTTGGCTGCGCTCTGGACCGCCTCGTCTTCGTCGAAGCCGACGCCTGGCGCGAAGACGTTGTTCTGATTGCCGAAGAATACGAAGTCGCCAGCGATGACGCCGGCCTTCTTCACCGCAGGCGGATCGGGGATGCTCGGCGTATCACCGAGAATGCCGCCGAACACGCTTTGCGGGGCGGAGAACAGCTCGAGCGGGAGCGCCTCGCCGCACTTGCAGGCGACGCAGCCATTCACGTCTTGCGCGAAGCCATGCTCGCATTTCGTGTTGCAGCCGCCGAGACCGGGGCAATTCGACGGCTGATCGTCGTCTTTGACGCGCACCTCGGTGTGAATGAGAACGTGCTTGTCACCGGGGTGGAGCGTGTAGTCGGTGATGAAGTGCAGGCTCGTTCGGACGTTCGGGAAGATCGTCTTCAACACGGGCTGCTGATCGCGCAAGATGGCGAGCGCCTGATAGAGAAAGTCGCCATCACCTTCGACGCGGATGACGGCTTCTTTTCCGTCGGCGCCGTCTTTGACGACCTTGACCTCGACGAAGTTGGGGTTGGGGACGAGCAGATTGGCGATCGGGAACATCTCGCTGAAACGATCGTGGCCGAGCCCACCTTCGAAGCCCTCGAGCGGCCGTCGTCTGTCGGCATCGACGATGCTCCCGCCGAAGAGCCCGGGTGCCGGCGACGCGCGCGACCCCAGAATGGCAATGCGAATCTGATCGTTCTCGAGAAGGTAATCCCCGACGTCGGCCGCTTGAACGGGGCCGCCCACGAGCTCGCTGCGGCTCTGGATCACTTTGGCGCGCAAGAGAGCGCCTGGGCCTGGATTGCAGGCGAGCGGGGTCGACGCGCCGAAGAGCGCGAGCGACCCGAGGAGGCCGAGCGAGACGAGTCGCCTGTGCGGGCTCATAGAGCGAGCTGGCCCTGGAGCATCAGGTAGTCGTTCTCGAGCGACAGACCGTGGCGCTCTTCTCGATGCATGTATTCGAGTTGGGTCTTGATGATGCCATCGAGAAACTGAAAGCTCGCGCCGCCGCCGAAGAGCAAGGCGTCACCCTCGTTCGCGACCGCCGTGTTCGGATCGATGTATTCGAAGCGCGCGTTGAGCCCGAACAGACGCTCGACGACCATGTAACCGACCTCGGCGACCGCACCGATCGATTGAACCTTCCCGACAGTCGCCGTCGGCTGCGTGGGGGTGCTCTTCGGCTGGACCGACGAGAAGAGAAATTCGCCGAGGAGGTGAAAGCCCTTGGCGTGGAGGAGCGCGTCGACGCCCGCGTTGTGTGCGCCCGACGCTCCGCCATCGCTGTAAGCGTAGCTTGCGCCGACACCGAACCTCGGGCTTTCGTGCGTGACGTCGGCGATGGTGGGGCTGAGCTTGCCAACCGGCTCGGTGCCGAGACGCCCGACGTAAGCGAGACCGTTGAATCGATTTCCGAAGGGCGCGTAGTTCTGCCCATAGCCTTGGTAGAACTGGTCGGCGCGGTGAAAGCCGTTGAAGACGCCGACGTCGTAGCTGAAGACGCCGTCTGCCACCGACCCTCGTCCGACGACGCCGACCTGGTGACCGGGCGCCATCGAGCGGACCGCGAGAGGGCGATCGACGAGGGCCGTGTTCGCGGACTCGACGATCGCCGAGCGGCTGAAGGGGACGGTCTGCGCGCCAGCGAAGATCTGCGCATACGGAAAGCCGACGTACGCGAGCCACGCGTCGTGGATGCGCGCCTGGCCGTCTTCGCGGCTGCCGAGCTCGACCGAAACGGCGCCTCGGCCCTGGTTGGCGAGGTTCACCTCGAGACCGAAGCGGGCTCGCTGCAAGCGGAAGCCCGCGGTGTCGGCGGGGTCGCCTGCGAGCGAGAAGGAATTCTTGCCCACGTACGGCGCGGCTTGCGCTTGGACGAGCGCGATGGGCGAAAACGAGATCGGTCCGACCGTGAGCTTCAGGTAGTCGCGAAGCGGACGGGGCTTTTTTTTGTCGGCCTCGGCCTTGGCGGCCGCCTCGTCGGTCGTGGCCTTCGCCACTGCGTCTTTGGCGGCGCGCGATTTTTCGACCTCGTCGGGCGCGGAGCTGGACGGGGTTTCTGCCGGCGCGTCAGGAACGGCGGGGGCCTCGGGCGCGGGGGGGCCAGGCGAAGCCTTCTTCGGCTCGTCTTGCGCGAGCGCCGTCGAGGCAAGGGAAAGCCCTCCGAAGAGCATGCAGGCAACCCAAAGGACCCGGGGGAAGGCCGTCGGCATCATCGGCGCATGATCCGGGCTCGCGTGCACGAGTCAATGACCAACATGTGAAGAACTCGCAACACGGCTCGCGGCCACGGCCAGGCTTGTGTATGAGAGTCGCTAGAAGCGTCCGTATGGGCGTCGGGAGTCATCGACATGAGTGAACGAATTGCCGTCATCGGTCTCGGATACGTCGGTCTTCCCGTCGCGTTGGGCTTTGCGCGGAAGTTCGACGACGTGGTCGGCTTCGACATCCACGAAGAAAAGGTCTCGGAGCTCAAGCGTGGGCACGACCGAAACACCGAGGTCCCCGCCGAGGTGTTGACCGCGTCGAAGCTCCGCATGACGAGCGATCAAAAAGACCTCGCGGGTCGAACGTTCTTCGTGGTCGCGGTGCCGACCCCCGTCGACCAGAACAACGTTCCCGACCTGACGCCGGTCATCAAGGCGTCCGAGACCGTCGCCCGCTCGCTCACCAAGGGCGCGGTCGTCGTCTACGAGTCGACCGTCTACCCCGGCGTCACCGAAGACATCTGCGGGCCGATCCTCGCTCGCATCTCGGGCCTCGCCCGCAGCGATTTCAAGCTCGGCTACTCGCCCGAGCGAATCAACCCGGGTGACCACGAGCACACGCTCGAGCGAATCGTGAAGGTCGTCTCCGGCGAAGACGCAGCGACCCTCGAGCGCGTCGCCACTGCTTACGGCGCGATCATCGACGCCGGCATCCACCGGGCCGAGAGCATCAAGGTCGCCGAAGCGGCGAAGGTCATCGAGAACACGCAGCGCGACATCAACATCGCGCTCATGAACGAGCTCGCGCTCATCTTCGATCTGATGAACATCCGCACCGCCGACGTGCTCGCCGCCGCGGGGACGAAGTGGAACTTTCTCAAGTTCCGCCCGGGTCTCGTGGGCGGCCATTGCATCGGCGTCGACCCCTACTACCTCACGACCAAGGCGCAAGAGCTCGGCTACCAGCCCGAGGTCATTCTCGCAGGTCGTCGCATCAACAACTCGATCTCGAAGTTCATCGCGCAGCGCTTGGTGAAGTTCCTCATCCAGGCCGACTCGAAGGTGAAGGGCTCCAAGGTCGGTGTGCTCGGCCTCACCTTCAAAGAAGACTGCAACGATCTTCGCAACAGCAAGGTCCCCGACATTCTCACCGAGCTCAAAGAGTACGGGATCGACGCGATGATCCACGATCCGGTGGCCGACCCCGAGCTCGCGACCCACGAGTACGGGATCAAGCTCTCGGCCTTCGAGGCCTTCCGTGAGCTCGACGCGCTCGTGCTCGCCGTGTCGCACAAGAAATACCTCGAGCTGGGCGTGAAGGCGATTCTCGCGCCGATCAAAGACAACGGGATCTTCATCGACGTGAAGAGCGCGCTGCACCCGAGCCAGATGGAGCGCGGCATTCGCTATTGGAGCCTCTGAGCCCAAGCGATCGAGCGACGCTCGCCCACGGTGCCCCGACGGCCCCTCGCGTCGGGGCCGAAGTGGCTATCGGAGCCATCACCAAGGGAACCACTCGCCGGGCATTTCTTGCCACGCGGTAGGCCGTGCGCGGTCTCCTTCG
Source organism: Polyangiaceae bacterium (assembly GCA_043755175.1). GTDB lineage: Bacteria > Myxococcota_A > Polyangia > Polyangiales > Polyangiaceae > CAYYKK01. The sequence goes on along the minus strand of JAYUUB010000119.1, from coordinate 21,923 downwards.
GGGACGACCAGCGACCCGACGAAATCGGCGTGCTCGTAGACGTTGCCGATGCTCCGCGACACGAGATCGAGATCCTTGTCGTCGACGACACCGTTGCTGGTCGCCTTGTAGAACTGCACCGTCACGCGGATGGGGAAGGTCTCGTCACGGACGAGCTCGCTTCCGAAGCCTTCGGAGAAGGGACCGAGTGCTCGGCCGTGTCCGAGAACGGCCTGCTCGACGTCGCTCTTCTCCATCGCGACGGCGCGGTCGGCGCTCGCCGGCGGAGCCGACTGCGCGGGCGGCGCGGGCATCGCTTCGGCTTCCACCATCTCGCCTCCACCCTTCATGCCTCCGAGCATTCCTCGGTTCGCGTGTTTGAGCGGAACCTGGATGAGGAACAAGACGTCGGCGCCACGCGCGAGCGCGCTCCTGTCGTCGGCCGTCTTCGGGCCACCTCGGGCTTGGATGCGTGTCACGACGTCGCTCTTGCGCTCGGCAGTGAACGACGAGCGGCTGCCAGCGTCGTTGAAGAAGAGCTCTTGGCCCATGCCGACTGCGCCGGAGGCTTCGTCGGGGCGATTCTCGACGACCTTCACGCTCGTGCCTTGCCGCGTCACCAAAATGCTGAGAATCGCAGGCGATCCGGGTGCAGACTGATAGTTGAAGAGCACCGGATTGAACGTGGCTTTGCCCTCTTTCGGAATCGGCAAGAACACCGCTTGGGCGCTCACGAGAAAGTGTGAGTCGCGCTCCGAAAGAAGATTGCCACCGCCACCGATCGAGCTCGGGACCGAGGCGTACGCGCGAATGTTCTTGAGCATGTCCTTCAGCTTGACGCTGTGGATCTCGCCGCCCTTGTGCTCGTTGCCGGTGCGCACGAAGAACAGGTCGGAGTTGATGTCGCCGGATCGGTCGGTGAAGTTCGGAAAGCGGATGACGGGCATGAGGGTCGAGACGAGCTCACCCGAGTCGGTGCGACGGCGAACCTGGAGCGTGAGATCGGTGATGTTGGGTCCGAGCGCCGAGCCTTCGGCGCGACCGGTGTCTTCCCAATTCACGTTCTGGAGGGCGAGGCCGCGGCTCTCGACCCGTCGCTGCAGCTGGTCGTCGGAGACCATGCTCGAGACGCGCGTGACGATGCGGTCGTAGTCGGCGCGCGCGGCTACCGGGAGATTCTCGTCGACCTCGGCGGCGACCTGGAGTGGCGCTCCCCCCGAGGGAGGGACCGATAGGCCGCCGAGATTCGCGTGCGACGCGCATCCGGCGAGCGCGACCGACAAAGAGAGTAGAGCCCCGATGAAGTGGCTTCGCGACATGTCACGTGCCTCCGAGAGATGGTGGGCCACGAATCGACCCGGCGTGGATCGAACGCAAGGAGACGAGCAGACCTTACAGGCCGATCCGAAGCTCTCCTTCGATGTCCAAGCGAGACTTCTTCGAGCCACGCCTCGTGCTGCTAACCTCGACCGGTGCAGCCTAGGCGTGCCGAGCCGCATCTCCTTCGACCCGTCCTCATCCTCGCGTCCATCGTCATCGGGGGCGGGTCTGCTTTGTTCTTCTTGGGGCACGGCCGCTGGTCGTACTCCGAAGCCGTCTACAGTGCGCTCATCGCGGCCTCGACGGTGGGCTTCCAAGAGCCTCCGGGTTTGCAGGAGACGCCCTATGCGCGCGGGCTCATGGCCGGCATCATCATCGCGAGCCTCGGCGTACTCGCGTACTTTCAATCGAATCTGACGACGTACCTCGTCGAAGACGTCTTCGGACAGACCCTCAGGATACGGCGCATGATGAAGCAGATCGAGAAGGTCCGAGACCACGTCATCGTCGCCGGCGCAGGCTCCACGGGCCTCCACGTCATTCGCGAGCTCGTCTCGACGCGGACGCCGTTCGTCGTCATCGATCACGATGGGGCACGTCTCCAAACGCTCTCCGACGAGCTCGCCGACGGCAAGATGCTCTTCGTGGTCGGCGACGCGACGCTCGATCAGACGCTGACCGCAGGCGGAATCGAGCGCGCCGAAGGCGTCGTGACCACGCTGACCGAAGACCGAGACAACCTCTACGTCACGCTGTCAGCGCGAAATCTGAACCCGAAGGCCCGCATCGTCGCGAAGGTGATCTCGCCCGACGCCGCCAAGAAAATGATGCGCGCAGGAGCGACCTCCACCGTGTCACCGAACATGATCGGCGGTCTGCGCATGGCGCACGAGCTCTTACGGCCGACGGCAATTCAATTCATCGATCGCATGATGACGGCGAGCGGAGCGGTCCTCCGCATCGAGGAGGTCACGATCCCCGAAGGCTCGTGGTTCGCGGATCGCGCATTGAAGGAGCTACCGATTCGCTCGGAGACGAAGCTGCTCGTGGTCGCGATCTACGAAGGCGACGCGTTCCACTACAACCCTGCTCCCGACTTCACCGTCAAGAGCGGGATGGTCCTAGTCGTGATGGGCGAGCTCGACAACATCGAGCGCTTGCGCGACATGGTCCCGCACACGACCGCCGCCGAGGGCTATCGGTGACCGAGAGGCCCGTCATCTATCAGCTCGTGGTGCGCCTCTTCGGCAACCTCAACGAGACGCGCAAGCCCGACGGGACCCTCGAAGAGAACGGCTGCGGCAAGCTCGCCGACATCGACTCGAGGGCGCTCGCTTCGCTTCGGGATCTCGGCGTCACGCACGTCTGGTTGACGGGCATTCTTCGGCAGGCGACGCTCACCGACCATTCGGAGGTCGGTCTTCGAGCAGACGATCCGAACGTGGTCAAAGGACGCGCTGGCTCATTCTATGCGGTGCGCGACTACTACGACGTTTCACCCGACTACGCAGTCGTCCCTCGGAAACGCCTCGAAGAGCTCGATCTCCTCATCGATAGAATCCACGGCGCAGGGCTGTTCGCGCTCATCGATCTGGTGCCGAATCACGTGGCACGTTGCTATGGCTCGATCATTCACCCCGAGCGCGACTTCGGTCGAAACGACGACACTTCGGTGTTCTTCTCGGCTCGAAACGATTTCTTCTATTTGGTCGAGCCCGCCGGTCAATCGTTGCGATTGAGCAAACCCGACCGATGGAACCCGGAAGGCGTCGTTTTCGACGGCCGGTTCGAGCCAGAATCGGGAGGCCCCGGGCGCGTGCCGCGTGTGACGGGCAACGACGTCACCTCGCCCAGCCCGTCGGCCGACGACTGGTACGAAACGGTCAAGCTCGACTATGGATTCAACTTCGTCGACGGCTCCACGGCATTCGACCCCATCCCGTCGGTGTGGACGAAGATCGACGACGTGCTCGCCTATTGGCAAGCACGCGGAATCGACGGGTTTCGCTGCGATTTCGCCCACTACGTTCCCGAAGCGGCGTGGAGATACCTCATCGAAGCGGTGAAGCGTCGTGATCCCGGCGCGCTCGTGATCGGCGAAGCCTACGAAAAAGAAGAGGCGCTCTCGTCGGCCGGCTTCGACGCGCTCTACGACTTCGAGACTTACAATCTGTTGAAGCGCATCTATCTCGGCCAGGCGTCGGCCACCGATCTCGCGAACCGATTCGACGCATTCGACCCGAAGTCCCGTCGAGCCCACGTCGACTACCTCGAAAACCACGATGAACGACGCATTGCGTCTCCGCTCGTCATGGAAGCCTCGACCGGCGAGACGGGCTTCGGATCGACGCGCGCCGGCAGACAGCTCCTACCCGTCGTCTATCTCCACGGGAGCGGCCCCGTCCTCGTCTACAACGGCCAAGAGGTCGGAGAGCGCGGAGAAGGGGCCTCTGGATTCAGCGGAGACGACGGCCGAACGACGATCTTCGATTACGGGTCGATGCCCGCGCTCCAGAAATGGGTCAATGGCCACGCCTACGACGGTGGAAGACTCGATCACGATCAGCGCGCGCTCCGCCAATACCACGCCGACCTTCTTCGGCTCTGCCAAGACCCGGCCGTGCGCGGAGATGGCTATGCTCGCCTCGACTCCGAAGCCAACGGGCTCTTCATTTTCGCGCGCTTCTCCGAAGGCGTCGAAAGGCTCCTGATCGTCGCGGCCAACTTCGCCCACGGCCGCGCGACGACCGGGACGATTCGAATTCCTCGCGCCCTCGCCGATGGCGTCGGGATATCCGATCAGGCGCTTTACGAGGCCCATCTGGTGCTCGGTGGTCCGGTTCCGAACGAAGCGCTCGCTCGCACGCCGGGGAGCGCTCTCGTCGAGCGAGGGTTTTCGGTATCGGTCCCCGATCAGACGACGTTCGTCGTTCGGATCGAGCGGGCAGCTTCGTAATGATCTTTCAATCTTCCTGTTCCCTCTGGGTCTCCCCTGCGCTGAGAGGTCGACAGCAGAGGAACGAACGATCGACGGATCAGAAGCTCGGAGGAGGCCGCTCGTTTCACTCACCTCGGGCTCCTCGAGATCGCCGACTCGAGCCTTCGCGGGCAGCGAATGGGGCGCCGGGGCTCGACGGGGTGGGCAGAACCCGATAGGGAATGAGCATGTAGGGTCTACGAAGCACGGCCGCTTCTTTGCGCAGGAGCCAATGCGGACGATCCGAGAGCGTGCGAAGAGGCGTTCACCCACATCCGAGCGTGATGTCCCGGTCGCGGTTTACGTTCCGCAGGCGCAGATCGCCGACGTCATCGCAGCGGGCATCTCGCGGGCCTCGTTCGGCGCCGATCGCGCAGGAGCGATGCTCGAGCTCATCGGAGACCTCCTTCTTTCGCTCGAAGACCCGAGCCGCGATGCAGCTTGGGAGCGCAGGGAAGATGCGTTCGCCGAGGCGCGCGATCGCGAGCTCGAAGCGCTCGTGGCGCAGAGCCTCATCGGCGCCGAGCGCGGCGGACCGCTTCGAGACCATTCCGACGCGGCGAAAGCTCGAGAGCTATACTCGTCGCACCGTGAAGGATCCCTCCAAGAATAGGCTCCAGAACGTGGCTTCGCGCTTCGGCACGCGCATTCGTGAAGTCGACCACCGAACACGAATGAATCGGGAAGCCTTCGATTCGCGGTTTCTCGAGGTCAGCGAGCAAGTCATCGAGCCATCGATGCGCGAGCTCGGCGAAGAGATCCGTCGCCTCGGTTTCGACTTCGCGCTCGAGCGCGAGCCCCGCGGTGAGCGCGAAGGGCCGCGGATCGTGCTTCGATTGTTGCTGTCGTCGCGTTCCCCGCTCGGTCATCCGATTGGCTTCGTCGTCATCGAGCGCGATGTCCGTCGCGGCCCCGAGGTCCTCGCATACCTCGAAGCGAGCCCGCCGTGCATGGATCTGCGCCGATATCAGCCGGACGAGCTCACGACCGACGTCGTCGAGCATCTCCTCGTCGACGCCATCGAGCAGATCTTCTCGATCGTGGCGGAGCTCGACTGAGGATCGGAAAGAGCCATTTCGCAGTGCGAAAACGACGAAAAAGGGCCGCGAAGAGTCGCGCTGGATGAAGGATCCTTCGACGTCGGGTGCGACACGGTGCTTGGCCGACGCTTCGACGATCCAGGCCAGGCGCGCACACATTTTCGAGCGGGCGCCCATGAAGGTTGACCGTCGAGCCCACCCACCTATCCTCGGACGCGAAAGCGAGGCCTTGCCATGTCACTCACGTTCGCCATCCGCTCGAGCGCGCTTCCCGATGATGCACGCGTCGCGGCCTTCCGAGGGAGCGAAGGACTCAGCCGACCTCACGTCTTCGACATCTTCGTGACCGTCCCCGGCGACGACGACGTCGATCTCTCCGACGGGATCGGCTCGCGCGTGACGCTGACCATCCACGGAGCCGACGCCCCGACCCATTTTTCGGGCGTGGTCGGCGCTCTCGAGCTGCTCCGCGCGGTGAAGGGCAATTCGCTCTACAAGGTCCGCCTGGTGCCGCTCCTCTGGCAGCTCTCGCTCACGCGCCACAGCCGCATCTTCACCAAGGTCAGCATTCCCGATCTCTTGAAGCAGGTGCTCGATGACGAGGGCGTCACCGACTACGAGCTTCGGTTGAAGGGCACCTACGAGACCGAAGAGCACGTCTGCCAATACAAGGAGAGCTCGCTCGATTTCATTCATCGTTGGATGGAACGCGAAGGCCTCTATTACTTCTTCGAACAGAGCGATTCGGGTGAGAAGCTCGTCATCGCCGACGACAAGTCGGCGCACGTGAAAGGCACGCAAGGCGCTTCGGTGCCCTATCACCCTTCGGAAAACGACCGGAGCGCGGGATTTCATTTCGATCACTTTTCGGCGCGTCACGCGTCGCTGCCTGCGAAGGTCAAGCTCACCGATTACAACTACGTCAAGCCGCAGCTCGACGTCGCTGGCAGCGCCACCGTCTCGAGCCAAGGCTTCGGCGAGGTTCGCGCCTACGGGTATCGCTTCTTCTCTCCTGCCGAAGGCACGCGTCTCGCCAATGTCCGCGCCGAAGAGCTTCGCGCGGGCGCTGCCACTTTTCACGCGACCGGGCCGCTGCTCGGGCTCTCGGCCGGCTACCTCTTCACGCTCGACCGTCACCCGAAGAACGCGCTCAACACCGAATATCTCGTCACTGCGATCGAGCACTTCGGCTTCGTGTCCGACGTCGCCGCTGCGTGGGGAAAGATCATCCCGCACGAGTACGACGAGCCCTATCGCGTCGATCTCGACGCCATTCTGAAGAGCCAGCAATACCGCCACCCCGAGGTCACGCCGTGGCCGCGCATCGACGGATTCGAGAACGCGATCATCGATGGCGCCGCGACGAGCGACTACGCGCAGCTCGACGATCACGGTCGCTACAGCCTCAAGTTCAAGTTCGACGAAGGTACGCTCAAAGACGGCAAGGCCTCGACGCTCGTTCGTCAGCTCCAGCCGCACGCCGGCACCGTCGAGGGTTGGCACTTCCCGCAGCGCAAAGGCACCGAGGTGCTCTGCGCCTTCCTCGGCGGCGATCCCGATCGACCGGTGATCGTCGGCGCCGTCCCCAACGCCGTGACGCCGAGCCCGGTCACGAGCGCGAACCACACGCGCAATGTCATTCAGACGGGTGGTCGCAACCGCTTCGAGCTCGAAGATCTATCGGGCCAGCAGCGCGTCACGCTCTCGACGCCGCACGCGAACACTTATCTTCGCATGGGCTTCGCGAACGACGATCACGAGCTCATCTGCCGCACCGATCAGCGAAGCCTCTTCCACTCCGGCGACACGACCAACATGGTCATCGGCAACGAGTGGACGGTCGACGTCACGAGCGACACGACCCACACGCTGAACGCTTGCTACGCTCAGACGGTCACGTCGGCGGTCACTCACACGTTCAACGACACCCACGACATGTGCGTGGTCGGCGACACGACCCACGAGCATCAGGCCGATCTCTCGGCGACGGTCGGCGGTGATCATTCACACGAGGTCACCGGCAGTCACGATGTCACGGTCGGCGGCGATCACGCGCACGACACGACGGGAACGCACGCGGTGACGGTCGGTGGCGACCATTCGCACGACGTGACGGGCAGCCATACGGCGTCGATCGGCGGCACCAGCACCGAGACGACGGGCGGCGAGCACTCCGAGACGCACGGCGGCTGGAAGGTCGAGATCATGGGGCCGACCCATTGGACCCAGCAAGTCGTCCACGAGAACATTCTCGGCCTGAAGAGCGAGATCGTGGCCGGCGCCTACAGCCACATCGTCCTCGGGATCAAGAACGAGATGTGCCTCGGCGCACGCATCGATCTCAACCTCGCAGGCCGCGTGAACATGGACGTGCCCGAGGCGATCGAGCTGTTCGTGCTGAACGAGAAGACCGGCGCCTTCGAGACGCACACCAAGGGCTTCCACGCAGGTGTCGAAGCGATTCACACCAAGACGCACGCGGCTTATCAAAAGGCCTCGGCGGCGGCATCGAAGACCTATGCGACCGTCGCCACCAACGCGGCGCTGCAGAACTTCATCGCGGCCCTCACGAACATCATGTGACCGAATGCGTCTCGTCAAACCCATGAGATTGGGGCTCCTGCCCCGCGTCTTCGAGAACGCGGGGCAGTCGATGCTCACCGTGACGGGGCTCGTCTTCTTCGGGCTCACGCGCCCCAAGGCGATTCTGCACGAAGTGATGATGTGGAAGACGGCTTCCACACAGCTCGGACAGAACGCGCCCATCGACATGTGCATGCCGAAGACGCGCGGCGAGGTGATCGTCGACGGAAGCGCGTGGGTCATCGGCGATCCGCGACCAGGCGCGAGCGTGAAGCTCAGAGTCGCGCGTCCCGAGGCCGACGGAAAAGAACGCGTGCTCGTCGACAAAGAGCTCTACGTCATCGGCGATCGCACTTGGGGCACGCTCGGAGCGACCACGCCCGAGCCATTCGTGTCGATGCCGCTCACGTGGACGCGCGCCTTCGGGGGCGAAGGCTTCGCAGACAATCCGGTCGGTCGAGGCCACAAGCCCGTCACGGTCGGCGACAAGCAAGTCATCGAGCTACCGAACGTCGAGCACCCGAAGCATCTCGTCAAATCGCCTTCCGACAAGCCTTCTCCGTCTGGCTTCTCGTCGCTCGACATCACCTGGCCCCAGCGCATGAAGCGCACGGGCACCTACGACACCAAGTGGCTCGAGACACGCTTTCCCGGTTACCCCGAAGACTTCGATTGGGAGTTCTGGAACGCCGCCCCCGACGATCAGCGCATCGAAGGTTTCTTTCACGGTGACGAGATCATCACCGTCGAAGGCATGAACCCGTCTTCGCGCGTCGTCCAAGGGAGCCTCCCGCCTGTCTCGGTGCGTGTGTTCGTCGTGAAGCGAGGCGCGCCCGACGAGCTCATTCCGGTGCTCACCAAGATCGATACGATTCACGTGTTCCCGAACGTGGGACAAGCGATCGCCGTCTTCAGAGGAACGCTCCCGGTGAACGACGACGATGGCGCAGACGTCGCCACGGTTCTCGGCGCCATCGACGATCCAGCCGATTCGAAGCCCATTTCGCACTATCACGCCGAGCTCATGCGCCGAACCGACAAGAAGACGGCGGGTCTGCACGCATTGAGCGACAAGGGCCTCGTCCCAGCTTGGATCGAAAAGCCGAGCCGCGAAGACGAAGCCTGGGACGACATGAGCGAGCTCGTGAAGCTCGAGCAGCTCCAGATGGAACGCGGTGAGCGACGGCGCGAGAATTTGATCCAAGAGGTTCGCGAGCGCGCGATCGAAGGCGGCCTCGCGCCCGAGAAGTTCGACGACGCGATGTCGAAGGCGAAGCCTCATCACGACATCCCCGAGTTGCCCGACGACACGAGCGAGCTTCCTGCCTTCTTCGAGACCGTGGAGAAGATCGCAGCCGAAGCCGTGAGCGATCTCGAGAAGAAGAAAGACAAGATCTACGCCGAGGCCCGTGAGCTCGCCAAATCGCACGGACACGACTTCGACAAGATCCTCTCCGAGGCCGAAGCCGACGCCGCCGGTCCGCCGAAGTTCTCGGCAGAGGCCGAGCTCGGCAAGCTTCGCAACCTGCTCATCGTGAGCAAGATATCGGGCGATCCGCGCACCGATCTCGAGGCCAAGCTCGACGATCCCGCTTTCGTCGGTCAGCTCCGCGACGCCGAAGCCAATCTATTGAAGGGCTATCGCTTCTCCGGGCATTTCAAGCCCAGCGCGCCGCGAGGTCTCACCCCTGAAGCCGCCGAAGAGCTTCGTCGAATGGTGCTCGAGCGACACATCGCAGGCCATTCGCTCGAAGGAATGAACCTCACCGCGGCGAACCTCGAGAATGCCGATCTTCGAGGTATCGACCTTCGTCAAGCATTGCTCGAGAGCGCCAATCTCAAGGGGGCCGACCTCCGTGGCGCCGATCTCCGCGGCACCATGCTCGCGCGCGCCGAGCTCGACGGCGCCGATTTGCGTGAGGCGAAGCTCGACGGAGCCAACTTCGGCAAGGTCGTCTTCGGAAGAGCCAACCTCGACGGCGTCTCGCTCAAAGGCTGCGTATTCTACGAGGCCGAGCTCGACGGCGCGTCGTTCCGCGGCGCCGATCTCACCGACGCGCAGTTTTTCTTCGCGCGGTTCGGCAAAGTCGATTTCTCGGGGGCCAAAGCCGAGAAGCTCGTCATCTTGGAGGCCAATCTCGTCGGCTCCGACTTTCGCAGAGCCAAGCTCACGCAGGTCGCCTTTCTCAAGTGCCGCATGGACGAGGTGATGTTCGACGAAGCCCATCTCGAGCGCGTGACCTTCTGCGAATGCCCCATGCAGCGATCGAGCTTCAAGCTCGCCAAGATCGATCGCATGGGCTTCTTGCTCGCGTGCGACCTGACCTCGTCCAATTTTCTCGGCGTCGACGTGAAGCTCGCTACGTTCCGCGACGCCGATCTGACCGAGACCGAGTGGTCGGGCGCCAAGGCCGACGATTGCGACTTTTCAGGTGCGAATCTCACGCGCGCCAAGCTCTATCGAGCGAGCCTTCAGCGGTCGCTCTTCGTGCGCACCAAGCTCAACCACGCCGATTTGAAATCGGCGAACATGACGAACGCCATCGTGCAGAAGGCCGACATCTCTTCGGCCGACATGCGCGGCGTGAACCTCTTTCGCGCCGACATGGCCAAGATCAAGGCCGACCAGGGCACCCGTCTCGACGACGCCAATCTGAGGCAGATTCGCACCGTGTTCGATCCGCAGAACCAGAAGATCAAACGGCCGACGTGATCCGAGAACAGCTCGAAAAGAAGGTGCACGGAGGCGCCCCTTGCTACCGCGACTATGCGGGTGGGCTCGATCTGTCGGGCATCGACCTGCGTGGCGGGGTCTTTCACGAATGCTCTTTTCATGGCTCGAACATGAAGGGCGCGACCTTGAAAGAGAGCACCTTCAATGCGGGTGATTTCACGGGCGTCGATCTGAGCGAAGCCGATCTCCACCACGTCACCTTCCACCAATGCGACTTCACGGGTGCGAAGCTCGACCGAGCGAGCCTCGTATTGACCAAGTTCTTCGATTGCCAGCTCGAAGGCGTCTCGTTCGTGGGAGCGCGCACGGCGCTCGCGAACATCGTCAACTCGCGCGCCGAGAACATGAATTTCTCGAATACCTTTCTCGACCGCATGACGATCTCGCAATCGAGCACCCGAGGGCTCGTCTTGCGCGACGCGTTCGTCGAAAAGACGACCTTCTTCGAGGTCGAGCTCGCGGGGCTCGACACGACCGGAATGCGGGCCGACAAGCTGATCGTCGCCCGAGCGAGCCTCGCCGGGCACTCGTTCGCCGGGCTCGAGATGGTGATGTGTCAGCTCGTCGATCTCGATCTCACCGGCGCCGATTTCTCGGGCGCGAAGATCGATCAGTCGAACTTCAAGGGATCGACTCTACTCGGCGCGAAATTTGACGGCGCTTCGGCGAAGAACTGCTTGTTCGTCGAGGCCAACCTCGAAGTGGCGAGCCTGAAGAAGGCGAATCTTACGCAAGGGATCTTCGTCGACACGGTGGCCCCCGGGGCTTTCTTCGACGGTGCCGCGCTCGAGTGCTCGGTGTGGCACCGCGCGAAGCTCCGTGGAACGAGCTTTCGCGAGGCGAAGATGCCCTTTGCCGACATGTCGTGGGTCGACGTCTGCGACGCCGACTTCTCGGGCGCCAAGCTCTTTCGCGCGCGCTTTCATCGCGTGAAGAACGACCGGACCATCATGCCGTTGATGAGCGGCTCTTATGGCGACGACGAAGAGCTCGCGAACGCCGAAGACTTCAAGTCTCCGTATTGATCACCCGAAACAGGAGAACCGCGATGATCCAAACCGCCAGAAAACTGTCCCCTCTCGATGCCTCCGAGCACGCGGCGCGTGTGGCGCGGATCGAAGGCGCGGTGCTCGTCTTGCGGGGCTCCGCGGGCGAGGTGCGGGCGCGGCGCGCGGCGAGCTGCATGCTTCAACCGACCCTCGGCGATCTCGTGCTGGCGGCGGTCTTGGGCGACGGCTCGGCCTATGTCCTCGCGGTGCTCGAGCGCGGCGACGCTGACGTACCGAGCGAGCTCTTGGTCGAAGGCGACGTCGCATTGCGTGTATCGAACGGGCGTCTCGAGGTCTTCGCCGATCAGGGCGTCGAGCTTCGCAGTCCCGAGCACGTGAAAGTCGCGAGCCGCAATGTCGAGATCGTTTCCAAGAACACGCACCTGCTCTTCGACGAGCTGAAAGCGATGGGACGCGACGCGGTTCTCGAAGCCACGAACGGACGCATTCTCGGAACCGTGCTCGAGACGGTCGCCGACATGGTGCATCTGACGGCGAAGAGGGCCATTCGCGTGGTCACCGAGATCGATCAGACGCGCGCGAAGCGCGTCGATCACCTCATCGAAAAGAGCCTGACGATCAGCGCCGAGAACGCGAGCGTGATGGCCACCTCGCTCGTTCGAATGGACGGCAGCAACATTCAACTGGGATAAAGATCATGTTCGCCAACACACAAATGATGGGCATGGATCTGGGCTTTCCCGACGTGTGCCTCACGCCCCCAGTCGCCGCTCCCATTCCTTACCCCAACATGGCCATGGGCCCCATGGGCGTACCCGCCGCGTACAACGTGCTGTTCATGTGCGCGCCGGCTCACAACATGTTCACCACCATCCCGCTGTCGCTCGGTGACCAGCCCGGCGTGATGCTCGGCGTGGCGTCGGGCCTCGACATGGCGATGTCGCGCAGACTCACGGCGGCCTTCACGTGCATCGTCGGCTTCGCGCCGGTCACGCGCTTGACGAGCATGGGCCTCCACAACGGAACGAATGCCCCCGGAATGCGCATCGTCCCGAGTCAGCCCAAAGTGCTCGTCACCGCTCCTTGATCTTCGGTCGGTGGCGCCTCGGCTCCTGCATGGAGGGAGACCTCGTCGACGAGCGGCGCGACGGGTGCGGAGACCTCCGGAGCCGGTGGTGGCGGTGGCGCCGCGTGCACCGAGATCGTCGCTGGCTCAGCCGAGACCGTTCACGTCACCAATGACTTCGGCAAGCTCGAGGGAACGCTGCTCTTGCCAGATCACTGAGGCAAAGTATTCGTGGTCTTGATTCTGTCAGGCTCTGGAAGCAGCGATCGCAACGGCGCTGCGCCATCTTTCCGTAGTGCATGGGTTGTCCCCTGGGTGAGAGCGAATGGAACTCCAGCGCTCCGGGGAGCCGCACGACTCACGAGCGCTTCACCCAGCATCCCCGACGCAGGGCTCGCTCCAGTCGGTCGTCGGAATGAGCAGCCGCTCGACGAGGCCCCGCAACATACCGCGTGCCCTGCGGCGCGGCGCCGTTCGGACCTGCAGCTCGGCGAAGCGCGCGGCAAGCGTCCCCTCGGCGATCGCGACCCGCAGCTGATCGATTGCATCGTCGGGCAGCTCGGCAAAAGCGCCGGTCAGCACGACGCGCGCGAGCCCGAGGACATTCAGCGCCCCTCCGATGACCGTGCCGGTCGCCGCCATCGCCTCGCGCAGCCAACGGGGCGCCGGCTTTCCGGCGAGCTTGGCCGTTGCGCTCGCCCAATCGGACGGCGACTCATGCGCGCGCTCGTAGCTCGCGAGCAGGCCCGGCCTCGCGGCCAGCGTCTCGATGCATCCCGTCGCTCCACACCCGCAACGGCGCGCATTGCCGAGCACGTGCGTGTGGCCGAGCTCGCCGGCCATGGGCAGAGCGCCATCGAATATGCGACCCCGGACGACGGCAGCTGCGCCGAGACCATCATCCGAGTCCACCTGCAGGAAGTCATTGTCACCAGGCAAAGCCGATAGGTGACCGAGTGCGAGGGCACGGATCTCCTGGAACACGCAGCCCGGAATGCCAAGTCGTTCACTCAAGCCCTTCGGCAGATTGATGCCTTGGGTGAAGTGGAGGTTCGGACTGTAGATCGACACGCCGCTTGTTTCGTCGACCACGCCTGGAAGCGAGAGACCGAAACCCCATGCACCATCGACGGAGAGATCGGAGATCACCGCCTCGAGCTTGCTCAGGAAGGCGTTTTCGGAGCGCGGTGTCGCGAAGCTCGTGGCCCAGGGATGGTCACTCCCACCGCTGAGCGCGACGACAGCCACGGAGGTGCGATGAACGCCGACTTCGACCAGGATGAAGCGCGGCACGTGCGACTCGAGGACGACGCGCCGCCCCGGTCTACCGATGCGCCCTGGCTCGAGCTCGGTCTCCACCTCTTCGACGACCTCGGCCGCGACGAGATCGTCGACGATCTTGCCTGCCGTCGGACGGCTCATGCCGGTCGCGTCGGCAAGCTCCGCTCGCGACGCAGCGCCCACGACCAACAGTCGTTCGAGAAGCCGCCGCTGGTTGGCCAAGCGAAGCGAGCTCGGAAGAACGCGGACCATGCGTAAGGAAGCTCCACTTGGGACTCGATCCCGCCAAGCAGGAACGCTGCACTCTCTCGAGGCTCACGACTGCAGCGACGCGCGACCTACTTCACCTCTCCGGTCGGGCACCCCAGGAGGATCTGAACGCTGCCTGACTGCGTGAGGATCTCCTGACAGAGCGGACCTTCGATGACGATCTCGTCGGTGCCCGGCGGAACATAGCTCCACCCGACGGCGGGATCCTTCGGGACCAATTGGTCCCCCGCGCCGAAGTTGACGATGACGTTGACCTTCGCCGGATCGAACTTGGTCGGGTCGTCTCCCTTCGGGAGCTTGAACACGCAGCTCGTCAAGAACTTCGATGCGATGTCGTTCAGCGCCTGCGTGAGATCGGACTGAAAGCTCGCGCCGTCGGTTGCGTAGTGGCAGCACTCGCCGAGCGTGAAACCGAAGTCGTCGAAGCATTTCGACAGGCATCCGGGGACACGGTCGGTCCCGCCGAGGTGCGCGAGGCTCGACAGCTCGTTGTCGCTCGCGCCGGGAACCGCGATGGCGAACGTCTGGAAGCCCGAACCGAGCGCTTGCGCAACCTCCGAATCGATGGCCGCCGTCTGCGCGTCGTTGTTGAACGGGTCCGACCAGCAGTTCCAAGCGCCGTCGGTAATGAGCATCGCGGCGCGTTTTCCGCCCGTCGCGAGCGCGCCGAGGTTGGCGTACGCGCTCGCGAGCGCGGTGTCGGTGGGCGTGTTCCCGAAGGGCCCCGAGCCGAGCGCGCCCATGATCGCCGACTTCGTTTGGCTGAGCGGGCCGACCGCGACCTGGGGCTTGGGGTCGATCCCGCACCCGTCGCTGAGCGAGGGAAACAGGAGAAGCCCCACCCTCGCATCCGGCGCAATGCCCGAAAGCACCGAGTCGATGGCCGCGACCGCTGCATCCCACTTGCTGGTGGCGCCATAAGAGCAGTCCTGCGACCCCTTCTTGTTCCCGTTGGGGCACTCGTCCATCGATGCGGACCGGTCGAGCACCAGCAGGATGGCCCCAGGCTCGCGTTCGGTGGCAATGAGCGCATAGCCACAGGCGCCGTCTGGATTGCCGCCCCCGCTGCCTGTCTCGAACGGGATGCCCGTCGCTCCAGAGCCCCCAGAGAGCCCCGAGCCACCCGAGCCTCCCAGGCTCTCGCGCCCGGCTGCGCAGGCAGCGAGCGTGAGGACCGAGACACCGACGAACAGCAATCTGAGCTTGACCATGGTCACACTTAAGTAATAAAATTACTTAAGTGTGTCAAGGATGAGTTACAGGATCTCGTGGGCGCCCATCGGGCGTGAGAGCGGCGTGCGACGAGGCGAAAGGGTCAGAAATGCAAAAAACGATCTGGCGGGCGGGGTCACGTGGTTGCTGCCTCCTTCTGCTCTCGAGCTGCCAATTGCTCGAGCGCGGTGCCACCGGCGAACCAACCTCCGTGAGTACCGGTTCCGCGAGCGGCGCAGGCGCCGAAGGCGGAGCATCTCCGCAGAGCGTGGGGGCGGGAATGTCGGGAAGTGGTGCCACAGGCGGGATGGGTGGCGGCCCGACCTACCTGGTGGCTCCCAGCGTGGTCTGCACGAAAGCGGGGTCCCCGTGCACCAACGTGACTCCCCTCGGAGGCCTGCACGCGAGCTATCGGAAAGACTACTTTCTACCCATTGCCGATTACGACGAGCCCAATCCCGACCCGACTCACGGAGGTCGGTTCCAGATCGCGGGGGTCGCCACCGTCACGGGCGACGTCACGGATGTGCTCCTCGACGGTCAGAAGATGTCATCCTTGCTCGCTGAGCCGAAGCTCGAATGGTACCACGTGTGGCCCCGCCATCTCGAGGTCGGCCAGCCGGTGTGGGTGTCTTTCCACTCGCAGAATCCGTCTTGGGACAATGCCACTTCGGCCCACCTGACGATTCAGACCACCCTCGGCACCGCGCTCGACGGTGACTTCTCGGTTGCCCAAACGCCGGTGCCACTCACGTACGTGACGACGACCGATGACTACGGTTCCCTTCTCATTCACGTGCAGAATCGTGACACGGTCCCGCACACGCTGACTGAGCTCTATGTGAATGGGCGCCCGGTCCTCGCCAATGGGGCATGCGTAGCAGACCCCACGGTGGCTCCGGGAGAAAGTGCAATGTGGACTGTGCCGCTCTGTGCGCCCGCCATTCCCGGGGATCCGTGGACGGTGGTTGCGACGTACGCCGATGGTCCAGACTCGGTGGGCGTTGGGCGCGTCTTGCGAGCGCACTATCCAATCGAAGCCTGGCCAGTCGGATCAGAATGCTCGTTTCCCGGAGGCGATAGCACCCACTTCGATCGCCATCGGGCCGCCGGCTTCGACACCTACTACATGCACTTCGGTACGAACCCGTCCTGCTCGTATCAACCGAGCGAAGTGATCAATACGCTCGGGCCCGCCCTCGGAGATTTTCACGTACTGATCGGCGACGACTTTCTCGGTTCTCCCAATCCCGGTTCCGCGATCACGAACACGAGCGCCGTGGCAGGCTTTCTCACGGGGGACGAATCGGACGGTCATGTTTATGCGACGGGCGTGCCTCAGCCGGAAGCGAAGGCCGCTTTGGCACGTGAGCTCTGGAGCTTGTATCCTGATATTGCAGTTTACAACGGGGCCAAGACCAATCGGAACGTAGGCTCCTTTGCGGGCTCGAGCGACGTGCAGGGAATGGACTTCTACATCGCCGCTTGCGCTCCGCACATTACCGCCTTCAACAAGAACCTCCCCCTGAGGGGTGCTTATGACTACCTGCGTAACGCGCGCAACAACCACATGCCGTTGCCGACGTGGACCTATGCGCAGGGACTGCACGAGGGTTGGAACCGGAGCATTGGGCCCTTCCTGATTCACGTGCAGCCAGATCCCCAGGAGATCTTGCTCCAAGCCTTCAGCTCCGTGGCTGCAGGCGGCAAGGGATTGATGTGGTTTCAAACCTCGCTTGCGGAGGCCGACCATGCCCCCGCCCGCTGGCAGGCCATCCGGGACGCCAACGTGATGATAGACGCCGTTCGCGAGCAGCTGCGCGCTGGGGATATCACAGGCGAGGTCACCGCAAGCCCCGACACACTGGTCGACGTGGTGCGAGGACCTCGGGCGCTCATCGTACCCATTTTGAACATGGCTCACGATGCCGCGCCGACAGACCTGAGCTGCCTCTCCTTCACCTCGGAGCAGGGCGTGCCACATTGGGTGTCGAAGAGTCAGCTCGCAACGGTGAGCATTCCGGTCCCGAAGGACTTCGGAGTGGTGGACATCTTCGAGGTCGGAGCCCATGCGGTCGGCGACTCGAGCTTTCCCGTCGCCTTCGCGGGACGGACGGTCAACCTCTCTTCAATCCCCCTCGACAACTCGACGCCGGTGCGTTTGATCGTGCTGGCCGCCGATGCGTCGTTGAGGGCCGAAATGTCTGCAATCGTCGCCGCGCATGCACCTTGATGAACCATCGCGGATAGGGTCGCTTCGCTTTCGTCAGTCCTCGCGCGCGGGCGCGACGGGGCGCACGCTGCCCTTCGCGGGGCACGCCTGAGCACCGATCGAACCCGGCTCAGGCCACGGCCCTCGCCAATGACTGCGCGTAGCGCTCCAAGCGCGGGGCCGACGTCGAAGACGCTCGGGGGGGCCGTCGATGGAAGCCGCTCAATCCTGCTTTCGACAGACTTTCATTGATGGAGGCACCGCTGATGCCAACTCGATTCTCTTGCTCTCGTGAAGCGTCCCGCCCAACTCGCGGACCCCAGGGTTGCGGCTACAAGCCCGTCAGCTCGGCCCAGTGAAGCACGTGCCCGAGCGCTCGCTTCACCTCGACGTGTCGACCCGCGGCAACCCGACCGATGGGAGCCTCGAGACATGCGGGCGGGATCGTCCGCAGCGCGTCCAGATTCGCCACGCACGGCCGCGGAAGCCCTTCGCGACGCCCGAGAGCGAGCTCCTGGGGGATGCTCCGGACGGTCGTCGTGACCTCGGCAGCGAGCACCCGACTCAGGTACGCCAAGGCGCTCGTCCGACCGAGCAGTAGCACCGGGCGGCGACCCACCGGATCGGGGAGGCGTGCCCACCAGGGCTCGAACTGCTTCACGCCGCGCTCTTCTTCGCGATCCGGCGACTGCGGACCTTCTTCGCGAGCTCGGCCAGCTCGTTTTCCATGTCCCAACCGGTCAGGTCTGCCGGCGTGAGCACTTCGGTCGGGGGCAGCGCACGGTACGCCGCCTCGGTGGTGCGATCGAGCGCGAGGTCGATGGCCCGCCGAATCGCGAGCCGGATGAACTCGGCCCGGTTAGGATTGCGCTGTCCATCGCGCTCAGCTCTACTCGTGTCATCGATACGAGATGGGAGGTCGAGTTGATGGTGCGTCGCCTCGTAACGTGTTTTGCGTTCGCCATGCTGGCGGCGTGCACCGGCGTGATCGGAGACGGTGAGCCGGGTGCGAAGAAGCCTGGCGGGCGCCCCGATCCGACGATCCAAAGCGACCACACGGCGCTCGGCGCGCGACGCCTCACCAAGTTCGAATACGGAAACACCGTTCGCGACTTGCTCGGCGTGCCCGACGCCGATGCGCAACTCCCAGGCGGCACGAAGGTCGATTTCTTGTCGAACAACGCCCACGGGCAACAGGTTGGCCTGACCGATCTGGAGGCATTCGGACGTGCCGCGGAGAGCGCCTCCGCCGCGTCGCTCGACTCCATTTCGATGCCTGGTGGGTGCGCGGTCGACAATCTCGACGCTGCATGCTTCGCCACGTTCGAGGCAGACTTTCTCGTGCACGCATTCAGGAGACCGGCCACGAGCGCAGAGCTCGCACGTTATCAGTCTCTCTTCGCGACTCTGCTGCCCCTACATGGGCCCCGCGAATCTCTGCGTGCCGTCATCGAGTCGGTGCTCATGGCTCCTAGCTTTCTTTATCGAAGCGAAGTCGGCGATGGCAAGACGCTCACCCAATACGAGATCGCCAACCGACTCTCCTATTTGCTCTGGGCAACGATGCCCGACGACGCGCTGTTTGCGAACGCCGCCGCCGGCGAGCTGAAAAGTCCAGACGATCTCCGCGCCGCCATCGGTCGCATGCTCGCCGACCCGAAAGCCGAGGTCGGCGTCGTTCGGTTTACTTCGGAGTGGCTCGGTTTCGATCAGGTGCAAGTCTCGAAAAAGGGAGCGGACATCCTCGGAAATCTTCCGCCCAACCTGCAGAGCGAGCTCGAAGAAGAGACCCACCGCTTCGTCGTCGATGCGCTCCTCGGTGAAACCCACTCGGTCCAAACTCTCCTCACCGCGAATTACACCTTCGCCGACGAGACAGTCGCTTCGATCTACGGAATCGAGGCGAGCGGAGCCTCCTTCAATCGCGTCGATCTCGATGGAACCCAGCGAAGAGGGATTCTCACCCAACCGCTCCTCATTGCAGCACACAGCAAAGAATCGGGTTATTCGGCGGTTCAGATGGGCCGCTTCGTACGCGAGCGATTGCTTTGCCAGGTGGTGACGCCGCCCCCGCCCGGCGTCAGCACGACGCTCGATTCGGCGAGCGACCCAGCGCTCTCGTTCCGAAACCGCCTCGAAGAGCACGCGTCTGATCCGACGTGTGCGGGCTGTCACTCGTTCCTCGACCCGCCCGGGTTTGCCTATCTCCCGTACGACCCGATCGGCCGCTACAAGGCGACCGATCCCGTGGGAAACGCATTCGACACGACAGGCACACTCACCGAGCTCGACGGAACATCGGTCAGCTTCACCGACCTCTCTTCGATGGTCGACGATCTGTCGGCGAGCGACGCGGTCACTGCTTGCTTCACCAGGCGCTTCGTCGAATACGCATTTGGGCGAACGCTGGCTCAAGACGACTTGGCTCTCTATCACTCACTCGCCGACGGTCTTCATGGCTCCCACGGCGACTTCGCCGCGCTCTTGGCTGCGCTCGTCGTAGCACCTGGCTTCGCCCAGCCCGGGCCGCAGCAATAAGGAGAAGATGCCAATGGCTCAATTCAAGCTGCGACGGCGACACTTGCTTCAAAGCGCGGCAGCGGCGGCGCTCCTCTGGCCCGTCATTCGCGCGACCATGGCCAACGCGGCGCCCACGCCGGCAAAGCGCCTGATCGTTCTCTTCACCCCCAATGGGCTCAATTATTTGGACCAAGCCCCGACGGGCGCCGGCGCGAGCTACAGCCTCGGTGATTACTACGCACCGCTCGAAACACACCGTAGCGATCTCATTGCGCTCACCCAAATGCACATTGGCGGCGTCCCTTACGGCCAGAACACCGAGACGGGACATCGCTCGGGTGGCATGGGCTGCCTCACGTGCACCCCCGACGAGCTGACTGGAAAAGCCACCGGGCCTTCGATCGACCAATTCGTAGCCCGCAAGCTCTCGGTGCAGGGCGTCGTGCCCTACATTCGCGCGCCCGTGTTCGCGGTAGGAGCCGAGGGCGTTTCAGACTATGCGCACAGCTTCTACGAGGGCGCCGGACAGCCGGTACCACTCGTCAACGATCCCGGTGTCGCGTTCGATTCTCTTTTTCACGACGTCGTCGCCAGCATGGGACAAGATCCGGCAATTCTGCTCGCGAAGAAAAAGAGCATTCTCGACGCAGCCTGGGACGATTGCAAATCCTACTCTTCAGAGCTTCCGTCTGAAGGCAAAGCCCTCCTCGACTACCACTGCGATCGCATTCGCGAGCTCGAAAAGAACTACGAGAGTGTCTACGGGAATATCTGCGTCGCACCGCAAGGCTCTGTCGACGCGGTTTCGGGGCTCGATCGGAACGATCCCAACCAATACACTCCCCTGACAGATTTCTATTGGAAGCTCATCGAAGTCGCGTTGGCTTGTGATCTCACGCGCGTCATTAGCTTCTCCTTTGGCACGACGGCGTCACGGTTCAACATGCCTTGGGTCAGTCCGCCAGTGCTCAGCAGCGTCGACACCGGTGAGACCAACGTCAAAGACCACCACTCTCATACCCACGCCGGTACGCGCGAGTCGGTCGGTCTTTTCATGACTTGGTACTCGCAAAAGGTCGCCGAGCTCGTGACGCGCTTGAAGACGGTTAGGCCTGACGGAACGCGGCTCTTCGATTCGTCGATCGTGCATTGGACCACCGAATACGGCGGCCCAGGCCATTCGAACGCCGACGTTCCGATGTTCGTATTCGGAGGCTCCGGAAACTTTGCGACGGGCCGGCACCTCTCGTTCGATAACGACGCCAAGCACTCGCACGCGCTCATGGTGTCGATCATTCAGGCAATGGGCATTACCGGCGTCGATCAATTCGGGCACCCAGGAGGCGGTTCTGGGCCGCTCACCGAGCTCTACGGATGACCATTCCCCGATCCATCGCGTCCGCGCGTTCGGCGGGCGCACTCGCTTGAAAACGCTGGCGTGTCAGGGTGGGGCTCCATCCCCTCGCGAATGACTCTGCGCAGCGTCGCTTCGATCGACTCGGAGCGCGCCTCCATGGCCTGTCGAAGGACGTCGTTGATCATGGTCTGGAAGCTGGCACCGCCGGCATCGTGCGCCTGCTTACGGAACCACTCGATTACGATTCTGCGAAACATGGGGAGGGTAAGGGCCGGCGTATAAACAAGTCGATCGATATTCCGTCGAGACCGAAGGGAGCCTTTTGCCCGAGGAACGAGCACCGGAAGCCTACTTTTGTAGGC
>JAYUUB010000118.1:0-4869 GCA_043755175.1 Polyangiaceae bacterium | reverse complement strand
CCTCCGAATGCGACCGGCCTCTGGCCCGGTAGCTGCGCGACCCACTACATCTTCCTCTTCTTTTTCATCTTCCCATCGCTCATCATCCTGGTCGACGTGTTCCGATCGCGGGGGGTCATGGGGCTCCTCCGCTCGACCGAGCTCTTCGTCGTTTCGCCCATTTTCGGGGTTTGCCTGTCGGTGTTCGTCGCCACGGGCGAGGTTCGCTACCGCGTCCCTTGGGACGGCGTGTTCATCGTGCTCGGTGTCGAGTTTTATCGACGAATGAAGCTCCGTTTCAGGGAGCCCGCCATCGATGAGAACGTCGCGGTCGTCGTCGCGGCTCCCATCGAGAACGACGCTCCCGTCGAGAACGACGAAATCGCAGCGCTCCTCACCCTGCCCGAAGCACTCGCCGACGACGCGTCCCCATCTGTCGAGACCGTCACCTCCCAAGGCATCGTGCAAGCCGTCGAAACCGAAGGCGACGCGACCGAAGGCGACGCGACCGAAGGCGACGCGACCCACACGAAGAAACCTTCGGCCGACGCGGACGAAGCGAAGAACGGATCGAAAAAGGAAGGCTCGAGCAACGAGCCGACCGGGAAATCGTCGAAGGGACAAGGAAGCGACGTATGAAGACCGAGCAGCACCTCGAGGGCGCCTTCGGCAAGGCCGCTCCGCTCCATTACGATTGGCAGACCGAGCACCGCGTCGTCGGCGCCCGGGAGCGCGACTTGGTGCGACGCGCTTTCGAGCCGCTCGGCAAGCGTCTGCTCGACCTCGGATGCGCCGAAGGTGCAACGCTTTACCACCTGGGTGAGCCCGAAGGCGCCACGGGAGTCGACATCTTCGAAGACAAGCTCGCCTTCGCGCGCGAACGGTTGCCTCGCTGCAAGTTCGTCTGCGCGTCGGGCTATGAGCTCCCGTTCGAGAGCGGCGCGTTCGATCACGTCATCGTTCGTGACGTCATCCACCACATGGACGAGCCCGACCGTGCGGTCGACGAGATCGAACGCATCCTCGCTCCTGGGGGCCGGGTCGACGTGCTCGAGCCCTGCGGCCGCAACCCGCTCATCCTGATCCACGCTCTCGCGAACAAGGCCGAACGCGGTGAGCTTCGCTCGACGCCGAGCTACCTGAGCGGCCTGCTCGGTCGACGGCTCGAGCGTGTCGAGGTCGAGCGCTTCCAAGCACTCCCCATTCACCGCATCGTTTACCACCCGCAGATGGGGTCACCCGATCTCGGCGAACGTCCCGGCGTCGAACGACTCGTCGACGGGCTCGAAGGGCTCTCGGCCTGGCTGCTGCCTCGTGCACTCTGGGCCTACATTCACGTTCGAGCCTTCAAGCGGAGCTAGTTGCCCCACGAGGCTGCTCGTCGAGAAATCGTTGGCGGTGGACGGGCGGAGCGGCAACGGTGGCGCTCTTTCAGAAGAAGCCGCCGGCGTTGGCGCCGGTGGCGGCCTGGCTCACGCGAATCACGCTCGTGCTCACCTGGCGAAAGATCCGACGAAGCTCGCTCGCGTCGGCAGATGCCGCGATCGCCTGATCGAATCCGAGCGACTTCGCCTGCGCCAGAAGGTCGGTGGAGCCGAACCCGGCGTACGCGAGGGTGTACGCTTCGTCTCCCGAGAGAGCGCGCGCGAGCTTCGCGACGTCCTGTCGAGTGGCTTTCGAAGCGTTGTCGTCGCCATCGCTGAGAACGAAGAGGATCCGCCTCGTCGGCACGCCGCTCCGCCAGAGCTCCTCGCCGTAGGTGACGAGCCCGGTCATCGCGCCGAGAACGGCGTCGTGTAGAGCGGTGCATCCGTTGGGCGAGTACACCGCGCGAGAGAGCTTCGCCTTCGTTCCGACCGCTTCGTACCCAGACAAGAGCGTCGGTCTGTCGGCGAAGGCCCACGCGCTCAGCAAAATCGCGTTGGCGGCCTTCGCTCCTCGGAGCGCGGCGACCATCGTGTCGTAAGCGTCGATGACGCTCGCCGCGTAGGGCTCCATCGATCCCGACATGTCGAGCACGACGCTGACGAGCGTCGCATCCGGGGCATCGAGATCGTCTGCCGGAAGCCCGACACATCCCATCAAAACCGTCTCGTCGAGATTGGCGACGAGCGCGTCGGCGGCGCCGTCGTCGAGGCTGGACCCGTGGATTCGCCCTTTGGCGTCGTCGACAGTGATTCTTTGGTTCATCGTCTCGTCTCCTCTTTCGTCGCTTGAGCTCACATGGTGTCGGCGGCCGACACGAACCGCATCCCGCGCTGCTTGAACACGGCGAGCTCCCGCTCCGCCATGGCCTCGAAGTCGATCCCAGGCGCAACGACGCTGCTGGTGCAGTCGCCAAGAAAGTGAATCCGCTCGATGACCTCTGGCTGGCTCGCGAAGTGCCGCACCATCGACGCGCACGCCTCGAGCACGCAGTGGCTCTTCGCCTCCCCCGCGACGTAGATGCGCTCGTGTGTCTCGAGCAGCCGGAGCATGGTCGTGTTGAGCCCGCCGAGCGGGTGCGTCGCGACCTTCACCTCCGGCTCGAACGGCGAGTAGTGCTCGGTGGTCGGGATCATGCCTTTTTGCATGAAGATGGGCTGTGACCGACGCCCGACGGAATGAAAGTGAATCGCTTCGTAGA
Source organism: Polyangiaceae bacterium (assembly GCA_043755175.1). Classification (GTDB taxonomy): domain Bacteria; phylum Myxococcota_A; class Polyangia; order Polyangiales; family Polyangiaceae; genus CAYYKK01. Next base: position 2,264 of record JAYUUB010000118.1, on the reverse strand, counting down.
GCGCCGGATCGAGCGCCTGACCGATGCCGCCGATCATCGTGTGGAACGGCCACACGTAGAGCGCCTTCTTGGCTTTCTGCTCGAGCTCCTCGACGTAGGCGAGCGACCAGGCGACCTCGCGGAGCGGTCGGAATTTGCCTGCGCGTATCGCCGCCGTGTCGATGATCGTGTGAGGCGGCGGGTGATTACCGTGCTCGTCGACCCACCACGTCGGAAAGAAGATTTGGAACGCGAGGTGGCTGTCGAGGCTCACGACAATGGTCTTCAGCTTCGCCGACTCGCGGTAGATGAGCTCGATCGTCCTTCGCAGATCGTCGACGGCACCCGGAACGCTCAAGCTTGCGTCGGGGTGACAGAAGTCGATCTGAAAGTCGACCAACAGGAGCGCGAACGGGTTCTTGTCGTGCGCCGCAGCGGGAAGCTTCGCCGCCTGAGCGGCCTTCGAGACCTTCCAGAGGTCGGGCTTGTAGAGGGTGCCTACCTTGCGGGGATCGTAGTGTTTGGGAAAGCTCGTCAAAGTCATGGTGGTGGTCCTTTTGCAATGAACAGTCAGGTGCAATTGAGATTTGAGCGGATGGCCCGGACCACGCCGTCATGAGCGACGACGAGGCCCTTCGAGGAAGTCGCGAGGAGCGCATCTCGGCCGACGATCCCGACCGTCTCGGTGAAGAGATGGCTCGCCGACGCCCCCGTCAGGTCTTCGCGGACGAGGCCTCTGTCGGTGGCGACGAGGTGCGCGTCTCCAGAGAGGACACCGCCGACGATGGCGTCGTCGGCGAGTCGCCTCGACGCGAGCAACATCGAGCGACCTCGGACCGTGCCTCGTCGGTCGAAGACCGCCGTGCGGACGAGTCGTTGGCCCGCGACGAGCGAGACGCGTAGGACTGCGAAGCTCGTCGGGCCGGCCACGAGGCTCTCTTCGACGAGCGCTTCTCCCGGCTCGGGCGGATCGAGGCCGAGATCGATCCGACGCTTTCCGTCGAGGACGAACACGTGGCGCCGCGAAAGAACGCGCTCGGAGGCCATCAAGACATCGCCGCTCGACACGAGCCCCGTCTGCTCCGACATCACGCTCGTGACGGCACTCTCGACGATCGCTTCGCCGTCGAGACGGCTCGCGAGCAGCGTCCCGCGAGCGATTCGGTAGGAAGCCGTTGGTGTCGCGGCGAAGCTCCCTCGCCCGAAGGCGAGCTCCGTCACGAACGGCGCACGGCTCCGCGATGGAAGGGCGACCCTCACGCCCTCGGGGTCACCGTGTGGGGCGAAGGCGACGCGCGATACCGCGAGGCTCACGTCCCAACCAGCGCGCGACTTGCGCTCCGTCAGCGGCTCGCGCCGCTTTCCGAACGTCCCGAGCTCGTAGAGCACTGGAGCACCGTCTTCGATCGCGACGATCAGCATCGTGTCGGCCAGAATCGAGAGGGCCACGATGGGTCCGCGCGTCTCGAGCAGCGTCTCGGTATCGACGGCACGCGAGGGCGATCGTCCGGCCGAAATCATGGAGAGAGGATGGCATCGAGGACAAGGGAGTCGGGTCGCGGGCAGGTCGAGGCCGCAGGGACAGCGAACGATCTCGTCTCGATAGCTCGCCAGCGCCGAGATGGGGAATGCGCCCCGGCTGCCCCTGTCGAAAATCGAAGAGAACACGGTGGCGAGCTCTCGCGTGAGAAGCTCCACGCCCTCACGCGCGGCCTTGGGAAGCGACACCGCCGGATCGAAGACCGAGCGCCTCGCCCGAACCCGCTCGTGCATCGACGGTGAGCTCGGCAGCACTCCGCCGTAAGGGTGAACCCCAGTGACAGACCGAAAAGCCAGGACCGCGAACGAGTACCAATCGCTCGTCGCGGCAAATCGCCGTGGCGTTCCATCGGTCAGACACGGCGCCGAAGGATCGGGACCATAGAGGAGCGGATCGAGGAAGCTCTCGGTGGCGACGACGCACGCGAATCCGGGGAGCTGAAAGGAGTCGGCGTCGATCAGGACGATTTCGAGGGAGGAGGTGAAAAGCTCATTCTGATCGTTGAGATCACCCACCACGATGCCAGCAGCGTGGAGACGAGCGAGCTCCTCGCCGAGACGAACGAGCACGCTGGCGGTATCACGCTTCCCCATCCCTCGAACATCTCGAAAGCTCTTGCGACTGAGTTGTGACAATGGCTCACAGCCGTCGGGAAGGAGCGGCATCACGAACCCGATCACGTCACGACCGCCTCCGTCGAAGAGGAGGGCACTTGGCCCGAGAACGCTCTTCGGGAGGCGGGCCG
>JAYUUB010000117.1:0-14082 GCA_043755175.1 Polyangiaceae bacterium | reverse complement strand
TTGGCGATTCCGAAGTCTATTACCCGCGGCGTGAGCCCGCCACTCACGGGCTCGAGGATGATGTTCGCCGGTTTGATGTCTCGGTGCGCGAGACCGCGCGCATGCGCATAGGCGATGGCGTCTAGAACGGGGCGAACGAGCGCCCAAGCCTCGGACCGCGTGCGCGCCCCCGGATGGGCCGAGAGCCAATCACGTAGCGTGGTCCCTTCACACCATTCGAGGACCAAATAGGGAAGAGCGAGCCCGTCGGCATTGGCGGCCAAAAGACCGACGTCGAGCGCCGCGACGATGTGGGGATGACGCAATCCTCTGAGCATCCGTCCTTCTTCGAGGAACGAGGCGACGAGCTCGGGGATCTGGGCACGCGAAATCTCGTCGATTCGCGGGATCTTCAGCGCCACGCGCGCGCCGAGGTGCAGGTGCTGCGCGGCGTACACGGTCCCGAACCCGCCCTGACCGACGACCCGATCGATTCGATATCGACCGTCGACGAGCGTTCCGATGAGGGCGTCGTCGTTCATGGTCGCGCCGGAGCATAGTCGAAGCCTGCCGTGAGGCCGACGTGCGAAAGCCGCGGTGCTGGTGTACCGTGCGCGCCATGTCTCCCGGCGACGAGTCGCGCAGCCACTCGGTCACCGACACGTCGTCGACCCTCACTTCGGGTGAGAGTGGCGCTTCGAGTCGGCGCATCCCCGGCCTCGCGATTCTGCTGGAGGCCGATCGGCCCGAGGCTGCGCCGACCGTCTTTTCGCTCGAAGGCATCGTCCGCGTCGAATTCCGACGGGGCAAAGAGCGTCGCGCCGACCGTAGCGGCCAGGCGCTCATCGTCCAAGTCCCCGACCAACGAATGTCGAAACCGCACGCCGACATCGACCTGGCCAGCGGCGGCACGCTCCGGGACGCGAAGTCGAGCAACGGTTGCTTCGTCGACGACGTGCGCGGCGAGCAGCAAGTCGAGGCTTCGGTTCTGTCGGATCAGCAGATCTTTCGTTTGGGTCACACCTTCGCGATGCTCGTCGACGACGCAGGAGCGTTGCTCGCGCGCGGCGCGTCGCCGTGGCCTTTCATCACGCTCGCGCCCTCGTTCGCGGCTTCGCTCTCGCGCCTCGAGCGTGTAGCGGCCTCGACCCTGCCGCTCCTGTTGCTCGGTGAGACAGGCACCGGAAAAGAGATCTTGGCGCGCGCCATTCACGATCGCTCCCAGCGCCCAGGCCCATTCGTCGCAGTCAATTGCGGCGCGCTGCCTCCGAACCTCGTCGAGGCGCACCTGTTCGGTCATCAGAAAGGCTCGTTCTCCGGAGCGGTGCGCGACGAAGTCGGGTTCGTGCGCGCCGCGCAGCACGGGACGTTGTTCCTCGATGAGATTGGCGACTTGCCGCTCTCGTCGCAAGCCTCTCTCTTGCGCGTGCTCCAAGAAGGCGAGGTCACTCCGGTCGGCGCGTTCCAACCCACCAAAGTCGACGTTCGCATCGTCTCGGCGACCCACGCCCATCTCGCCGAGAGCGTCACCCAGAATGCTTTCCGTGCCGATCTGTACGCGCGACTTGCCGGCTTCGCTTTCGCGGTTCCACCGCTGCGCGAACGGATGGGCGATCTGGGCGCGATGATCGCGACCCTCTGCGCCCAGATCCGAACGCCTTTCACCTTTCGCCCCGACGCCGTCTGGACGCTGTTCGGCTACGACTACCCCATGAACGTCCGCGAGCTTCGCCACGCCATCGAGGCGGCCGCGATTCTGTCGGATCACGGCGCGATCGCCTCCGAGCACCTGCCGGAGGCGATGCGCACCATCCAGCCGCTTCCGCTCGACGGAGCCGACTCGGCGCTTCGTACGGAGCTTTCGAGACGGCTCGTCGAGCATGGTGGAAACCTCAGTCGCGTCGCCCGCGACATGGGCAAAGCGCGTCAGCAGGTTCAGCGATGGGTGAAGCGACTCGGCCTGAAAGCTTAGGGCCTGCGTACAAACAACGCGATGCTATTGCGCCGATACCTTCGTGAGACAGGCGGCCTCGTCTCTCCGCTCCTCAGCCTACAAAAGTAGGCTTCCGGTGCTCGTTCCTCGGGCCCAAGGCTCCCTTCGGTCTCGACGGAATATCGATCGACTTGTTGATACGCCGGCCCTCAACGCGCTTTCTCGACCCTCAATCGCCGCCGGCTTCGTTCGACATCAGAATGCCGTGCTCGCCGCCGACCCAAAGGTGATTCGCGTCGAGCGCGAATCCGGTGAACAGCTTGCCTCCGCCGAGAGTCGATACCTTTTGCGCGAGATCGCCGCCGGTGACCTCCCAGGTGACGCCCGAGTCGCTCGTGCGGAGCAGGAGCGCGACGGAGTGCGTGTAGTCATAGCCCACGATGAAGCCGTGCTGTCCGTCGGGCGCGAAGAAGCCCGACTCGAATTCGAGCTCGGTGTTGGCGATTGGTGCCGGCATGGTCGCGAGGCTCCAGGTGTCGCCGCCATCGGTCGTGTGAGCGATCCATTGTTGGCCGGGGTAGATGGTGTTGCCCCAAAACGCGATTCCGACCTGATTCGTGGAAAACACGACGCCCGAGGGAGCAAACGATTGCGCGTCGGGGCCGAGGCCCGTCGGCGCCTTCGGGAAGAAGGTCTTTCCGCCGTCGTGGCTGACGCAAATGGTGGCTTCGCTGTTCTGCCGTGCGGTGTACGCGAGCTGAGTGCCGTCGGGGCTGATGTACATGCGTCCGCGTTGGGTCGGTGCGGTGCCGCGGGGGCCCTCCTCGCACTCGCCGGCCGGAATGGGGTTCGGGAACGTGGGATTCCCTTCGGGGGCCCATAGGTCGTTCCACAACGAGCTCGGTCCCGGGGCACTGGTCGTGTCGCTGAGATAGCTGCTGCCGAAAGCCGCGACGGTGCGACCAGGCAGCACCCGCATAGCGAGCACCGACTCGATGCCGAACGTGTCGCCAGCTCCGTTCTTTGCGATGTCGAACGTCGCGCCACCGTCGTGGCTCGCGATGACGTCGCACGCATAGGCGGTCGCGACGTAGCCGTCGGGGGTCTTCTCGACGCCGGTGAAGTCGATGGTCCCGAGCAAGCAGAGCCCGTCGCGGTTGCCGCTGAAAAGAAGCTTGTCGAGCGACTTCTGAGAGGCCTTGTAGACGGCACCTCCGTTGCCGAAGGTCTGACCGTCGCCCATCGTTGCGACGATGCCGGTATCGACGGCCGAGAAGTGAATGCCCGTCACGCGATCGTTGCCCGCGCGCGTGACGATGTTGTTCGGATCGCTCGCATCGTCGAGTAACGCGAGCTGCGTCCAGCCGGTCATGCCCGCGCCGCCGCCAGTGCTCGAGCCGGTGCCCGTGCTCTTGCTGCTCGACGATCCTGTCGCCTGAGAGCCTGATCCTCCGGAGCTCGAGGTCGTGGTGGAGGTCCCCGCAGCTCCGGATCCGCCGCCGCCGTTGCCCAAGATGCACGCGCTCTGAAGGGCGAGAAGCGAGAGCGGTGCGGCGCAAAGAATGAACGAAGTTTTCATGGTCTCTCCAGAAGGTCTGCCGAAGTTGGCGACGAGCCTCAGAGCAAGCGTTGGTCCAACCTCGATGTGTGGTTTTTTTGGCGAAAACCAGCGGTGCACAGCGATGTGCAACGTTGCATGCAACAGGCGCTCGAATGAGCGTCGACGTGATCGCGAGTGACCGCTGCCGCTCTCCGACGGCCGACGTCGACGCCTCGTGACGGGCGCGACGCGCGGTCGTCGACGCCTCGAGGCCCCCGTCGACTCTCGTGTCGATCGAGCAATCCCCCGAAGCTCGAAAGACGCGCTACAACGGCCGCCCCCCGAACGGAGCCGCAGCCATGAGCGATTCATCGTCGTATACGCCGCCCAAAGTCTGGACCTGGAACGAAGACAACGGAGGTAAGTTCTCGAAAATCAATCGTCCGACCGCCGGCGCGACGCACGAGAAGGCACTCGAGGTCGGGCGCCATCCCCTCCAGCTCTACTCCCTCGCGACCCCCAACGGCGTGAAGGTCACCGTGATGCTCGAGGAGCTACTTGCGCTCGGCCACTCGGGGGCCGAGTACGACGCGTGGCTCATCGACATCGGAGAAGGCGACCAATTCGGCAGCGGCTTCGTCGCGGCGAACCCGAACTCCAAGATTCCGGCGCTCGTCGACCACAGCACCGATCCACCGACGCGCGTGTTCGAGTCGGGCGCGATATTGCTCTACCTCGCCGAGAAATTCGGCGCCTTCGTCCCGACCGATCGACGCGCTCGGACCGAGTGCCTCTCTTGGCTGTTCTGGCAAATGGGCAGTGCGCCCTACCTCGGCGGTGGGTTCGGGCACTTCTATGCCTATGCCCCCACCAAGATTGAATACTGCATCGATCGATTCGCGATGGAAGTGAAGCGACAGCTCGACGTGCTCGATCAGCGCCTCTCGAACGAGCACTACCTCGCCGGTGACGAGTACACCATCGCCGACATGGCCGTCTTCCCCTGGTACGGCGCGTTGGTGTTGGGTCTGGTCTACAGCGCGGGTGAGTTTCTAGATGTCGCTTCTTTCAAGCACGTCAATCGGTGGACGAACGAGATCGCCGAGCGTCCCGCGGTCAAGCGCGGCCGCATGGTCAATCGCTCTTCCGGCGCCCCCGAGAGCCAATTGCGCGAGCGCCACGACGCGAGCGACTTCGAGACGAAGACCCAGGACAAGCTCGAACCGAAGGTGTGAGCTGCGCTCGCGGAGGCAGCCATGCGCGTTCTTTCGCTGCGCTAGACGATCCCGTGTGCACCCGTCGAGGCCCATTTCGGACGGAGGCCCACCGGGTGTCGAGCGCACGGGATCCGTGCTAGCGAGGGGACGTGGAAATGGCATCCGCTCTCGGCGAAAAGATCTCTTACCGTCTCCTCCTCATCGCCCTGCTCGGTGTCGGCGTCGCCTGCGATTCGCGCGGCGGCGATCCCGCGCCGACCCCGGTGCCGACCGAGAACGTGACTCCGAGGCGTGGATTCCGCCCCGGAATGGTGCCCATTCGTCCCATCCGGCCACCGGATCCTTCGGCGTCGTCGGCTCCCTCGGCGTCGGCATCTGCGGCCGCTCAGGCTTCTCCGACCCCGCTCGCCGACGTTCCAGGAGTCTACGTCGTCAGTCGACCATCGAAGCCGGTCGACGAAGCCCTCGTGGCGCTCGAGTCGGTCGATGGGCTCTCGGTGAAGCTTCTCTGGAAGACGGTCGAGCCCACCGAAGGAAAGCTCGACTGGACCGCGCTCGACGAGCAATTGAAGCTTGCCATCGCGCATTCGAAGCGCATCAGCCTCGCCATCGTCGCCGGCGGCGCGACCCCCGACTGGGTGTTCGGCGCCGGAGCCAAGAAGCTCGAATTCGACGTCGCGCGCGCCGACGGCAAGGGCGCCTCGGCGACGCAGAAGATCGCGATCGCCGCTCCTTGGGATCCCGTGTTTCTAGCGAAGTGGAAAAAGCTCGTCGGTGTACTGAGCGCCCACGTCCGCCAGGTGCCCGGCGCGTACGACAAGCTCGTGATCGTGAAGATCACCGGCATCGGAGAGCTCTCCGAGGAAATGAGACTCCCTACGGATCATCACGGTCCAGCCAAAGATATCGATCCCGATTTGAAGAAGTGGAAAGAGCAGGGTTATCGCCCGTCCAAGGTCGTCGATGCCTATCGCCAAATCGCAGCCGACTTCGCGACGGCCTTTCCCGACAAAGCGCTCGGGCTCGCGGTGATGGAGTCGGGGGGCTTTCCGCTCATCGACGAAGCCGGCGAGATCAAGAAGCCGCCGTTCAACTCCGCCATCGATGGCGTCACCCGCGAGATCATCAATGCGAGCGCAATCGCCTACAAAGACCGCTTCATCGTGCAGGCGAACGATCTGCGGGCGACGCTCCCCGAGGCCCTCTTGGCCGAAGCCGGCAAGGCAGGAGTCATGATCGGATTTCAGACGAACGGTTGGCTCGCCGCAAAGAACCAACACGGCGTCGGCTGCGGGAGCGACGATCTCGAAACGGCGAAGGAGTGCACGCAAGAAGATTTCGCGAAGGTGTTGGAGCGCGGCATCGCCCTCGGAGGGCGAACCCTCGAGGTCTACCCGTACGACGCCGTCACGTTCCCCAAGGCGATGCTTGCCGCGCACGCGAAGCTCTCGGCGGCGAAGGCTCCGCGATGACCGCCTTCTTCCGCGTCGCCTACGCGGCTTTTCCTACGGCATAGCCCCATGACGATCGAAGACTCGTTCACCCGCATAGCGCGATGGCTCGACACGAACGCACCGCGGGTGCGAGAGCTCCTGCTTCCGCCTGTCGACGAGGCGACGCTCGCCACGTTCGCCTCCGAGTTCATGTGCGCGTTTCCGCCCGGTCTCGCCGCGCTCTATCGGGTGCATGGCGGTCAGCACAAAGACGCTCGTGTGGGTCTCTTTCGCGGATACTTCTTCATGCCGATCCGCGGCGTCGACGGTCTCGAGACCGAGTGGGACCGCATGATCCAGAAAGCCGAGGCGCGCGCCGGTGATGCATCGAAAGAGCTCTACCCGTTCGCAAAAGACTTCGGCGGAAACCATCTCTGCTTCGACGCCGAGCATGGCGGGCGCGTCGTCGAGCTCGAAGACAACCGAAGAAAGGTGCTCGCGCCGAGTATGGAGGTCTTTCTCGAGAGCGTGGCGACCGACCTCGAGAAGGGCCGCCAGACCATCGAGCTCGACGACGAAGAAGTCCTCGAGACCGCCGAGGTGATCTTCGATGCCGCTCGGCCTCGCGCGCCGGGCGACGTCGTGAAGCACTCGGTCTTCGAGCGTCTCATGATCGACGCTCGCGTCGAGGCGCTCCACGTCTCCGAGCATTTCCCCGATCCCGACAAACATGGATTCGCGGTCAGGCTGATGTGGACGGGCAACGAGATCCGCGTCGAAGCCAAGTCGCTCGTTGACGCGGCGGGGCGTCGCGCCGGATCGAGCGGTCACGGCAGCGGAGGCGGCTCGCTCGGGATGTACGTCTTCGCCAAGTCGCGCAATCCGCTGTCCGAAGGTAGCCGATTGCACGTTCAGGTCGACCGTGTGCGAAAGGTCACGCTTCGCGCTCCGAGTCGCCCCCTTTCGCTCCGCTTCTTCGCGGTCTGCGCCCGCACGCCCGAAGGCTTTCGCCTGCGCTGCCCGTCGCTCGACGCGACTGCCGAGGGACCGAAGCTCGGAGACGCGCTCGACGCCCTCATCGCCCTCGCGAAGACCGAGATCGTCGAGTCGGCGCACAAGGGGAGAGTGATCGCTTTCGGCAAGCTCGACCCGGCGCGCTTCGAGCGTCAAACTGGGTCGAAGGTCGACGAGAGCGCCCAAGAGCTACCGGTGTTCGAGTACTCCCTCGCGAAGGAGGATCCGTCCGAAGAAGGGCCAGTCATCGTCAAGCGCGTGGCGTCGTGGGCGCGCAAACCGTGAATCACGCCCGCTGATCTCGAGAGCGCTGGTCGAAGCGATCGTGGCCAGCGGCGCGACGCTCGCCTTGGACGCGACCGGCGGTGGCAAGCTCGCGGGTTATAGGGCAGGCGTATCAACAAGTCGGTCGATATTCCGTCGAGACCGAAGGGAGCCTTTGGGCGACCGTCTCGCTTCGGTCTCGGCGGTCTCGCGACGCGCTTATTTCGACCGGGCGCCTAAGATCCTGAGCTCCAGGGAGATCGCGCTCAATCGGACTGCGAAGGAATACAGTCGATACGGAGGGTACACGCACAACTGGAGCGAAGTAACTCGTCAATCCCAACAAGGGAATCGACTGAGCACGGAGTCTCATTCGTTGGAGCCTCGAAGAACGATTTCGCCGAGCTGGCCGTCGTGGGTCACGTCTTTGGCGTAGCTGTTCGAGGCTCGTTCGACTCTCACCGGTATCGCGCCTGCCGCCACCGCCGCCGTGATGTCGGAGTCGGAGTCACCATAATAGAGGTCGATTCTGCGGTCGCAGATGTACTTGGTTTTGTCGGTCAGGTTGGTTTGCACGAGCGGGTGCGCGAGCTTCACGTCGAAGAAGCGCTCGAGCCGTCGGCCGGCCGCGTCCGAGGCGGGCACCGTCTCTTGACGCCGCGAGATGATGTAGACGTCGTCTCGCCGCGCGACGTGGAGATCGAGCAGCGCTTTTCCGATCTTCTTCGGGATCGACGCGTCGTCGGCGCGCTCGTTGAGCTCGTTCCAGAACGCGTGGTAGAGACTCTGCTGCTCGGGGCTGAGCTTTTGAAGGTCTTTCGGTCGAATGACGTCGGGATCGTAGCTCGGCTGGAGCGCGTTGAACGCCGGTGCGGAGAAGACGAGCGTGTCGTCGACGTCGAAGCCGACGACGATCGGGTGTCTCGGTAACATGCGCGCGAGCTGCTCCACCGAGAGCGGCTCCACCGTCGCGGGTGACAGAGGTATGGAAGGCGCGGCGGTGACCGTACACGCCGGCGGCGGTGTCTCGACGACGCCGGGGAGAGCTCGCGTCGGGTCAATCGGTCGCTCGGCACTCCCGCAGCCTGCGAGCAGCATCAGCCAGAGAACCGGCCCGACGAAGCGAGATGCCTTACCTCCACGCATCGTCTCCCGTACGCAAATGCAGGCACGACCGCAACGGGCCCCGACTTTTGATCTCCTGTCGGCTCCTCACAGCCACGGCGATGCCACGCTGCTTTGCCGCGAAAACAGGCAGATCGTGTTCAACCGCTCGCTTCTCGCTTCTCGCTTCTCGCTTCGTGCAGCCCCTTGCACACCGTCCTAGCTGGCGGCTCGAGCTCGCGTCCTCGCGATCCGGAGGGCCTGACCGACGAGACGAAGGCGGAGCGCGTGTCGGTCAAAGCTCGGCTGCGCGAGCCCGCTTCGGTGTGACGTTGGACATGGAAATGGGTGTTCGCGCACGGGCTCGGGTCGTCGACGATGACGTCGCACTGGGGCCGGTGCTCGTCGCTCTTCCCGCGCAAAGCGGATGGGCGGCCGAGCATGCGCGCTCGGGCGATGAAGGGCTTCGGTGTTTCGCGGCGGCTTCGTTCGACGTCGTCATCACCGATCTCCGAATGCCGCGCATCGACGGGCGCGAGCTCGTCGCGCGGCTCGCCGAGCTCGCGCCCGAGGTGCCGGTGACCATGCTCCCCGCCCACGCGACGATCGCTGTGGCGGTCGAGGCCATGCGCGCTGGAGCCACCGACTTTCTGACGAAGCCCTTCGTCCGTGACGAGATTCTCTTCACCGTCGACAAAGCTTTGAAAAAGGCTTCGCTTGCCGCCGCCGAGCCGCCTCAGCCGACGCCGCCGCGGACCGAGCTCGGCTCGTGGGCCGCCATGCGCGAGGTTTTTGAGCTCGTACGACGTGCAGCCCAGACGATCTCGAACGTCCTCGCGCGCGGTGAGAACGGAACGGGCAAAGAGGTGGTCGCGCGCACCATTCACTCGACCAAGACGCGCGCGTCGGGGCCGTTCGTGGCGGTCAACTGCGCAGCTCTGCCAGAGCGGCTGCTCGAGAGTGAGCTGTGCGGTCACGAGCGCGGCGCCTTCACGGTGGCGCGTAAGTTGGGGCGGGTCGAGCTCGCACGCGGAGGCACTGTGTTCCTCGACGAGATCGGCGACGTGCAGCTGGCGGCGCAAGCGAAGCTTCTGCGCCTCATCCAGGAGAGTTTCAGCCGCTCGGTGGCACCCGCACCGAACATTGCGCGGTCGCTCGTGAACGAGAGACTGGACTGAGGCATTCAGTCGCAGTGGGGGGAGAAAGACGCCGACTTGCCTCAGCACGCCTGAGCGAATGTCGAGGTTTTCGACGAATTGGGGTTCGGCCGCGGAATTGCTACTCGGAGGTGGTCTTCGCGGGTGCTTAGGGCCGCATATTTTTTTCCCGCGAGTCCGAGCCATCGGCCGGATGGGGGCCAACGTTGGCGCCAGTCATCGCTGGCGCCAGTCAACCAGTGAACCCTGGCGCCAGTCAACGCTCGCGCCAGTCAACGCTGGCGCCAGTCAACGAAACGAGACCGGAGAACGCTTGGCTGGATTGCTTGTCGAGGGTTCCGAGGCTGAGGCGCTCCTGAAGACCGGCGCGCTGCAGAGCGCGATCTTCAACAGCGCTAACTTTTCGAGCATCGCGACCGACGCGACGGGCGTCATTCAGATCTTCAACGTCGGTGCGGAGCGAATGCTCGGCTACTCGGCTACCGAGGTGACGAACAAGATCACGCCGGCCGACATGTCGGATCCGCACGAGATCATTGCGCGCGCGAGGGCGCTCAGCGTCGAGTTCGGGACGCCGATCTCACCAGGCTTCGAGGCCTTGGTTTTCAAGGCGAAGCGCGGGATCGAAGACATCTACGAGCTGACTTACATTCGAAAAGACAAGAGCCGCTTTCCGGCCCTGGTCTCGGTCACCGCTCTGCGCGACGCAGACGATGCCATCATCGGCTACCTGCTGATCGGCACCGACAACACTGCACGAAAGCAGGTCGAAGAGGAGCGAACGAGGCTCGATCAGCGGCTTCGCGACAACCAGTTCTATACTCGATCGCTCATCGAATCGAACATCGACGCCCTGATGACGACCGACCCGCGTGGGATCATCACCGACGTCAACAAGCAGACCGAGGCGCTCACCGGTTGCACGCGCGACGAGCTCATCGGCGCCCCCTTCAAGAATTACTTCACTGACTCTCGCCGCGCCCAGGCCGGAATCAATCGCGTCTTGAACGAAGGCAAAGTCACCAACTACGAGCTCACGGCGCGCGCCAGAGACGGGAGCCTGACGGTCGTCTCCTACAATGCAACGACCTTCCACGACCGCGACAGGGTCTTGCAGGGCGTGTTCGCGTCTGCGCGTGACATGACCGAGCTCAAGCGCTTCGAGCAGACGCTCCAACAGAAAAACGTCGAGCTCGAAGACGCGAGTCGAATGAAGTCCGAGTTCCTCGCGAACATGTCGCATGAGCTTCGGACCCCGCTCAACGCGATCATCGGCTTCTCGGAGGTGCTCAAAGACGGCCTCATGGGCGAGATGACCGAGCAGCAGCGAAGCTTCATCAGCGACATTTTTCGCAGCGGAAAGCACCTTCTGCTGCTGATCAACGACATTCTCGACCTGTCGAAGATCGAGGCCGGCAAGATGACCCTCGATCTCGAGCCCGAGCAGGTCTCCTCGCTGTTCGTGAACAGTCTATCGATCATTCGAGAGAAGGCCTCGACGAGGAAGATTCGCCTGCAGGTCGAGGCCTCCGAAGAGCTGGGCATACTCGAGCTCGACGCGCGCAAGGTGAAGCAGATTCTGTACAATCTACTCTCGAACGCCGCGAAATTCAGCGTCGACGGAGGCCAAGTGACCCTGCGAGCCCGGCGCGTACCGCGCACCGCCGTGTCCGTCCTCTATGGCGAGTGGTCGGGTCGAACCTTCCCGATCGTCGACAACGGGTTCGAAGAATTCCTCGAGATGTGCGTCACCGACAGCGGTATCGGGATCACAGCCGAAGGGCTCGATCGCCTGTTTCAGCCCTTTAGTCAGATCGACAGTGGATTGGCACGTAAATTCGAGGGAACGGGTCTGGGGCTCGCGATGGTCAAGCTTCTGGCAGAGCTCCATGGCGGGACGGTCGCCGTGCAGAGCTCGGTCGGAAGGGGCTCCTCGTTCACGGTGTGGCTGCCGATCCGCGCGCCGGGCGAACGAGTGAGTGGCGGCACGACGCTGTCGGCCAACCTACCCCTGGAGACGATGAAGGGGGCGCCCACTGCGCTCGTCGTCGAGAACGATTTCAAGTCTGCCGAGCTGGTCCGCGTCCAGCTCGAAGCCGAAGGCTTCCGCGTGCTGCACGCGTCGTCGGCCGAGGCCGCGCTCGAGATCGCCATGCAGCAGCCGCTCTCGCTCATCACCCTCGAGATCATGCTGCCCAACATGGACGGTTGGGAGCTCTTGAGCCTCATCAAAAAGAAACCCGAGCTCGCGCGCATCCCGGTCGTGATGATCTCGATCGTCGCCGACCGAAACAAGGGTGTGGCGCTTGGAGCGGCAGCCGTCATGGAGAAGCCGATTTCGCGCAAGGAGCTCGTCGATTCGCTGATCGAGCTCAATCTGTATCCATTGGTACAGGGACGTGGGCTCAAGATCTTGGTCGTCGACGACGACCCGAAAGCGGTCGAGCTCATCGCGCTTCGGTTGCAAGACTTGGGAGTGACGGTCGAGCGGGCCTTTGGTGGTAGCGAGGCGATCGACGCCGCGCGGCTCGCTCCGCCCGATCTCATCGTGCTCGACCTGATGATGCCCGAGGTGAGCGGCTTCGACGTGGTGAGCGCTCTCCGCGAGCGCTCCGAAACAGCCCGCATTCCCATCTTGGTGGTGACGGCCAAAGAGATCACCTCGGCCGACCGCCCCAAGCTGAATGGGTACGTGAGCCGCATCCTGGGCAAGACCGAGCTCGACCTTCGCCACTTCACAGCCGAGGTGAGACGGGCCATGTCGGGTCGTTCGGGGGGAGCTTTTAATGTCTAGAATTTTGGTCGTCGAAGACAATGCGGCCAACATGAAGCTCGCGGTGTTTTTGCTCCAATATGCGGGCCACACCGTGTTCACCGCGACCGACGCCGAGAGCGGCATCGCGCTCGCGCGCACCGAGCGCCCCCGCCTCATCCTCATGGATATCCAGCTTCCTGGAATGGACGGACTGGAAGCCATCAAGATTCTCAAGGGTGAAGAGTCGACGCGAAGCATTCCGGTGATCGCTCTGACGGCGCTTGCGATGAAAGGCGATGAAGCCCGCATTCGCGCAGCCGGGTGTGATGGCTACATCGCCAAGCCCATGCGCTACCAGGAAGTGCTAGACACGATCGCCACGCACTTGAGCGCCTCATGAGCGCCGCCGCTGCCTTTGCTGGCATTCCGGTGCGGATTCTCGTCGTCGACGACGAGGCCGACAACCGCGATCTCTTAGAGGTCATTCTCGGTTGGGAAGGCTACGAGATCGTGACCGCCCAATCGGGCGCGGAGGCGCTCGAGCTCGTGGCGTTGCATAGGCCCGACCTCGTGCTGCTCGATATCATGATGCCCGGGATGAACGGCTACCAGGTGACGAACCGATTGAAGGGCGACCCGGCCACGCGTGGCATTCCGGTCGTGTTTTTCACTGCCATGGACGGTCGCGATACGCGGAAGCGTGCCTTGGCTGCCGGGGCCGAAGACGTTCTCATCAAGCCGATGGATCGCAGAGAAATCTGCGCGCGTCTGCGCTCGATCCTCGTACGCAAGCCGAAAGCCGTCTGAAGTGAGTCGCTCTGGCAGGAGAGGCTGAATCCACAGGCCGAGCAGAAGCTGCGCGCGACCTTGCGCCGCAGAGATACCCTCCCGATGGCATGTCGACACATTATCCGTGTGCCGCAGCGGGTCAGCAAATCGGTTGTCGAAGAGTCGTCTCGGCTCCGCGGGTGACGCGACAAGTCGACGACGATTGGGGCACCTCCCGCGACAACTCGGTATCTCGCCGTGACCGCGAGACCATTGGTTACAACGATTGACTGGCTCGACATCGGCGCGTGAACAGACTCCTGTGTAGACGATCTCGATTCGAGCGCGTCTCACCAGGAGAAAATCCATGTCCATGCATCGGCTTGTCGCGGTCAGCGCCGTCTTGATGTCGCTCTCCGTGCTTTGCGGTTGTCCGGAGTCGAACGATGCGGCGGTCGGCAGCGCCAGCGCCAAGGCTTCTCAATCCGCTGCTCCACAAGCGAGCACCGGCTCTTCGAGCGGCGCTGGGACCTCGACGTCGAGCTCGGGCACCGGAGCCCCGACCACCGGCTCCGGCGCCGCCCCCACCGGCTCCACACCAGCGACCGGAGCGGCTGCGTCGAGTGCCTCCGCTGCGCCTGCCGCGAAATCGGCTCCTCACAAGTAGGCCCCGAGAGAGGATCAACAGGAAGACAGGGTGCACCAGGCCAAGCCTGAGTGAAGAGGAAGCGATGTACGTCTCACGACTGATCGCAATCCAAGTCCGTTTCCACTTAGGGGCCCGCGTATGAACAAGTCGGTGCTATTCCGCCGTACGCGGGCCCTTAGGGCCCGCGTATAAACAAGTCGGCGCTATTCCGCCGATACCATCGTGAGACAGGCGGCCTCGTCTCTGCGCTCCTCAGCCTACAAAAGTAG
>JAYUUB010000116.1:0-37800 GCA_043755175.1 Polyangiaceae bacterium | reverse complement strand
AGCTCGCGGCCGAGCACCTCTCGGAGCTCTACCGACACAACTTCGGCGTCTCGACCGTGTCGCTCCGCTACTTCACCGTCTACGGGCCGCGTCAGCGTCCCGACATGGGCTTTCACAAGTTCATCGCGTGCATGCTGCGAGGCGCTCCGCTGCCCGTGTTCGGCGACGGCAGACAGACGCGAGACTTCACCTTCATCGACGACATCGTCGAGGCCAACTTGCTCGCTCTCAACGAGGGCGCGTCGGGCGTCTACAACGTCGGCGGCGGCTCGCGGGTCACCTTGAACGAGGTCCTCCAGACGCTCTCGGAGATCGTCGGCGTCCCGCTCTCGATCGATCACGTCGACCCCCAAGCAGGCGACGTCCGTCACACCGAAGCCGACACCACGCGCGCCCAGACCGAGCTCGGTTATGCACCCCGAGTCGGACTCCGCGAGGGTCTCACTCGGCAGGTCGCGTCGATGCGTCTGCGTGCGCCCTCGAGCGCCGGCTAGAACGCCGCGAGTTGCAGCTCGGCGCACGAAACGACACGAATCGCAGGGTTTCTTTGCGGTCGCGTACGGAATGACGTATCATTCTATTTGCAGCTGAGAAACATATGATTCCGGTCGACATTTTCTGGGCGTAGGGACTCCGCGGCTCGTTGGCGGCGGCGGGGCGTCAGCTGAAGAGAGTCGAGAGGCCTCTCGAGCCGACACCCGCGAAAGCCGAGGCAGCAAGGCCGGCCGACCGCTCCCCCGGCGTCACAGCAGAGACCCGATGAAAGCCGAAAAGGTCGAAGAGAAGCGCGCGTTGATTCTCGACGCGGCGATCGAAATCTTCGGCCAAAAGGGCTACCACGCAACGAACATCGCCGACATCGCCCAGAAGCTCGGAATGGGCCACGGCACGTTCTATCGCTACTTCGACAACAAGCTCGACATCTTCAAGCACGTCATCGACCTCGTCGTCGTGCGGGTGGCTGCCGCGGTCGCTGCCGAAGCGCCCGGCGAAGCGAACGATCTCGCGACCTATCGACGCCAAGTCGAGCGCATCGGCGAGCGACTCACGGCCCTCTTCTTCGCCAAGGAGCACCTCGCCCGTCTCCTCTTCATCGAGGCCGTCGGTATCGATCCGGCCCTCACCGATAAGCTCGAGACGGCCTTCGAGCTCTTCGCAGACACGACCGAGATGTATCTACGAAACGGTCAAAAGAAGGGCTTCTTACGCGACGATCTCGACACCGCCACGACGGCGCGCGCGATCAACGCGATGATCTTCGAGAGCGTCCGTCGGGCGTCGAAGACGAAAGACTCGAAGCGCACCGCTCACGCGTGGATGCGCGCCGTGGTCACGCTCATGTTCGAGGGGCTCGGGGCGTGAGCCTCGCGCTCGTCACGGGCGGAGGTGGCTTCATCGGCTCGCACGTCGTGCGCGCCCTACTCGCCGAAGGTCGTCGCCTCCGTGTGCTGCATCTCCCGAACGAAGATCCGCGCCGACTGCTCGAAAGCGGTTCGCGAGCTCGACCTCCCAGTCCGGCCTCTCGAAGACAGCGTCAGAGACGCGGTCGACTGGTTCGTCCGCGAGGGCTACGTGCCGGCCTCTCCGCTGCTCCTCGCTGGCGCGCCTTCTTGTGGAGCGCCGACCCGGCGGCCTTCGATTGAAGGTCACCCGCGCTCGGCACGAAGCTGTCGACCCTCAGGAAGGCTTGGGGTGGAGCTTCACTTCGGTCGGGAGATCGGAGAGGCGTCGGCTCACCACGCGAGAGCAGATGAGGCCCATCAAGATGCACATGATCGTGTTCGTGATGGTCCACGTCGCGGTCGATGCGGCCACGTTCGCAGTGCGCTCGGCGTCGGTCGCGCCTTGCGCGTAAGAGGCGAAGAACACGCCTGCGATCGCGTCGCGCGTCCCCGCGCCCTGGGGTGTGATCGGCAGTGTCACCGCGACCAATAGAATGGGCAGATAGACCATGGCCGTGCCGACGGGGATGTCGACGCGGAAGAACTTGAACGAGATCCAAGCGCCGCACACGAGCACCAACAAATGGGGAATGCGCGCAGCGAGCGCGATCGCATGGCCTCTCAGACCAGCTTCGAAGAGTGGAGCGAGAAAGGAGATCTTCTCGAGACGCGCCGGCGCCAAAGCGATGACGACCAGGTAGCCGAGCCCCGCGACCAGAATGATGGGTACGTAGACCTTCGAGAGCGACGTGAACGGGAGCGCGATCGCCATGCACCCGAGGAGTGTCCCGAGCCAAGTCGCATAGGAGAGGAGCGTGGCCCCGGCCATGCGCGCGAGTGGGATCCTGAAGAACCGCGACATCAAATAGGTCAGAAACGCCTGGCCTACGTGGTGATTCAGAATCGACGGCAGGTAAGACGCACCGCGCATGACGTAGAACTCGCCGAAGCGCACGTTGGGCGTGGTGAGCCGATACGCCGAGACCGTGCCGAGCGAATCGCCGGCGCAGACGATGAGCGTCCACGCGACCGAGAATGCCGCGTAACCGACGTAGTTGAGTTGCGACAAGGCCACGAGAAACGCGTGGAGATCCATCTTCCGTGCGACGAAGCCGATGAGCAGCGCCGCCAAGAAGAATGGAATGAGCCGCTTGTAGAGAGGCATCTTGGCCTTCTCTTTCCACGCGGGCGATCCGGGCGAAGCGACCTCGGGCGAAGGCGACTCGTCCTCGGAGAGCGCGGTGTTCTCGGGCAACGTCATGACTTCAGGCCATCGGCTCGAAGTCGGGTTGGGTCGCCCCACATTCCGGACAGACCCAGTCTTCGGGGAGGTCTTCGAACGCCGTTCCGGGCTTGATGCCACTGTCGGGATCGCCGTCGACGGGGTCGTAGACGTGGCTGCAGACGATGCAACGGTATTTCTTCATCCTGAGGTGCGTATAGCAGCGAAGCGGCCTCGCGCGCAGGGCCGAAAAGCTGCGTTCGTCCTGTTCGGATGAGCGAACCTTCAGGTTCGACCCGCGCTTCGAAGCCGCAGAGAACCCCCGTCGAATGACTCCGCGAAGGGCAGCGCTCGAGCGCGTTGCGATCACGCACACGCGACGGCGAATAGAGGGCGCGCGCTCAAGCAGGGATCGTCGAGCAGCCGAGCACGATGTCGATCTTGCCCATCGTGTCGGCTCCGACCTTGCTGCAGCTCGAGCCGCAAAGAATGATCTGGGTCGGAGTCGTCGGGTTGTCGTAGTACCAAGCGTCGCCGTTCGCAGGGCACTGCGCCGCGCTCGGCACGTTCGGGATGACGACCGGCGCGCCGCCCCCTCCAGGCGTGTACTGGACGTTGACCGCGCCGAAGTCGGGCGTGCCCATGCTCGGCACGGGCACCTGGTACGAGCACGACAGCGCCGTGCCTTGAATGGCATTGAGTGCCGCGAGAAATTGCTGGTTGGTGTTTTGGTTCGTGTCGACGATGAAGGCCTGCGAAGTGCCTCCCGCCGCCGCGATTCCGTTCAAGGCCGTGAGCGAGCTACCGACACCCACGACGAAGGTTCTGACCTTGGGGCTGCCGCTGAACCCAGCCGCGGCGATGGCATCGATGTGGCCCAGATCGGTGTCGCACTCGCTCGGATCGCCATCGGTCGCGAGCACCGCGACGACGACGTGATTGGGGTGCGAGGTCTGCCATGCCTTCGCGTGGTCGACCGCACCCTGGAGCGCTGCCGACGTCGGTGTGCTGGTCGTCGGGCTGTGCGCCGCAATGGATGAGATGATCGACTGCGCGACGCCCGGGAGCGGCGCAATCTCGACCTCGGGCGTCGCGTAGTCGCTCGCCGTGCACGAATCACCGGCCGCCGCGCCAGCGCAGATTCCGAAGATACCGAAGCTCTGACACGGTCCACAAGCGCCGCAATCGGTGTCGGTCGTGCACATCGTGGGGCACGTCATTCCACCCGCCGATAATCCGAAATACTGCAGGCCGACGCCGAGCCCCGCGGCAGAGGGTTGCTGCACGAAAGCATCGAGCGCCGAGGTGACCGCGCTCCACTTGTCACCACCACCGGAGACGGGATCGGTCATCGAGCCCGACTGATCGAGCATGATGTACATGTCGAGCGGGATCTTCTCCGCGGTCACGCTGGTGCCGGCGCAGCCGCCGCCGACACCACCGTTCGGCGTGTTCCCTCCTCCGCCGGCGAACGTTCCACCATTGAGACCGGTGCCTGAGCCATTCGGTTGTGAGACACCATTGCTCTGGGTGCCGAGCCCGCCGGAGCCGCCCTGCGCATTGGGATCGACGCCGGCACCACACGCGAGCAACCCAAGTCCGAGCAGCGCGCCGAGAGCCGGTGCGGCGACGGCCATTGGCCAGTTACGCGGGCAATGGGACGAGAGCTCGGCGTGATGTCGTGACATGCATGGATTCAGCAATGGCAACCGTGGTGCGTCAATGCCCACCGAGCATCGATCGCACCGCGATTGCCTGACTGAAACGTCGCGGAGCACCGGAGCATGTAGGTGATTGGTGATGGACCGCACTGGATCCACGGCATGACCGTCGTGGAAGTCTGCTTCTACTCGCGCTGACGGACTCCGACGTAGCGCGAGGCCGGCCTGAGCAGTCGGCCGAGCAGGCGTTGCTCTTTCGCGTGAGCCACCCACCCGCCGACCCGACCCACCGCGAACGTCGGGGTGAATGCTTCGCGAACGAGGCCAATGGCCTCGAGGATCACCGCCGTGTAGAACTCCACATTGGCCTTCAACGGTCGAGCGGGGTGCCGCTCGGCGAGCAGCGCTTCTGCCGCGCGCTCGACGGCTCGCGCGAGGAGCAGCCGTTGGTCCTCGGCTCCGCTCTCGGAGAGTCTTCGCAATGCCGCTTCGAGAATGGCCGCGCGCGGGTCGCGGGTTCGATAGATGCGGTGACCCATACCCATGATTCGGTGTCCGCCCGCGATGTGTGACTCGAGCCACGCTTTCGCGCGATCGGCCGTTCCGACAGCGTCGAGCATGTCGAGAACGGGTCCCGGAGCGCCACCGTGGAGCGGGCCTTTCAATGCGCCGATCGCGCCCACGACGGCCGAGACGCCGTCGGAGCCGGTGCTCGTGATGACCCTCGCGACGAAGGTCGAGGCGTTCATTCCGTGGTCGATGACCGTCACGAGGTAGGTATCGAGCGCTCGGACTCGAGCCGGGTCGGGCTCGCCATCGGTGACCATGTGCAGATAGTCGGCGGCGTGCGAAAGTCTCGGGTTCGGCGCGACGACGGGTAGCCCGACGCGCCGCCGCTGCCACGCCGCAGCGAACACCGGCATCGCGCCGATGATCGCGCGATCGCTCGTGGTCGACGGAAGATGCGCCATCGCGGCCCGAAGAGCGTCCATTCCGTCGGGCGCGTCGAGCGCGTCGCCGAGGCCTCCGAGCGCTTCGAATGCCGAGGCCCGTGCTGCGCCGAGATCGACGGCCACGCGACGCGCCGCGTCCGGGTCGAGTGACGGCCTCTCGGGCGTTTCGAGCGCCCCCTCGAGGAGCGCGACGGCGTCTTCGAATCGCGCACGCTGCGCCAGCCATTCGGCGTCGTACCCCCCGATGACGAGCTCGCCCTTCTCTCCGTCGACGTCGCTGAGGCGCGTGTCGGCGACGACCACGCCATCGAGGCCTCCCTTGGGAGCCTTGGTCTCTTCGGTACCCATTTCCGTCTCCTTTTTCTCGATCTTCTCGGCGTCGAGCCTCGACGAGCTTCGTCTCCGCTCACCGTGTAGCTTGGGGACATGGATCGATCGGATCAACGTGGATTCGTCCGTCAACGTTCGACCTCGAAGACAGATGAGGCGTGGTTGTCGGCCTCCGAAGCGACGAAGCTCTTGGGCATCAAGCGCGAGACCCTGTACGCGTACGCGAGCCGTGGTCTCGTCGAGAGCCGAGCCGGAGAAATCGGGCGACCGCGACGCTACCTTCGGAGCGACATCGAGCGGCTGCGCGCTCGTCGCGATGCGCGCTCCGGCCACGGCGCGGTCGCCGCCGGAGCGCTGCGGTTCGGTGAGCCCGTCCTCGACTCGGCGATCACCTGCGTCACGAAAGACGGCCCGGCCTACCGGGGGTACTCGGCTGTGGCGCTCGCCCGATCTGGAGCGAGCTTCGAAGCGGTCGCCGAGCTCTTGTTCTCGGGCGAGCTGCCCGACGACAAGCCCTCCTGGGCGCGGGGCTCGCTCGGCTTCGACGCGGGGCGCGTTCCGCGATGGCTCTCGGAGTCGGCTTCGCCGCTCGATGCGATGGGGCTCGTCCTCGCGCTGAGGCGCGCGGCGAGCTCGGTCCGCGCTCCGCTCGCCGACGAGGACGAGGTGCGCGAGGCGCGCGTGACGCTGCCGATCTTGGCAGCCTCGGCCGGGCTTCTTCGTTCACCGGGTCTCGTCGAATCGGCGCTCGCAGAACCTACTGTCGCAGCGACCATCGCCGTCGCGTTCGGTGTGGAGCCTCGGCGCGACGTGCTCTCCGGGCTCGATC
Organism: Polyangiaceae bacterium; assembly: GCA_043755175.1. GTDB lineage: Bacteria > Myxococcota_A > Polyangia > Polyangiales > Polyangiaceae > CAYYKK01. The sequence goes on along the minus strand of JAYUUB010000116.1, from coordinate 31,363 downwards.
GTGCCCTGGTGCTCGTCGCCGACCACGAGCTCAACGTTTCCACGTTCGGCGCGCGCGTCACGGCGTCGGCCGCCACAGACCTGCTCGGTTGCCTCGCGGCGGCGCTCTCCGTGCTCTCGGGACCACGGCATGGCGCCATGACCGATCGGGTGGAGCGACTGCTCGACGCGATGATCGCCGCACGCGACGTCAAGGGCTTCGTTTCCGAGCGACTGTCGGTCGGCGAAGCGTTGCCGGGGTTTCGACATCAGCTCTACCCCGACGGCGATCCCCGCGCCGTTCCACTCTTGGAGGCGGCTCGAAAGGGGCGCGCGCCCGATCATTCGGAGTCGCGGCGCAAGGCGCTCTTCGCGCTCATCGACGAGCTCGCGCGGCGACGGCACCCTCTTCCCACCATCGACTTCGGGCTCGTTGCGATGCGCCTCAAGCTCGGTCTGCCTCGTGGCGCTGCCGCCCACGTCTTCGCAGTGGGACGCTCGGCGGGTTGGGTCGCTCACATCCTCGAGCAACGCACGCAAGGCGCTCTCTTGCGACCGCGCGCACGTTACGTCGGCCCCGAACCGCGCTGACGCCGAAGCCCCATCGGGCTCGAGACGCGGCTCGAGCCCTTCACCCGCCGATCAGGGAGCGCGATCCTGCATCGTCGAATCAACCGCTGAATGAGAATCACGCTCGCTGGAGTAGATGAGCGGAGCTTCACGGGCGTACGACGATTCGCCGACGTAGACTCTCGACCTGTGCCGTTGACACGTTGGGTCGCTCCTTTTCTCTCGATGTCGATCCTCGGGGCGTGTCGTGGCGGGACCCCTTCATCGGGTGCAGGCGCGGGCGGCGCGGGCGGCGCGACGAGCACTGCGAGCGGCGTCTTTCAGGTCGGAAGCGGCGCTGGCGGTCAGTGCGGCTTCGGCGGCGCGAGCGACGTCGACACCGGCTGCAAAGGCGTCGTGGGGACCGTTCGGTTCTCGACCGACGTCGCACCGATCCTCGATGGGTGCACCGGAGAGCTCTGCCACGGCGCGTTCACCCACGCGGCGATCGTCGGTGTCGCGTCGACCGAGTGCTGCGACCCGCGACTCATCGTGAAGCCGGGTGACGTGAACCACAGCTACATCATCGACAAGATCCGCGGTCATCACCTCTGTGGCGGGGCCCAGATGCCACTCGAGCTTCCTCCGGTCGCACTCGCCACCGACCAGACATTGGTCCAATGGATTTGCGGCGGAGCGCTCGACGACTGAAGTCGCCCCGTGGCGCGGGCCATAGGCTAGTCCCTCGACGCAAAGGATTCGACCGGTTGGGCCTGGGTCGATTTCCAACAACTCGGAGCCTGAGGATGCAACATGAAGACTGGAAGGTCTGCGGATGGCTCGACCGAAGTGATCAGGGTCCGCGCCGTTTTGACGCGCAAATTCTCCGTCTCGTCGTCTTCTTGTCTTTCTGTTTCATCTCCGCTGGCCTCCGCCCTTCAAATCCACTGTGTCGAGGTACTAGCTAGGGCAGCGTGATCGAAGTCGGCGTCGAGCGGGATTGGGTCGTCCCGTCACCGAGCTGGCCGAAATCGTTGCCACCCCAACAATCGATCTGCGTCTTGGAGCGAAACGCGCACGTGTGCAGAGTGCCTGAGCCGATTGCGACGACGCCATCGAGCCCCGGGACCAACACGGGCATCGACGAATCGGAGCCGCTGCCATTGCCCAGCTTGCCGCCGTCGTTCGACCCCCAGCAATAGACCTTGCCGGAGACGAGAGCGCAGGTGTGGTCGTAGCCAGGCGCAACCGACGAAGGGCTCGGGTCCGAGGGTTTCGGGAGGCCTTGAACGAGCGCCGGAAGGCCGCTGTCGGAGACGATGCCTCGACCGAGCTGGCCGCTTCCATTCGCTCCCCAACACGTCACGCGGTCGCCGCCGACAGAGCAGGTGTGATTGCCCTTGCCCGCTCGAACGGCCTTCACGTCGGTGACCGTCGAAACGACTTCGGGCACGTCGATCTGAGCACCCGCCGTGTCGACTCCGCATTGCAAATTGAAGTTCTGACCCCAACAGAGAAGCGATTTCGAGAAGGCTGCGCAGCTGTGAAAACCGCCGGTCGCGATGCCGCTGAAAGCCGCTCCGCTCGTGACGACGAGCGGGAGCAGCGCGTCGGTCGTCGAGCCGTCGCCCACCTGCCCACTCGAATTGTTGCCCCAGCAGAGCACGTCGGTGACGCCCGTGTGGGTCTCCGCCGCGCAGCTGTGCTCCTCGCCGAGAGAGAGAACCTCGACGCGGAGGTGAGTCGCTGGATCGCCTGCCCGTTCGGGCGAGGTGGCGTCGTCTTGAAAGCCGTTACCGAGCTGGCCGTGGTTGTTCTTCCCCCAGCAGTAGAGACCCACGTCGATCACCTCGGCGCAGGTGTGAAAGCTCCCAGCAGCGATCGTCGACGCGAGACCGGGGAGCTTCACCCGCGTAGGAGCGAGCCGCGCCGTTTTGTCGCCGACGCCGAGCTGGCCGCGGTCGTTGCCGCCCCAACAGAAGACCTTGCCGTCGACGGTGCGGAGGCAGCTGTGTTGGGCCCCGAGCGCGAGCTCGATGACGCCGCTTTCTCCTCCCGAGCCCCCGCTCCCACCGGCTCCACCCGCCCCTCCGGCAGCGCCCGAGCCGCCGTCTTGGCTCGTATCGGTGGGCAACGCCGTGCGAGCGCCACACGCGAAGTGGGTGGTCGAAAAAAAGATCGCGAGTGAAAGAAAGCCGCGTTTCATGCGTCTGACAGCCGATGCTGCTTCGAGTTCGATGGGCGCGATGTTACCACGAGCGTCACCTCGGACGCTGGAAGGACCGAATGAAGGCACTCATCGGCGACGCACTCGAACACTACGTCTACGAACACACGAGCCCCCGCCCCGCTCTCTTCAACGAGCTTCGCGAGGTCACGTTCGCGAAGATGCAGAGCCCGACGATGCAAGTCGGAAGGGTCGAAGGAACGCTGTTGTCGCTCCTGGTTCGCATATCGCGCGCCAAACGTGTCTTCGAGGTCGGCACGTTCACCGGCTATTCGGCGCTCTGCATGGCCGAAGCGCTCCCCCAAGACGGAAAGCTCATCACGTGCGACATCGATCCGAACGCTGTCGCGATCGCGCAAAGCTTCTTCGACAAGAGCCCCCACGGCTCCAAGATCGAGGTCCGACTCGGTAACGCGCTCGAGACGATCGGACGCCTCGATCCGAACGATCGCTTCGACCTCGTCTTCGTCGACGCCGACAAAGGTCGTTACCCCAAGTACTACGATGCGCTCATCGGTCACCTCGAACCGGGTGGGCTGTTCATCGCCGACAACACGCTCTGGAGCGGGGCGGTGGTCGATCCGAAGACGGTCGACGACCACGAGATTTGCACGTTGAACGACCGGATTCAGGCCGACCCACGCGTCGAGAATGTTCTCTTGTCGGTGCGAGATGGCATCATGGTCGCTCGGAGGCTCTGATGCTGCTCGCAGTCGACGTCGGCAACACCAACATCAGCTACGGCGTGCTCGAAGGACCCCGCCTCGTTCACCACTTGCGGACCGAGAGCGCCCGTCAGCGGACAGCCGACGAGTTCGCCGTTCTCGTGCGCCAGATGATGGTGCTCTATGGCGTCGATCCAGCAGCGATCACGCATGCCATCATCGCGAGCGTCGTCCCCGCGCTCACCGACACCATGATCGAGTTCGTTCGCCGCGCCTTCAAAATCGAACCGCTCGTCGTCGGTCCGGGCATGAAGTCGGGGATGCCGATCTTGTACGAAGATCCGCGCGAGGTCGGGGCCGATCGCATCGTGAACGCAGTCGCCGGATACGATTGGGCCAAAGGCTCGGTCATCGTGGTCGACTTCGGCACCGCCACGACGTTCGACTGCGTGAGCAAAAAGGGCGAATACCTCGGTGGTGTCATCGTGCCCGGTGTGCAGATCAGCGCCGACGCGCTCTTCTCACGCGCGGCGCGGCTGCATCGCGTCGAGCTCGCGCTGCCGCCGAAGGCCATCGGTCGCAATCCTACGCAGTCGATGCAATCGGGGATCATCTACGGGTACGCCGGTCTGGTCGACGGCCTCTGTGCCCGGCTCAAGAAAGAGCTGGGTGGTGAGACGCGCGTAACGGCGACCGGCGGACTTGCGTCGCTGATCGGCAAGCAGACCGAATCGATCGAAGAAGTCGATCACGACCTCACTTTGACCGGGCTCCGACTCATTCATGAGCGCAACGCGCACTGATTCCGAGACTCCGCCGACCGACGCGCCCGATCGCTCGCCGAAGCGCCTCGCCGGCTCGTTCGTGCCGAAGAACGGCCTCGCGCGACCAGGCTCGCTCGAGCGACTCCTCGTGAGAGCATTCCTCCTGGCGTTCGTCGCAGCTCCGATCGTGTCGACGCCGAGCCGAGCTTGGGCAGACCCGACCGAGGCGGAGATCGCCGAGGCTCGCAAGCTCTTCGACCAAGGCAAGAAGCTCGAGGACGACGACCGCTGGGCCGAAGCGCTCGTCACGTTCAAGTTGGTCGGCCGAGTGAAGATGAGCGCACAAGTGCGCTTTCACATCGCGCTCGCCGACGAGAACCTGGGGCACCTCGGCTCGGCCTTGCGTGGATTCGAAGAATCGCAGGAGCTGGCGCTGAAAGAGCCCGACACCGCCAAGCAAGTCCTCGAAAAGGCGCCCGAGCACGCGGGCCGGCTCCGCGAGCGCGCACCGCGGTTGCGCATCGACGTCGAAGGCGGCGGACAGTTCCGCGTGCTCGTCGATGGTGAGCCGCTCGCGGCTTCCGAGCTCGGCGTCGAGCGCCCGGTCGACCCGGGACCGCACACGATCACCCTCGAGATCACGAGTCCGACGGGCGTCGAGACGCGTCCGGTGAAAGAGGTTTCGCTGACGGAGAGCGCGCACGAACGCGTGGTGGTGAAGATCCCCGTCGAGCAAGCGAAGCCGAGCGTGATGCTCCCCGTCGAGAAGCCGAAGGCGACCGAGCCGCAGCATGGATCGAAGATTCCCGCGATCGTAGTCGGGTCCGTCGGGATCGGGAGCCTCGTCGGTGCAGGCGTCTTTCTCGGCCTGCGGCAAGCTGGAATCGCGGAGGTGCGTGCGACCTGCACCGATCCCGTCAACGCACGCGGCTGCGATCCGAACCTCTCGAGCGTCGCAGACCGCGGACGCACGTACACCTATGTCGCATCGACCCTCGCGGTCGTGGGCGCGGCTGGCCTCGCCACGAGCGTCGCGCTCTGGTTCACCGTGGGCGCCGACAAGCCGAGCCAAAGCGCGACGCGCGTGACGGTGACGCCGGGGTTCATCGTCATCGATCGCCGCTTCTGAACGAACGACGAGAGCCGCAGTGGAGAGCGCTTCTCCGAACCGGCACACGACGTTCAGCAGGTCGAGCAGCGACGGTGGCGGCTGCGGTGAGGGGCGCAGGCCCCACTTTTCGATTTCGCGAAAGGATCGCGTTGTTCGCCGCGCACGAAGATGATTGAGTAACCATGGACGCTGGGTGCCTTTCGCATCCAACATGCAATTTCGCGAGACGGCGATCGCTTGGATTCAGTTCGACCAGCTCACTTGGGTGCTCCGCACCAAGGCTCACTCGGACCTCGGAAAGCTCATCAGAGGCTCGTCTCGAGAGTCACAAGACCTTCCCCGCCGCCACGGTGCGTGTGACCGACACGGCAAACTGACGAGACGCCGCCCCCATCGGAGGGCCCCACCTCACCGGACGCTTCGGCATCCCGGACGAGCGTGGGGCTCTTTCCGTCGTCTCGGGCGCATCGGTTCGCTGCGGCGCGCTTTGACACCCAAGGTGACCTCGACTCCACTCTCGCGGCATGGCTGGCCGCGATCAAGACGACGAGGCTCCGAACGACAACCAAGCGGAGGAGGAGCAATTCCGAAAGCTCCTCGGGTGGACACCCCATGCGCTCCTCGGGCCCGTGCTCATCGTCGGCCTCATCGCGATCATCGAGATCGCCAACGGACTGCATTTCAAGTTTCCGAACCCGCCAGCCATTCTGATCACGATTTGCGTATTCTCGGCGTTCACCGGGGGGATGCGCGCCGGCTTGTTCAGCGCGCTCGCGACGTGCGTCTATCTGTCGGGCTTCTACGCCGACCCTCCGTGGTCGTTCCACTACAGCGAAGAAGACTTTCTCCGCGTGCTCGTTCACCTGGTGACGACGCCGTCGGTCGTGATCATGGCGGCGTTCTCGAAGCGCGCAGCCGATCGATACGCCGAGGTGACTCTTCGCCAGGAGCGCGAGCACTCGGCGTCGCTGCTCGATTTGCTCGGCGCGAGACGCAAGGCCGAGATCGAGCTTTCGCAGGCGAAAGAAGCTGCCGAAGCGGCCAATCGAGCCAAGAGCTACTTTCTAGCGAACGTGAGCCACGAGATTCGGACGCCCATGAACGGCATCCTCGGAATGACGAATCTCGCGCTCGACACCGAGCTGACGCGCGAGCAACGCGACTACCTCGACACCGTGAAGACGAGCGCCGAAGCGCTGCTCGTGCTCATCAACGATCTGCTCGATTTCTCGAAGATCGAAGCGGGAAAGCTCGAGCTCGACGTCGAGCCGCTCGACTTCGCCGCGCTCGTCGGCGAGACGATGCGAACGTTCGCCCTGAGAGCCCAAGAGAAAGACCTGGAGCTCGCGTACCGAGTCGCTCGCGACGTTCCGACCGTGCTCCTCGGCGACGAACAGCGTCTCCGCCAGATCCTCGTCAACCTCATCGGGAACGCGATCAAATTCACCCCTCAAGGCGAGGTCGTCGTTCGCGCGCGCCGTGTCTCGAAGACAGCCGACGGTGTCCGCATCGGGATTCGTGTCAGCGACACCGGAATCGGCATTCCACGCGACAAGCGTGAGCTCGTCTTCGAAGCGTTCACGCAGGCCGACGGGTCCACGACCCGGCGCTTCGGTGGAACAGGCCTCGGCCTCGCGATCTGCGCACGCCTCATTCAGATGATGGGCGGGACCATCCGAGTCGAGAGCGAGATCGGCCACGGCTCGACCTTCGACGTGGAGCTTCCGTTCAAGCTCCAGACTGATCTTCCCGTCGCCGAGATGGCGCCGCCACCAGCGCTCGCCTCCAAGCGGGCTTTGGTCGTCGAGCCGAACGACACGGCACGCGAGATCCTCTGCGAGCTCCTCGGCGATCTCGGGCTCGACGTCATCGGCGTCGCGTCGGGCGCCTTGGCGCGAGAAAAGGCGCTCGCGGGCCAGGCCGGAAACATAAAACCCTTCGATCTCGTTTTCGTGAACACCACCGCCGACGACGAAGACGGATTCACCCTCGCGGCGTGGCTCCGAAAAGCGACCGGTGCCTTCGCCATCATGGTGCTCACCTCGCAGAACCAAAGCGAGGGTGCCGTGAAGTGCCGTGAGCTCTCGCTGCCAATCTACGTGACCAAGCCCGTGAAGCCGGCCCGCCTGCTCGACGCGGTCCTCGGAGCCCTCGATCTGGGACCGCACGATCAAGAGCCGCAGAGCATCCGACCCGCGCGGCGCATGGGTCGCTCGCTCGAGGTCCTCGTCGCCGAAGATAGCGGCGTGAACCGTAAGTTGTTTCTGCGCATCCTCGAGAAGCACGGACACAAGGCGAAGGCCGTCGCCGACGGCGGCGCGGCGCTCGAAGAGGCACTCACCGGCAAGTACGAGATCGTCTTGATGGATATCCAGATGCCGGTGATGGACGGCCTCGAGTCGGCCGCTGCTCTTCGCGAAGTGGAGAAGAAGCGAGGGGGTCATCTGCCGCTCATCGCCGTCACGGCGCACGCCATGAAGGGCGACCGCGAGCGGTGCATTCGAGCGGGCTTCGACGGGTATGTGGTCAAGCCGATCGACGTCGACGCTCTGTTCGCCGAGATCGAGCGGCTCCTTCCCGAGTCCCAGCGCATCACCACGCAGAGCCTCCCCCCACCGGCTCGTCCGCTCGACATGCAGCACGCGGGGCGAGCGGCCAAGCCCGAAGCGACGCCTGGAGTCTTCGATCCGGCCCTCGGGATCCGGCGTGCCGGCGACGACGAAGAGCTCGCCCGAGAGCTCGCCACGCTCTTTCTCGACGAGTGCCCAGCGTGGCTCGGAGATTTGACCGAAGCCCTGCAGAGAGGCGACGCCGAGGTCGCGACGCGTGCTGCTCACACGATCAAGGGAGCGGTTGATCATTGGGGCGCCTCCAAGGCCTTCGACCTTGCGCTGCGACTTGAACGATTAGGCCGAGAAAAGAAGCTCGAAGAGGCTCGAAAGCTCCTCCCCGAGCTGGTCCGGAGTCTCGAATCTCTGTTCCCTGCGATCCGTGCGTTCGCCGGGTCAGACAGCCTCGGCGCGCGCTAGTTGAAGCTTCGAACGATTGCTCCGAGCACCGAACGGCGAGACCCGGGGCGTTCGGTGCTCTAGACTCCGCCCGTGAGCGGCAAGCGCATCGTCCTCATCGTCGACGACTCGGCCATCGACCGACGTCTGGCGGGTGCGCTCGTGAAGAAGGCCGACTTCGAGCCCGTGTTCGCGGCCGACGGGCGCGAAGCGCTCGCCGAGATCGCCCGACAGATGCCGTCGATCCTGGTGACCGATCTCCACATGCCCAACATGAACGGGCTCGAGCTCACCGAGGCCGTTCGCAAAGCGCACCCTTCACTCCCGGTCGTGCTCATGACGGCGCACGGCAGCGAAGAAATCGCGATGCTCGCCCTGCGAACGGGCGCCGCGAGCTTCGTGCCGAAGCGTCGCCTCGCCGACGATCTCGCTACGACCCTGCATGCAATCTTGGAGCTGTCGCAAGAGGCACAGGAGCGAACGAGCGCTCTCGATCCACTCGAGACGGTGGAGACGAGGTTCGAGATCGCGAGCGATCCGAAGTACCTCCCCGATGTGGTCGGTCAGCTCGAGGCCGAGATCTCGCGACTCGGTTGGTGGGACGAAACGGGCGTACTCCAGATCGGTGTCGCGCTGCGCGAGGCGATCGTGAACGCGATCTTCCACGGCAACCTCGAGGTGAGCTCTGAGCTGCTCGAGGGCGGCGGCACGGCGTTCACGGAGCTCGCCGAGCGCCGCCGTCTCCAGGCACCCTACAAAGATCGAAAGGTCTTCGTGGTCGCGCGGTACACCGAAGATCGAGTCACGTATCGGATCACCGACGAAGGCCCTGGCTTCGATCCACGTTCGCTGCCCGATCCGACCGATCTCGCCAACCTCGAGCGCGTCCACGGGCGTGGACTGATGCTGATCCGGATGTTCATGGACGCCGTCGAGCACAACGCCCAGGGCAACGAGGTTCGAATGACCAAGCTCCGCCACCCCGAAGCCATCACGCGCTGAGCCCCTGTGCCGCCGATCGCCCCAACACGGCCACGCGAGAGCCCGCGAGACCCAATGCTCAGCCTCGAAGCGATTTGACGAAAAACGGCGCCGATACGGCCATGTTGAAGTGGGCCGAGACGGCGAGGGCGCGCTTCACACGCCGCACTGGCGGCGCGCTCTTCGTGGACGCGAGCGCACCGAGAGCATACTCGGAGCCGCTCCCCACCGCGTCGAAGCCGTCGGCCATTTCGTTGACCTGAAAGTCTTGTTGAACCGAGTAAAGGCGGCTTCGGTATCCAACGAGAAACTGGCCTCCGCTCTCCGCGTTCGACTCCACCTTCGCGACGCCTTTCTCTTTCAAGAGGTGGCGAACGCACTCGACGAAGGTCGTGACCATGAACCGCATGTCGTCGCGGTCGTCGGTTTGGGGCGGCACGATGAGCGCGTGCTGCAGTAACTGGCCCATTCGAAAGCTGGTGGTGTACCCGATGAGGAACGGCCCACGGCGAAACACCTTTGAGAGCCGCGTCACCCGCGACGTCCAGCCCGCGACGCTCGCCGAATCACCACCGATGTAGACGCTCTTCTTGTAAACGAGTCCGACGATGCAAGTCATCAGCGTCGAAGATTAGCAAGGTCCTCAGCACGATCGCGAGATCGATCACACGCGGCGGCTTCGCACTTCGCGAAGGCGCGCGAGCTCGATGGCCATCGTGTCTTTCACCCGTTCTCGAAGATTCTTCGAATCGTGGCCGGGGTGAATCGGTGAAAGGATCGAGACGCTCACAGCGCATGGCGTGATGAGCATGCTGCCTTTCTTGAGGAGATCGCCCGTCCCGTCGAGGACGACCGGAACGACGGGCACATTCGCCCGCACCGCCAGCGAGAATGCACCTCGGAAGAAGTAGCGTAGGTTTCCGTCGTCGGACCGCGTTCCCTCCGGAAACACGATCAGGCTATGCCCTTCAGAAAGCCTGCGAAGGCAGGTTCGGTACATGCGCATGATGCTAGGCAGGTAACCGCGCTTCACCGGGATGAACCGGTTCAGCGCCATGTTCCATCCGAGGAATGGCGCATAGAAGTTCTCGACTTTGCTCACCCAGAGCGCGGGGATTCGTGCCGAGAACATGGCGAGCGTGTCGGCCATCGATTGGTGATTGGCGACGTAGATCGCTGCACGGTCGGGCACGATGTTCTCGCGTCCGGTGACCTCGACGTTCGCGAACGGTGCTCGCTCGAGGTAGTGCGCGCCCCACTCGGCGGTGAAGCGACCGAGAAGACGGCGCCGCGCATCGAACGGGGCGGTCGCGAGAAAGATTCCGAGCGCAGGCCCGAACAGAACGGCGCTCGAGCCGAGCAGGTACGGCCAGAAGACCGCGCTGAAGGCTGCGGCCCCGAGGGGACCGAGGCTCCGCTCCGAAGGAGGCACGCTGTCGGAAACCATGGACGGATCTTCGTCGTGAGCGACCGGCGCATCAAGCCGGTCGTCATGGCGAGACCCGCGCACGGGCTCTCTCAGTTCGGTCCGGCGGCCCCGCCGCCGTCGTTGAAGGGCACTGGGAACCCCGTGCCGACGCTCGTCACCGCGCTTGCTGCCACACCCGAAATCGACGACGACACGCTCGTCGTCGTCCCTCCGCAATCGGTCGGACAAGTGATGCCGTTCTCACCGCAGAACTGCTCGCAGAAGGAGTTGCCACAGACGCACAGCGCGAGGCAATCGGACTGGCAGTTGAAGACCGTCTCCCCGCAAGCCGGGTTGCAGACACCGTCGCCGCAGGCGCAGGTCCCATTGCAGTCGAAGGGGCAGGTCATCTGGTTCTCGCCGCAGGTCGTCTGGCAGACTCCGTCGCCGCAAGCGCAGACGCCGCAGTCGTTCGGACACGAGAAGGGGCTCTCACCGCAATTGGCCTCGCAGAGAAAGTTCCCGCAGGCGCACTGCTGCGCGCAGTCTTGCTGGCAGTTGATGACGTTCTCCCCGCAGTTCGGGTCGCAGAACGCGTCGCCGCATTGGCAAACCGTTCCGCAATCGGTCGGGCAATTGAGCTGGTTCTCGCAATTCGGGTCGCAGAAGAAGTCACCGCATTGGCAGCCGAACTGGCAGTCGGCAGCGCAATTCTGCTGATTCTCTCCGCAGCTCGGGTCGCAGAAGAAATCACCGCATTGGCAGAACGAGAAGCAATCGCTCGGGCAGCTCTGCGGGTTCTCGCCACAAGCCGGGTCGCACAAGAAGTCACCGCAATTGCAGCTCGTCGAGCAATCGACCGAGCACGTGACGATGTTCTCGCCGCACGACGCCTGGCATTGACCGTTACCGCACGAGCAAGCCGCGCCGCAGTCCTGCGGGCACGAGGCCGACGTCTCGCCGCATTGGGGTCGACATTGGCCGTCACCACATTGGCACGTCACACAATCGCTTGGGCAGGTCGTCGATGTCTCCCCGCATTGCGGCTCGCAGAACAAGTTGCCGCAAGAGCAGCTCACTGCGCAGTCTTGGGCGCAAGAGAGCACGGTCTCACCGCATTGCGGCTGGCACTGACCGTTACCGCAGACGCAGCTCGTTCCGCAGTCTTGCGGACAGGTCTGCGCGCTCTCACCGCATTGGGGTTGGCATTGCCCGTTGCCGCACACGCAACCGGAGCCGCAATCTTGCGGGCAGCTCGCACTGCTCTCGGCGCACTCGGGTTGGCATTGCCCGTTGCCGCACACGCAGCTCGTCGCGCAGTCGGTCGGGCAGGTTTGCGTCGTCTCGCCGCATTGCGGTTGGCACTGGAAGTTGCCGCAGATGCACGGCTGACCGCAATCCTGTGGGCACGTGCTCGACGACTCACCGCACTGGGGGTTGCACACCGAGTCGCCGCAGACGCAGCTCGGACCGCAGTCTTGCGGGCACGACATGGAGCTCTCGCCGCATTGCGGTTGGCATGGTCCGTTGCCGCAGATGCACTGCGTACCGCAGTCTTGGGGGCAAGTGGCTTGGTTCTCGCCGCAAGCGACCTGACATTGGCCGTTGCCGCAGAAGCAAGGCTGACCGCAGTCTTGCGGGCAGCTGCCGCTGGTCTCGCCGCAAGCCGGATCGCAGAGCAGGTCGCCGCACTTGCAGACTGCACCGCAGTCTTGCGGACACGTGGCGCCGTCTTCGCCGCATTGGGGTTGGCATTGCCCATTGCCGCAGATGCATTGCGAGCCGCAATCGGGTGCGCAGGTCTGCGTGCTCTCACCGCATTGGGGTTGGCACAGGCCGTTGCCGCAAGCGCAAGGCTGTTGGCAATCGGCCGGACAGGTCGCCTGGTTCTCGCCGCACTGCGGCTGGCATTGTCCGTTGCCACAGAAGCATTGCGAGCCGCAATCGGTCGGGCAGGTCTGGGGATTCTCACCGCATTGGGGCTGGCATTGTCCGTTGCCGCAGCCGCAGATCTGCTGGCAATCGAAGCAGTTTTGCGGAGTCTCGCCGCACTGCGGCTGGCATTGACCGTTGCCGCAGACGCACGCCTGACCACAGTCGATGTTGCAACTGAAAGGGTCTTCGCCGCATTGGGGCTGACAGATGCCGTCACCGCACGCACACATCTGGCCGCAGTCGGGGCAGTTCTGAGGATTCTCGCCGCACGCGACGTCGCACACCCCATTGCCGCAGAACGCGTTTTGGCAATTGCCACAATCGAATGGGCAGGTCTGAAGGTTTTCTCCGCAGTCGGGCTGACACACGCCGTTGCCGCAAGCGCATTGTCCACCGCAGTCGTTGCCGCAGTTCTGTTGGTTCTCGCCACATTGGGGAGAGCAGACGAAGTCGCCGCAGAAGGTCCCTTGGCAGTTGGCGCAGTCGATGGGACAGGTGCCAACGGTCTCGCCGCATTCGAATTGGCAGGCCGTGTCGCCGCAAACCGCATTCTGACAGCTTCCGCCGCAATCCTTCGGGCAAGTCTGCGCGTTTTCGCTGCACTCGCCACTGCACACGCCGTCGCCGCAAACCGCGCTCTGACACGCGAGACAATCGCCGGAGCAGCTCTGAACGGTCTCACCGCAGGCCGGGTTGCAGACGCCATCACCGCATTTACAGCTCTGGGTACTGCAGGTGTGCGAGGTCGGGTCGCAGGTGTTCGGTGAGCAGTCGAGGCAGGCGGCGCCTTTTTGGCCGCAGGCTGTGGGTTGATTGCCGGCATCGCACGACCCGTCGGTGCGACAGCAACCAGCGCAGTTCGTCGGCCCGCAGGGCTCGTTGCCACCGGCGCCTCCCGATCCGTTGGGCTCGATGCTCGAACGACCGCAGCCGGTCGCCAGCACGAACAGCGTCGAGAGGAGCGCGAGAGCGACCTTGATTCGAGCAAAAGAAAGCATAAGTGAAAACCCTTTCGCGCCAACTCGGTCTCTGCCGAGGTCGAACGAGTGGACACACGGTCCGGGCGATCGATGTTCGATTCTACACGCAAAGTCGTGGGCGACAGAAGTTCGCGGCGGCTCGGCCTGCGTCGACTTGAAGAGTCTTGAGGCACCTCGAGGGCTGCCATGGCGGTTCGTCGCGAGGTGGCGAGGCAAAATCGCGCGTGATAGCGTCGCGCCCCCATGTCGGACCCCCCGGAGCGCTCGCTCGCCGACGCACCGCCTGCGCCGACGGATCCCCATGGCCGCACGCAGGTGCAGCCGAGCGTCGAGAAGAGCGCCGCCGAACCAGACGGTCAGACGGGTGCGACGGTCGGCGAAGCAAGCGGCAAAAAGGTCTTGAACGCGCCAAATCGCACCGAGGAAAGGCCCGCGATGGGCGGCCCAGCGAGCGAGCCTAGGTGGCGTCGTGTGCTCGACAAGGTGCGCGGTCCGCTCCTCCTCGTCACGGCGCTCGCAGCTGTCTATCCGTTCATCCATTACGCCGCGAAGAGCTACGCCATCGCCGATTGGCTCGCGTGGCCTCTCTTGGAGGTGTGGGCCTATGTCGCGCTCTTCTGGCTCGGCGCCGCGAGCTTCGGGCTCCTCGTATTGGAGAAGATCGTTCGACACGACGCCGCTTCTTCGCTCGAAGCCTTGGCGCTCTCGCTCCCGCTCGGCGTGGTCGGCTTCAACACCGCGATGTACGTCGGTGGAGCGCTCTCGCTGTTTCGGCCCTGGTTCGCGGTCGCCTTGCCGTGCGTGATGCTCGCGTCTGGCGCACGACAGCTCGTCTATCTCGCGCGTGCATGGCGCTCCCGCGAAGACGCGTCGCCCCGCACTCCGCTCGGAAGAGTGCTCACGGGAGCTGCGACCGCGCTCGGCGTGGTGGGAGTATTTCTTCTCTATCTCCAGACGATGACGCCCGAAGCGATCAATTTCGATGCTTCGTGGAGCCACCTCGTCATCGCACAAGACTATGCGCGCGAGGGACGCATGGTCCCCTTCGACGCCGACTACACGAAGTGCTTTCCGCACCTCGCGAGCGTGGTCCACACCTACGCGTTCTTGGTGCCACTGCCGAACGAGCCGCTTCGATGGATGCTCGCGCTCCACAACGAGCTCGGCGCGGTCCTCGCGACGCTGCTGGGCGTCGGCGCGCTCATCGAGGCCCTCGTTGGAAGGCGCGTCAGAGCGGGGTGGGTGGTGTTTTTCCTCTTCCCTGCGATCTTCGTTTACGACATGAATCTCGGCGGCGCGGCCGATCATTACGAAGCCCTCTTCACGGCGCCGCTCGTGCTCGCCGGACTGAGGGCACTCGGGACCACGTCGGTCCGTCGCTACGTCCTCGCCGGGCTCTTCGCCGGAGCAGCCCTCGCGACGAAGCTCCACGCGATTCATGTGATTGCGCCGCTCTCTCTCGTGCTCGGGTTCGGACTTTTGCGCTCGGGCGTCGTCACGCTCCGCGCGAGCCGCAAGCTCCGTCCGCTCTTTTCGGTCGTCGCTCCAGCGGCAGGCTTCGGAGGGGCGCTCTTCCTCGCATTGAGCCCCCACCTCGTCCGGAACGCGGTGTTCCACGGAAACCCGCTCTATCCCTTCGCGCTCGACCTATTCCATCGCAGCCATCCGACGACCCCGCGAGCCGGATTTCTCTTCGAATACCTATTCAAAGATTGGACGTGGCGTCCCCATGGAACGACCTACGAGAACCTCGTCGAAGCCGGAAAGCTCTTCTTCACGTTCTCACTGAACCCGCACTACTCGTTCACCAAAGACGTCCCCAATTTCGGATCGCTTTTCACGCTGACGTTGCCTTGGCTGTTCTTCGTCCGCGGCCGAAAGCCGATCGGGCTCGCGACGTTCGTCGGTTTCGGTGCGATGTTCATGTGGGCGATGACGTTCCGTGTCGATCGCCATCTGCAACCCTTCGTGCCGCTCTTCGCCGCGTGCACCGGTGCGCTCATCGCGCGCGCGTGGGAGCTCGGCGCGTTCTCGCGCGTGGGCGTCGCCACGCTCGTCGGCGCGCAGCTCGTCTACAGCGGTGACGTCGTCGCGTACTCCGGGACGCAGCGCATCAACGCCTCGCTCGATCTCATTCGATCGGGATACGACGGTCGCGCGAAGACGCGCTTCGACAACTATCGAAAGGTGTTTCGCGACGTCGGCGCTGCCTTGCCGAAAGACGCCCTCGTCGTCCTCCACACGTACCGGCCGTCACTCGGCATCAACCGACGGATCTACATGGATTGGGCTGGGCAGCAGGGTTTGATCTCGTACGAGCCGCTTCACAACCCGCGTGAGGTCTTCGACCTCTATCGAAGCCTCGGTATCACGCACGTGCTTCTGCTCCCCGAGCGCCCCGCCCCCACCAAGCAAGAAGACGCGGTCTTCACGAGCTTCATTCATCGCTATGGAAAGGGCCTCCGACATTTCGGCGGATACGATCTGATCGAAATGCCGAAGACTGCGCCGCCCGAAGATCATTCGTGGCGAGCGCTCAGCCTGGGCGTGCCCGGCTATCAAGACGGCATCTATCCCATCGAGAAGATGAATACGCCCGACGCCCTTCCCGAGCCGGTTCGAAAATACCCTGGCCCGGCCGAGGCCGTCGAACGATCGAACGCGGCCATCGAGCAAGCGCTGGGAAGCGTCGACGTCGTCTTCGTCGGGTCGGGTCGGGCAGAAGAGATCGCTGCGCACAAGCTCGACGCCCGGTTCGATCACGTCACGACGTATTCGCGGGGCCACGCGATCTACATGAAGAAGTAGCCTTTACGCGGAGCCTTCTTCGTCTGGTGCTGCTGGGCTCGAGTGGCTCACGTCGACCACGCCTCCTTCGCGTCCGAATGCCTCGGAGCGTCGATCGATGCGCTTTTCGATCACCGAAATGGGCGCGCTGCGGACCTGGCGAAAGATTCTTCCGACGTATTCGCCGATGATTCCGAGAAACATCGCATTGAGGCTCAACGACGAGAGAATGAGCACGGTCGTCGTCGCGAATCCCGGCGGCCAAGCTTGACCGAAGACGAAGCGAGCGATTGTGTACCAGATGATGGCGCCGAACGTGAGGACCGACACCGTGAGACCGGTATAGGTCGCGATGCGAAGCGGGCCTATCGATTGGCTGAGAATCCCGTCGAATGCGAGCGCGAACAGCTCGCGCAGAGAGAACTTGCTCTCGCCTCGAACGCGCGCGTTTCGCTCGTATTCGATACCTTTTTGCGAGAACCCGAGCGTCGCGAGCGTCCCGCGGAGATAGGGGCGTTGGTCTTGGATGCGCCGCAAAACCTCGAGCACTTTTCGATCGACGAGGCGAAAGTCGCCGGCATCGAGCGGGAGTCGATCCTCGCTGAGAAAGTCAATCAATCGATAGAAAATCTTCCGGGTGAGCGTGATGACGAAGCCTTCTTTGCGACGTTTGCGAACGCCATAGACGACCGAGAAGCCGCTCCGCCATGCCTCGAGAAAGTCGATGATGAGCTCCGGTGGGTCTTGGCCGTCGCAATCGATCTGGACGGCTACGTCACCACGCGCGGCGAGATAGCCCGTGTAGATCGAGCGTTGGAAGCCGAAATTCCGCGAGAAGCGAAACACGCGAACCTTCGGATCGCGTGCGGCGAGCAGCGTGAGAACCTCGAACGTGCGGTCTTCTGAGTGGTTGTCGGTGAAGACGAACTCGTAGTCGATGTCGTCGCCGAGCGGCGCGAGCGCCGCCTTCACCGAGGCATACAGGGGCTCGATGTTCGGCTCTTCGTTGTAAACCGGGACGACGATCGACAGGAGCGGGCGTGAGACGCGCGGAGACTCGGGCAACACCGAAGGCGCATCCGAAGGCGCCGAGGGGCCCGCATGCTTTGGCTCGTCGGTTTTCACTCTCACGCACCCCAGCGCTCGTAGGCTGCAATCTGGCCGCGCAGCGTCACCGGAACATCGGCCGGATCGGCGAGAAAGCGTCCGTAGAAATCGGCGACCAGCTCGATCGCCGCATCGAACGAGAGCCGAGGTTGCCAGCCGAGGAGCGCGCGCGCCTTCGAGGTGTCGAGTCGGAGCGCTCTCGCCTCGTGAGGCGCCGACGGGTCGCGCGCCGAGATCGAGATCTCGCCCCGGCCGAGGCGCGCCAAGAGCTTGGTCGCGAGCTCGGAGACCGGCACCGAGGCAGCCTCGTCGGGACCGAAGTTCCACGCTGCGGCAAAGCGTGTCGGGTCTTCTTCGAGTCGCTTGGCGAGCAATAGATAACCCGAGAGCGCGTCGAGCACGTGCTGCCACGGTCGCGTCGCATCGGGGTTGCGAATGACGGCAGGACGACCGTCTGCGATGCCGCGAACGATGTCGGGGACGATACGGTCTTCGCAGAAGTCGCCGCCGCCGATGACGTTGCCAGCACGTGCCGAAGCGATCGCCGGTGCGCCCTTCTCGCCGAAGTACGATCTCCGAAAAGCAGCGGTCGCGATTTCGGCGCATGCCTTGCTCGCACTGTACGGATCGCGACCGCCGAGCGGCTCGTCTTCACGGTAGCCCCAGACCCATTCTTTGTTCTCGTAGACCTTGTCGGTCGTGACGACGACGACGGCGCGAAGCTCTGGGGCGCGTCGACAGGCCTCGAGCAGATTCACCGTCCCCATGAGGTTGGTCGAGAAGGTGAAGAGCGGATCGCGGTACGACCGGCGCACGAGAGGCTGAGCGGCCATGTGGAACACGATCTGTGGCTGCGACGACTCGAACACCCGCTCGAGCAGCGCCGCGTCGCGCACGTCGCCACGAACGTCGGCAGCAAGATCGAGCTTTGCGAGATCGAAGAGGCTCGGAGAGTCTTCGGGGGCGAGCGAGAAGCCGGTCACTTCGGCCCCCATTTCGGCGAGCCACGCGGCGAGCCACGTTCCCTTGAAGCCGGTGTGTCCGGTGACGAGGACGCGGCGTCCGCGGTAGTGAGACGAGAGATCGAACAGAGGCAGCGGCGTCACCACGTCTTCCACGGTGCCTTCCCACTCTCCCAAAGGCGCTCGAGGAGCTGCTTTTCGCGGAGGGTGTCCATCGGTTGCCAGAACGAATCGTGCTTGTAGGCGACGAGCTCGCCTCTCGAAGCGAGCGTCTCGAGCGGATCGACCTCGAAGCTCGTCGCGTCGCCTTCGATGACGTCGAGCACCTCGGGCTCCAGAACGAAGTAGCCGCCGTTGATCCAGCCTTCGCCCGACTGGGGCTTCTCGCTGAAGCGGACGACGCGATCGCCGTCGAGATCGAGCCCGCCGAAGCGAGCCGGGGGTCTCACGGCCGTCACCGTCGCGAGCTTCTTGTGCGCCTTGTGAAAGGCGACCAGCGCTTTCACGTCGATGTCGGCGACACCGTCACCATAGGTCATCATGAACGTGCCGTTGAGGTGCCTCGCGAGTCTTTTGAGGCGCCCACCGGTCATGGTCTTCTGGCCGGTGTCGACGACCGAGACGTTCCAATCGGGCGCCTCACTCGAAAACACGGTTCGTTGGCCGCTCGAGAGATTCACCGAGAAGTCGGCGTGCCTGAGGTGGAACGTGTCGAAGTACGACTTGATGACCTCGGCGCGGTAGCCACATGCAACGAGGAAGTCGTTGTAGCCGTGATGCGCATACGTGCTCATGATGTGCCAGAGGATCGGATGGTCTCCGATCTCCACCATCGGCTTCGGGCGTGCCTCGCTGTGCTCCGCGAGGCGACTACCCAGACCGCCCGCCAGCAGGACGACTTTCATCGATGGTTCGCGGTTACCACACCCCAAGAGGCGCAGCCACAAGACGGAACCTCCCTGCGGCGAGCCGCGTGGGTTTGCGACTTGTCGCGCTCGGCACTAGCATCCAGCCCCTTCCATGAGCTTAAGCTTCTCGAAAATCCTGAAATATCCGCGCGTCTACACGTTCGCGCAGCGAATTCTGGGCGGCGTCCAGGGCCGGGCTTGGGCGCTCGAGTCGCTCCAACTTCGCTCGGGCGAGACCCTCCTCGACGTCGGTTGCGGCCCTGCGTACTACTTCGGCGATCTTCCGCCGTGCCGATATTTCGGGTTCGATACCGACGCCGACTACATCGTCCACGCGCAGGCGCGTTTTGGTGGTCGCGGACGCTTCTTCGCAGAGCCGTACACCGAAGCGCACCGAACGACCCTCCCGAAGTTCGACGCGGTGATGCTGATGGGGCTCTTGCACCATCTTTCAGACGACGAGGCCGATGGGCTCCTCGGTCTCATCGCGCGCAGCCTCGAGCCAGGAGGCCGCGTCGTCGCGCTCGACACCGTGTTTTACGAAGGTCAATCGAGGCACTCGCGTTGGCTCGCCGAAAACGACCGTGGCGAGTTCGTGAGGCGCCCCGAAGGGTTCCGCGCCCTCGCTTCGAAGCACTTCGGCGAGATCGATGGCCGCGTCGTCGGCGACACCCTCACCGTAGTCTCGTCGCTCTACCTCATGATGCTGACGCGTCCGCTCGCGCCCGCCGCAACCCCATCCGGGTCGGCTGGCGAGACAGGCTGAGCGAGTGACCGACGATCGCTCGCCATCCTCGATCGAGACGCCCGAGGCCGAGCCCGCGCCTCACGTCACCGTTCAGATCGATCCCGAGGCCGAGGTCGTTCGCCCTGCGAAAAGAACCTCCCTCCTCGGTTGGGGGCTTCGACTGCTCGGGCCGGTCATCCTCGCCATCGTGATCCTTCGGCTCTCGAAGCCGCACGAGCTCTGGGCGATTTTGTCGTCGGCGCACGTGTTGCCGCTGGTCCTCGCGATCTCGCTGAACGTGTTGCCCGTGTACCTCAAGGTCGTAAGGTGGCAGGTCGTTCTCGAGGGCCGGTCGATCACCTACGCGACCAAGCCTGCGTTTCTCGCGTACGCATCGTCGCTCTACCTCGGCATGCTCACCCCGGGTCGCGTCGGAGACGTGATCCGCATCCAGTACCTGAGGCACGACACGGGCGCTCGGTACGCTGAGGGGCTGTCGTCGATCGTCCTCGATCGTCTGGCCGATCTCTACGTGCTGGCCGTCTTCGTCGCGATCGGGGTCGCGCACTACAGCGGCATTCTTCCGTACGAGCTGAAGGTCCTCAGCTGGCTCATGGTTGGTGGCACGGTCGTCGGACCGATGGTCTTTTTCGTGCCTGGCCTCGCCGAGCGTCTGCTCTCGGCCGTCTATCGCCGCCTCGCGCGCGTCGAAGAAACCGATGGCCTCGCGCACTTCCTCGAAGCCGTGCGAGGCGGCGCGCGCGCGCGAATCGTACCGGTCATTCTCCTGACCGTCGCCGCCTTCGGAGTGAACTTCGTCCAAGGCTGGCTCGCCGCACGTGCGCTCGGGTTGAGCCTCGATCTCTTCGAGGTCTCGTGTCTATCCGCCATTCAAAGCCTCATGGGGCTCCTACCCATCTCGGTCTCGGGAATCGGTGTTCGCGAGGCCTTCTTCGCCGTCGTGTTCCCCTCGCTGGGCTACTCGGCAGCGCAGGGGACGAGCTTCGGTCTGTTGGTGTTCTTCGTGGTCTACCTCGCCCTGGTCGGACTGGGCGCGGTCGCTTGGCAGCTCAAACCGCCGCCGACCGGCTTGCCCCCCTCGGGTACTCCTAGTACCGAGCCGCGCTGATGGCCGCGCCGCCCTTTTCATCCTCGGCGGACCCGGGTCCCTCCGAGGGCTCGGGCGAAAGCGCGCCCGATCCCGAAGCGAACCCCTCGGGCGCGCTGGCTCCCGTCGCGAGCGCGCCAGACGCCGGCCAGGCGACTGCCGTGTCGCGTGCTCCCGACACGACGACGACCGACGCCGACACCGCGGTGCTCGTCGGAGAGCCCGAGATCGCGCCTTTCCGAAATGCCGATCGCACCGAAGACGACCCGAGCACGGCGTCGTCCAGTGAAGTCCGTACCGACGAGATGGCGCCGATCGCAGCCTCCACCGAGGGCGCCCCCGTCACGAGGCGAACCAAACCTTCGTTCATCGCTCGCGTCGGCGGCAGCATGAAGCGCGGCATCGGCGCGGCCGCCGACGGGCTCACCCGGTTCGCCGAGGCGGGGCTCGGTTTTCTCTGGCCCTACCTGCTCGCGTCGGTCGGGCTCGGCTCTGCGATCTGGTTCGGCAAGCACCGTGACCATCTCCCCGAGCTATTGACCAACAAGGTCGCTTGGGATCTCCAGATCCAAATCGCGCGCAACGTCGCGGCGAGCTTCGCAGGCCTCGTCGCGCTGCTCGCCCTCGCGCTCGTGGTGGTTCGGATCAAGACCGAACGCTTTCAATTCGCTCGCACGACCGCGCGCCTCGGAGCCTTCGCCACCTCTCTCGTGGCAGCACCGTTCGGCGTCGGCCTGTTCGTGCCGTCTCTCGAGTCGAGCCACGCGATTTTGACCTTGGTGTTCTGTGGCCTCATCTCGCTCATCGTCGCCGTCTCGGTGTACCGCGGTCTCGGTGGCGACAGCCCCTTCGCGCAGGCCGATGGGAGCGAGCGAGCGCCCGCGGTCGAAGGACGCGCGGGGAAGTGGGCCGCGGTCGCCGCGCTCGTGCTGCTGTGGGGAGCCTACGGCGCGTTCTTTTCGCACCTGGCGATCATGAATCACCACGGCCTCGCGACCCGCACGACCGACCTCGGCTACTACGACAACATCTTCTACCAGTCGATTCACGGGCGCTTTCTCGGCTGCTCGTTCATCAAAGCCGGCTACCACGGCTCGGCACACTTCGACCCAATCCTGATCCTGCTCTCGCCGCTCTACCTGGTCTATCCGCGCGCCGAGATGATCCTGACCCTGCAGAGCTTCTGGCTCGGCTCGGCGGTCGTACCGATTTACCTCATCGGGAGGCATTGGAGCCTCAGCCGGCTCATGTCGGTCGTGATCGCCGCGTGCTTCGTGCTGCACCCTGCCGTGCACGGGGCGAACATGTACGAGTTTCACTCGCTCACCCTCGCGAGCGTGCCCATTCTTTGGGCGTTCTACCTGCTCGAGACCAACCGACTGAAGGCCTTCTTCCCGGTGCTCCTCGTCGCGCTCCTCACGCGCGAAGACATCTCGCTCATCATGTGCTTCGTCGGGATGAGCGTGATGATGCGCTTCACCGATCGCCGCAGAGTCGCCGGATTCGTGACGATTCTGATGAGTCTCGTTTACTTCGGTATCACGAAGGCGTTCTTCATGACGTCTGCCGGCATCTTCATGAGCGGGCCCGAGGCGTACTCCTACGCCTACTATTACGAAGAGCTCACGCCGAACAACAAGGGCTTCGGGGGCTTTCTCATGTCGCTCATGACCAACCCCGTGTTCGTCGTGAACCACGTGCTCGAAGAAGCCAAGCTCGTCTACATCCTGACCCTGTTCTTGCCGCTCCTGTTTCTCCCCTTCTTAGCGAAGAAGGGGAAGTTCATGATGAGCTACGGCCTCTTCTTCACGCTCATGGCGACGCGCACGGCGGTGTTCTCGACGCACTTCCAATACTCGTCGACCCTCCTTCCGCTCGCCTTCGCGCTCGTGCCGGCAGCCATCGCACGCGTGAAGGAGAGTGGCACGTTGAAGAACCTGGGGCTCGCGACCTCGCGTCTCGCGCCGGCGCTCGTCACGGCGATGTTCGTCTCGACGGTGTTCGTGACGATCAAGTTCGGCGGCATCCTCGACAACCAGAGCTTCCGAGGCGGCTTCAGTCGCGTCGTTCGCGTCTTGAGCCCGCAAGACAAGGAGAACTACGAGTGGATGAAGCGCATGGTCGCGCAGATTCCCGAGAGCGCGGCCGTCGCGGCCACCGACAAGATGGGCCCACACATCTCGGGTCGGAAGAACGCCTTCTTCTATGGCGACACCAAGCCGGTCGACTACGTGTTCGTCGACGAGCACGAGATCCGCGCCGACCGCTTGACGGTCCTCCAGAACGACGTGCGGCGCGGCGCGCTCGTCGAGCTCGGCCGCAAAGGAAGCTTGGCCCTCTTCAAGACCGCCGAGCCGAAGACGGCCGCTCAAGCACCTGCAGCCCCCGCGAAGCCCACGCCGCCTCTGCCCGTCCTCGGGCCCCAGGCCCCGGGTCGAAGAGTCCCGCTCGCGCCTCCGCCCGCCACTCCGACCACGGATCCGCGAGCTGCGGTAGACGATCGGCTGCTCGAGCCCCCCTGAGCCTCCGAGCCACGTCGGCTCGGCGCGCGGCTTATCGGCTCGAAGCATCGGCTCGACGCGGCTCCAGCGCGATCTGATCTTTCGGCTGCAATCGCGCCGTGTTAGCGCGCCAGACGTGAAAAAGGCGCTTATCACCGGCATCACCGGCCAAGACGGTTCTTACCTCACGGAGCTCCTCCTCGAGAAGGGCTACGTCGTCCACGGCGTCGTACGACGCTCGAGCTCGTTCAACACCGAGCGCATCGATCATCTCTACAAAGATCCGCACGAGACGAGCGCCCGGCTGCATCTGCACTACGGCGACCTCAACGACAGCTCGAGCCTCCAAGCGATCGTCGAGACCGTTCAGCCCGACGAGGTCTACAACCTCGGCGCCCAGAGCCACGTGCGCGTCTCGTTCGACACCCCGGAGTATACCGCCGATATCGACGCCGTTGGCACGGTGAGGCTGCTGGAGGCCATCCGCGAGCTGGGGCTGAAGACGCGCTTTTACCAGGCCAGCTCGAGCGAGCTGTACGGCAAGGTGGTGGAGACCCCTCAGACCGAGACCACGCCCTTCTACCCGCGGAGCCCGTACGCCTGCGCCAAGGCCTACGCCTACTGGATCACGGTGAACTACCGGGAGAGCTACGCGATGTACGCGTGCAACGGCATCCTCTTCAACCACGAGAGCCCGCTGCGCGGCGAAACCTTCGTGACGAGGAAGATTACGCGTGCAATGGCCCGCATCGCACTGGGCCTGCAGGACTGTCTCTACCTGGGCAATCTCTCCGCGCTGCGCGATTGGGGCCACGCCAAGGACTACGTCGAGATGCAGTGGTTGATGCTGCAACAGGAGCGGCCGGACGATTTTGTGATCGCGACAGGCGTGCAGTACAGCGTGCGGCAGTTCGTCGAATTCGCAGCGAATGAACTGGGCATCGCGCTCGCCTTTAGTGGCAGCAGAGATGGCGAAATAGCGAGCGTCGTCAAGGTCGATGGCGACAAAGCGAAGTGCAAACCCGGGGACGTGATCGTCAAAGTCGACCCACGCTACTACCGGCCGACGGAGGTCGAGACGCTGCTCGGCGACCCGAGCAAGGCCAAGGAAAAGCTTGGCTGGGTGCCGACGACCACCTTGCCCGAACTGGTGCGAGAGATGGTGGAGGTCGACTACGCCTCAGCCCGTCGCGACAGTCTTGTCAAGGCAGCAGGCTTTCAAGCGTATGACTTTCACGAGTGACGGCGCTCGGCCGACGCCGCGACGGGCGCTCATCTGCGGCGTCGGCGGACAAGACGGGGCTTACCTCGCACGCTTCCTGCTCGGCAAGGGTTACGACGTGATGGGTAGTTCGCGCGACGCGGCGTCTATGAACAGCGGCGGCTTGGGATCGCTCGATATCCAACGACGTGTGCAGGTTGTCTCTATGGCGCCGAACGACTTCCGCAGCGTCCTGCAGACGATTAACCGTACCGCACCGGATGAGGTCTACAACCTTGCCGGTCAGTCGTCTGTCGGACTTTCCTTCGAGCAACCGGTGGAGGCGATTGAAAGCATTGCCATCGGCACGCTTAACCTGCTCGAGTCGATCCGCCTCGTCGATCGACCGATTCGCCTTTACAACGCCGGCTCTAGCGAATGTTTCGGCGACACCGGCAGCCGGCCAGCGACGGAGGCCACGCCGTTCCATCCGCGCAGCCCGTATGCGATTGCGAAGGCTTGTGCGCATAACCTGGTTGCGAACTATCGCGAGGCCTATCGAATCCCGGCCTGCACCGGGATTCTTTTCAACCACGAGTCGCCGCTGCGACCAGAGCGCTTTGTCACCCAGAAAATCGTGCGCGCCGCGTGCCGGATCGCCAACGGCAGCGCGGAGCGGCTGCCGCTCGGCAACCTTGATATCGAACGTGACTGGGGCTGGGCGCCGGAGTACGTCGAGGTGATGTGGCTGATGCTGCAACAGCAATCGCTCGACGACTACGTCATCGCGACCGGGCACTCGGTCTCGCTCGAGTATTTCGTCGCTCGCACATTCGAAAGCGTCGGGCTCGACTGGCGCGACCACGTGGAGCACGACAGCACGCTGCTAAGGCCATCGGACATTCGCCACGGATCTGCCGATCCGGCACGGGCCGCGCAGCTTCTAGGCTGGAAGGCGACCCGGCACGTCGACGACGTAATCGACGACATGTGCAGGGCCGCCCGAGCAGATCTTGAACGCCGCGATGGCCTTGCAGTGAAAGCTTGCGTCGGAGCGTCCATTTGAAAGCCGTCATTCTTGCGGGGGGCCTTGGCACGCGCATCTCGGAAGAGACGCACGTGAAGCCCAAGCCGATGATCGAAATCGGCGCTAAGCCGATCCTTTGGCACATCTTGAAGATGTATTCGTCCCACGGCATTAACGAGTTCGTGATCTGCTGCGGCTACAAGGGCTACGTCATCAAGGAGTACTTCGCGAACTACTTCCTGCACATGTCTGACGTCACGTTCGACATGCAGAAAAACGAAATGCATGTACATCAGCGCAAGGCCGAGCCGTGGAAGGTGACACTCGTCGACACCGGGGACGAAACTCTGACCGGCGGGCGCCTGAAGCGGGTAGCGAGCCATCTGCATGGCGAAGAAGCGTTCTGCTTCACCTACGGCGACGGCGTGGCCGACGTCGACATCGGCCGGCTCATCGCCTTCCATCGAGGCCACGGCAAGCTCGCGACCGTGACCGCCGTCCAGCCGCCCGGGCGCTATGGCGCGCTCGAGATGGACGGCGCATACGTTCGCGGTTTCATTGAGAAGCCGCGCGGTGACGGCGGCTGGATCAACGGGGGCTTCTTCGTCCTATCGCCCACGTGTCTGGACTTCATCGAGGGCGACCGGTCGAGCTGGGAGGGCGGCCCGCTCAACCGCATCGCGGAAAGCGGAGAGCTGATGGCCTTCGAGCACACCGGCTTCTGGCAACCGATGGACACGCTGCGCGACAAGATGCATCTTGAGCATCTGTGGGCCCGCGGCAGCGCACCGTGGAAAACCTGGTCATGAACCCGGCATTCTGGTCCGGCCGGAAGGTGTTCATCACCGGCCATACGGGCTTCAAGGGGAGCTGGCTAGCCATTTGGCTTGCAAGTATCGGCGCCAAGGTATACGGGTATTCGACTGCACCGCCGACCGAACCCAACCTGTTTGTCGAGGCGCGGGTCGCCGAGCGCCTCGCGAGCCACACAATCGGCGACGTGCGTGACGTTTCCGCACTGACCGCAGCGGTGGTAGCCGCTGCTCCGGACGTTGTCTTTCACCTTGCCGCGCAATCGCTGGTACGTCGCTCGTACGCCGATCCGGGCGAGACCTATGCGGTCAACGTCATGGGCACCGTCAACCTGCTTGAAGCGCTACGCAGCTGCGGCGAGGTGCGCGCCGTCGTCAATGTGACGACTGACAAGTGCTACGACAACCGGGAGTGGATCTGGGGCTATCGCGAGACCGATCCGCTCGGCGGACGCGACCCATATTCAAGCAGCAAGGCCTGCGCCGAACTTGTCACCGCGGCTTACCGCGCGTCGTTCCTCGCCAAGTCCCGAGTTGCGGTGGCAACGGCGCGAGCCGGCAACGTCATTGGCGGCGGTGACTGGGCACCGGATCGCCTCTTGCCCGACTTCTTTCGAGCGAGCGATGGCGGAAGCACACTCGATGTGCGGTCCCCCGAGGCCACACGCCCTTGGCAACACGTCCTCGAACCTCTGTCGGGCTACTTGCTGCTTGCCGAGAAGCTGTTCTCCGATCCCGAGACCTGCGTCGAAGCCTGGAATTTCGGGCCCGTCGACGACGACCTGCGATCGGTCGGCCGGCTGCTCGACCAGCTGACCCGCAGCGTTCCCGGTAGCCGCTGGCAGCACACCGGCAGCGAGCATCATCCACATGAAGCCGGCTACTTGAAGCTCGACAGCAGCAAGGCCCGCAGCAAGCTCGGCTGGCGACCGCGATGGACCCTCGACACAGCGCTCGATGCCACGCTCGCATGGCATCGAGCGTGGCGGGCCGGTACCGACGCGCACGCCGTCTGCATGGAGCAGATCAGCGCGTATCAAGGCGCGTTGGCGGCTGGGGCGTAGATACCGTGCCCCGCCTCCGCTTCAGTTCCACGCCGTTCAACGGGCTCATGCGCGTCCAGCGCCAGCGCCTCGACGACCCTCGTGGGTTTTTCAGCCGGGTTTTCTGCGCCGACGAGTTTCGCGAAGCCGGCTTCGCAATGCCCGTGGCCCAGGTGAACCAAACGTTTACGCGCCGATGCGGAGCGGTGCGCGGCCTGCATTTTCAGCGCCCGCCCCACGCCGAAGACAAATTTATCACCTGCCTGCGTGGGCAAGTCCACGACGTCGCGGTCGATCTGCGGCGCGAGTCGGCCACCTACCTGCAGTGGCATGCCGAAACGTTGTCCGCGGACAACGGCCTGAGCCTGCTGATCCCGAAAGGTTTCGCCCACGGCTTCCAGGCGCTGTCCAACGATTGCGAGTTGCTGTACGTGCATTCGGTCGCGTATAACGCCGACGCGGAGGGCGCGCTAAATGTGCGCGATCCTGCGATCGGTATCCGCTGGCCGCTTGACATCACCGAGTTGTCCGAGCGCGATGCTCGTCATCCCTTGATGACTTCTGCGTTTACCGGTTTTTGACGATGAAATGCCGCCATTGCGAAGCTGAGCTGACCCTGCCGTTCATCGACCTCGGCACGGCGCCGCCGTCGAATGCTTACCTGACCCGAGCGCAACTCGCGGCGCCCGAAAAATGGTATCCGCTACGGCTTCGTACGTGTACGTCCTGCTGGCTGGTGCAGACCGAGGACTACGCGCATTTCAGCGAATTGTTCGCGAGCGATTACGCATACTTCAGTTCGTTCTCGTCGACGTGGCTCGAACATGCCGACCGCTATGTCGATGCCGTTGCAACGCGCTTCGCTCTCGGTACGTTGTCGCTCGTGGCCGAGGTCGCATCCAACGACGGCTACCTTCTGCAGTACGTCAGGCAACGCGGCATTCCCTGCTTCGGCATCGAGCCCACCCACAACACTGCCGACGCGGCTCGCGCCAAGGGAATCGATGTTGTTGAAGATTTCTTCGGCGTTGCCCTCGCAAACAAGCTAATCGGCGAAGGTAGGGCCGCCGACCTGATCGCCGCGAACAACGTACTCGCGCATGTGCCAGACATCAACGATTTCGTTGCCGGCTTCGCTCGACTGCTGAAGCCGCAAGGTGTTGCAACGTTCGAGTTCCCGCACCTAATGCACCTCGTCGACAAATGCCAGTTCGACACGGTCTATCACGAGCACTTCTCTTACCTGTCGCTGACGGCGGTGCGGCACGTCTTCGAGCGCAACGGGCTCGCCGTGTTCGACGTCGAGGAGCTCCCCACCCACGGCGGCAGCCTGCGTGTATATGCGCAGCGCTGCGACACCGGCCGGCGCCCCAGCGCCGCAGCGGTCGATGCGCTGCTCGGACGCGAATCGCGTGGCGGGATCGCCTCGCACGAGTACTACGCCGGCTCACAGCGCCGTGCCGAAGGCGTCAAGAATGACTTGCTGTCGTTCCTGATCGCAGCGCGCCGCGAAGGCAAACGCATCGGCGCGTATGGCGCCGCCGCCAAAGGCAACACCCTTCTGAACTTCGCGGGAGTGCGCTCGGACCTCGTGCCCTGGGTCGTCGATCGCAACCCGGCCAAGCAGGGGCGTTTTCTTCCGGGCAGCCGGATCCCGGTCGTCGGCGAAGAGATCATTCGCGAGCAGCAGCCCGACTACATCCTGGTTCTGCCTTGGAACCTGCGAGAGGAAATCAAGGGCCAGCTCGACTATGCGCGGGCGTGGGGCGTCCAATTCGTCACTGCGATTCCGACACTGGAGGTTGCTTGAGCCGCATCTACTACACGAAGCCATCGATCACCGAGCTGGAGGTCAGTTACGCAACCGACGCCGCGCGCAACGGCTGGGGCGAGCGCTGCTACGAGTACATCGAGCGTTTCGAGTCGGCTTTCCGCACTCATCTCGGCGTTGCTCATGCGATCGCCACCTCGAGTTGCACCGGCGCGATGCACATGGGCCTTGCCGCCCTCGGCGTCGGGCCGGGCGACGAGGTGATCTTGGCCGACATCAACTGGATCGCCTCGGCCGCGCCGATCACTTATCTCGGCGCAAAGCCGGTGCTCGTGGATGTGCTACCGGAAACGTGGTGCCTAGACCCTGAACGCGTCGAGGCGGCGATCACGCCGCAGACCAAAGCCATCATTGCGGTCCACCTGTACGGGAATGTCTGCGACATGGACCGACTGCTTGAAATCGGCCACCGTTACGGGATACCGGTCGTTGAGGACGCTGCTGAGGCGCTCGGCTCGGAGTGGAATGGCAAGCGTGCCGGCTCGATCGGTGCTTTCGGAACATTCTCGTTCCACGGCACGAAGACGATTACCACCGGCGAAGGCGGAATGTTCGTCACTCAAGATCCGGCGCTGTACGAGCGCGTGCTGACGTTGAGCAACCATGGTCGCGAACGCGGGCAGACACGTCAGTTCTGGCCTGACATGATTGGGTTCAAATACAAGATGTCGAACTTGCAGGCTGCTGTGGGCTGCGCGCAGATGAAGAGGATCGACGAGCTTATCAGCCGAAAGCGCGAAATCTTCCGCCGGTACGCTGACGCCTTGTTGCCACTTGTGGGCTCAGCGATGAACCCGGAGCCTTCAAACACCCGCAACGGTTATTGGATGCCGACGATCGTCTTCCAGCGCGAATCGGGCGTGACGCGCGAAGCGCTCGCCACAGCGATGAGGGCCGACGACATCGACGGCCGGGTCTTCTTCTGGCCGCTTTCCGAAATGCCAATGTTTGAATCGAGCGGGTCCCATCCGGTCGCAAGCGATCTGCCAGGGCGGGCGCTGAATCTGCCCAGCTACCACGACATCTCGGCTTCCGACCAGCAGCGTGTGATCAATGCGGTGGCTGCCGTGCATCGCAAAGCATTTGAAGCGTCTAAGCGGGCGATCGCGGGAGTTGCAACATGAAAATTTATATCCTAGGTGCGTCGAACCCAGAGACGATGCGGATGCTGGCAGCCGTGCAGCGCTCTACGCCAAACTTCGTCGTCGGTGGCTTTCTTGACAATGACCCAACGAAGCATGGCACCGAGTTCCACGGTGTCCCTGTCCTCGGTGGACTTGAACTCGTGGTCGATCTGGCAGCAATAGATGCGCGCTTTGTCAATCTCATCACAAGCAGCACGCTCGTGCGCTATGAGACGACGCGTCAGATTGTCGCTGCCGGTGGAAAGCTAATCAATTTCATTCACCCTTCGGTCGACTTGACGATGACCGACGTCGGGACAGGCAACTACGTCCAAGAGAGCGTAATTTTACAGGCGGGTGTCCGGCTGGGTGACAACAGCAGCCTACACATGGCGGCCATTGTCGGCCACCAATCTACGATCGGCCACTCCGTCTTCATCGCACACGCGGTCAGCATTTCAGGATTGTGTTCGATTGGCGATGGGACGTTCATCGGCACGAACGCCACGGTTTTGCCCCGCATCACAATTGGCCGTTGGGCGACGATCGGCGCCGGAACAGTGGTGACAAAAAACGTTCCTGACTACTCGGTCGTCGTTGGTAACCCGGGGCGGGTCCT
>JAYUUB010000115.1:0-4900 GCA_043755175.1 Polyangiaceae bacterium | reverse complement strand
TTCGCCATCGCGGGTCTCCGTTGACTCTTGTTGTGGTTCGCACCCACAAGATCTTCGAAGATCCGCGCTATTCATAGCTCTCATTCACGAAAGAGCTGTGATCTGAGGCCGGCTGCACCCTCTTCACTTGAACTTCTTCCTGAGGGCACCAAGACCCTTGGAAACAAGCTCCCAGGTGACGAAGGAATTTCCAAGGGCGAAGTTCATCTTCTCTGCATGGTGCGGTGTGTTCCGTACTTGTACGTGCCGACGCGGCCGGCGTCGCCGAATTGTGGCAAAAGACCTCGTATGGCTCGCAGAGCCAACGAGGGTGTCTGTTCGCGCGGCGAATCATGACCGTAGCGCATTCGCTCCGACTCCAGAAACGCTCTGTCTTCCAGTTCCTCGTCGAGTCATGTCACGCACATTCGACTGGTCGACAGGGCCGTCGCTGCTCCCCACCCGGTGAACGGGTACATTCTTCCCTGTCAAACCGAAATAGTTCGCGCACGGCGTATCAGGCGTCGTCGCCGAGAGCCCTACCGCGACGGACGAAGGAGGGTGGCGTTCCAAACGAAGAAGGCCGACATCGCGGCGCTGATCGCCAAACGGGGACGCGGCACGCGGTTGGGCCACGCCTTCCCAGGCTCTCCGTCTCACTTTGTCGCGGGGACGCGGGAGCCCGTGCCCTGTGGCCGTCGGCGCGCTCTCCGGGCGAATCATCGGGGCGAGTCCTCGGCCCCGGCGTCGGGCGGGGGCTCGGCGGGATCCGGGAGCGGAGGTGGGCTCATGGGGGTTCCGTCAGGCATTCGAACGAGCCGAGCGCAATCGGTACCAAGCCCGGGCATCTCCCGCTCGGGCTGACCCAAGACGTACAGGCGCGACCACCAGGGCTCTCCGCTGAGCCATTCGATCACCCTTGGGTGCGCCTTGTCGGCCCCGAAGTAAAACCGAATACCATTCTCCATCGGCTCGGACGTTTGGGCCTCGAGAAAGCCGATAGCTGGGTCGAGGTAGGCCTCGGAAGGAACCTCCATTCCGCACCGACAGAGCGCGCAGCATGGACCGCGATCACCAACGAACCAACGGTTCGTCGCACGGCCCCACTTATCGACGCTCCACGACTCGTGAAGGCCGAATGGGTGCAAACCGAATGTTCGCCGGTTTCGGCTCGCTGGGTCCAATGGCTCATGAGCGTAGCTATCAATCGACATGGCGTCGAACCCAATTGCGGTCGTAAAAAGCAAGAACGTGACAGGGGGATCTTGGGTCGTATAGAGGCCATATCTGTTCACCTGTCGGTATTTTACGAGCCAGCGTTGGTCCTGCATCCAACGCGGAGGAAAGATCGAGAACTGCAAGTAGGGGGGGATGGGCACCCGCTGAAGATGCGGAGGGAGGGCAGGCTTTACTTCGGAGACATCCTCATTGAGGTGCGGTTGCTCACACGTCGCACGACACGCCGTCACCGCCATCAAGACAGCGAGGGAAGTGTGTTCACTCAGACGCCTCACTTGAACTTCTTTCTTAGACTGCCGAGCCCTTTCGAAACGAAGTCCCAAGTCACACTGGCGTTGCCCAAAACGAAGTTTCGCTCGGCAGTTTCGTCCGTGGTGAGTCGCTTGGGCTGCGGCTTGACCACCCGAATCAGGCGCCGGGGTGCATAGACTTTGCCACCCCCCCGAGTGCGGCACCTCACCCAGCGGTGTGTAGCGTACTTGTACGTGCCAACGCGGCCGCCGTCCCCGAATTGGAGCACGAAGGTGTAGTCGAAGATCCAGGATGTGTTGGAACCGCTGGTGTCGGGGAACACCTCGTTGCCTTTCACCGTCGCGGGTAGCCCACCGGCGCCTGGAGGCACGCTGTCGGCATTGGCATAAAGCGCGACACGTACATCGTCGTGCGGGACGCCTTCAGGAAGGATCCATACGGTTTCGGCCCAACCGGGCAAGCCGAAGCGCCACATCCACGAATGGCCGCTAGCGTCGCTCACTGCCGCGGCCCTCACTCACCGAACACCTTCTTGCGATGCTCCGCGGAGGCCGCGGCCCAGCGACGATGGAGCTCTGGATGGCGAGACAGCTCGTCTTCCCAATATGCATCGAGCGATGTAAAACTACCGTCGGTCAGCTGATACTCGCGAAACACGTCGTCTTTCGACCTGCCTGACGCGTGAAGATCGATGCATAGCCTTGCATAGCGCTCGACGGTCCATCCCGGTAGATTGGCGCCGGCAACCCTCCCGCCCCGCTTGCCTTGAAACGGAAGCGTCTGTCTCGATAGGGCGTCGGAGGCGACCCGGGTTCCCGTCGCCACCGCCGCCACTCGGATCTCTGGAGATACTCTTCGCGAGGGAACGGGACTCTCTGACTCGAGGAATGGCAACGATACGGGCGGCTCGCCCTGGAGCGCGGATGACGGAAGCATGGCCGTCGAGACGAGCGCAGCAAGATTTGACGCCGGTCGTACCGACAGGTGGAGCGGGGCTGACTGGGCCTCTGGATTGCCGATGCGAATGAGCACCGGTGGTACCGGATTGTTGGGCGACGCGAGCGCTTGCGACAACAAGCCGGAGCCCAATGGCGAAACCATGGGGCCAGGTCCCGATTGAACACGGTTTGGCTCCGGTTTCAGGTAGCTTGGAATCAAAACCTCTTCGCGCGGAGGTTCCTTGGGTGGTGGCAGAGGCTTCGCTGACGCGACCTCTGGCGGCGCGCTCTCGCGGGCAGCGCTTCCCGACGAGCGAGCCGCCTCGAACGCGACGCGAAATCGAACACACGAGGACGACGTGCTAGGCGAGCTGGCAGCACGCGCGAGCTCCGACAAGAAGGAGCGCTTGGCACTGTCCCAGCGGGATTCGTCGAGCGATCGCTCCCGAAGAAGGGCGGCGCGGTCACAAAAAGGATTGGCCAATTGTGCCGAGAGCTTCGCGAAGTCTTCGATGGTACCGAGACGAGTCGAAGTGTCGTGTCGGTTGGGCATGGAAACCGGCTAGCCGCCAATCAAGACACTGGGCTCGCCAGCCACGACCGCGCCTCCATGCGCCGTCGGATCTCCCATGCGGGCTGCGCCCATTTGACCTATGAGGACGGAACCGGAGCCGATGACGATCGGATCAGGAGGGCCGACGCAAATGGATAGGTCGCCGATGCGAGCAGCAGGGAACCCTGCGATCAAGACGCTCGCTTCTCCAGGCGGCAGAATCGGGCCACCGACGTGGGGTGTCGGATCCGCCAACGGACAAGTATGCATGTCGGACACGCGCGCGGCGGGGGCTCCCATGGTCATGTAAGCTATCAGGACCGCCGCGCTGGGGTGAAGCGGATCTTCTTTGGTACGCCGGTGAGCTTGCAGCCGTAGCCTCTCCGCCGAGGCAACCCATGCAGGTGACGACGCTGTCGGTGCACTTTCCAGACTTTGGCGAAGAAACCGAGCCCTTCGCTGGCTGTATCGTGCATCGAGCCCAACTAAACGCATCGCTTGGCGCTCTGTTTGAAGTGACGCTCACCGTCCATTCGACGGATGCGGGCGTCGATCCACACGTCGTCATCGGTGCACGCGCGGAGCTGCGACTCGAAGGAGAGCCCCATCTCGATCGGATTCCTGACCTCGTGCGAGCCGTTCGACAGCTATCCAGCGTCGTGTCACCCACCGGAGGAACGGCGTCGTACTATGAGGTGGTTCTTGCGCCATCGCTGTTCATGGCCCGACACCGAGCCGGGCGACGCATTTATCAAGACAAGGACATTCTGGGGCTCTTGCGGTCGACTTTTGATGCCTACCAGTCGGCGATCGCCGCGCCCATCGCAAGCTTTTCTCGGCCCCACGGTCCGCGCGAATATACGACGCAGTACGACGAGACGGATCACGACTTCGTCTTCCGTATTCTCAGCGAAGAAGGTCTTGTTTCCTACTTCGACCCGGCGCGCGGGAGCGCACTCGTCGTCGTTGACGACGTTGGGTCCTTGACGCCGAGCCTTCCGTTTCATCTCACCTACCGCCCGGGTTCGGCCCTCGATCAGGCCGGGCCGTCAGCACTCTCGATTCGCTTCGAAGATGGCTACGCGAGCGGAGCGACCATGCTCCGTGACTATGATTTCAGGCACCCTCAAATGTCACGGGGGGTGCCGGTTACACTCGTCGGCAACGCCCAGACGAGCGAAAAGGCATTCCCGCGCGGGTCGATGCTCACGCATGAAGGTTACGAGGTCGACCGCTTCGCCTCGGAAGGCAGCGGCCAGGCCATCGCTCGACGAGATCTCGTTGCCCTCCGGGCCGGAGCACGCATCCTGGAAGTCGAAACCAACCTCGCGATCTTCCCCGGAACGCGGTTCTTCATCGACGATCATCCCCGAGGGGATTCGGCGGAGGAGCTCGTGGTCATCAGCTCACGGATCATTTTGGACGACGGAATCCCGATGGCACTCGGGGGCAGCGCTTTGCAGGTTGGAGCACCCCGTCGAATATACTCACTCCGCTGTGTGCGCGTTTCCCACGGCTTCGTACCTGCGAGAAAGCGAAAACCACGCGCCATTGGCCCCGAAACCGCCTTCGTCGTCGGAGCGCTCGGCGATGGCCAGGTCGACGTAGATGAGTATGGTCGCGTGCTCATCGAGTTCGTCTGGGACCGTCGAGACCAGCGAACGGGAGCCCCCAGTCGGCGGGTTCGCGTCGCGCAAGGGTGGGCTGGCGCGAACCGCGGGTTCGTCACCTTGCCTCGGATTGGCGACGAGGTGCTCATCGGTTTCGACGGCGGCGATCCGGACCAGCCCATCGTTTTAGGCCGTGTCCACGTACCCGTTCACCGGGTGGGGAGCAGCGACGGTCCCAAGCGACCAGTGGAGTGTGCCTGACATGACTGGACCAGGAACTGGAAGACTGAGCGCTTCTGGAGTCGGAGCGAATGCGCCACGGTCATGAT
>JAYUUB010000114.1:0-91665 GCA_043755175.1 Polyangiaceae bacterium | reverse complement strand
TTCGACCGACGGCGGCGTCCCCGGGTGAGCCGCGAAGGAAGCACGGTGCGTCACAGGGTATGCCGGACAACGGAGCCTACGTCCGACCGGCCCGTCCGGATGGCTCGGACGGCTGGTCACGCTAGTTCTTGCCTCGTTCATCCCGCTCGGGGTACGAGGCGTTTCTTCGCGGTGTTTTCGAGTGGTGTCGCTTCGGCGGGGTCACTAGGAGTCGCCGCCTCGGAGAAGTCATCTCCGCCTTTGGGCGGTTGACCAATGTTCGCGACCTTGCTTCTTCGGGGGTTTGGAACGGCTTCTTCGCGGACAGACCGAGTCCGCAGCGCCTTCGGGCGATCACTCGATCACAGACGTGCGCCTTTACAGCGCATTCAGAGCGCATTTGCAGCGCATTCACAGCGCATTCACAGCGCATTCATAGACGGCGGCCTGCCGCCCGGAGAAAACCACCATGAAGATCACCGCAATCGCATTCGCCGTTCTCGCCCTCGCCCTCGCCGCCTGCGGTGGCAGCTCCAGCGGCTCGGCCACCCCCTCGGCAGACAGCTCGGCCCCCGCCGCTGACTCGGCCGCCCCCGCTGACTCGGCCGCCCCCGCTGCCGAGCCCGCCAAGTGAGGCATCGCGAGGGCTGACTTTCAGCCTTTCACCGTGGGCCTTCCCCGCGAAAGCGGCGGAAGGCCTTCGTCTTTTGTCGCGCGCGTCTCTGGTCGATTCTTGGTCGCTCGACTCGAAGCTCATTCCACGAGCGCGAAGCGAACCCGTCCACCTGGCCGCACGCGAGCGAGCCGGGCTGTCGCGCTTTCGGTCAACACGGCGAGGACGGGGTAGCCGCCAGTCACAGCCGAGTCGGGGCCCAGAACGATGGGCGTTCCGTTCGTCGCGATCTGCATGGCGCCAGGGCGCATCGGCTCTGGAGCTCCATCGTCGACTCCTTCACGCCCGATCGGCGTTCCCTCGAACCGGGTCCCGACGCGGTCGCTCATCGTTGAGACGGTCCGGTCCTCGGCGCAGAGAAGCGACAGCGCATCGGGTGAAAAGCGCTCGATGTGCGGGCCTCGGACGACCGACACGAGAAAGGGCGACCCAGAGCTCTGCAGCACCGTCTCCGCATCGGCGGCAGGCAGCTTCGGAGAATCAGCGGCCCACAGCCGATCTCCGCGCCTCAAACGACGCCCCTCGAGCCCTCCCAAGCCTGCGACGAGCAACGTCGATCGTGAACCGAGCACCACCGGGACGTCGATCCCGCCGCGGACCGCCAGATACCGCACGGCACGCTCGTGGCGATCGACCTTTACGATGTCTCCAGCGCGATGCTGCGTGGGAGCGCCCCCATCGACGCTGAGCCAGACGTCGCGCAGCACACGCGCTTCGAACCGATCGATCGGAAGCTCGAGTGTCGCTTCGCTCTCGGCGTTTCCGACTGCGCGATTGGCGGCTCGATGGGTCTCGACGTCGAGAGGACCCGAACGCGGGATCCCGAACGAGCCGAGCCTCCGTCCGAGGTCTTGAATCGTCGCGTGCGCCGGACACACCACGATCTCGAGGTGCGCCAAATCGAGACGTCGAAGCGTGGGCTCGATCGACTTCGCGGGAGATGCGAGAACGTGCTCCCTTTCGACGGCGACGAACGCCACCTCGTCTCCTTTGGCGAGACGCGCCGGCGGGTGTCTCGACGGATCGAAGAGCTCTGGGTCGACGGCGCGCCCGAGGAGGTGCCAGCCGCCAGGAGAAGCGAACGGATAGATCCCCGTGAATCGACCGGCGATCCCCACGCTGCCGGCAGGCACCACCTTGCGAGGCGAAGCAAGCCGTGGAAGCCGGAGACGCGCATCGAGCGTCGCGAGGTAGCCAAACCCCGGCAGAAAGCCAGTGACTTCGACGGTGTACGAGCCGCGCGTGTGGACGGCGATGACCTCGGCCCGCGAAAGCCCGGTCGAGTGGGCGACCGCGTCGAGATCTTCACCGTCGTACACCACGCGAATCTCGTGGCGCTGCGTGCTCGTGGTCGCAAAAGGATCCGCCTTCTCGAGCGCGGACTCGATCGCGGAGGCGTTCGCCGAAGACGCTCGGTCGACGATCACCGCGGAGCCGCCGGCGATCACTTCAGCTTCGGGAAACGCTGCCTGGAGCGCTCGAGCCCAATCACGCGCAAGCGCCGCATCGGCTTCGGGCGACCTTCGGTCGACGTCGACCACCCACGCAGACTCACCGAATCGGCTCACCTTCACGCAGCCGACCCTGGCGCTCGACGAAGCAGCCCTTCACGTTCGAGGGCGAGACGCACAGCGAGGACGAGGCGATCGGCAAACGGCGTATCGCCGTGAAGACAGATCGTCGCATAGCGGCCGCTCCGCGCGAGGCGAAGCGATTGCTCCACGCACGACGCCTCGTCGATCAACAAGGCATCGGGATCGGCGCGCGGAGCGAGCTTGTCGACGCCGAGGTAGCGCCTGTCTCCGAACGCCTCGGCATCGAAGCGCAGACGACGCTCCGTCGCGACCGCTTCGAGCGCCCCTCCTCGAGGCCCCACGACCACCGAGAGCGCTGGGAGCGCCCGCATCGCAGCGTCGAGCGTCGCGCGAGCCAACGACACATCGGTCGATGCGTCGTGGTAGAGCGCGCCGTGAAGCTTGAGTATCTCGATTGCGATACCGTCTCGCGTCGCGAGCGTTGCGAGCGAGGTGCACTGCTCTTCGACCGCGCGAGCCGTCTCCTCTTCGCCAGCGAAGCGCGATCGACGCCCGAAACCCTCGCGATCGGAATAGCTCGGATGGGCTGCGACGCGCGCCATTTCCCGCTTGGCCAGCGTGAGCGCACGACGCATCGAGGGCTCGTCGCCCGCGTGACCCCCGCACGCGATGTTCGCGACGGTCGCGAGCGCGTAGAGCTGCTCGGGCTCGTCGGAGAGCTCACCGAGATCGACGTTGAGCTCCATGCCGCGCACCACGAGAGCCTACCGCGCATCGGCCGTTCGATCGAGGATCACCCCTGGCGCATTCGCGCTGGCCGCGCCCGGACGACAGCTCATCCGCGAGCGACGTGCAAGACCTCGTCGGCCGCCTCGAGCGCGCTCTCCATCTCGATCACGAGCTCGTCGGCCGCCTCTTGCTCCTTCGCCGCGCGGGTGTGGGCGAGCGATTCGTCGAGGCGGGTCTCGACCCGCGTGAGCACCTCCGAGATGCGAGCTCCTTCTCGCGAACGCGGATCGATTCGTTGCCCCTCGAGGGCCACGAGCGCACGCTTCACGGCAGGCCGAAGCGCACCAGAGAGCGCCGAGTCGGCGGTCTCGAGCTTGCGCTCGACGCGGCGGATCGCTTGACGCATCGGGTAGAGCGGCGATCGCTTCTGACGCGCACGCAACAGAAAGACCAGCCCGACCACAACGAACGCGAGCGCCCCTCCACCCACGGCTGGCGTGAGGATCTTGTTCGCGATGTGCGCATAGGGCGCCGGCACGGGAGGCGCGACGATCTCGGTGGTGATTCTCCCGTCGAGCGCTCGGGCGAGCTCGTCGGCGGTCATCAAGCGGCTTCGCGCCAGTTGAAGCGACCGAAGAGCGATGCACGGCGAGGCCACGTGGGCCGCCTCGCAAGCCGGTGCGGTTCGGCCCGTGGCCACGGCAACCACCTCGTGGGTCTTGGGGTCGCGTGCCTTGAGGTGAAAGCCGCCACCTGCCAGATCGATGAGCCCGCCTGCATCGACGCTCGAGCCGCCCGGCGCTCCGTCGGGCCACGTCGTGGTCGCGGCGTCGATCTCGGAGCCGTCGAAGGTCGAGTGATAGACGCCGCGAAGAACGATCTCGGTGCCAGGCTCGACGTCGACGTGCTCCGCCGGTCGCTCGAGGTGAATGGGTGTCGGATCGCTCATGGTGAATTTCGTCGTGCAGGGTTCGGGCGCCCCCTAGCGGAGCTCGGTTCGAACGAACGGTTCGTCGATCAGCGCATGTGGACGTTGCCGGCGGTTTCCATCGCCATCGCGAGAACGAGCGGATCGGCCATGGGGCCGCTCGGCTCGGCCGCGTGGACGCGAAGTCGCTCGAGTCGCTGGGCATCGCTGATGAAGAGCGGCTCGTTCATGAGCACCGCGGCGGTGTCGAGGATACCTTCGCGCTCACCGATGAGGGCGACCGCACGAGCTCGATCCCCGCGCTGGATGGCGTTCGCGGCGAGCATCAAGGTCTCACCGGCTGCGAAGCCTTGGACCGTGCGAGCGACCGAAGGATCGATGGTCTTGGCACTCTCCGAATCGCTGTCGGCATAGGCTACCGAGACAGGGATTTCTTCGGCGACGTTCTTTCCTTTGACGCGGTCTTTGTACTTCACCTCGAGGAGCGCGATGTCTTTCGGACCGACACCCTCGGGCAGTCGGAGCTTCAACAAGATCGCGTGGCTCTCGTCTCGCGCGAACGCCGGAATGAAGAACCGCATGCCGCCCTCGAGATCGTTTTTGCGGTTGGCCTTGATGTGGTCGCGCTTCTCGGCCTGCTGATCGGCAGCGACCTCGATGGTTCGAACGCGCGAGGCCTCGCTGTCGTTGAGGCGACGCGAGCCGTACGCGTCGAGAAGATCGATCCCGGGCTTCAGACGCACGCGAACCTCGAGGGCGGTCGCGACCGGATCGAGCCTCTTGTCGAGCTCGGTCGCGAGCGCCGGCCCGATCTGTTG
This sequence comes from Polyangiaceae bacterium, assembly GCA_043755175.1. GTDB lineage: Bacteria > Myxococcota_A > Polyangia > Polyangiales > Polyangiaceae > CAYYKK01. The sequence goes on along the minus strand of JAYUUB010000114.1, from coordinate 87,003 downwards.
CGGATCGCGCAGGTAGTAGTAGCCACCCGCTCCATCGTTCGCGATCGAGCTCATCAACGGTCCGTCGTAGTCGGTGCCGAGACCGAACGAGCTCGTCTGGATCCCATCTTGGAAGGCCCCGAGCGCGAGGCGCGACAGCTCGTTTTGGTTGGTGATGCCATCGTTGGCCCGACCGTCGGAGAGGAGCATCACGACGCGCATCGCATCTTCGGGGAGTCTCTTGTCTTTGGCTTGCTCGTAGCCGAGCCGCAGACCTTCGCCGATGTTCGTTCCGCCGCCTTCGACGATCTCCGAAATGGTCTTCTTGATGCTGTCGCGGTGCGAGCCCACCGGTCTCATCGGGAGACGGAGCTGTGCTTCGCTCGAGAACGTGACGAGAGAAAAGTCGTCGGTCGGTGCGAGCTTGTCGACGAGGTCTGCTGCGGCTTTTCGCGCCGACGAGATGAGCTCGCCGCGCATCGATCCGCTCACGTCGAGGACGACCACGACCGACAGGTGCGGACGGTCGGCGGCGTGCTCGGCGGTCGATTGAAGATCGATCCGAACGTGGAGAGGGCCCCCGCTGGGAGCCACCTTCGATCGCTCCAAGTCGGCTTGCACGGCGAGCGCCTTGTCTTTCGGCTTCGCCAAAGCTGGGGCGTAACGAGCCCCGATGTCGCTCACGATCTCTTGTTCGCCACTCGGAACGAGCCCACGAGCCACAGCCGATTCGAACGCGGCGAGGTGACCTCCACCCGGTCGATACGTGGTGGCGAACCGGCCGTTGGGATCGATCGTCGCGTCGCGAGGTGCTTCGGTAGGAACGGTCTCGTCGGCCGCCGCGATCCCGGCTCCGTGCGGCTGACCAGTTCGGCTCCCTCCAAACGCTCCGTCATTTCGGTAAGGTTCGGCGGCGGGTCTCGCGGCAGGGGCCTGCCATGCCATCGCCGGGTCGCGACGCTCTTTCGATGGGCTTGCGCCGCCCGCCTCACCTTTGACGGCGGGTGGCGGAGGGGCCGATGAAGGTGCCGCGGTCGCATAGGCGAGCTCGCGGCCCCCGTGATCGAGCTTGTCCTGCTCGGACGCGTTTGAATCGAGGCTCTTCGGCTTGGTCGATGTGCCTTCTTCACCCTTGGCGCGGGTCGCCCTCGATGGGGCCGTCTGCCGGTCGAGACCGCACGCCGACGTCACGACGAGCCCGACGAAGAGCCCCATGATCCAAGCCGGACGACCCTCACCCACCCTCGTTCGCCTGCATGTCATCGATCGCTCCTTGTTCGTCACGTCACCACCTGCCTTCGCGAAGAGGGCCGGGTTCGCCTTGGACGCCCTCGATGCGAGAAGGATCTTCTCCGTCGCTGCGACCCGAGCCCCCATCCCCGACACCTTGCTCCGCTCATCGGACAACCCAGGAGGCGATCAGTTCTTAGTCGCGCGGCGAAATGAGTGGTGCAGCAGTCCTCGTCTCGACCGGGCGCCTCAGGTTCCTCTCCTCTCGCCGCGGGCAGAGCCGATCGCGGGGAGAAGAAACAAAGAGAGCCGGGGCAAATGATGCCCGCGCGCCAAAAAAACCTTCGATCGGCGGCGACGACGACACGGGTGGGTCGAGGAGCTACCCGAACAGACGAAGCCCCAAAAGCACCAGCATGCCCGCCAGACCTACGAGGATCAGCGCCTCGATGAGGTTCGCCCCCCTTCGAAGTCTGTGGGGTGTTCGGCGGCGCAAGCTTCGCATGGGCATCTCAACGTAGTCGCGACCGACCCCCGGGCCATCCCGATTCGCTAAAAGAGGTGGCCTCGTCTGCCTTCCTCAGCCTACGAAAGTAGGCTTGAGATGCTCTGTCCTCGGCACCTGTCTCGCCAAGGCCGTGGCGGAATCCAGTTCGACTTACTCATTCGCGGGCCCTAAGCTACTCGCCAATGTACTGGGTCGTAGCGATCATCGGGCTCGCAGTCTTGATGGTGGTCCATGAGGCGGGCCATTTCTTCGCCGCGCGGCGTTACGGGATGCGCGTGACGCGCTTCAGCGTCGGCTTCGGACCGCCCTTTTTCAAAATCCAGCCCAAAGACGGCTTCTTTTGGTTCAACGCCTTCGGTGATCGCATCCGAATCAAGCTCGGCAAACACGATCCCGAAAAGCACGGCGAGACCATCTACCAAGTCGCGATGATTCCGTTTCTCGCCTACGTGCAGATCGCCGGGATGAACCCGCTCGAAGAGCAAGACCCGAACGACAAGGGCACCTACCCCAACGCTCGGCTGTGGGCGCGCATCGTGACCATCGCCGGAGGTCCCGTCGCCAACTACCTCTTCGCGTCGGTGTTTTTCTTCGCCGCGGTGTATTTCGACGGAAATCTCGTTCAAGGCACGCAGTTCAACGTCGTCGACGGCAAGCCCGCGCAGGCCGCCGGAATGAAGAACGGTGACCGTGTGCTCTCGGTCGACGGCGTCGCGACCAAAGAGTGGGAAGACATTCCGCGGCTCGTCGGCAAGAAAGCTGGCGTCGCGGTGAAGGTCAAAGTCCAGCGCTCCGACGGAAAGATCGAGGAGCTCGAGCTCATCCCCGACAACGACAAGGGCGTCGGTCGCATCGGTATCCAGATGACCGGCGATCCGATCAAGGTGAAGGTCGGCGCGGGACAAGCCGCCATTCTCGCCGTCGAGAAGCCAACCATCGTAGTGCGCAACATGGTGCTGATGCTCTCGGAGTGGTTCCACGGTCGCGTCGAAGGCAAGCTCGGTAGCTCGGTCGCCATGGTCAAAGAAATGAAGAAGGCGGCCGAGGTCGGCTGGGCCGAGTTCGTCATCTTCCTAGGAGGGCTCTCGGCCTACCTCGCGGTCTTCAACCTTCTTCCGCTACCCGCTCTCGATGGTGGCCGGCTCATGTTCCTCGGCTACGAGGCGGTCACGCGTCGGCGCCCCAATCCGACGATGGAGGCTCAGATCCACGCCATCGGCGTCGTCATGCTGCTCGGCCTCATGGTTTATGTGACGTTCGCGAACGACCTTGGTCTCGGGTCGAAGTAGCCAGCTCGTCGCATTACGCTGGTCCAACGATGCGCTCCGGTGCGGCGTCATCGCCTCTTTCGGTATCGCGTCGATCGGTCTCGCGTCGACCGAAGCGCACGCAGACGCTCCGAAGGGGCTCGATCCGATCGAGCTGCCGACCTTGCCGTCGCTCACCCATCGCGATTTCACGAGCACGTTTCAGATTGTCGGCGCCGGAATCGGCGTACCGCCGAACGCGAAGGGGGGAAGCTCGAGCGTGGCCTATGCCTGGCTGACGCACCTCGATGGCGAGTACCCCATCGAGCCGCGCCATTGGTTCTTCGGGACCGCCTGGGACCTCGCTTCGGGAACGGTCCCATCGATCGGCCGCGAGCTGCTGTATGGCAATCCCGAGCTGTGGGTGCGAGGCGTTTGGTCGAACCGAAGTGGTCTCTCGGCGGGGGGCTCCTTTGGCTTCGTGCTCCCGCTGCCTCGCGATCTCACGAGGCAAGGCCGCGGCATTCTGCACACGATCACGGTCGTCCGCCCTTGGGACTCGTCGTACTTCACCGATCGAACTTTGACGGCGCGCCCAGCGCTCGACATCCGCCTCGTCGCCAATCCGTTTCTTTTCCAGCTGAGGCAAGGGCTCGACTTGGCGTACTCGTTCGCCGATGGGCGCTCCGACGTCACCGCCCGCACAGCGGTCTACGCGGGTCTCGACCTCGCGCATCTCGTGGGACTCGGGCTCGAATTTTTCGAGGTCTACCCGATCACGGCCGAGATCCCCGACGACAAGCGCGCGGCCTTCACCTTCTCGCCGTCGATTCGCTTCCGCCTCCCTCAGGTCGAGCCGGGGATCAGCGTGCTGCTGCCACTCAACACGCCGCTCGGCGGAACAGCCTCGTCATTCGTCGCCGTGCGCTTGAACGTCTCGTTCGCTCTCGAGAGATTCCCCGAGCCGGTCATCCGATGACGTGCGTCGATTTCAGGGCTCGGCCGAGCTAGCCTCTCGGTCGAATGAAGGTCTCTCTCTCCTTGATGGCCACGGCGCCTCGTCGCGTCCATGCCGCGCTCCTCGCTTGTGTGGGTCTGCTTGGTGGTTGCTCCCCAGCGACGGTCAACTTGCGCGAAGGGTCGCGAGAGTACGTCGCACCCGACTACGAAAACGTCTTCAGTCAGTGGACCCGCAACGAGCACCTCATCGCGATCAGCGAGCTCGACGATCTCTTGTCGGCGACGGCGACGTTCGAGTCGTGGGACTTTCGCTGGGCCTACGTCGTTCGGTATGCCCAAGACTACCGATTGACGCTCGATCAACGTCAGAAGCTCCTCGAAAAGACGCTCGACGAGACGCGCCATCATCATCATTTCTTTGTCGCGATCGCGGGAGGTGAGCGCAAATTCAACGACCTCACGAAGCCCAACAGCGCGTGGATCGTTCGCCTCATCGACTCGACGGGCGCCGAGACCGCACCCGAAGAGATCACCGCGATCAACAAGCCGAACGCCATCGAGCGAACGTACTTTCCCTACAACACGGTCTTTCACAAGACCTTCCGGATCAAGTTCCCGGTCACGAGCGGCGACGGTCGTCCGACCATCGCCCCGAATGCAGAATGGTTCGGGCTCCGCTTCGCTGGTGCGCAGGGCAACAGCGAGCTTCTTTGGGCGATCGACAAAGACAGCCCCGTGAAGAAGGGCGGAAAGGGATCCTCGAAGCCCGGCGATCTGAAGCCGCCACCGCCCAACAACGACAAGTCGAGCCCTGGCACGACGAGCCCCGACACGGTCAACCCCGACAAGGTCAATCCCGACAAGGTCAATCCCGACAAGGTCAACCCCGACAAGGTCAACCCCGACAAGACTCCAGGCGAGCCTGGCGAAATGAGCAAGACGCCCCCCGCAGGCCTCTGACGAGCCGTCCGACGGGGCGCTGCCGTCGGGAGGCTAGCGACCGTCGATGCTCGCCACCGACACGCGTCGTCGCCGAGATCAGGCGACGCGTAAGAGCTCGAGCAACATGGGGAGCATCGAGAAGAGCTCCACCGTCGTCGATCGCGTCGCGACGAGGAGAATCGCTCCTCCGGCGCTCGCGCGAACCCGATGGGGTGACGGGCTTCCGTCGAGAACCGTGCCTGGAAACAGCAGATCACCGCTGCTGAGGGTCTCCTCGGTGCTGCCGTCTTCCCCGAGGATGAGGGAGCCGGCACCGACGACCACGAGTCCTGAGTTGTCGGAGCCTTTTTCGGAGAGCACCTCGCCGCCGCGCAGAGCTCGCATCTGGAACCGATCGAGGGTCTGTCGTCGGCTCTCGTCGTCGAGATCACCGATGGGACCCATCGTCGCTCCGACCAACGCTGCATAGCGATCGCCCACCCTGACGAGCTCGTCGAGGACCCACGGACACGCACGAAGCGCGTTCTCGGTCGCCTCACGAGACCACGTCGCGACTTTGGCCTTGGTCGGCGCCACGGCGCGAATGGGCACCACCTCTTGGAGCGAAGTGCGCGAGGTGATGAGTCCGCCCTCCACGACCATCACCGCCGCGATGTCGGCGATGGTCGCGCACACGTCGACGACGCCCGAAATGACGAGCAGCGTCTCGAAGCCCTTCACTTCTTCGCTCTCGGCCAGATCGACGATCGTTGCGGTCTCGGCGAGCAGCTTCTGCAACTCTCCGGGAACGTCGGCGAAAGCATCGACTCGATCGAGCGGCAGCCCCGCCACCGATCGCTGAGCAGGGGGAATCGTGCCCGTAGGAGCCACCTCGGGTAGCACGACCGGCGTCTCGGCAGCGGGCTCGGGGATCTTGCTCGGGCGGCGCGGCGGCGCAGCGACGATCTCTTCGCCCGACGCGGAGGTGGGTGCTGCCGCAGCGGGTGGCGGCGACGTCTTGGGGCGTGATGTCGGCAGCGCGGTCGGTGCGTCAGCCGACGAGCTCTTGCTTGCGACGGTCGGAGCGAGCGCAGCGGGAGCGACCGGCGCCGGGGTGTTGCTACGCGGTCGCGGAGGCTCGGCGAGCGGCCAGACACTGAGGCGCTTCGATGGCGTCGGCGGATGAGCGGCGACGGCTGCCGCAGCTGCCACCGCGGCGGCGGCCACGACCGAAGCTGCCGCGCTCGCAGCCGCCGAAATCGGCTCGGCAGACTCGGGCGCAAGCTCGATGGGTTGAGCCGTTGCGATCGTTTGCTTCGGTGCAGCGTGGCTCGGTGCAGCCTGACTTGGTCCAGCCTGACTTGGTCCAGCCTGGCTTGGTTGAGCCTGGCTTGGTTGAGCTTGGCTTGGTCCAGCTTGGCTTGGTTGAGCTTGGCTTGGTCCCGCTCCAACCTGGCTCGGCGCAGCCTGACTTGGTCCCGCTTGGCTGGGTCCAGCTTGGCTTGGCGCTTGACTCGGTACTGAATGACTCGTTGCAGCTTGATCCGCTACAGCCGGGCTCGGCGCTGCTTGGCTCGGCGCTGCTTGGTTGTCGGCGCGGCTCGACACGTTCGCGTTGGGCGGAGGCCGCGAGTCGCGTGTAGCTCTGGTCTCGGCCGCTCTCGGCTCGTTGGAGACGGCCGCGACGATCGGAGGGCTTGGCGTCGTCTGGGTGATCAGCGTCACCGGCGGTGCCGGTGGCGTGGTCAGCGGGTTTGGAGCTTCGGTGAGCGTCGCGCTGCGCCTCATGGGGGGAGGAGGCGGCGGGGGTCGTTGAGGTGCTTGGCTTTCGCCGTTCGACTTCGAAAGAGGCTCGGGTGTGCTGTTGGGAGGCGCGTCGGCGAGCGTCGTGCCTGGGATCGCACCGCGCGGCCGGACCGGAGGCGGCGGCGGCTTGCGCCGAAGCGTCGTCTCGAGGGGCGCCGCGGACGTGACCACGTCGTCTTCGCTGCCTAGGCCAGACTCCAACGAGTGATGGGACGCTCGCGAGTTGTGCGGCGGATCGTCGACCGGGAATTCGTCGGCCCACGGATCGAGGATTGGCGCGCGACCCTTCTTGCGCGGCGGAGCCACCGATCGAAGCTCCACGCTCGTCGAGGCGGCGATGGCAGAGCTTCCGGCCGAGACGGTCGTCAGCGCCGAAGCGACGGGCGGCGCACTCGTGAATACGTTTTGCGATCCGGTCGAAGGTGCCCGGGCCGACGGCGTCGGAGCAGTCGCAGAATGCGAGGTCACCGAAGGCGGAGCTTGGGTGGCCGCTGGGCTCGAGCCACCCGAAGCGCTCGCCGTCGCGACCCCGACAGAAAGAGGCGCGGCGATGACGGTGCTCGTTGGTTCGGGTGCCGAGGGAGCCGTGGTCGTCGAGGGAGCCGCGACGGCTCCTGGCTCCGTCACATGGATCGGTCCGCCAAGGGAAGTGCTCGTCGGGCCCGGCTGCAGCGTCGGCGTTCGACCGCGCGGAGGCGGCGGAGGGGGCGCTTTGGTGGCTCCGCGACCGGTGAGTGGCGCACGTTCCGACATCGGAGCGGAAGCCTCGTTCGCTGCTTCGAATACGACCGGCGCGTGTTGTTGTCCGATCGCCGCCGACACTGCGGAGAGCGCAGGTTGGCTCACGAGGGTTGGACCAACGGAGGCGGGCCCCGAAGACATCGGCCCCGACAGCGCGTCGGCATCGGCGCTCGACGTGGCGGCCGCCTCGGGATAGTTCGCCGGAGTGAAGACCACGGGCGTGGAGACGACCGCTGGCGGTGGAGGCGGCGTCTGAACCTTGCCTGAAGGCGGCCCCCCTTGTCGTGCGACGGACGAGCGCGCCTCGAGAGCGCGCTGCATCTTGGCGATGTCGAGCTGAGGCACGGTGAGCTCGTCGCCCTCTCCGCTCTCCTCGTCTTCCATCAGTAGAGGCATCGATGCGCGATCGTCGACCGGATCGAGCTCACCTTCGTAGTCCGACGTCGGTTCGTCCGACATGTCGAACGCGCCGGCATGGGGTTGGAAGGCGCCGGGCGACGTCATCGGAATGGTCGGCGCTGCCTGAGGGGCGACGACGACCGGAGGCGGCGGCGCGGTTCGCGCTTCGCTCGGATCGGGAAACGAAATGAGCGGCTTGGCCGGACGGGCAGCCGGAGGTGAGGGCGCGGCTTCGATCGCCTGGACGTATTGCTCGACGGTGACCGCTCGTTTGGCGAGCTCCACGGCACGAGTGTCGTCACCTGCTGCGCCAGCAGCTTCGGCCGCACGCCTCACCCAAACGAGAGCCTCCCTACGCTCGCCCCGCGCCCAGAGCGCAGTAGCGGTTTGGAGGCCCCAGACGACATCTTCGTCGTCGTTGGGCTGGGTCTCAGGTAGGACCGGGGTTTCCTCCCCCATAGGATGGAACGTACCTATCACGACGCGAGGCCGAACCAAAAACCCATCGCCCTACATATTTCGCGAACTGAACCCGGCTTCAGTACCCCCGAGCGGTCCGAACCTTCGATCACGGCACGAAACTCGATTCGGCACCGTCGTAGGAGAGCGACGAAACTTCGCAACCATCGACGTCGGGAAAGAGAAAACCCGAGCTTGCGAAGTGAGCGACTTTCAGGCAGCGCCGTCACCCGACCGGATTCTTCGGTGGAGCCAGACGCCCGTGGGGCGATCGCTCGATCGCCTCGACTGATTCGGGACCAGGGCCGCGCTCAGCCCAGCTTCAAGCGAAAAAGGTCGCCGGGGCAGGCTCGAGCAACCTCGCTCGCTCGTCGGGCAGGCTTGTCGGACAGGCTTGTCGGGCAGGCTCGTCGGGCAGGCTCGTCGGGCAAACTGCTCAGGCAGGTCGTGCAGACGCCCCGGCGGGGCTCGGAGTCGGCCCAGCCTCGGCGTCGGCGCCGCGAGGCTCGGGCTTGTTGAATCGCGAATGGCTGGGCGAAGCGGTGGCAATCGTGCGCACCACGACACGCGTCTCTTTGCGTGACGTCAGAACGGTGTGGCCGTCGCGACGGACGCGTTCCTGCGTTTCGCTGTGGAGAGCCGTTCGGCTCGCGTCGACGCGACTGCCTTCGGCGCGACTGCCTTCGGCGCGACTGCCTTCGACGCGACTGCCTTCGACGCTCAGATGGATGCTCTCGACGAGCGTCAGCGTGGCCCGAACGCGTGATTCGTCGCACGCCGCGATTTGCTGCCGAGCGTGCTCGACCCCGTCTGTCGACGCCGCCTCGCCAGGCATGCGCCTCGCGAGCCAGCCGATCAGGGTCAGACCCGCACAGCGAGCGTCGTCCGGCATGGGACACTCTCTGAGGAGACTGGCAAGCTCGGCGATCAAACGAGTCCGATCACTCTCCGACCGCATCGATTGCCGTATGATGCAGCCACTTCCAAAAGTCAAAAAAATCGAATTGACTTTCGCGATTTTTCTTGCGGTTTCTCATCGGCTCCGCTCTTGCATGAGCCGCGCGCGCCCTCTGTCGGACGCGACCACGCCGCGTGCGGGCTCGCGCGGCAGCAGCGTCACGGGTGGGGCGAGCGGAGTTGGTCCGAGACGTGCTGGTCTCAGCTGCTCGCGCCGCAAACTCAGATGGGCTCGACGAGGATCTCCCGATCCTTCGCCCCGTTCGCGGGCCCGACGAGACCGCGACGTTCCATGGTCTCGACGATCTTCGCAGCTCGGTTGTAGCCGATGCCGAGCTTGCGCTGCAGCCACGACGTCGAGCACCTTCGCGTCTCGGCGACGATGCGCACGGCTTGGTCGTACATCGCGTCTTGCTCGGCATCTTCTTCGTCGGCGATCTGGCCGTCGTCGTCTCGCGGCTTGAGAATGTTCTCGTCGTAGACAGGCTTGCCTTGGAGGCGAAGAAAGTCGGTGACCTTCTGTGCCTCTTCTTCCGAGATGAAGGGGCATTGCACACGACGCATGTCGTTCGAGCCGTTCATCTTCACGAGCATGTCGCCGCGGCCGAGCAGATGCTCTGCGCCCTGCTCGTCCAAGATCGTTCGACTGTCGACTTTCTGCGAGACGCGGAAGGCAATTCGCGTCGGGAAGTTCGCCTTGATCATGCCGGTGATCACGTCGACACTCGGTCGCTGCGTCGCGAGGATGACGTGCATTCCGGCCGCGCGGGCTTTCTGCGCCAACCGAGCCACGCTGACTTCGACGTCTTTGCCCTGCTGCATCATGAGATCGGCAAACTCGTCGATGACGATCACGATGAATGGAAGCTTCACGGGCGGCTCGGCGTCGGTCCCGTCTTTCGCAGCGTCGATCTCGATGTCGAAACCGTCGGCGCCGATCGCCGTGACCTTCGCGGGCTGACGTGGCGGCTTCGCCTCACCCCGCTGAACGCGCTCGACGAAGCCGTTGTACGTGGTGATGTTCTTCGTGCCTGCGTTGGCGAACAGCTGGTAGCGACGCTCCATCTCGTCGACGGCCCATCGGAGCGCGTTCGACGCTTGCTTCATGTCGGTGACGACTGGAAGCAGCATGTGCGGGATGCCGTCGAACGGGGCGAGCTCGACGACCTTGGGATCGATCATCAGCAATCGAAGCTCATCGGGGGTTCGGCGATAGAGGAGGCTCACGAGGATCACGTTGAGGCCCACGCTCTTACCGGCGCCGGTCGCACCTGCGACGATCACGTGGGGCATCGAGGCGAGATCGGCGAAGAACGGAGCGCCGACGATGTCGCGACCGAGCACACACGGCAGCGGCGCCTTCATCTCGATGAAACGTCGATCTTCGATGAGCTCGCGAAAGCTGACGGGGACACGCCTCGGGTTCGGGATCTCGAAGCCGATTCGGTTCTTCCCCTGAATCGGGGCGATGATTCGTACTTTGCGCGACAGTCCCAGCGCGAGATCGTCGGCGAGGCTCGCCACCTTCGAGACCTTGGTGCCTGAGGCGGGCGAGACCTCGAAGGTCGTGACCGTCGGGCCGGGGTGAATCTCTTCGACCTTGCCGCTCACGCCGTAGTCGGCGAGCGTCTTCTCCAGCAGCTGGGCCGTCTCGCGGAGCTGCGACTCGTCGACTGCGACCGAGCTGACCTCGGGCGGGTCGAGAAAGTCGAGCAATGGAAGTCGAAAGCCTTCGCCGATCGCCGGCACGAGCTTGATGTCGGCCTTCTCGATGACCTGAGACGCAGAGGTGTCGACGATGCGAATCGATCCGTCGGCGTTCTTGAAGGCTCCGTCGGTGTTCTTGGAGGCTCCGTCGGTGTTTTTAAGGGCTCCGTCGGCGTTCTTGGAGGCGTCGACAATCGGCTTCGGCTTGGCTTTCGGCTCGATCGGCTCGGGGATCTCGTCGACCTTCGGTTTTCGCGCGCTCGCTCGAACCGGCGCGATCGGCGACGGCGTCGGAACCTCTTCGACGACGGGACGTTTTGCAGCGACTCGCTTCTTCGGCTCCGGAGTCGACTCGGGATCGGCTTCGACCTCTAGCTCGACGGGTGCGGACTTCTTGTTTTGGCGAAGCGCTGGACGCGGCGGCGTTTCGACGTCGAGGAGCGATTTGATGTCGAACGGCTCCTCATTGCGCGCAGTCTCGACGACGGCGTGAGCCTCGTCTCCGTCGTCGCTCAACAAGGCGATGATGGCGTCGGCTTCGGGCTCGCGAAAGATGATCGGCTCGACGATGGCGGGCGCAGCGTCGAGCGCGCGCGCTTCCATCCACGCCTTCGACAACGCGCGAAGTCCGTCGCCGCCCTTTTCACTGAGGAGCGTCAACCAGCGAGCGATCCGTCGGAGCTCTTCGATGAAGCTCCACGAGGCGCGCCCGATGAGAATGAGTGCGACGACCGTCAGGCCGATGATGTACGAGCCGATCGTCGAAAAGAGCGATCGCAACACCTCTCCGCACAGCTCGCCGACATCGCCCGCGATCTTCATTCCGCCGAACGCTTGCGCGGTGGGTGAAGCGATGTGAACGAGCGACGCGAGCACCGTGATGACCGCGATGTTTCCCGAGATACGCGTCAACCACGCGACGAGGCTTCGAGGTCGACCCTCGCTTGCCGAGACCATGGGAACCGCGATCGAGAAGAGCTCGATCGGAATGAACCACACCACGATGCCAATCGTGGAGACCGTCGCGTGCGAGAACAGCTCGCCGACCGGGCCCACCCAATTCGGTCCGACGATCTCGGGTCGCATCGGGTCGCTCCGAAACGAAGCGAGCGCGAGGACGACGTAGAGACCCGAGGCCATGAGGAGCACCGCGGAAGCTTCGCGGGCGAATCCGTGCGCCATGCGGCGAAGGGCCGAGGGGGGCGGGGTGCTGTCGGCGAGGACACGCGCGTCGCCTGCCGGAGCTGCACGTCGGGTCGGACGCAGCTCTCGATCCCCATCCGGAGCTTCGCCGACGGTGGCCTTCCGGCGGGGTGAAAAGAGCGGAATTCTCATCGTTTGTGCCAGCCCCGCTCTCGGCCGGTGCGGCTCGAGGGGCCCGGCCGGACCGCTGCGAGCGAGGGTTAGGCTCCCTCACTAGGTCGGCCTCCGACCCTCGGCCAACTTCTTCGGAGACCGAGCTCACTGTGCCTCTGCGCAGCACTGTCCCCCATCGCCACGGGCAGGAAATTCTTTGGGTATCGCCGCGTGCGCAGGTACCATGGTCGTCCCTGGCAGGAGCCCCGACCAGCCTCCGGCCGGTCATCGGATTCGCACGCCTGACCAAACGAACGAAGGACGAATGCTTACGCTCGGCGCAAGACTGCGGCAGCACCTCGGTGAAGCAAAGATGCAGCAACCCATGAAGGGCGCGGTCGGTCGGCTTGCCTCGCTCGGTGGCATTGCGGTCGCCCTCGTTCTCGCCGCCGGCGCCGCCGGATGTCGGGTCACAGAGGATGACGTGCACCGATGGGAGACGCGAGAGCACGGGCCGGAGAAGCTCTGCGCGGTCCTCTTTTACCCGAAGTACGACACCGGCTTGAAGCTGCAAGCGGCCCTGGCACTTGTCCGCATGAAGCCGCGTGGCGGCCATGAAGTCGGGCTGGAAGGAGATCTCAACTCGGATGGGCTCATCAAGACGCTCGCCAAGATCCCGGCCGAGGAACGTGCGCCCATCGTCGCTCAGCTGATTCCGGCGATCATCACCGAGCTGAAGAAGCCGCCGCCCCCGGTCCAAGCCGATCAGAAGGCTCCACCCGACCCCTCGTTCGCTTACAAAGACGCGGCTTTCGCGATCCTCACTTACGACAAGACCGTTCTCGTGACCGACGAAGCGTTGAAGGGAACCTTGAAGCAAGCGCTTCAAGAATGGGCCATCGCAGACTTCGATCGTCGCATCGACAACCGCACCCAGTCTTACGGCATGGAGCAGCTGCTCCGTTACCTCGGCCCCGACTCGGTCACAGGCCTGCCGAAGCTCATGACGCGCGACTCCCCGCGCCTCGACAAGATGTCGAGCCTCGTACAAGAGCTCGGCAGCGACCCGACCAAAGAGGCTGCCTCGAAGTCGCTCGTCGACATCGCCAGCTTCGTTCTCTCCGACGAATGGGTGAAGGTGAAGACGCCGCAGCTTCAAGCGGCGAACAAGGCGTCGAAGCTCGATCCGAACCCGCAGCAGTTCGCCTATCAGCTCAACAAGTACCAAGACGAAGAGCTCATTCGCGTTCTCGGCTCGATGAAGAAGATCGGCGGGCGTGCAGCGCTCGACTTCGCGCTCACCTTCGCCGCCGACTCCAAGCAATCGGAAGAGCGACGTCAGGCGGCTCTCGCTTCACTCGAAGGGCGCATCGACAAAAAGAACGCCAAAGACGTCGATCGCATCTTCGACATCGCGAAGAGCGATGCCCCGGGCGTCGTGCTCGATCAGGCCTTCCGTCGCATCGGCGAGCTTCCGCGCGAAACGGTCATCGACAAGCTCTACGGGCTCTTTGCCCTCGACAAATGGAAGACCCGACGGGCGGCGGCAGGTGTCGTCCTCAAGATCTCCACGTTGAAGAACCTCGACGAGTTCATGTCGAAGCTCCCCGAGAAAGACCTCTCGAAGGGCTTCGCGATGGGCGAGGCGATCACGTACGGCGCCAATTTCGACGGCATGAAAGACGGCAATCCCCGCGAGCTTCTAAAGAAATACCTCTCGACGGGCACGCCTGCGATGCGGAGCACCGCCGTCAGCTACTACATGGCTGCGGGCACGAAGGACGACCTCGCGACGCTCGCCCCTTTCGAGAAAGACAGCTCGAAGGCGCCCGTCTGCGAAGCAGACGACGAGTGCAAATGGATCTGCGTCGTCCCGAGCGAGAAAGATCCGAAGACGACCGAGAAGAAAGACATCAAGACGCTCGGTGATTACGTCGTTTTTTGCGTCGAGCCCGCCATCAACGAGCGAGCGCAGAAGGCCGCGAAAGACAACAAGGGGAGTGGAAAGTGACCCCTCGATGTCTTTCGGGCTGTCGCTCTGACGAGTCTGGCCTGTCCGACGAGTCTGGCCTGTCTGGCCTGTCCGACGAGTCCGGCCTGTCTGGAGAGCCCGGCCCGGCGCTCGCGGAGACGAACGATTCTTGGCCCAAGAAGCACTTCAAGCCGACGTATGAGGTGTGGACGACATGAGCGCTGACCCGAACAAGAAGACCGCGCGAACCTTCCAATGCCGAGACGTCTTGTGGGAGACGTTCGAGCAGATGGCTCGCGAGCTCGAGTGCTCGATCGACTATTTGATCAATGAGTCGATGAAGCAGTACGCCCGGCAACGGAGCTACAGCCCGAACCCGAGCCCTCGTACGCCTTTTCCCGGCACTGCGATGCCGCCCCAACCGCCCCCGCCCCCGCCCGGGCCCCCGCAGCCGCCCTATGGCGGCGGAGGTACGCAACAGCAGCCTGGCTATCCACCCCAGATGCCGCCGCCTCCGCCTTATCCGGGTGGACCGCAAGGTCAGCCGCCCATGGCCCCCGGCATGATGCAGCAGCAACAGCAGCAGATGCGCCAGCCGCCGCCGATTCCGCCGGGGCCGATGGCACCTCAGTCGCCGTCGAGCCCGCCCAAGCGTCCTGGCAGCATGCCGCCGCCCCCTCCGCCTCCGGGCCGTGGTGGTCCGCCGAGCGTTCGAATGCCGCCCGGACCTGGCGCGCCGCCGATGCCGCCGCCTCCTCCTCCGGGCCCTCCGATGGGACAGCAACCCCAAGGACGTCGGCCTCCCTCGGTTCCGCCGCCGCCGCCGCCGCCTGGGCAAGGCTTCCCGCAGGGGCCGCAGAACTACTACCAAGGTCAGCAGCAGCCACAGCCGCCGCAAAACGGCTCGGGCTTTGCGCCGCCGCAGTACCAGCAGCAGCAACAACAACAGCCGCCTCCTCCTCCTCCTCCGCCGGCCTACGGCCAGGCACCTCAGGCGGTCGGCGGACCGGCAACCGGTCAGCTCAACTGCATCTACAGCGGTCAGCGCTACCCGGTGAACAAGGACCGCTTCATCATCGGCCGAGGCAAGCAGTCGAGCGACATGACGATCAAAGATCCGAACGTCTCTCGACAGCACGCCATGGTCGAGTTTCTCAACGGCCAGTACTACATGGTCGACATGGGCTCGACGAACGGCGTCGAGTACAACGGTCAGCGGATTGCGCGCAAAGCGATTGCAGAAGGAGATCTGTTCCGAATCTGCGATCACGAGGTCCGCTTCTCGTATCGTTGAGGCCATGAGGCCGGTGCTGATGGCGCGGCCTCCGTTCCCGAAGCGCACCTCGCGTGCGCCTCGGGAGCCTGTCGTTTTCAGCTCGTTCGCCTCGCGCCGCACCTTCGCGTTCGGGCTTGCGTGCGCAGCCTTCGCGATCGCGGGGGCGCCGCGCGCCGACCCGGTCGTCGCCGTCGGCGGCGCCGCTGGTCCTTGGACGAACGTCGGCGAGCTGCCTGCGTGGGCCGAGAGCGTGCGCGTCCTCAAAGGGGACGAGCCCATTCTCATCGAGCCTCATGCCGGCGCCGCGCGCCGAGGATCCGCCGCGCGCGAGTCGAGGCTTCCGTTGTTCGCCGCCAAGTCCGGGCCTGGGTGTCGACAGCCCTGGTACTCGGTCGGGCCGCGCGCGTGGGTCTGCGGAGACGAGACCGAAATGGCGCGAGGCGCTCCGGTCGATGCCGCGATGCACACGCTCACCGGCGCTGGCGACGGGCTTCCCTACCGCTACTACTTCGTCGGCCCCGACGGATCGTTCGGTTACAAGAAGCTCAGAGAAGCAGGGATCGGTGAGCCCGATTTCCAGTTCGACAAAGGCTTCGCCGTCGCGATTCTCGAGGAGCGAAGCATCGACGGAAACGTCTTCGGCCGCACCGGGAACGACTTCTGGGTTCCGATGCGCGATCTCGGGCCGACCCACGCGCTCAACTTCCAAGGCGGCGACGTGCCGCCGGGTTCGACGAACGTTCCGTTCGCGTGGGTGATCTCGAAGAGCGCGCGTGTCTTCGGAACGCCTTCATCGGCGAAGCCACTCGGAGAATCGGTCATCGAGCTCACGATGGTTCCGTTCTTCGAAGAGGCAGGTCAGTTCGAGAAGTTCTCGCGCATCGGCGACGACCGCTGGGTCCTCTCCAAAGATCTTCGGCACCCGACGGTTCTGGCCCCTCCGCCCGAGGTCGACGTCGCTGCGAACGAGCATTGGATCGACGTCGAGCTCGCGACCCAAACGCTCGTTGCGTACGCGGGAAAAGACCCCGTGTACGCGACGCTGATCTCCTCTGGGAAGGGTCGACAAGGCGCGTACAATGCGACACCGAAGGGCAGCTACCGCATCTGGGTGAAGCTCACGAGCACCAACATGGACAACCTCGAGGACGAGAACGCCAACCGGTACTACCGGATGGAAAACGTTCCCTGGGTTCAATACTTCGAGAAGGGCGTCGGGCTCCACGGAGCCTTCTGGCACCGCTCGTTCGGACACGAGCGAAGTCACGGATGCGTGAACCTCACGCCTCGGGACGCCGAGCGGCTCTTCTGGTTCACGTCACCGCGCCTGCCTGCAGGTTGGACCGCCGTCATCCCCACGAAAGATGAACGAGGCAGCGTCGTGCGAGTCCGCTGATGGTGGCGATCTTCTCCACCTTCAGGGAGCTCGACAGGCTTCGCCAGATTTACGTGGTGCTCGCCAGGCATGGCTTCGGTGAGGTCGCGCGGCGGCTAGGGCTCGGCAAGAAAGCCGCCCCCACCGCGGTGCTGGCCGGACCGAAATCCGACGGGGCCACTATCGACGGAGAAGACGAAGAGCCGGTCGTCGAGGTCGAGGCGAGTGCGGTCAATAGCCCGCTGGCCGAGCGGGTCCGTCTCGTCGCGATGGATCTCGGCCCCTCGTTCGTGAAGCTCGGGCAGATCGCTTCGACGCGAACCGACGTTCTTCCGCCCGATTGGATCCGCGAGCTGAAGAAGCTCCAAGACGAGGTCTCTCCGCTCCCGTACGAAGACATCAAGGTCGCCATCGAAGGCTCGCTCGGCACCGAGATTGCGACGCTGTACGACCGACTCGATCCAGAGCCGCTCGCTGCGGCGTCGATTGGGCAGGTTCATCGCGCCGTGCTCAAGCACGAGGATGGACCGCTCGACGTCGTCGTGAAGGTGCAGCGCCCCGGGATCAGGCCCACGGTCGCGCGCGATCTCGAGATCCTCCATCACCTCGCGAAGCTTCTCGAGCGCACCATCCCCGAGTCGAAGCTCTACTCGCCCTGTGCGCTCGTCGAGCAGTTCGATCACGCGATCACCAACGAGCTCGACTTCACCCTCGAGGCCGAGAACGCCATGCGTTTTCGGAAGAACTTCGAAGGCCAGGAGAGCGTTCGGTTTCCGCGCGTGTACAAGCAAGCCTCGAGCAAGCAGGTGCTGACGCTCGAGTTTTTGCCTGGGAAGAAAGTCTACGACGCCATCGAGAAAGATGGCTTCTCGGCCGAGCGCATCGCCAAGACGGCGGTCGCTCTCGTCGTGAAGATGATCTTCGCCGACGGCTTTTTTCACGCCGATCCGCACCCTGGCAACATTCTCATTTTGGGCACGCCCGAGGCGCCGGTGATCGGTCTCGTCGACCTCGGCATGGTCGGTCGGCTCTCGCCCGAGATGCGCGATCGCTGCATCGATCTCATGGTGGCCGCAGGGCGAGACGATCACGTGGGCGTCGCCGACGCGCTCTATCAAATTGGCACGCCTACCAAGAAAGTAGACATGCGCGCCTATCGCGCCGAGGTGAGCATGCTCTCCGAGAAATACCTCGGCAAGCCGCTCAAGGAGATCGATCTCGCCGCGATGATCGCCGACCTGGTGAAGGGCGCGCAAAAGTACGGCATCGAGGTGCCCTCAGACTTCTTGCTGGTGGGAAAGGCGCTGATGACGATCGAGGGCGTCGGAAAAGAGATCTACCCCGACCTCGACGTCTACAGCGAGTGCAAGCCGTACTTCATCGAGCTCTTGAAGAAGCGCTACTCGCCCGAGCGCATCGGCAACGATCTGCTCCGGGGTCTGGGACAAGTGAGCTCGAGCGCTTACGATCTTCCGCAGCTCGCGCGCGAGGTGCTCGAAGATCTACGCTTGGGCAGGCTCGCGATCGCCTCATCCGATCCGCAGCTCCCCGTCGCGTTCGATAGGCTCGGCAGGCGTCTCTTCAGTGGGCTCGTCGTCGTTTCGTTCGTCGTGTCCGGAGCGTGGCTCCTCGGGTACGGCAAAGACACTCCCGGGGTCATTCTGCTTTCGTTCGGGGTTCTGGTGATGTTGGTGCACGTCAGCGTGGACCTCGTGCGAAGGTGGAAATGATGAGCATGCAGCCGATCCCCACGTGGTTCTTCTCGGTCGTCATCGTTCGCATGGGGCATCGCATCCTGCTCGTCGAAGAGCAGGGCGAGAAGGGCTGGTACTTCCCTGCCGGTCAGGTCGGTCCGAACGAGACGATGGAGGGCGCCGCCATTCGCGAGACGATGGAGGAAGGTGGCATCCCGGTGGTGCTCGAAGGCATTCTTCGCATCGAGCACGGCGTCGGTCAGGGCGGCGTTCGCTGCAGGGTTTTCTACATCGCGCGGCCACGCGACGACACGCCTCCGAAGAGCGTCGCCGACCAGTACTCGGTGCGCGCGGCCTGGGCGACGATGCGCGACATCGACCAGATGAAGCTCCGTGGCCAGGAGGTACGCGAGGTCATCGAGTACGTCATGAACGGCGGCCCGGTCTACCCGACGTCGGCTTGGGTGCTCGAGCGAACGCCCTGGGAGTAGCGCTCGGGAGAACGGTAGCGCTCGGGAGAACTCTAGCGCTCGGGAGAACGAGGTCGCTCGCGGAACGATGCCGCTCGCGAGAAGCGCTAGCGAGAGGGCAACAGCTGCTGCGACAAACGAAAAGCGATCGTCAGGAGTTCCGACGATCGCTCTTTCTGTTGGTGCTTCTCGATCAGGTCGTACCGCAGCGAAGCGACAGAGTGCTCGTCTGCGCCCCGACCATCGGCCGAGGCGTAGAAGAGCCGTCTCTTCTCACTGCATCAGGATCTTGCCCTGGAGCAAGAAGGCCACGACGAAGGCGAAGAGCACGAGCGACTCGATGAGGGCCAGGCCGAGAATCATCGGCGTCTGGATGCGGCCTGCAGCGCCGGGGTTGCGCGAGATGCCCTCGAGCGCCGCCGCTGCTGCGCGACCTTGACCGAGCGTTCCGCCGAGAGCCGCGAGGCCGATGGCGAGACCGGCCGCGATCGCGAGGCCTGAGTTCGAATCGAACTTGTTGGCCGCAGCGCCCAAACCGCCGCCGCCCATTTGCTGAGCGAACGCGAGCGCCGGCACCAGCAAAGTGGTGGCGAACGCGACAAGGGATAGGGACAGCTTGCTCTTGTGCGACATCTCGAATCCGCTCCTTTCAGACCCCTCTCTTGGTGCTGCCTAAGAGGACGACTGGATTTTCTGCCGTCGCTTTTTTTGAGCCTCGGGGTGCGGCGGTCCCCGGTGTGGGTGATTGGCTCTGAAGAATTTGTGAGGGTCTTGAAGGGGCTGGTGACCCCGAGGGAACCTCGAACTGGGGCGCTCTCTAGTCCGGATTCTCGCCCTTGGCTAGGATCATTCTGCGAGAGAGCTCTTCGGTGCGGTTTTGGGGCTCGTTCGCGCTCAGAACCAGGGAGGCTCGGAGACGCGAGACAGGCTCAGTGGTGGGCTTCTTCGTGCGTCTCGGTGGCCAGCCCGATGTAGACGCTGGTCAAGAGACAGAACACGAGCGTCTGCACGATGCAGACGAGGATTCCGAGCACGAGGGCCGGGATCGGGACGAAGAGAGTGACGAGGACGAGGAAGATCGATCCGAGCAGATGGTCGACCGCGATGTTGACCATGAGACGCATGCTGAGCGTGACCGCGCGCACACAGGTCGAGAGGATCTCGATCGGGAAGATGAGCCACGCGAGGTACCACTTGGGGCCGGCGAAGTGCGTGATGTACGCGAAGCCCTGCTCCTTGAGACCGGCGTAGTTGAACACCAAAAAGACCGCGAGCGAGCAGCCCATGGTCACGTTCAAGTTCGACGTCGGCGAGCCGAAGCCCGGGATGAGGCCGATGATGTTCGAAAAGAAGATGAAGGCCGCGGCGCCGCCGACGACGGGGAAATACCGCTTTGCCTGGACGGGCCCCATGATCTCTTTGGCCATGTCGTAGAAGTAGCCGAAGAAGATCTCGACGAACGTGACGAGCGTGAGCTTGTCACTCGGGACCGGGGCGTTCTTCGTGTCGATGACCCGGCTGCGAACGAAGAGCGCCAACACGAGCATGAAGCTCATGTAGATGAGGCTCGTCAGAACGGGCTCGGTCGACCGATACGTCGGGTGAGTCGGGCTCCCGAGGAAGCTCGAGATCACGCCGTCGCCGAGCGTCTGCGCGTTCGACTTGAGGGCCGGGAACAGGTCGAGGAGGTAGGTGATCCAGTAGGTGTGCTTCGGCATCTGGGGAACCCGCTTCGGATTTCGAGGACGACTCCTGGAAGCTGCCCTTCTGGAGGATCAGCTCGCCCGAGGGAGAAGCTACGCCGCGATGAAAACCGCGCAAAACGTGCTGGTCGGACAGTACAGACCCGGCCTCTCTGGCGGGCGCTTCCTACCACAGCTCCGAACGAATGGGTTGCTTTGTCGGGTGGCATCGTCGGGTGCTCCGTCGGGTGGGGCTCGTGAGGCGCTCATCGCGAGGTCGCGTCGGGTGGGGCGCGTCGAGGAGTCGTGTGACGTGCCGTCGCGGGCTCAGCCGAGCTTTTGGACGGGCCTCGCCTTGACCAACGACCCGAGCGAGATACCGATGGGCAGCGCCCCGTAGCCAATCGCGAGCGAGAGCGCAGGCAAATCGCCGCGTTTCAGAATGATGTAGACCACCGCGAAGAGACCGAGGAGCTTCACGCCCGCCAGCACTGCCCACGGCGCAGCGTTGCCTTTCTGAGACATGAAAGCGCCCACCAGACGGATGAACAGGATGAAGTTCAACGTCGCCAAGAGCCCGCCGACGGCCACACCGACGGTGGCTCGCGGATCGAACAGAAGCGCCGACACGACCGTGAGCGCGAGGGCGGTCGCACCGATCGAGATCGTCGTGGGGCGCAGCGACACCGACGGCTCTTCGTCCGGGAAATCGGTCGGAGGCGCGTCGTCACTCTTCGAGGCCGTCTGAAGGGGCTTGGTGCCGCCCGACGAGGTGCCGCCTCGGATGGTGTCGCCCGGGGGGGGGTCGACGGTGTCGACAGGATCGTTGCCACCCTGAGGCGCTGCGCCCTTCGGCGATGTGGAGGCGACCGCCTTTTCGGCTTCGGGTTCCATCAGTGGTCTTTCGGTTTCGGATCGGACGCGTGGTTTACGGCCTCGCCTGACGTAGCGTCGGAAGCGCGGCCGACGACGGGATCTTCATCGACCTTCTCGCCCCGTTGCTTGCGCTCGAGCCGCTCGGACGTCGATTCGTAAAGGGGTTTCGGGTTGCCCTCTTCACGCTCTTCTTTTTCGGCGACCTGGCGCATGACCCTCAACGCTCGGAGGATGGCCTTGACCGAGAGAACGCTGCCGAGGGCGAGGCCGCCGAGAAAGAACCACGGCGTCGTGCCGTAGTGGTCGTCGAGCCACTTCCCGCCGAAGACGCCGATGAGGAACGAAAGCACGATCTCGAATCCGAGCGTGCCGTAGCCGCCGAGGCCCTTGTAGAGGTTTGCCTGCGTCTTCATGGTCGCCCCCCCAAGATGGCCTCGGATTGGAGCGCGCGCACGTGGACGAGCGTTTCGATGGCGCTGCGCATTGCGCGGAGGGCTTTGCCGCGGTGGCTGATCTCGTTCTTCGCCTCGTCGCCGATCTCGGCCAGCGTGCGGCCGACCTCGTCGACCACGAAGATGGGGTCGTAGCCGAAGCCGCCGAGACCGCGTGTGCTCCGCGCGATCGATCCTTCGCAGGTGCCTTCGGTCAGGATCGGATCGTCTTCGCCGAATGGGTCGACCAGCGCCATGACGGACCGGAAGCGCGCGGTGCGTTGACTGTCTTCGACCTCTTGAAGGGACGAGAGAAGCTCTGCGTTGTTCTCGGCGTCGGTCGCACCCTCGCGGGCGAACCGCGCCGAGCGCACGCCGGGGCGTCCGGCGAGGGCGTCGACCTCGAGCCCCGAATCGTCGGCCAAGGCGACCAGGTGGGTCGTACGCGAAACGGCGCGCGCTTTCAGGAGGGCATTTTCGGCGAACGTCGCGCCGGTCTCTTCGACGACCGGCATGGAGGGAACCACGTCGGTGACCGCGACGACCGACACCCTGAGACCCGCGAGCAAGGTACGAAGCTCGTTGAGCTTGCCTTGATTTCTCGTCGCGAGGACGAGGGTCATGAGAGGTCGATCGCTCACGGAGGGCTCATTTCGTGATGATGAGAGACGCGAGATCGACTCCCGCAGCCGAAAGGACGCTTCGCTGGAGGTTCACGAGCGAGGCCGTGCCTTCGAGCCCGAGGTCGATCATCTTGTCGAGCTCCGAGCGCGGGATGGCTTCACCTTCGGCCGTTCCTTGCACTTCGACGATGGCGCCGTGGCCCGTGGCGACGAGGTTGAGATCGACGCGCGCGCGGCTGTCTTCGACGTAGACGAGGTCGAGCATCAGCGCGTCGTCGATCGATCCCACGCTGATCGCAGCGACCTGATCGCGCAAAACGGGCTTGGTCAGTGCGCCCTTCTGCTGCAGCTTGGCGAGGGCGAGGGCGAGCGCGATGTAGCCACCGGTGATCGATGCCGTACGCGTTCCGCCGTCGGCTTCGAGCACGTCGCAATCGATGGCGATGGTCCGCTCGCCGAGGGCGTCGAGAGCGACGGCGCTTCGAAGCGCGCGACCAATGAGGCGCTGGATCTCTTGGGTTCGACCGCTCGGGGCTTTGCCACGCCCATCGCGGGATTCGCGGCGATCGGGCCCCGACCGCGGATGCATCTGGTACTCGGCGGTGATCCAGCCAGAGCCCTTTCCAGCCATCCAAGCGGGTACCGACGAGTCGATCGATGCCGTGCAGAGCACCACGGTCCGTCCGGTCCGATAGAGCACGGAGCCTTCGGCATTTCGGTGAAACCCGGCGGTGACCTCGACGGGTCGGTGGTCACGGGCCGTACGCCCATCTGATCGCGCCATGCCCGCCTCCTACCACGTCGGACCGGCGCCTTCACCAGGCGACGCGCCAAGCCCTGGGCCCACCCAAACCCGTCACCGATGCGGGCCCGTGGGTTTCTGATAGCTCCGCGTTCGTGGGCTCGGCGCGCGCGTCGCACTCGTCGTCCCAGCGTCGCGCCGAAGCTCTGCTGCGCCCGACCGAGTCGACCACGACGGGCGGCTACAAGGAGATTGACCGAAGACATCGGGATGCAGTGCCAAAAGGCGCCAGGAAATTTCAAGACCGCCTGCGCGACGCACCATCCGTGCGCCGCCGTCGAGAGCTGTCTCGGCAATTGAGGCTCGTGCGATGAAGCTCGTGACGCGCGATGGTCGATTCGGCCTTCGCGCGTCGAGCGTTGGCTCGACGATCGAGCACCGTTCGAGAGACGTCGACGCTCACCAGCTCGTCGGCCACACCTCGGCGTAGTGTCCGTCGCCTTTGGCGGCACCGCTCGCGCTCGGTGTGATCGCGAAGAGCTGTTGCGCCTCGCCCTCACAAATGAAGGTCTGATCGGTGCTCAACACGACGACCTGTTTTTTCACCGTGGGCATCGCAGGGTTCTCCGAAAAATCGCTCTTCGTTTTGACGAGCGGCGGAAACGGATTTCCCTTCGTCGGCACGTCGTGGTGCTCGTAGGCGTGGAGCGTTCGCTCGGCCGCGGTCGCCATCGGTCCTTCGGCAGCGATGGAGTCGATCGCGATCCGTGCCGGCACTTGTCCTCGACCCACTTCGTTCGACGGTACGGTTCGGCTACGCAAGACGACGTAACTCTCGGTCGTCTTGCCTGACGCGAGTGCGTAGCTCTTGCCGAACCAGCGGCCATCGCCGCTCGGTGACAGGCCCGTCCACGGCTTGCAAGACTTCGCTCCCACGACGATCCGACAGGGCCCGGTCGCGCCTTTACCGCCGCAACTGAGGGCTTTTTCGATCGGCGCGAGATCGAGATCGTCGGGGGGCGGGCGTGCCGGCTCGGGCGAGGCGCCGCTGGCCAACGTCGGCTTCGGTGCAGACGAAGTCGCGGGGCCGCCCGAGCTCGTGCCCCCCGCGCTCGGGCCACACCCACCGAGAATGGCGACGCCCGAGAGAGCGAGCCAAATGACGCGCTCTGCTTCGCCGAGAGCGCGTCTTCTTCGCGAGCAATGCATCGGCCAGGGGTCGTACGTCGTTCACGATGCGTCAACTGCTCGCGTGGGCGAGCCCGTACCGGCCGCGAGCGAGATCACGGCGTGGGGCTTTGCTCTTCGGCGTCGAGGAGCACGAGCGGTCGGATCTTCTCGAGGAGCCGGCGCTTGATGCCCTTGATGCGGTAGAGATCTTCGAGCCGCTTGAAGCGGCCGAGCTTTTCGCGAAGCTCGAGGATCTTCTTCGCCTTGTTCGGGCCGATGCCTGGAAGCTTCTCGAGCTCGGGCTCGGTCGCGGTGTTGAGGATGATCTTCCCGTCGGCGCGCGGAGTGTCGGTCGAGCCAGTCGGGGCGGGGGCTGGAGCCGAAGCCGACGCAGGAGGCGTGGCGATCGAGCCCGAGACGGCCGGAGCCAGAGGGGAAGCGGAGACCATCGAGGTCGGGTGCGAGCGCGCGGCATCCGATGCGAGCGCGGCGCGACTCGCGAACAGGTGATCGAGCGCGCCCGACCCGACGATACCGAGCACCAACAGCGCGATGGCGCCGAACCCGGTCTTCGCCGCGAGGGGAGCCCACGCGCTCTCCGCGTAGCGGGCTTTGATTCTTTCGAGCAGCTTCATGACGAACCTCCGGCGCGGGCACGAGCGAGGTTCGTGCCGACGCGAGAGACCCGTTTTCAGGCCGCGAAACGCGATTCTAGGGTGGCGGCCGACAGTCGAGCGCCGGCGCCCGCCATCCCCCGAATGATCAGCGCTTCTGTTGCATGGCAGCGAGCTGCTGCTGTTGCTGCTGGAGGAACTGAGCCACGACCTTGGAGCGCTCGATCGCGAACTGCTTGACCTGCTGGTTCTGCGAACCGGCGAGGGCGTTGAGGAGCTTGGTGACCTTGTCGATCTGTCGCGACTGAAAGAGCGCCTCGAAGTAGTTGTTCGCGAGACGCACGTCGCGCGTCATCTTCGCCTCGTGCGGCTGGAGGAGCTTGGTGATGCTCTCGAGCTCGCCCTTCTGACCGAACAGCGCCGACAGCGAGAGGAGCGCGAGAATGTCTTCTCCGTTCATCTCGAGGGCCTTCTTGCCCATCTCGATGGCGCGGTCGCGCGTCTCTTCGTTGGCTCCGAAGTACGCCTGCATCGCGACGAACGGACGCGAGTTCTTCTTCTCTCCAGCGAGCTTCTCGAGCGCTGCGACGGCCTTGTCTTCGTCTTCGGTCTCTTTGATCTGCTGGAAGAGATAGGCCCACGCATCGACACTCTCGGGGTCGATCTCGATCGCCTTGTTGACGAACTCGCGTTCCTGCGTGCGGTCGCTCTTCTCCTTGTAGAGCTTGGCGAGGTGCAGCGACGGGAAGGGGTTGGTCTTGAGGAGGTTGGCGGCGCCTTTCAGCGTGCCTTCGGCCTTGTCGAACTTTTCTTGTTGAACCTGCGAGATGCCGAGAGCGAGCCAGTCTTCGCCCGTGCCGCCCTTGGCGACAATCTTCGAGAGAACCTGTTCGGCGCGTTGGAGCCGCGAGTGCTTGAGGAGCTCTTGGGCGTAGATGCGGCCGCGGTTCAGGTCTTCGGGCTTCTCGTTGAAGTGCTTGTCGAGGCCGCTCAAAAGATCTTCGAGGCCGATCATGAGCGGACGACCTTGGTCGTCTTGAACCTGGACCGCGGGGCCGTTGAAGCCGAGAAGCTCCCACATTTGCTCGGGCTTGAGGCCGACGGGGCCCTTCTCGAGCATGGCCGTGAATTCTTCGCTCGGCTTCTGGACCGGAAGAACGATGAGCGCGTTCGGCGGGATGCCGTTCTGGAACGCGGTCACGGGTGCGACGATCGCCGCGCCACCTTGAATCGACAACCCCTGCGGGCCTTGCTGCTCGTCTGACATGATCGTTCCTGCTCCAACGGTGATGGGGTCGCGACGCTAACAGCGAAAGAGCGCGCCATCAACGCTTCCGCGGGCGCCGCCACGCCCGCTGACACGAGCAGGTCTCAGCCGAGCGCAGCTCTCCGCAGACGTTCAGCGAGAGCGGTCGAGCGCACCTCGCGCCGAGTTTCTGCGAGCGAGAGCGAGATGGCGCGTGGATCCGACACGAGACAGACGAGGCGCTTGCCGCGCGTGACCGCCGTGTAGAGAAGATTGCGCGACAACATGACGAAGTGATTCATCAGCATCGGAATCACGACACACGGATACTCGCTGCCTTGGCTCTTGTGGATGCTCGTGGCGTAGGCGAGCGTGAGCTCGTCGAGATCGGATTCTTCGTAAGCGACCGCGCGCTCCTCGAACCTCACGACGAGCTTGCGGCCCTCTTCGTCGACCTCGGCCACGAAGCCCACGTCACCGTTGTAGACCTCGCGTTGATAGTCGTTGCGAAGTTGCATCACCTTGTCGCCGAGGCGAATCGACCGCGCGCCGAGCTTCACGCAGGGCCCGTCGGGGTTCAAAATCTTCTGGAGGCGTTCGTTGAGCGCGATCGTCCCGGTCTCTCCTCGATGCATCGGTGTGAGCACCTGCACGTCGCGCTTGGGATCGAGCCCGAAGCGCTTCGGGATGCGCTTGGTGACGAGATCGACGATCGCCTCGGCGGCGCTGTCGGCGTCGGAGCGGTCGATGACGTAAAACTCCCCATCGGTGCGTTGTTCCCCGACGGGGACCTCACCGGCGTGGATGCGATGGGCGTTCTCGACGATGAGACTACCGTTCGCTTGACGGAAGATCGCCGAGAGGCGCGCGGTCGGAACCACGGTCGAAGAGATCACGTCGCGGAGCACGGCGCCGGGGCCCACGCTCGGAAGCTGATCGACGTCGCCGACGAAGACGAGCCGCGCTTCTTTGGGCACGGCCGACACGAGCGCGTCCATCAGGAGCACGTCGATCATCGAGGCCTCGTCGATGATGATCGCGCCCGCGTCGACGGGGTTGTCTTCGTTCCGCTGAAAGGTGCGCAGCTTCGGCTCGAACTCGAGCAAGCGATGCAACGTCACGGCTTCGCGGCCGGTCGCTTCGGTCATGCGCTTCGCGGCGCGCCCGGTGGGAGCTGCGAGGCGTGTCTTCAGTCCGCCGCGATCGAAGAGCCCGAGAACGGCGCGGACGATGGTCGTCTTTCCGACTCCGGGGCCACCCGTGATGACGAGCACTTTGCTCTCTGCCGCGTAGTCGATCGCTTGGACCTGCGCTTCGGCGAGCTTCACCCCACCGCGCTCTTCGAAAGCGCGCACCGTGTCTCGGACGAGCGGAGCGAGAGGCTTTCCCGTCGCGGGTCGACCGAGGAGCTCGGCGAGACCGTGCGCGATCCGCACTTCGGCGTCGAAGAGCTCGGGCGTGTAAATGGCGTCGCCTTCGCTCACTCTCTCGGCACGCACGCGACCGATTTTGTCGAGCTCGGCAATGGCGTCTTCCACGTGGACGACGTCGATCTCGAGCATCGTCGCCGAGAGCTCGGCGAGCGCTTGCCGCTCGGTGTAGACGTGGCCTTGGGTGCTGCGCTCGTGGAGCACGTGAAGAATGCCAGCTTGCGCGCGTTCGGGCGCGTCGCGCGCGATGCCGAGCGACGAAGCGATGCGATCGGCCGTCTTGAAGCCGACACCCCAGACGTCGAGCGCGAGTCGGTACGGAGAGGCGGAGACGATCTGCACGGCGCGCGCGCCGAAGCGCTTGTAGATGCGTGCAGCGAGAGAAGGCGAGGCTCCGTGCGCTTGGAGAAAGATCATGATCGCGCCGACCACGCGGTGCGATTCCCAGGCCTTCTGCACCTCGACGGCGCGCTTCTTTCCCAGACCTTCGACTTCGGAGAGTCGATCGGGCGTTCGATCGAGCACTTCGAGAGTCTGTTCGCCGAAGCGCTCGACGATGCGCTTCGCGAAAGCGGGGCCGATGCCGGGGATGAGCCCGGATCCGAGGAAACGCTCGAGACCCGCGAGCGTCGATGGAGCCACGGTGAGGAGCGTCTCGACGCGGAACTGCTCGCCGTGGCGCTCGTCGCGCATGATCTTGCCGGTGGCGCGCACGTGGCTTCCGGGGGGAGCCGAAGGAAAGACGCCGACCAGGGTGCGCTCGTTGGCCTCGCCCTCGACGGCGACACGCAGAACGCGAAAGCCTGTGCTCTCGTTCTCGTAGGTGACCCGCACCACCTCGCCTTCGACCGTGCCTTCGGGCGCAGCGCCCTTCGTCGACACGAAGAGACCCTGTTGTTCGAGTGCACGTTCGGTAGGCGGGCTCGCCGCTCCGGGCGTGCGGTCGGACGAGCCCCTTGAAAACGGACGTGCTGCGCTCGAATGCGCCGTGCCTTTCGGCTGCTCGCCCTGCTTCACCCGAACGAAGCTAGTCCTTGCTGAGAGAACGAGCGAGCTGAACCTCATCGAAGGCGCTCGAGCTCCCGATAGGCAATGTCGAGGCCGACCACACCGCTGAATCGCACGCGCGTCGGTCCACAGCACATGCAGCCGGCCCCGGTCTCACCCTGGGCCATCGAATCGCCAAGCGCTTGGCGCCAGCGTCGCCACATCCGTCAACGCGCTGACGAAGGCGCGGTGACGTCGTCGAGAACGAGCCGAATCTCCTCTGCCAGTTGCAGAGCCGTGAAAGGCTTCGGCAAGAACCCGATGCCAGGTTCGCCGAGAAGGGTCGAAAGACCAGAAGCCTCTCGCGCATATCCGGTGACGAAGAGGGCTCGAAAGCCGGGTCGAACGACGCGCATTTGGCTGACCGCCTCGGGACCGCTGAGCTTCGGCATCACGACATCCATCACGACGACGTCGAACTTGTTCGGATCGTTCGAGAATAGCGTCAGCGCCTCTTCTGCATCGCCCGCGCCAGTGACCTGGTAGCCGAGACGGCGCAACGTGCGCTCCGTGATCTTTCGAACCATCGGCTCGTCGTCGACCACGAGCACGCGCTCGGACCCGACTGGCGCAATTGGCCGACCGAGCGATACCGCGGGAAAGTCGACCGAGACTGGTAAGTAGGCGTGAATCGACGTGCCGACGCCTGGCTTCGATTCTGCATGAAGAAAGCCTCGATGCCTTTCGACCACGCCATGAACGACGGCAAGTCCGAGTCCCGTTCCGTCTGGCTTCGTCGTGAAGAACGGCTCGAATGCGCGCGTAAGCGTGGCCTCGTCCATTCCGTGGCCGTCGTCGCTCACGCAAATCTCGACGTAGCGATCTGCGTGGGCGCGAGGAAATCGCGCGGTGAAGCTCGAATCGACGTCGAGAAGCAACGTACGGACAATGACTCTGCCGGTGCCCGCGATGGCCTGTCCGGCGTTCAGCACGAGGTTCGACACCAGTTGCTCGAGCTCGACCTGATCGCCGAGCACGAGGGCGCTCGGAGCTCGATGATGGACCTCGAACGCCACGCCATCGCCGAGCAATCTCACGAGGATCGGTCGGAGGTCGTCGATCACCCGCACGAGATCGATCGACATTGTGTTGAGCACCAGGCGGCGTGAGAAGAGCATCAGCTTCTTCGTCAGGTTGCTCCCACGCTCCATCGCATCGAGCAGATCGTCGACGTCTTGGCTGGCCTCGCTGCCTGGGCCTGCGACGGCACGGAGGTTTTCTCCGCAACCTGCGATGACGGTGAGGAGATTGTTGAAGTCGTGGGCGACGCCGCCCGCGAAAACCCCCATGGCCTCCATCTTTTGCGCGTGCCTCAGCTGCTCTTCGAGCTGCTCGCGCTCGGTGACGTCGCGAATGACCGCGATTCTCGCTTCGCGTCCGGCGAATGCAATCGGATTGTCGACGATCTCGGAGATGACGCTCGACCCATCACGTCGCTCTTGTCGCACGACCCATCGTCTCTCGAGGGCGGGGTTCGCATGAAGTCGATCGCGAAGGGCGTCGTGGTCTTCGGGCGCGAACAGCTCGACCCATTGCATGGCGCAGAGCTCTTGCTGCGTGTGGCCATAGAGCCGCGACGCCGCCGGATTCGCGGCGAGTATGTCGAGCGACGAAGCTTCGACGACGACCACCGGATCGGGATTCGAGTCGAACAGCGTTCTGTAGCGCGCCTCCGAAGCTCGGAGCTCGAGCTCGGCGCGCCGAAGATGCGTGGTCTCGGTTCGGATGAGCAAGAAGCGCAGCGCCCCGTCGGATTCGGTGGGTATGCACTTCTCCACGAACCAGCGCTCGTCTCCGTCGAGGGCGTCGATGCGAAGTGAGTCGTTGATGACCGGTTGTCCGGTCTCGCGCGCCTCGTTCAACATTCCACGGACTTGGTGCGCGCGGGCCGTCGTGAGGAACTCCTCGAGCGTCTTGCCCGTGATGTCGTCGCTCTCCGCTCCGCGCACGCTGCGATTGATGAAGAGCACGACGCCCCGTTCATCCATCAATCCGAAGAAGTCACTCGTGTGCGTTGCGAGAGCAATCCACAGCGGGTCGATCTCGGTCGACGCGGCTGCTTCGGATGGATTGCTCTTTGCAGTCATGTTGCATCGGTAGACGTCGAGCGACGGCTGAACCCTAGCGCATCAGCGGCGCTTTGGGGATGCGGCACGGCGTCATGCGTTTTTCGCCAACCCATCCCGAGCAGGCACTCCTGCTCGAAAGGATTCGTTTTGTCATGAAGACCGCTTCGAAGCTCGACGCAAACCGCATTTACGCCCTGCTCGCCGACGGGGGCCTCGCGCTCGCTCGGACCAATACCGGATACGGGCTCGTCGCCATGAAGACCGACGCCGTTCGCCGCATCTACGAGCTGAAGGGCCGACCGGCGCAGAAGCCTTGCGTCACGGTTGGGACGATGAGGATTCTCGACGACGTCGCCACGGGGATCGACGGCCCAACGCGTGCTTGGCTCAGCCACGCCGTTTCGCGCTGGCCCGTGGCCGTGATCGCAACCACGAACCAACGCTCCAGCCTGCTCGCGAGCTTCGAGCCATTCGTCGCGTCGCAGTGCACCAAGGGCCAGACCATCGCCACGTTCTTCGGCGTCGGTGACCTCATCGCTCGCGCCGCGAGCATCGCCTTTCAGAACGGACAGCTCATCGTTGGATCGAGCGCGAACCTCGCCGGCACCGGGAACAACTACACGCTGGACGCGGTGCCCGACTCGATTCGCAACGCGGTCGATCTCGAGATCGATTACGGCCCCGCGCCGTTCAGGTCGACCGAGAAGCTCGCTTCCACCATTCTCGATCTCACGACCAAAACTTTTCAGCGACAGGGTGTCGCATTCGCGCAGGTCCGAGACTCGTGGAACGCCTTCACCGCCGACGATGCTCGCATGTTGACTCACGCTGCTTGAGCCACTGTCACCTGACGAGCGGCGTTGGTTGCTCGTCACGCGGTCGTGATCTGGGCGACGCTCGACGCAGCACGGAAAGGTGGGGGACTGCGGGTCGATCTCGGTGACCTTCAGCTGAGGCGGTAGTTCGGGGCTTCTTCGGTGATGATCACGTCGTGGACGTGGCTCTCGCGAAGACCTTGCGACGTGACGCGGATGAAGCGGGCGTTGGTGCGAAGCTCGTGGATGGTCTTCGACCCGGTGTAGCCCATGCCCGAACGAAGGCCTCCGACGAGCTGGTAGACGATCGCGTGGAGCGATCCGCGATAAGGAACGCGACCTTCGATCCCTTCGGGGACGAGCTTCTCGTCGGCGGCTCCGCCTTGTCCGTAGCGGTCTTTGCTGCCCTTCTTCATCGCACCGAGCGATCCCATGCCTCGGTACACCTTGTAACTGCGACCTTGGTAGAGAACGAGGTCGCCGGGTGACTCGTCGGTACCGGCGAAGAGTGAGCCGACCATGATGCTCGATGCGCCAGCAGCGATGGCTTTGGTGACGTCACCCGAGAACTTGATGCCGCCGTCGGCGATGATCGGGACGTCGTGTCGCTCGGCTGCGCGAACGCAATCGCTGATGGCCGTGATCTGCGGAACGCCGATGCCCGCGACGATGCGCGTCGTGCAGATGCTTCCCGGTCCGATGCCGACCTTCACCGCGTCGACGCCTGCATCGATGAGCGCCTCGGTGGCTTCGGCGGTGGCGACGTTGCCAGCGATGATCTCTATCTTCGGGTGACGCTTCTTGGTCGCGCGAACCGCATCGATGACGCCGCGTGAATGCCCGTGCGCGGTGTCGATCACGATGACGTCGACTCCAGCGGCGACGAGGGCATCGGCGCGCTCGTCGCGATCGGCGCCTGGTCCGATGGCTGCCCCGACGCGAAGGCGACCTTGGTCGTCTTTCAGCGCGTCGGGGTTTCTATCGGCTTGGAGCAGGTCTTTGATCGTGATGAGGCCAGCGAGCTTGCCGTCGTCGACGACGAGTAGCTTCTCGATGCGGTGCTTGTGGAGGAGCTCTTTTGCGCGCTCGTTCGACACGCCAGGCGGCACCGTCACGAGCTCTTTCGTCATCAAGCCCGACACCGGCTGGTCTTGGTTGAGGGCGAAGCGCGTGTCGCGAGCGGTGAGAATTCCGACGGGACGCTGGCCTTCGACGACGGGTACGCCGCTGATGTCGTGCTCGTTCATCACGGCGAGCGCTTCACGCAGCGTCTGCTCGGGCCGCACGGTGATCGGAACGGCGATCATGCCGCTCTCGGCGCGCTTTACTCGCTCGACCTCGCGTGCCTGGAGCACGGGAGGAAGATTCTTGTGAATGATCCCGATGCCTCCGGCGCGGGCCATCATGATCGCGGTAGGCCCCTCGGTGACCGAGTCCATCGCTGCACTGATGAGCGGGATGTTGAGACGAATGAGCCGCGTCAGTCGGGTCTTCGTCTCGACCTCGTTCGGGAGGACCTCGCTGTACGCGGGAACGAGGAGGACGTCGTCGAACGTGAGGCACTCGCGGAGGAGGTCGTCGAGCATGACCTGAGCTACCGCATTCGAGGCGCTGGCGCCACGCTCGTGCGAGCTCTCGGCCTTGTTCTACAGGTCATCGGGGGGGCAGCGGGTCACTCGCAACGCCTTCATCAGGCTCGAGTGCGTAGACCGACCTCGGACCGCGCCTCACGCGGAGGCCTCGCTCGCGACAGAAGGTGTCGACGGTCTCGCAGAGGTCCGGATGCTTCGTCGAGTAGTCGTGACCCGCGAGAACGCCTCCAGGCGACAACCTATCGGTCCAAGCCATCAGGTCTTGCATGACGCTCGCGCTGTCGTGGCTCCCGTCGAGAAAGACGCAGTCGACACTGCCCGGCTCGAAGCGAGCCGCTGCACCGACCGACGCGTCTCGGATCGTCTCGACTCGAATCCCGAGCGCCTTCATGTTCGCGCGGAACGTCTGCTCGACGTCTTCGTTCGCGAGCACCGACGCATACCGCGTCGCCAGCGAGTCGCTCGAGCCGCTCCAGTGGTCGACGCAAATGAGACGTGTTCCGTTCGCGTTGCAGATCCGTCCGATGAAGGAGGTGCTTCGGCCCTTCCACGATCCGACCTCGACGAAGGTGCCGCCGACCACCCCGCGCGCGAGCTTCGCGTACCAGCGACCCTCGTCCTGTGAGAACCAGCCCTCGATCCCTTTCATCGGCTGGCACCGTCGAGTCGCGCTCGACATCGGGGCGTATGACCGTCTCGCGCACCGATTCGCGGGGCGTTTTCGATCGGGTCCGAGTCGCTCATCGGCGCTCTCGTACCGAAACGCGCGCCGGCCGGCAACGCCGTGGCTGCGACGATCCCCGAACTGCGTCGTCGCTTAGTACCGGCCTGGACTTCCCTTTCGCGGGGGGAGCGCGCTCTTTCGTCTGGCGCCACCTCGGCGGAGGAGCGCCTCTTGTTCGGCGTCGACCCAAGAGAAACGGAGGGCGCACTCCGCTCCGATGCGGATGACGTCGCCATCCTGGAGTATCCATCGCAAGACCCGAACACCGTCGACGCGCGTGCCACCGCCCGACTCGAGATCGTAGAGGACGAATCCGGCGCCCGACTCGAACTGGATGCTCGCGTGGAACCGGCCGACGTCTTCGTCTTCGATTTGAAAGTCGGCGTCACGACCGGAGCCGACGCGAAGCCCGGCCTCGGGAACGGTGGCGATCTCCCCCACGAGAGCACCCTGCAATCGGATCAGCACCGCGCGATCGGGTCGAAGCGAGGGGGCCCGACGTGCTTCCGCGACACCAGGCCCCGTTGCCTGCGCATGCACCTCGTTCGCAGCGCTGGCCTTTGGTGCGTGCGATCTCACGCCCGAGCTCGGCTCGTCAACTGCATCGGAATCTTGGACTGCCTGGCTCACAGAGCCACAAACGGTCACACGACTCGAACCTTGAGCCTGCAGAGCACAGTTCTTTGGGGGCTTTCATCTCCGTTCGGAGCCGACTACGG
The DNA here is from genome assembly GCA_043755175.1 of Polyangiaceae bacterium. Lineage (GTDB taxonomy): Bacteria > Myxococcota_A > Polyangia > Polyangiales > Polyangiaceae > CAYYKK01. Next base: position 52,226 of record JAYUUB010000114.1, on the reverse strand, counting down.
GGGAGGCGTGACGGGGGACGGTCAGCGAGAAGACGGACATCGGGTCGAAGCGCGCGAGCGAAGCCGACGCGATGCTGCATGGCCTCTTCGACAGCTCCGAAGAGTCGGTCGCCGTCTCCGTGGGTTTCTCCATTCGGTACGTGAACCCCGCATGCGCGGCGCTCTTCGGATACCCCGATCCGTCGGCCCTCGTCGGCAAGCCAGTCCTCGATCTCGGCTCGAACGCTCGAGAGATGATCGGGGAGTTTGCGAGGCGGCGTGGCGTCGGGAGCAAGGTCCCCACGCAGTACGTCAGCCGTGGTCTTCGCTGATACGGTAGCGAATTCGACCTCGAAATCCGCAGTCTGATGGCGGTCGTCGACGGTCGTCACGTCGTCGTCGTTCACCGCGACGTCAGTGACGAGCCGCGTCGCACCGACAACGATGCTCTAGGCGAGGATTTCTATCGCGCGGTCTTCGAGCTCAACCCCGCGATGAAGCTCCTGCTCTCCATCATCCACGACGTGACCGAGCGCGACGAGCTCGAGCGGCATCTGCGATCGTCCGAGCGCCTCGAAAGCGGTCGGTCGCCTCGCGGGCGGACATTTCGATGTTTCTCCCGATCGTCGAACCAGAGGCCGTGTAACCGAGGTTGGTTCGACCGATGGCCACGATCTCGCCCGCCTCCCAACCAGCACCCGGGCGCTTCAAAAGCCGTTCAGCATCGCCCAGCTCGCCGAGGAGCTCTCGGAGATTCTCGCGCCGCTAAGCGACGCTCGCCGGCTGACCCGAACATCGCTCCACCGAGAACATCGGTTGTGACATGATGCTCGCGTGCTTCGCCGCTTCTCCGCCGTTGCGCTCACGGTCACGGCTTGCTGCGCCACCTCGTCGTTCTCGACCGACGCGTTCGCCAACGGTCGCTTCCCGGCTGCGGGTCAAGTCGTCGTCGATCCCGGCGACCCGCAGCACATCGTGCTACGCGCAACCTACGGAGTTCTCCAGAGCACCGACGGCGGTACGACGTGGCGCTGGATGTGCGAGCAGTCGGTTGGTTACGGCGGCGTCGAAGACCCCGCCATGGGCATCATGGCCGACGGACGTGTCATCGCGGGAATCTTCGAAGGACTGAGCGAAAGCGCCGATCGCGGCTGCACGTGGGCGTTCGTCCAAGATCCACTCACGGATCAATATGTGACCGACGTCGCGGTCCAGGCCGCAAACCCCGCACATGCGGTCGCCATCACTTCGACGAGCGTCGCCGGCGGTCTCCACGTCATCCTCGCCGAGACGAACGACAGCGGCGCATCGTGGGCTCAAAGCGGTGTGGCTCTCGACCCCACGTTCCAGGCCCTCACCGTCGAAGTCTCTTCCAGCAACCCCGACACGATCTACGTGAGCGGGCTCTTCGGAGCGACCAACGAAGGCGCGATTGCGCGCACCGACAACCGCGGGCAGTCGTGGACCATCCTCCCACTGGGCGCGCAAGGCGGCACCGGCGCTTACATCGGCGCAATCGATCCGGCCGATCCGAGCCGCCTCTGGGCGCGCGTAGACGGCACCGATACCGATACACTCTTGTTCAGCAAAGACAGCGGCCAGACGTGGACGATGGTGGCTTCGGTCTCCGGAGAGATGTTGGGCTTCGCTCTCTCGCCCGACGGACAGAACATCGCGATCGGCGGCCCCAACGCCGGAGTGCTCGAGGCCAATGCGAGCGACAACGTTTTCGCACCGGCGTCTTCCGTCGGGGTCAGGTGCCTTCGTTGGGCGGCGGACGGCCTCTACGGTTGTGCGAGCGAGAACACCGACGGCTTCACCCTCGGCCGGTCGACCGATCTTGGAAAGACCTTCGTTTCTCTTTACCACTTGGCCGATCTCAAGCCCCTCGACTGCCCTGCAGGGACACCGACGGCGACGCAGTGCCCAGCCAACTGGCCTGCGATCGCCAATTCGATCGGTGCATCGGCGGCCGGTGGCTCCGGCGCGGGTGGTGGGGGCACGAACCCGAAGCCTCCTGTCGACTCCGGATGCGCCGTGTCGAGCGAGCTACCGAGGGACGGATCCACGCCGACCTGGCTGACTCTTGCGATGATGTTGCCATTGCTTCGTCGCTACAAGAGACGCTGACTCCTATCAGCTTCGGCGCTTCTGCGGTTCTCGAACCGCTCCTGGTGCCTCGTTGCAACTCGCCACCCACCTCCTGGGCTGGGGTGGCGCGAGGTACGCCATCGTCCGTCACGCGGGCCGTATGTGAGGCGTTGGAACTGCCACACCGGCTGTCTCAAAAGAAACACCGCACGCATTCGGCGCCTTTTCCCGCCCATGAGATTCGTACACCCGTCGGTTGGGGGCGCGAGTGGCTTCGAAGGGTTCCTAGCGGTGTCTGAGATGAACCACCGCTTTGTGGCTTCAGGTTTCAATTTCCTGGTTTTCTCGACGGCACGACCATTGCGAAGCGTGTTCCCGTTCGAGCTCTGACGTCGTGTCAGGCGGCCGAACACCGGGTAGGAGGGTGGCTGGATGCTTCGAGCTGGTGCTGTGAACGTGTTGGCGGCAGTTGCCTGTTTGTCCGGTGTGATGTCGGTGAGCGGCTGCGGAACCGACACGAGCAACGCCGGTGTCGACCAAGTCGCGTTGACCGCACTCGGCTGCAACGAAGGCAATGACGACAATGACGCCAACGACGGGGAGGACAAGATTCTCTACGTCTGGGCCGGTGACCAGGCCCGCGTCGCTCCGGACTTCCTCGCTGTCATCAACTTCAATCGCCACTCGCACAACTACGGCAAGGTCATTCGGACGGTGCCACTACCGGGCCCTGGCGCCATCGGCAACGAAGCGCATCACTGCCATCTCTCGGCCGACAAGAAGGTCCTCGGTTGCGGTGGTCTCCTGAGCCTCCTCAGCGGTCAGAAGGGCATCTTCTTCTTCGACGTGTCGAACGCGAAGAAGCCCGTGTTCATCAAGTCGCTCGCGACGCCGAACTCGAGCATCACCGACGACTTCCAGCCTCTCCCCGATGGCGGATTCTTCATCACGAACATGGGGTCGGCTTCGGGCGGTGGCGGCGGCCGCGTCGTCGAGATCGACAAGCACTTGAACCTCGTTGCGGAATACCCGAACGCCCCCTCGAGCGACTTCAATCCGCACGGCATCTCGATGGACTTCCCGCGCAACCGGCTCGTGACGTCGGACTTCATCAACCCGGTCACCACGCTCAATGCGTTTCCCGGACCGGTCGAGTTGCGCAGCTCGCTTCGATTTTGGAACCTTGCGACGCGCCAGATCACGCGCACCGTCTATCTCCCCGACAACGCCGGCACGATGGACGTGAAGTTCATCCCTGGGGATCCTCACGGCCGCGCCATCACGGCGAACATGTTCACGGGCTTCGTCTACACGGTCGATCCGACCGATGGCAGCTTCGTCCAGTCGTTCGACTGCGAGACCATCACCCCGCACGTCGAAGTTCCGGTCCGCGGAGGCATGACTCAAATCCTCGCGATGCCGAGCTGGGGCGACCGACTCCTCTTCGGTTCGTTTCAGGCTGGGCAGATCGGCATGCTCGACATCAGCAATCCGAACCAGTTCACGCAGCAATCGATCGTCAGCGTGGGTCTCGACTCCGGGCCGCACGATCTGCACCTCACGCTCGACAACAAGCGCCTCGTCGTCACCGACTACTTCCTCAACGAGGACGGCTTCGGCAAGATCCACTTCGAAGGCGACCACAAGGTCCACGTCATCAACGTGAAGCACAACTCGCTCGAGGTCGATCCCGACTTCAACCTCGACTTCAACACGGCATTCCCGACCGGGCCCGCGCGCCCGCACGGCATGGACACCAAGTAGGTGGTGCTTCGCGCTCGGCTCTCGCCGACGCGATGACACGAGAAAGCCAGGCTCCATCGATGAGCCTGGCTTTCTTCATTTCGGGATCGAGTCGCCGCAGTGGCGATCAGAGATCGATCTGCATCCCGATTTCGACGACCCGCTCGGCCGGAATCCCGAAGTAGCGCGATGCGGTCTGCGAGTTGCGCGTGAGAAACGCGAACAGTCTTTCAGCGCGCGGGCCCATCTCGCCCTTGGTCGTCGCGAGAAGCGTTTCGCGGCCGAGGTAGTACGTGACGTCTTCGAGGTCGAACGGCAGATTGAAGCTTCGAATGGCTTCTTGAAGGCCCTTCGGAACGCTCGGTGTTTCCATGAAGCCGTTCTTGATCGTGACCCGAAAGAAACCCTCGGCCAACACGTCGACCGACAGGCGGTTCTGAACGACGCGCGGTACGCGCTCGTGCGTCACCGTCACCAAAAGCACCGTCTCTTGAATCGCTTTGTTGTGTCGTGCGTGATGCACCAAGAGCGGCGGCGTTCCGTTCGGGTTCGACGTCAAGAAGACGGCCACGCCGGGGACGCGCAAGACTTTGTTCTCTTTGCCCTCGGGTGAGCGGTAGACGCCGCGTGCGATGCCCTCGAGGAAGCTGTCGAGGGGCTTCGATGCATTCACGAAGTACTGGCCGAGGAGCCCGCGGCCCCGCTTCCAAACGCTCATGATGAGGAAGATCCCGATGGCGATGCAGATCGGAACGAATCCGCCGTCGAAGAACTTGAGCAGGTTCGCGCTGAAGAAGCTGAGATCGAGCGCCAAGAAGAACGCGAGCAGTGGAACGGCTTTGGCGAGCGACCATCCCCAACGTCGCGTGACGACGACGAAGTAGGCGATCGACGTGATCCCCATCGTTCCGGTGACGGCGATGCCGTAGGCGGCCGCCAAGTTCGCCGACTCTTTGAACGCGAGCACGAGGCCGATGCACCCGACCGCGAGCATCCCGTTGATCTCGGGGATGTAGATCTGACCTTCGGTCTGGCTCGACGTGTGGGTCACCGTGACGCGCGGCAGGTAGCCGAGCTGGACCGCCTGATGCGTCAGCGAATAGGCGCCCGAGATGAGGGCTTGGGACGCGATGACCGTGGCGGCCGTCGAGATCGCGACCAGGGGGTAGATGAGCGGACCGCTCGGGACCATCGAGTAGAAGGGGTTCGCTGCGACCGCCTCGAGAGCGGTCGGGCCGGCCTTCGCCGCGTTCAGGAGAATGGCGCCCTGACCGAAGTAGCAGAGCACGAGCGCCGGCATGACCATGCCGTACCAAGCGGTTTGGATCGGACGTCGACCGAAGTGACCCATGTCGGCGTAGAGCGCTTCGCCACCGGTGATGCAGAGCACGACCGAGCCGAGAACTTTGAAGCCGTGAAAGCCGTTTTCATGCAGGAAGTGGACGGCGTAGTAGGGGTTCAAGGCCCTCCAAACGTCGAGGTTCTTCGCGAGGCCGATCACTCCGAGGACCGAGAGCGTGAGGAACCAGATCACCATGATCGGCCCGAAGACGCGGCCGATCATTGCGGTTCCACGCTTCTGCACCCAGAAGAGGCCGAGGAGAATGACGACCGTGATCGGCAAAACCGCGCTCGTGAGGGACGTGGTCGCGACCTTGAGACCCTCGACGGCGCTCAGCACGCTGATGGCCGGGGTGATCATCCCGTCCCCGTAGAGAAGGCATGCGCCAAAGATGACCAAGGCTGCGAGCGCGCCGATTTGGCCTGCAGCCCGAGGCTTCTTGGCAGGATCATTCTTTCGGTCTGGAATGAGCGCGAGGAGGGCGAGGACGCCGCCCTCGCCGTCGTTGTCGGCCCGCATGATGAACGCGAGGTACTTCACGCTCACGACCAACGTGACGCTCCAAAACACCAGAGAAAGAAGACCCAAGACGAGGACCGTCGCGTTCGGAGCGACCTGACCCCCCTGAATCAGATGCACGCCATGCTCGCTGTGGACGCACTCTTGGAGGGCGTAGAGAGGGCTCGTCCCGATGTCGCCGTAGACGACGCCCAGAGCGGCGAGCGCCATGGACTTGAGGGAGGCCGTTCCGTGGTGGGGCTGCGAGGGGAGCTCGCCGTGCCGCGATGGGGATGCGCTCATGACCGGGGCACCCTTAGCCCAGGGCCGAAGCAACATCCATCCCTCCCCCTCACGGCGGCATTCTACAGAGGCTTGACCGACCGGGGGCGCTTCTGCCATGTTCCGCCGCGGAGAGGTGTCCGAGTGGCCGAAGGTGCCTGATTCGAAATCAGGTGTACCGCAAGGTACCGCGGGTTCGAATCCCGCCCTCTCCGCTGGTGGTTTGAGTCGTGTGGGTTGCAACCTTTTCGGGCTGATCGAGCGAGCCTTCTCGAACGATCCGCCCGATGCTCCGGGCAAAGTCCGGGCAAGGGTCCGGGCGAGCGTGGCACGCGATGGTGTGCGCACGCGAGCCACGAACTTTGCCAAAGGCTCCCGGGTCGAAAGACTCGGCGCACTTGGTTCATTCGGACATCCCGCACACGCCCTCCTATGAGCGCGCTTCGGGTGCGGTCAGGTTGGTGGGGGCGCCTCGTCGCTGCGCAACGGCGTAGCTTGGCGGGGGTTTGGAGAGGTGACCGAGTGGTCGAAGGTGCACGACTGGAAATCGTGTGTACCGAAAGGTACCGCGGGTTCGAATCCCGCCCTCTCCGCTGGCTCTGCAGGACGGTCGTCGTGTCCCTCGTCGAGGGCGCGGCGATCGTCGCCGGAATCGCCAGCTCGAGCTTCATGGCGCGTCCAGCTGCGGCTGCGACGAGCGAGGAGCCGCCTCGGTCCGCAGCCACCGACGAAGCAGCGCCTCCGTCGCTCGTGCGCGTCACGCTCTCCAAAGCGGCTGCCACGTTCCTGACCGAAGGGCGTGTGCGCCGGCTCATCGACCTCGAGCTCCCGCGCTCGACACACCTCGCGAGCGAAGCCGCGGGCCCGCTCGACGAGAACTCGGTTCGGGTGTTCATCGACCTGCCCGAGCCCGGGACGATCGCGATTCAGGTTCAGGCGCCGCAGCACAAGCTCGAGATGCGACAAGTCAACGTCGCGGGGCTCGCGTGGGATGTCGCCGCGCGTGTGACGGCCATCGCCGCGAGCGAGTCGGTTCGCGTGCAGCTCGCGCCAGTCCGCAAGCGTCCTGTTCGTTCGCGCGAGCCGACCGCGGTCGAGCTCGACGCCTCGCTCCGACGAGCGCCCTCGGTCGCCCTCTCCGCCGCCTTGATGGGCGTCTCGCTTCCGGCGCTCGGTGGAGGCCTCGGGGGATCGAGGGTCCGCCTGGGTTTTCATCAACCGATCCTCAGCGAGGAGCTGTCTCTCGCGGCGATGGCCGGCGATGGAAACCAGGGCCGGATGCGGTGGCTCGAGCTCTCGATCGGCGCGCATCATCGCATGTGGCTGGCATCTTCGTGGCGCATGAGCATCGGCGCGCTCGCGGGGCTCGCGAACATGCGGATCGAAAAGCCCATCGGTAGCGTTTCAACTGGCCCTGCGAGCTCCTTCACGCTGCGCGCGGCTGCGACGGTGGGCATCGAAGCGCGGCTCGCGCCAGAGCTTTGGCTCGGGCTCCATCTCGAGCCGGGAGCCATCGTTCTCGATGCCCCGACGGGCGCTCAAGGTGCCTGGCTCGGAGCTTCTCTCGGTCTCAGCTTCGACCAGCCGCTCGGCCTGAACAAAAGCTCGGGCGAGGAGAGCGCTGCGCGCCGCCCCGAGTCTGCGAAGCTCGACTGACTCCTCGATCTCCAGCCACGGCTCCACCGAGCCGAGCGAAACGTCCCGCAAGGGCTGACCTGTTAGTCATTTTTCCGTCACGGAATTAGGTCGATCCTTCGCGAGCCCCGCGATAGGCCTCGGGTGCATGACACTCGAACCCGCTTCCCGGATCCTTGGCACAGGCCACTTCCTGCCGCCGATCGTCCGCACCAACGCCGACCTCGAAAAGATGGTCGACACATCGGACGCGTGGATCGTCGAGCGAACCGGAATTCGTCAACGGCACATCGCTCCCGAAGGGATGTGCACGAGTGACATGGCGACTGAGGCGGCCAAGCGCGCTCTCGAGTCGGCCGAGGTGTCGGCGAAGGATCTCGACATGATCCTCGTCGCCACGGTGACGCCCGACATGCCAATGCCCGCGACGGCGGTGTTCGTGCAACAAAAGCTCGGGGCCGCACCCTGTCCGTCGCTCGACTTGAGCGCGGCGTGTGCAGGGTTCATCTTCGGCCTCAGCATCGCCGACCAGTTCATCCGCAGCGGGGCCGCGAAGCGAATCCTCGTCGTAGGCGTCGAGCTCTTGTCACGGGTGGTCGACTGGGAAGATCGGACGACGTGCGTTCTGTTCGGCGACGGCGCGGGCGCCGTCGTCCTCGGTCCGTCCGAGGGAGCGACCGCACGTGACAAGAAGCGTGGGATCCTCTCGACGAAGCTCTACTCCGACGCGGCGCTCTCCCAATCGCTGATGATCCCCGCCGGAGGCAGTCTCGAGCCGCTCACCCCAGAGCGAGTGATCGCCAAACGAAACAAGATCCACATGCGTGGTCAGGATGTCTTCAAGGTGGCGGTGAAGAACCTCCACGGCTCGAGCCAGGCGGCCCTCGACGTGCTCGGCATGACCGGCAAAGATCTCGACTGGATCTGCCCGCACCAAGCCAACCTGCGCATCATCGATCTCGCGGTGCACAAGCTCGGCGTTTCCAAAGAGCAGATGCTCGTGAACATCGATCGCGTCGGCAACACGTCGAGCGCGAGCATTCCGATTCTCCTCGACGAGAGCGTGCGCAACGGCAAGGTGAAGCCTGGCGACACGATGCTGATGTGCGCTCTCGGCGCCGGAATCTCGTGGGGCAGCGCGATCGTCCGCATGTGACGATCGCTGCGGCGGAGCTCCAACGAGCGTTCGCGACCTCATTGCCGCCAAGCTTGGCAAAGCGAAAAGCCGGCGCATCCCGTGGGTGCACCGGCTTTCGCGTGTCGAGCTCGAGACGACTAGCGCGAGTCTTCGCGACGGCTCTCGGCCATGAGTGCGAACACGGCGCAAGCGATCGCGAACCGCGGATCGACTCGGCCCTGCGACATCGAGACGTCGAGCGAGAACTCCTTCGCGAAGAAGCGGAAGACCTGCTTCACCTTCGCGACCTCTTGGCCGCCGAGCTCGACGTGCCACTTGCCGAGGAGCATCGGGATGAATCGGCGGAGCAGCGCGGCGCCGTCTTCTTGCATGAGGCCGATGGGCTGATCGTTGCTGTCGAGCAAGTCCCAGGTGTCACGCACGATCGACTTGAGACCGCGGTTGCGGATCGTTCCGACCTTCACGCCCGACGGATCGAACACGTCGTTGCAGATGTTGAGGCCGATGACCTGACGCGCCTTCACGTGGAGCAGCGGAACCTGCTCGCTTTGGTCGGTGTAGATCGTGAACTCCGCCCGGAGCTTCATGATCGGATGCTTCACGAAAGCGACTAGCGCGCCGTCGGGGCCGTAGACGTGGAACTTGCGGCCGAGAAACGAGAGGAAGGGGCGCGTGACCTTGAAGGTCGGGGCCATCAGGTTGGCGGGCACCATCCCGGCGCCTTGGGCGAGGACGAGGCCCTGCTGCGGATAGCCCTGCTGCGGGTGACCCTGCTGCTGCGGGTAGACCTGCTGCGGGTGACCCTGCTGCGGGTAGCCCTGCTGCGGGTGACCCTGCTGCGGGTGACCCTGCTGCGGGTGACCCTGCTGCGGGTGACCCTGCTGCGGGTGACCCTGCTGCTGTTGCGGATAGCCTTGCTGTTGGCCTTGATCGGGGTAGCCCTGGGGGCCGCCGGGTCCGTTTTGATACATGGATGGCTCTTGCTCGGTAAGGGGGAAGGGTGGCGCGTGTACGGCATGATTTGTCTATTCCTTCCCGGGCTCGAATGCGAGGGGCGAGGCGTCTCGAGCGCTCGGTTCTCCAGCGTTCAGGGCTTGTAGACGGGCTCGTATCCGGGCCGGCGGCACTGGTGAGCCGCATAAAATCGCTGCAAAGCCGCGAGCACCGGGAGGGCGCGCGATGGGTCTCCGTCGAACAGATTCGTGAGCTCACCCGGATCGGTTCGCAGGTCGAACGCTTCGATCACTTTGCGCCGCTCGTCGGTGATCACTTTGATCCCGTCCGAGACGAGCGCTCGCCTCAGGCGACCCTCGGCGAGGATGGGTCTCGAGAGCAGGTCTCGGGCGCCGACGAGGGTCGGAACGAGGCTTTGACCCATGAACGATCCGGGCGTGTCGACCCCGAATACGTCGAGGATCGTAGGACCGAGGTCGACGAGGCTGACCGGCACGTCGATTCGGCGCGCCAGGACGTGCGGCGCAACCACGACGAGCGGCACACGGATCAGCTCCTCGTAGAGAGTCTTGGTGTGCTCGAACGTCCCGTGCTCGCCGAACGCCTCTCCGTGGTCTGCTGAAACGATCAGAAGAACACGACGGTCGATCTTCGCCGACGCCGTCGCTCGCACGATGCGGCCCAGCGCTTGATCGGCCTGGCTGATCTCGGACTCGTAACGCTCGAACGGGGTTCCCTCGCGGAGCGTTCCTCGATCGTAGGGCGCGTGGGGCTCCATCAAATGGACGTAGAGAAAGAGAGGCTCCGGCCCGGCCTTTCGGAGTCGGGTGACCAGCGGCTCGATGACCTCGTCTGCGAACGCGTGACGACGATCGGTCACGAGCATCACGTCGTCTGCGAAGCCCTTCGCGATGCCGAAGTCGTTCGACAAGAACTTGATGGCGCCGAATTTCGCCGTCGAGACGCCGTGTGCACCGAGCAGCTCCGGAAAACGAACCGCCGGATCGTCGGCGGCGTAGTCGAAACGCGACGCGCCTTCGCCGTGCATCGACCAGTAGAGCTCCGAGAAGTAGCGCGCGGAAAACAGCGTGGTGAGCGAAATGGCCGTTTGGCTCCCCGCCGAACGAGCTTGCGTGAAGACGGCTCCGGTCCGCTTCAAGCGCGCGAGGTTGGGCCACATCGAGTCTTTGTCGTCGTCGAGGATCACGTCGGCGCGGACGGCGTCGATCGTGACGAGGACGACGATGGGGGATCCGTCGACGAGCCGCGGCGCCGAGGGGGGGATCGATGGGGCGTCGTCACGAGCGTCGAGCCACTTCGGGTCGATCGGGAGACAGCCGTCGGTCGAGAATGTCGGAACGCGCCACAGAACCGCAGCGTGGGCCCATGCGCCGAGGGCGATCGGCGATCCGAAAAGCTCCAATCGCAGTCGATTGCCGGGCGGAAAAATGGCGACGCCGAGAGTCAGGAGGCAAAGCACCGACGCCGTGCGGCGCCATAGCACGTGTCGTTCGAGCCAGCGCCCAAGCGGCCTTGCGCACGCACCGCCGAAGCCGACGGCCGACGCCCACGCACCGATCGCGTGGCTTTCGAAGAAGTCGTCACGGAACAGCGAAGCGTTCACGAACGCCCCCGCCAAGGCCAGGAGCATCCAGCCGCGTGCGACCCAGGGCCAACGACTCGCGAGGACCCCGATCAGGTGCGCGAGCGGAAGGCCGAGCCCCACCCCCACCAACATTCCGATCTGGAGAGGTCGCGCGAAGGCGCCGTTGAACGCTGTGTTTGCTTGATGCGCTATCGCTGGGCCGAGCACGAGGAACACGATCCAGGTTGCTACGGAAGCCTGCGCGAAGAAGCCCAGCCACGGTGCGCGAGACGGAGCCGCTCGCCGAGCCGCCCACAGACCGAGCGATAGGAGCGCGCCCCAGAACAGTCCGACCGACGTCGTGAGCGCGAGGTCGAAGGCATCACGAGCGAGAGCAAGCGGAAGCGGTTTGGGCCGGCTGAAGATCGGCATCGCGATCGCGCCGACGATGGAGGTCACGGCGAACCCGGCGACGACGCCGACGCACACCGCGCGGAGGCCGATGGGCTCGACGACGCGACGCGCGACCGGCGGGAGCGGCACGGGAGCTTTCGAGAGATCCACGGCCCGCTCGGGTCGAGCCTCGACGTCCTCGTCGGCCGCAGCGTCGTTCTTCGCAGCGTCGACGCTCTTCGTGTCGTCGCTCACGACAAGCTCGCTCACTCGGCGGCGGTCAACGTCGCGTCACGTCGGGCGCGGGAAAGTCACGCGCGTTCGCGTTCCGCCCGACGGCCCGTCTTCGAGCGAAAACGGGGCATGCAAGAACGCGGCGATCGACGCAGCCAAGATGAGGGGGAGGCTCTGCGGGCGCTCGTGCGACAAGGCGTCGAAGTCGCGATTCACCACGCTGGCCTTTGCCTTGTGGCTGAGCGCCGGGCCTGTATCGTCGACCATCACGGTGATTCCGGTCTCTTGCTCGGAGACGCTGATTTTCACGGTGGTCCGTGGTTGCGACGTCGTGAGCGCGTAGTCGACCAACTGTTGGAGCAAAACGTGGACCGTCCCCACGTTCAGCACGTCGTCGGCGATCGAGCTCGGATCGAGCTCGCCCTGACCGTTCGGCGCCTGGAGCTCGAGCGTCACGTCGTGACGAGCGGCGCGCGCAGCCTCGGTGCGCGTGATGTCACGCAACACGTGGACCATGTTCATGGGGCCGGGAAGATCGAACAGCGGCGCCGTCGTGAGCTTGCTGAGGTCGGAGACGACCTCGCTCGCTGCCGTGATGTGTCGACCCACCGACGACGCGATCTCGTTGACCTCTTCGCCTCGATCACCCCAGCGCGCGCGATCACGGAGCGGAGCCATGTCGCGTCCGATCGACGCCATGATGCCGCGAATCTCGGCGACGATGGAGCGCGACATCGCGACCACGACGGCGAGCGCTTCGCCCGCGGGATGCTGCGAGAGGCTGCCGACGCCGACCGACGGTGGAACGTCGCTCTTGCCCATGACCGCGGCGAGCTCTCTTGCATAAGCCTCGCCTTGTGCCTGAGCCGCCGCGAGCTCACGACGGAGCGTCTCGACCTCGCGGTGCTCGTCGTTCGCGCGCAACACCAGCGTTTGGCGATCGCCCTCGAGGGCGAAGCGGCCGCCGTAGCGCATCGCCATCCGCGAGAGCCACTGGGTCTCCGCGTCGAAGCCTTGCGACATGTCGGGGCCGAGCTGGACCGCGACCTTGATCTCGTCGCCCTCACGTTTGACGCTCACCTCGACGGCGCTGGCTGCCATCGGATCGCTGCTCTGCGCCATGAGCACGTGGAGCATGCGGCGGAGCTCGGACTCGTCGCCGAACACGACCAGGCCTTTGCCCATCTCGATTTGCACACGCGCCTCGGGAGCGATTTCCCAGAGGAGCGCGGCGATGTCGATCTTTCCGCGGCGACCGCGTGTCGTGTGACCGTGCAGCGAGGCCAGCATCGACATCGTCTCGTCGAGGCGATTCAGCGTGGTCTCGACGCCGGTGTCTTCGATGGACGGGAGCAGGAGGCCGTCGCTCGGGCCGCCCTCGGGCTTGAGATGGGCGTGGCTCCCGAGGTGTCCGAGCGAGCCGAGTGTGTTGTGAGGGCCAGATGTCGGAGGCGGCATCGGCGTCGACTCGGGTGGCGGGATCGTGAGCCCGACGCCACGACGCAGCTTTTCGGCAGCGCTGCGCGCTTCTTGAGTGAGGAGCCACGAAAGCTCGGTGCGGGTCAGCCTGTCGCCGGACATCTCTTCCTCGTGGAGCCAGCTCGCACCTCGGGAGCGATTGGATTCGCCCGTTGGTCTGCTCCGCGCGAATGATGCCAGACCCTCCGGTCCCCTGCTAGAGTTTCAGCCTGATGCCGAGGCGAGCGCACACAGCGATTGTGCTTGGGCTCGTTCTCGCAAGTGGGAGCGCGGCCTTGGGGAGTCTCGCGTCTTGCAAGAGCGACGTGCCCAACCCCTACGCGACGACGGGGGCGAGCACGGGTGCAGGCGGCGCCGGTGGCACGGGCGGAGCGCCCGTCGACCCCGAGCTCGGTGGCCCGTGCGTCGACGACGCGCAGTGCGACGACGCGATCGCTTGCTCCTTCGATGCTTGCGACAAGACGCTCTCGCGTTGCCGTTTCAAGACCGACGACTCGCTCTGCCAAAACCCGATTTTCTGCGATGGGATCGAGCGTTGCGATCAAAAGATAGGCTGTCAGCCCGGGCCGCCGAAAGACTGCGGCGACGGGAACGTCTGCACGATCGACGCGTGTGTCGAAGCGACGCAGACCTGCACCAGCGTTCTTCGCGATGCCGATGGAGACGGCGATCCAGACGTGCACTGTGGGGGCGGCGATTGCAACGACTTCGATCCGTCTGAAAACTCGCAAGCCGCGGAGATCTGCGCGAACCAGATCGACGACGACTGCAACGGTCAAGTCGACGAGCCGGGTTGCGTCACTCCGGCGCACGACACCTGCGCCGATGCGCTCGCCATCACCCAATCGGGCACCTACCAGCTCGATACGGCGGGGGCGGCGTTCGACTATGCGACGAGCTGTCTGCCGCTCGGAAGCCCGCTTCGAGACGTCGTTGCCGCGGTCGAGATTCCGGTTGGGCCGTTGGTCGACGTCATCGCGACGGCTCGAACCGTTTAGACTGACGTTTCGCTCGCGTTCGCCGGTCAGTGCGGCTCGTCGGGAACCGAGCTCGCCTGCAGCGGCTCGTTCAACGCCGCGACGGGAGGTCGCGTGGCTCGAGCGCGCGCGCGGGGGCTTGGTAACCTCGCCCAAGCGAGCGCCTATCCGCTCTACGTGACGACCGTCAACGCGAGCACCGTATCGCTCGACGTGAAGATCGTGCCGGCGACCACTGCCCCCACGAACGAGACCTGCGGAACGGCCGCCATGCTCACGCCCGGAACGGCAGTCGTTGCCGATCTGGTCGGCGTCGCGCACGATCTCGATTCGGCGTGTGCGCACCCAACGGGCGACCTCGTCTACCAGCTCACGCTCGCGGCACCCGCCGATGTCGACATCTATGCCGCGTCGCTCGATTCGATCGGTCTGCCGTCGGTCTCGCTGCGAGGCGCCGGCTGCGCGCTCCTCGCCGACGAGATCGCCTGCCAGATCGCTCCAGCGCCGCACGTCTTTCGCCATAGTCTCGCTGCCGGGACCTATTACGTATCGGTATCGGCGTCGGCGCCCACCAGCGTCAGCGTCGACGTGGTGCTGTCGGCGGCGACTCCACCGCCGCCCGACGAAAATTGCGCGACTGCGCCGACGCTCGTCCCGAACCAAACGCGCAACGTGACCTTCGCGTCCCACCAAGACGACATCGCGCTCGGCTGCATCGTCGGAGCGGTCGACGCCGCCTATTCGCTCGATTTGGCTCAAGCTTCAGACGTGCTGCTCGTCGAACGAACGTCGCAGAGCGACAGCGCCGCGATCGAGCTCGCGCTGCCGGCGTGCGCGGCGCCGAGCGATCTGCTTTCGTGCGGGCTCGCAACGAAGAGCCCGGTGCGCTCTCGGAAGCGCAACGTCGCCGCCGGCTCCTACCGCGTCATCGCGGAAAGCACTCAATCGCAAGACCAACAGATCACCGCGTTCGTTCGCAAGACGGGCCCGGGCACGATCGCGATCTTTGCCGACGCGTGCGACTCCGCCCTGCAGATACCGGCGGGCGGAGGCTTCTTCCAGGGCAACACCACGAACGCGACGGCCGACTTCACGGCTGGATGCGACAACGCCGGGGGCCCGGCCTTCGGGGCCAAAGACCAACTGCTGCGGCTCGACCTCACCGCTCAGAAGCGCGTCGTCTTCGACATGACCGGGTCGGGATACAATGCGCTGCTCGACATTCGGCGAGGTCCGACTTGTCCCGGTGAAGAAGTGACGGGTGGGTGCAGCGCGAGCCTCGGAAGCTCGAAGAGCTACCTCGATCTGACCCTCGATCCAGGAACTTACTTCGTGCAGGTCGACGGCCTGGGCATCGACACAGGCCCTTGGTTCCTCGACGTGTTCGTCGTCGACCCCTGATCCGAGCGAGACGAAAATCTCGCCTGCTCGGACGTTGCGCGAGTCGCCCTGCCGTCGCGTCGGGTGGGGCGCATGCGACCTTTTCGCGCAGCGTTGCGGTCGTGCTAACTTCGGCTCTCCATGCTCCAGCGCGTGCAGACGATCGCACTCAACACTTACCGAGAATCGGTGAGAGCGCGCATTTTGCTCGGTCTCGCCGGCGTCGCGTTTTGCGTCTCGCTCTTTTCGCTGGTGGTCGGCAGCTTCACGCTGCGCAACGCACCTAGGGTCGCGAGCGACCTCGGCGCTGCCTCCATTTCGATTTTCGGGATCTTCGTCGCCGTGGTCATCGGCGGGACCTCGCTCCACCGAGAGCTCGAGCAGAAGACCATTTTCCCGATCTTGGCTCGCCCGCTCGCGCGTGGCGAGTACATCGTCGGTAAGTATCTGGGGACGCTGCTCACGATCCTCGTCTTCATCATGGCCGACTCGGGGCTCGTGCTTCTGCTTGCTGCTGGGCTCGGCGGCCAGAGCTTGGCGCTCTTGTTCGGGGTCGGGTTCGGCACGACCGGATTGCTCGTCGTCGCGGCGATCCGCTCCGCGAAAGCGCGCACCTTCGGGCTGATTCCGTGGGCGGTCGCGATGCTCGTGGCAGGCGCGCTTCTTTCGGGCGTCGCTCCAGACGAGCGTCGTTTCGTGCTCTCGTCGGCGCTGCTCTCGTTTCTCGAGATTGGGATCATCGCGGCTGCGGCCACCCTCTTCTCGTCGTTCTCGACGCCGTTCTTGTCGGCGCTCCTCACCCTCGGCGTCGTGGTCATCGGGCGCAACGCCGACTCCATGGCGCATCTCCCGGTGAAGTTCTTCGGTCCGCAGCTCGTGTCTTTCTTCGCCACGTTCTCGAAGGTCGTGCCGAACCTCCAAGTGTTCGTTCCGCCCCGTCCGCTTCTGACCGGCGAGGCGGTCGAGGCGAATCTGCCCCGCTACTTGCTCTTCGCTGCAGTCACGGCGCTCGGTTGGTCGACGGGCTTCATCAGCGTCAGCTCGTTCATCTTCAAGAAGCGCGATTTCTTGTGACCGGTGCCTCCGACGGTCCGGCACGAGGACCCTTCACGCTCCGAGGTCTGCTCTGGGGTCTGCTCTTCGTAGCGCTCGCCGTCGCCGTGATCACCCTCCGCGTGGTGGCGGCCGGTGAGCTCGAAATAGCGGCGAGCACGCACGCGCTCCTCGCCGGCGCTCCCCGTGAAGCTACGCTCCACGCGCGAGCCGCAGCGACTTGGTATGCACCGGGAGCACCCCACGTGAGAGTGGCTTACGAGCGGCTCCTCGCGCTTGGTGATGCGGCGGAGAAACGCCAGAACCGCGACATCGCCCTCCTTGCGTTTCGTTCGGTTCGAACAGCCTCCGAATCGACCCGGTGGCTCGTCACACCACACGCCGCCGACGTCGCGCGAGCGAACGAGGCCGTTGCTCGAATCGACGCAACCCTTCCGCGGCCACCCAAGACGAGCCTCGAGCCCGCTCCGGTCATCGAGCGAGCCGAGCTCGAGACGCTGGCCCGTGATGCGTCGCCGCGACGTGAATGGATCGTCGCCCTGGTCGTCGCCTTCGCGGCCTCGGCGCTGGGACTCGGCTCGGTGCTCTTTCGGGCCATCGACGAGAGCGGAAAAATCACCTGGGCTCGAGCGAGGCTCGGCGTCGTGATGGGAGCGTGTGGGCTGGGCTTGTGGGCCGCCGCGCTCTACTTCGCCTGACGCCGAGCTGCGAGCGTTCGAGACGACCCAGCCTTCGGCGAATGGCGACGATCGCCGCGAGTTGTCCGCTGCGGCTCCCGGGTGGTAGGCATGCTCATGCCTCGCCAGCCGGGCTCGCCTCGCACCTCCGTTCGAGGCCGAGCCACGCCCGTCGAGACGCACCTCGCTGCGATCGCCCCGGCGTTGCAAGCTCACGTCGAGGATTTTCTCGGAGCGCTCCGGAGCGAGCGTCGCGCGTCCGAGAACACGGTCAGCGCTTACCGACGCGATCTCGGGCAGCTCCTCACCTTCGCGGCCGAGCGCCGGCCCGAGGTCTCGACGCCCGACGAGCTCGATGTCGCGCTGCTTCGCGGCTGGCTCGGCGTGCTCGCACGAACCCATGCCCCCCCGAGCGTCGCGCGGAAAATCGCTGCTGTTCGAGCCTTCTATCGCTTCTTGCTCCGACATGGCCGCGCGGCGCGCGATCCGGCCAGGAGCCTCGCGCTGCCCAAAGTTCGCCGCAAGCTCCCCACGTTCTTGAACGTCGACGCGGCGAAGGAGGTGATGAACGCACCCGATCTCGACGGGGTCGAGGGCCTACGCGACCGCGCGCTCCTCGAGCTGCTCTACGGATCGGGCCTCCGCGTATCAGAGCTCGCCTCGCTCGACATCGATCACGTCGATCTCGAACGCGGTGAAGCACGCGTGCTCGGCAAAGGCCGAAAGGAGCGCCTCGTGCCGGTCGGATCGCATACGGTGACCGCCGTGCGCGCCTACCTCGGCCGACGACACGAGCTCATCGCGAGCGAGGCGCCCGTCGGGCGAGCGCTCCTTCTGTCGAAGCGCGGTCAGCGACTCTCGGTGCGAACGATCCAAAGCCTCGTACGACGCTATGGTGTTCTCGGCGCGGCGCGTGGCGACTTGCATCCGCATGCCCTCCGCCACACTTGCGCCACGCACATGCTCGACGGTGGCGCCGACCTGCGCGCCATTCAAGAGATGCTCGGCCACGCGAGCCTGTCGACGACGCAGCGGTACACGCACGTCTCCATGGATCATATTCTCCGCGTCTACGACAAGGCCCATCCACTCGCCACGCTGGTCAAGCGGAGCGATCCGTGAGTGGGCGCGACGGTGAGATCTTCCGTCGGATCGCCCAGGGGATCGTCGGCGGCGCCGCCGTCTCCATGTTGTGCGCCGGATTCGAGGCGATCTGGGCGCGGAACGTCGCGCCGTCCGGCGCCGTGCCCCCTTTCTTCTCGACGTTCCTCGTTTGCTTCGGCCTGGTAGCTCCTGCGGGCCTCACGGTCTCCGCGATCGTCGCGGTCGTCGTCGCGTGGATCTCACCCGAGCATCCCGCGAGCCTCTCGACCTGGCTCGGCCGATTGAGAGGCCTCGGCGCGGGGCGCCCCGCCGACGTCGCGGCGTTTGCTCCGCTCGGCGTCCTCGCGGCCTTCGCATGGACCACGGCTTCGGCGCATCTCGCGAGGTCGCTGCTCGGTCTCCCCATTCGAGCCGGATTGGCCGGGCTCGCCATCGCGAGCGGCGCGCTCGGGATCGGTCTCGCGCTCGCGGTGGTCGCCTTGGCGTCGGTTCCTCCGCTCCGGCGCGCGCTCGCGCGAATGAGCGAATCGCAACCCGCGTGCCTCGATCCGGTCGCGACCGGGAGCGTCGCGCTCGCTGTCGTCGGCGCTCTTTTCGCGACGGGGATCGCCACCGGCACGGTATCGGGTGAAGGTGGAATGCTCGGCATCTACGGGATCTTCAAGCGGGCCGAGCTCGACCTCCGCGCGCCTCTCGAGCTGTGCGCCATCGTCGTCGGCTCGATCATCGCACCGAGCTTCGGAAGACCGCCCGGCACCCTCTCGCGCGCGTCACTTCTCGCGCTCCTCCTTCTGGCGTTCGCTCCGCTCGCGCTCCTCTACCGCGACGCGCGACTCATGAACGCCGAGGTGACCCTCACGCAGAGCATCGAACGCGGGACGGCGATCGCCAAGCTCGTGCTGAAGCCGGTCCGCAAGCTCACCGATCACGATCACGACGGCGTGAGCGGTCTCTTCGGAGGAGGAGACTGCAACGACTCGGATCCTCGCATCGGACCCTTCGCCGAAGAGATCATGGACAACCGGATCGACGAAGACTGCTCGGGAGCCGACCTCACGCGAGCCGCCATCGATCGCCTCTCGCCGGCTCCGACGACCAACGAGCCGAGCATCGATCGAGACTTCTTCCCCAAAGACCTGAACCTCGTCCTCATCACCGTCGACACCCTTCGCGCCGACCTCGGCTTCGCTGGCTATTCACGCGCGATCACGCCGAACATCGACGCGCTCGCCGCTCGCTCCGCGGTGTTCGAGCGCGCCTACTCGCTGGCGAGCTACACCGGCAAGAGCGTAGGCCCGTTGCTCATTGGAAAATACGGGAGCGAAACCAACCGCAATTGGGGGCATTTCAACAAGTTCAGCGACAAGGACACGTTCATCACCGAGCGTCTCCAGCGCGCCGGGATTCGAACGCTCTCGGTCCACGCCCATCGCTACTTCGACGTCGGAAGCGGGCTCGAGCGTGGCTTCGACGTCAGCGACTTCTCGGCGGCTCCTCCGAAAGACGCTCCGTGGGACGTCGACAGCGGCTCGACCAGCGAGCAGCTCTCGAATGCGGCCATCTCGCTTCTCTCAAAAGAAGAAAATACCAAAGGACGCTTCTTTCTTTGGGTGCACTACCTCGATCCACACGCCGACTACGTGCGTCACGACGGGATCGATTTCGGGAGCGACGCACGCGCGCTCTACGATGGCGAGGTGGCGTTCACCGATCGCCACATCGGCCGCCTACTCGACGCCATTCAGAAGGCCCCGTGGGCGGCGCGGACGGCCATCATCTTGACGAGCGACCACGGCGAGACGTTCGGCGAGCACGGGATGTACCGACATGGTTTCGAGCTTTGGGAGCCTCTCGTACACGTCCCGCTGCTCGTCGAGGTTCCGGGCGCCAAGGCGGAACGAGTGCATGAACGACGAAGCGCCGTCGACATCGTCCCGACGATCGTCGAACTCATGCGCGTGCCGAGGCCGACCCAAGAAGGAACCGACTTCGTCAGCGGAACGTCGCTTCTGCCCGACGTCTTCAGAGACACGTCGAAGACGCCTCCGACGCGCGACGTGTTCATCGACATGCCGGCAGGTCCGTACAACGACGCCCGGCGGGCGCTCATTCACGACGATTCGAAGCTCTTGGTGTCGGGCGAGGCGCGCTTCGATCTGTTCGATCTGGCGAACGATCCTGGCGAAGAAAAGAACCTGGCCGAGACCGACGGTGCTCGCCTGAAAGACATGAAAGATCGATATGCCGCGCAGAAAACGCGGCTTCACGAGGTCAAGGTCACCGGACAGCGGAAGTGACGAGCTCGTCGTCGAGAACCGTCTCTCTCACGACGACGGTCGGGGGGCGGGTATTTTCGGGGCTTCGCGAAGGAAGCGGAAGAAGGTAGGATCGTGGACGATGCTGGCACCGACAGCGATCGTGTTCGATCTCGACGGTACGCTGATTGACAGCCGTGGCGACATCGTGGCCGCGACGAACCACGCGCTCGCGAGAACCGGCCGAACCGCGCTGCCCGCGCAAGTGATCGTTCGATTCATCGGGGATGGCGCGCGATCGCTCTGCGCCCGTGCGGCCCAGCTCCCCGAAGCGTCGCCCGAGGTGGAGGAGCTGCTCAAGCTGTTCATCGCGTACTACACCGAGCATCCGCTCGACTTCACGCGATGGGTTCCGGGTGCGCCCGAAGCCCTCGAGCAGTTGGCCGAGACCGACCTGCCGCTCGCTCTCTGTACCAACAAGGCCCGCTCGGTGACCGACGCGGTTCTCGCAGGCCTGGGCGTGCGCACGCGGTTTCGCGCGATCTACGCTGGAGGCGACGGCTCGGAGAAGAAGCCCGCCGCCGGGCCGCTTCTGACTCTCGCCAAGCAGATGGGGGTCGATCCCGCCGGGCTCGTGATGGTCGGTGATGGCCCGCAAGATGTCGAGAGCGCTCGGCGGGCCAACTGTCGAGTCATCGGTGTCGTCTCGGGCTTCCTTCCGAAGGAGCGCCTGATCGCGACCCGACCTGACGTCATCGTCGAGCGCTTGGATGAAGTTCCAGGAATCGTGCGGCGATGGTGCGACGCGACCGCGCGACTCAGCGTCATTCGCTGACCGTCGACCCGCCGACCCGGTTCGACCCGGTTCGACCCGGTTCGACCCGACGGTACGAGCTGTTTTCGCACTCCTACGTACGGCTAGATTTCATCGTTGCGTCTCCTTCGCCCCATCGAGCAAGGCTCGTGTATTCTCCCCTACCCTTGACCCTGCCGAGACGAACGCGCGGCGCGCGCACGAACGATAAATGCGCTCTTCGCAGGTTTGCGTCGTCGTATCTTCCGGCAGTAAGTCGCTCCTAGGACGCTGATGCAAGACGCCTCCCTCATAGGCATCACCCTCGCCGGTCGCTTCCGTGTCACGGGCGTGATCGGCGAAGGCGGCATGGCCACCGTCTACCGAGCACAGCAAGAGGTGGAGCCGCACGACGTCGCCATCAAGGTGATGTCACCCGAGCTCGCCAAAGACACGCGCTTCGTCCGTCGCTTCCGCCGCGAGGCGAAGGCCGCGAGCATGCTCAAGCATCCGAACACCGTCTCGATCCTCGAGTTCGGCGTCGATCAAGGTTACGTCTTTCTCGCGATGGAGTGCCTCGAAGGGCACGACTTGGCGCTGATGCTTCATCGCGAGCGGCGCATCTCCGAGGTGCGGGCGGTCCACATTCTGGTCCAGGTCTGCAAGGCGCTCAGCGCAGCCCACGAGCTGTCGATCGTCCATCGCGATCTGAAGCCCGACAACATCATGATCGTCAAGCAGCCGAAGGGCTCCGAGCTCCCGCTGCCGAACATGAACCCGAACGACTTCGTCAAAGTGCTCGATTTCGGCATCGCCAAGATCCTCGACGAAGATACCAGCAAGGGCAGCTCCTCCGATGCGCGCGCCGAGCCCACGACCTCTGCCAAGTCGATGCTCACGCGTGTCGGCACGATCGTCGGAACGCCAGCCTACATGGCTCCAGAGCAAGGGCGCGCCGAGCAAGTCGATGGACGCACCGACGTCTATGCATGCGGCGTGCTCCTCTACGAGCTGCTCACCGGACGCGTTCCTTTCTCTGGTGAGACGCCGATGCAGGTGGTGATGCGGCACGTCAACGAGCCGCCTGATCCGCCGAGCAAGTTCATTCCAGTCGAGGCGAGCCTCGAGCGGTGCATCCTCAAGTCTCTCGCTAAATGGCCGACCGAGCGTCAGCAGAGCGCTGCCGATCTCGCGGCCGAGCTGACGGCGCTCCTTCCGCGACTCTCCACCGAGAAGCGACAGCCGAGTGATGCGAGTGCAGGCGCCGGAGCACCTCTTCCGGCGCCGCGCCCCGCCGCAGGAGCACCTGCCCCGCAGGCGCCGCCCCCGCAGGCGAGGCCGCAAGTTTCGTCGACGCAAGCCTCGTCGACGCAAGCCTCCCAGGCGCAAGCCTCTCAGGCGCAAGCCTCCCAGGCGCAAGCCTCGTCGGCGCAAGCCTCCCAGGCGCAAGCCTCGTCTGCGCAAGCCTCGTCTGCGCAAGCCCCCCAGGCGCAAGCCTCATCGATGCAAGCCTCCCAGGCGCATCAGGGCGGGCCGCGACCGAAGTCCTCTTACAACCCACTCGATGGCTCGACTTTGGTGATGGAGCCTGGGCCACCGCCCAAGGGTCCCGGCCCTTCCATCTCTGCGCAAAAGCCCGTCACCGCCGGCGCGCCAGCGTTCCCGACGCTCAACATCGACGTCCCAGCCGACATGCTCGCCGACATCGACGCGAAGCTCGCCGCCGGGTCGGCTGCTGCGGCCAAACCGTTCCCCGCGCCGTCGCCAATGGCTCCCCCCAAGCCCGTTGTCGACGAGGCGCCCGTCGACTCCGACGATGAGGCGAGAACGCTCGTCGCTCATGACGTCCCGATGACGAGACAGTCGCTGGCCAACATCGGTCATCCGCCGCCTCTCGCTCCGGCTTCTCCGTTCGGCGAAGACGATCTTCGAACGATGCTCGCGCAAGCACGTAGTCCGTCGATCCCCGATCTGTCGCAGCCGCTCGGCGGTTTGCCTGGATCCGCGCTCGGCGGCCCCCCTGCTCAGGACAAGTCGACGACGCTGGTCTCGGCGTTGCCGAACGACAGCCCAGGTGCCGCGAGCCGTACCAACCCAGCCCCTTCGACGCTCAAGGCGCTCAAAGGCACGGCGAAAATGGATCCTGTCGAGATATCGATGGGCATCATCAGTCCGAGCCCCACGACCAAGCCGTCGCCTGTCGCTCTCGGGCTCGACTCGACCCAAGCCTTGGAGCCATCGCTCCCTGGTGGCCCAGCGGCTGCGCCCAAGCCCTCCGATTCCGGGGCGAAGCCAACCGCCCAGCCGAGCGGGGTCATCCTTCCCGTCCCGGTCGGCGATAGGCTCGCGGCCGAGCAGGCCTTCGTCGTCGGAGAGCCCGCAGCCGTGGCGGTTTGGCAGCCAAAACGCCGACGTCTGACCGGCCCGGTGGCGATGATGCTCGGCATTCTGATCGGCGCGCTGCTATTCGCGATCGTGTTCGCCGCGCTCTTCTTGATCAAGCCGTCCTGAGCAGCCCGAGCGCAGCCCGAGCGCAGCCCGACCGCAGCCCGACCGCAGCCCGACCGGGCCGAGCGCTGATCGAGGCTCGTCGTCTGATCGGAGAACCGACAGCGTTCGAGCGCCTCGAGCGTTGCGCATCCAGCGCTCGATTGCCCTTCTTGCCATAGGTTGCTAGACACCTAGGCATGGGAGTGGTGGGAGGGGCAAGGAAAACAGACTCTCTGGGAGAGTCGCGTGACCTCGCCGAAGATTCGACCGCACCTCGCGCGAGGTCGATCAGCGCTCATCGAATCCCAGTCGTGATGGGCATTCTCAACGTCACGCCCGACTCGTTTTCCGACGGGGGTCTCTTCGCAAACGAAGACGCCGCCGTCGCACGTGCAGAGCAGATGTTGACCGACGGAGCCGACATCATCGACGTCGGCGCCGAATCGACACGACCGGGCGCCGAGGCGATTGGTGCCGACGAGCAAGTACGTCGCATCGGCAACGTGATTGCAAGAATCGTCGCGCGAGGTGGCGCGTGCTCCGTCGACACGACGCACGCCGACGTCGCCGTTCGCGCACTCGACGACGGCGCCACGATGGTGAACTCGGTCTCTCTCGACGCGGCCGGTGACCTCGGTCTCCTCGTCGCGCGATACGAAGCCTCGCTGGTTCTCATGCATTCGCGTGGCTCGATGACCGCGATGCCCGGGTACTCGAGGGCGACCGACGATGCCTACGGTGACGTCGTGGTCGACGTCGTTCGAGAATGGAGATTGGCCGCAGCGCGCGCGCTCGATGCAGGCGTCGCCCGTGATCGGCTCTGGTTCGATCCGGGTCTGGGCTTTCAGAAAAACGCGCACCACTCGCTCGAGCTCTGCGCGCGCCTCCAAGAGCTCGCCTCGATCGGCTTTCCCGTGCTGGTCGGACCGAGCCGCAAGTCGTTTCTCGCGTACCTCACCGCCGAAGAAGGGACGCCGCTCGCTCCTCCCAAAGATCGGTTAGGCGCGACCGTCGCTTCAGTGCTGGCGTGTGTGGCCCGCGGCGCGCGAGCGGTCCGTGTTCACGACGTGCTCGGCGTTCGGCAGGCGCTCCGCTTCGACGACGCGCTCTTGCGATGCGCCTCGCGACTCTCGCGCTCGGCCGAAGAGCCGGCTTTCGAGGCGGCCGATGGCGCGGGCCGCAAGGTGTCGATGGTCGAACCACAGGTCGAGCCACTCCGTCCTGGCGGAGGCCCAGCATGACCGAATGGCTCGCGCGCATCTTCGCAGGCCGTCCATGGACGGACATTTTCCGCGACATCGTCGACGTGCTCATCGTCGCCTTCGTGATCTACCGAGCGCTCCTCGTCGTTCGAGGCACGCGCGCGATGCAGATGGGCGTCGGTCTCGGTGTCATCTTCCTCCTCTACCTCGGCGCCAAGGTCCTGAACCTGGTCACCTTGGTGAGCCTGCTCTCCTATCTGCTCTCGTCGATCATTCTGATCGTCGTCGTCGTGTTCCAGAACGACATCCGTCGCGCGCTCATCCGCGTGGGCGGTCAGGCGTGGCTCGGTCGCGGTCGCAAGCAGGAGCAATCGCGTGTCATCGACGAGGTCGTGGCAGCGGTCACCGAGTGTGCGCGCCACCGCATCGGCGCGATCATCGCGTTCGAGCAAGACGCGAATCTCCTCGAGTTCACGAAGCGCGAAGGGACCGTGATCGGTGCGGCGGTGACACGCGAGCTTCTCGTCGCGCTCTTTTATCCGGAGTCGGTGAACAAGCTCCACGACGGCGCTGTCATCATTCGCGACCTCAAGATCGCGCGCGCCGGAGTATTCTTCCCGATGCCCGACACCAAGCTCCTCGACAAGAGCCTCGGTACGCGCCACAGCGCCGCTCTCGGGATCACCGAAGAGACCGATGCCGTCGTGGTCGTGGTCAGCGAAGAGCGAGGGACCATCAGCTTCTGCTTCAACGGCAACATCGTTCCCAACCTCGACGGGACCGCCCTCAGGCAGACGCTCGTCGGGCTGCTCGGTCAGAAGAACAAGAAGGCGCCCATCCGCATCGCGCCGCCCAGGCAGACGGCAGCTCCTGCACAGCCATCGCCGCGAGCCGATGCTTCGTCGAAGTCGCGCGACAGCGTGCTCGCGACTCCGCTGCCCGGATCGCGTCCCTCGATGGCCCCTCGCGGCGCGAGCCCCCTCCCCATTCGACCGTCGCTCGACCACGATCGATCCCGTTCGACCGACGCGCGATCGACCGAAATGTCGGGCGACATGCATCGCTCCAGCACCATGCCGCTCCTGACCAGCAAGCCGATGCCCCGCTCGTCGGTGATGCCGCCGCCTTCGCCAGCGCGCGACGACCGCGCCTTCGAAGCACCGCGCTCCGAGACGCGCTTCGGACACGGAGACGGGCCTGATTCCGATCGACACGACAGCCCCGAGACCGATCGATCGCGCCGGTCCGAGCGGCCCGCGTTGACGCCGTCGCCGTCGCCTGTCAGCTCGCGAGCCCCGGTCAGCACGCGTTCGCCGCCGAGCTCGGATCGCCCGGTCGAGCGAGGTGATCGCGCGAGCTTGTCCGACGAGCTGAGCGAAGGAGATCGCATCTCGTTCGTCCCCAAGATGGTGCCAGCGCCGCCCGATCCGAGCGATCCCGTTTCCGGTGGTGGAGACTCGTGACGCCTCCCGGCCCGATCCGAGAGTTCTTTCGTCAGATGTTCTTCGAGAACGTCGGGCTCAAGCTCATCTCGCTTCTGTGCGCCGTCGGGTTCTACGCCTTCATCCACGGCGCAGAGCGCGCGCAGCGAACCTTTCCCGTCCCGGTCGTCTCGCTGATGCCACCCGACTCGGCCAATCGACAGCTCATCAAGTCACCGCCGACCGAGATTGCGATCACGTTGAGCGGGCCCAAGAGTCAGATCGACGCGCTGACGGGGAACGATCTCGGCACCGTGCAGCTCGATCTGCGCACGGGGCACGAGAGCTCGCTCGCGATCAAAGGCACGATGTTCAACGTCCCGCCGGGGCTCGCGGTCGAACAAATTTTTCCGACCCAGATCGACGTGCGGTGGGACGACGTCGTGTCGCGAAAGCTCCCCGTGCAAGTGGCGCGCACCGGAGAGCCTGAAGCGGGGCTCGCGGTCAGCGGCGCCGTCACGCCTCGTCCCGAGACGGTCGAGGCGCGCGGTCCACGCGCAGTCATCGAGGTCATGCAGTACGCGCGAGCAGACGCCTTCGACGTCACGGGCCTCACCGAGGGCACCCATCCACGCTCTCTGCACTTGGATCCGCCGCCGAAGCAGGTCTCGTATGACGTCGACAGCGTCACGGCCACGGTGTTGATCGCGCGCGAAGAACGAATGGTTCCGTTCAAGTCGCTCAAGATCGAGGTCGTGGGCGCGCCGCGGGCGACCACTCGCCCACCAACGGTCAACGTGAAGCTTCGCGGTACACCCGACGTGGTCAACGCATTGCAGCCCGAAGCGATCGTGCCTCGCGTCGAGCTGCCCGCGGGAACCGATTTGACCAAGCCGGGCAGCATGCTCGCGCCCGTGGTGATCGACGTCGCAGGCGCCCAGACCGAGATCGATCCGCCCCGTGTTCTCGTGAAATGGTGAGAGCTTCGTGATGACTTCGTCCGCCACGTCGAGCCGGAGCCCCACGATTTCAAAGCTTTGGTTCGTCTTGGCCATGTGCCTCGGGGCTTCGGCGGCCCTCGCCGATCCCAGCCACCCCGACTCGCGCGCCAAGACCGACAGGCCGCGGCCGAGAGTGCTTCTGGTCGATCGAGTCATTGCGCGTTGGACTTCTTCGGAGCGAGGGCTCGGCGCGGTGCCCCACGCCGTCCATGCCCGAGAGCTCGCTTTCGAAGCCCGCCTCGAAGCGATCGCGGCTGGCGAGTCCCCCGACGTTCCGTTGAGCGAACGTCACATCCGCGCTGCGTTGAACCGCCACATCGCCGAGAGCTTGCTCGCGCTTCTGCCCATCGAGCCCAAGCCCACACCCGAGGTGATTGCGGCGCGTGCGACGGCCGCCGCCACGGTGCTCGATGCGCGGGTCGGTGGCGCCGACAAAGTCGCGGCCGCGGCGGTCAAAGAGGGGATTTCGTCGGACGAGATCGCGGCGCTTCTTCGACGCTCTGCGCGAGCGAGCCTCTACCTCGATCGCATGGTCGCACCGCAGCTCGAGCCGACTCGCACCGAGCTCCTCGAGCTTCACGCGTCGGGCACGACGCCATACTCGCAAGAGCCTTTCGACAAGGTCCAGAGCGAGCTTCGTCGCTGGGCGTTGGCGCAACGGCTGAACGACGCGCTCGACACGTTCTACCAGCGCAGTCGCTCGCGCGTGGTCGTCACCTGGGCGAAAGACGTCAGCACCGAGTCCGACCAGCCCACGGCCATCGGCAGCCCGAAGCGCACCTCGCTCAAGCCTTCCCACTGACGGGGGGCAGCCGAGCGTTCTTCTGCCACGCGAGCTCCTCAGCCCGAGCCACCGTAGAGCGTCTTGTACCGCCGGATGCTCGGGGTCTCGCTCTGCATGATCGCCTCGAGGAACTGCGTCCACAGCGATCCGATGTCGGGGAACCGATCGTCGGCGCGGATGGCGATGGCACGCTCCGCCCACGTGTCGAGGGCGCGTGAAAGCTCCGGTCGAAAGTCGGTGAGCCTCGGTCGCGGGGCGCGGGTCGCGAGCTCGTAGAGCTTGAGGGTCGACGGCGCGACGAACGGCGGTTGGCCCGCGAGGGTGCGGAAGATGACCGCGCCGAGCGAGTAGACGTCGACGCGATGATCGAATTGCTCGGAGTGCCAGATCTCGGGTGAGATGTAGCTCGGCGATCCGGCGATCATGCCGGCGTCGGTGATCTCTTCGAAGTCTTGGGTCTTCGCGAGCCCGAAATCCATGAGCCTCGTGCCGCCACCGAATTGTGGGTCGACCAGAAAAATGTTCGGAGGCTTGATGTCGCGATGGATGATGCCGATCGAATGAGCCGTCGCGAGGGCATGCGCCACCGGCCCGAGCGCTTCGATGACGTCGAGCGGGCTCATCCGATCGCCGAAGCTCTCGCGCTGGTAGAGGTGCTCGTCGAGCGCGTCGCCCTCGAGCAGCTCCATGACCATGTAGACGAAGCCGCGGGCGTCGGTATCGAACTCGTGGACCTGAACGACGCTCGTTCCCCAGAGCGCGGCGAGCGACTGCGCCTCGCGCCACAGCCGCAAAACGTACTGATCCTCGTTCGCGTACTCGTCGTTGAGCACCTTCACGGCGACGGGGGTTTGCGTCTCCTCGTCGAGCGCGCGAAAGACGACGCCATGACCGCCGCGCCCCAGCTCCTCTTGGAGAAGGTAACGACCCGCAATGCGATCTCCGCGATAGATGAGCGAGCTCATCCGACGCCGCCCGACCTCTCACGGCGTACGTGCGGCCTCAAGGCTCGGGTTGCCGTTTGGGGAGGGTTGCTCGAAGCCGAGCGAGCCGTGTACACCAACGAGTCGAGGTCATGAGCGCGTACGCAGGCGAGGCCGAGACAGTCGCCGATCGAGGAGAATCCTCGGCGGCCGATCCGCCCAAGCTCTTTCACGAGCTCGACCGCAAGGGCAAGCTCGTTCGTGTCATCGCTGTCGCTTATGCGGTGATTCATATCGGAGCGACACTCGTCGGTGGCGCCATTCCGCCCATCAAGCGCATTTTTACGCCAGTTTTGGGTTTTTACTCGGATGGGCTTCGTATGTCGAACGCCTGGGGGATGTTCGGCAAGCCGCCGACCTCGACGCACGTCAGCATCGAGGCGGTGCTCCCGAACGGCAAGGCCTTCGTCATCTCGACGACCGATCCGCACACGCGACCCTTCGTCGAACGAATTCCCGACGCCCGCGTCCGCAAGATCGAAGGAAAGCTCGCAGAGGACGGAGATCGGGCGCGAATTGGCGCGCCATTCCTCGATTACTACTGCCGCGTCGCAGAGCGACAGCTCGGGCCGGTTCGCGAGATGCGGATCCGGAACATCCTCCACGAGATGCGGGATGATGAAGGAAACATCACACGCGCCGCCACGAGCGTCATCGTCCTCTCTCGGCGCTGTGACCAGAAGAACGCACCGGTCGCGCGGCCGGTGGTTCCGCCCGTTGCCCGGCCTCAAGGCGGTGACATGTGAACGGCGATTCGATCCGCCGGCCTGGCGTGGGCGACGACGGCTCGAGCGACGATGCCTCGGGTGATCGAGCCTCGAACGACGAAGTGTCGAGTGACGAACGTCGCCAGCACGACCGGGCGCCGTCTTCGCAAGATGGTGGCGACGAACGCGACGCGCTCGTTGTCGAGACCGCCGCCTCGTCGAAGGTCGCAGAGAAGAGCGCGCCAGCCGTTGCGAGCCCGTTGCGAGCCGCCGAGCGTTTCCTCGTCGACTTCTTCGGTGCGCGCGTCACCGGCGAAGCCGCGGCCCTCTTTCGGATCGCGTACGGCGTGCTCGCGGTATGGGAGTCGCTCGCGGTGTGGCTCAATCTCGAGAGGTACTTCTCGAGCGGCGCGGTCATCCCGTTCGATCTCGTCAAGAACGATCCCTATGCGTGGATGGGCCTGTTCTCGCTCGCTCCCGATTCGAACGCGCTCCTCTATGGTCACGCGATCGTGTTTACCGTCGCCTCGGTGCTGCTCTTGCTCGGAGTGTTCCCGCGGATCATGGCGCTCGTCGTCTGTTACGTGAACATCTCGCTGCAGTTCCGAAACCCCTACATCTTGAACAGCGGCGATCGCTTGTTTCAGATCGCAGCGGGGCTCGCGGTCTTGATGCCGCTCGGGCGCCGATGGTCGGTCGACGCGTGGGCGCGGGCGCGTCTCCGCAAGCCGCGATCGCCGATGATGGCCGTTTACGGACAGCGGTTGCTGCAGCTGACCGTCGCGTACGTTTACCTCTCGTCGTGCATCGCGAAGCTCATGAACGTGCGGTGGCTGAAGGGCATCGCGCTCCGCGACGTTCTCTCGTCGCCCGTCTACTCGGAGTGGGCGCGCTATTACGACGTGTTTCCGATCGTCTTTTTTCTCACGTGGACGACGCTCGTCTTCGAGCTCGCGTTCCCGCTGCTGGTTTGGTGGAAAAAACTTCGCCCGTGGCTGATTCTCTCGGGGATCGCGTTCCACGTCGGCATCGACACCCTGATGGTCATTCCGATGTTCTCGGCCATCATGATCGTGTCGTATGCCGTGTTCCTCACCGACGCCGAAGTGAAGTGGCTCGTCGGTCGAATCGTGCGGCCGTTTCGCGGCGCGCCCGCGCCCACGGTCACAACACGAACCGCGCGCCCCGACCTTGATCGAGATTCGTGATCGTGACGGCGATCACACCCGCCGGATCGACCTCGTAGCGCTCTTCGATGAGCGGACCGTCGTCACCCAGTCGGTCGATCGAAATGCGCGCCAACGTGCCGACCCCGAGCCCGTCTGCGAAGGGAAACAACACCTCGGCGTGTGGCGTCATGTCGCCTGTGGGATCGCCCGTCTCGTCGATGGTCGCGGCTTCGACGAAGCGAAAGTGGCCGACGTTGTGCGCTGCACGGTAACGACGGGTCGCGACGAGCGGACCTGAGGTCTCGGTCGGCATCGGTGTGCCCTTCTCGAAGATGCCATCGAAGACCGCCCTCGTGCCTCGCTCCGCTTCGCGAAACACCCCGAAGTGCCGCGTAAATCGTTCAGAGAGGCCGAGCTCGGCCGGTTCATCGGCGCACGCGGCGATGGCACATCCGATGGCTGTCGCCGCTGCCGGATGCGGCGAGCGATGCACACGACGACCGAATCGCTCGCGCACGGTCCGCGGCACCACGGGCAAGCCCGAGGCTCCACCGACCATGTAGATGCCGGCGATGTCGCCGCGCTCATCGTCGTCGCGAAGGAGCGCCACCAACGGCTCGATCGCCTCGAGCGTCTGCTCGACCAAAGGTTTCACGCGCTCGAAGTATTCGTTCACTGGGATCACCACTGGTGAGCTCGGCGCGTCTTCCCCGAGCCCGACGAGATCGATCGCGATCTTGCGGCTGTTCGGGTGAATCGACTCTTTCGCTTCGCGGCACTCGCGAAGCAGATCGGCTCGCGCCGAAGGGCTCGCCGGAAATTTTCGATCGGCCCTCTCGAGCGCCATCGCAAGGAGCTGGGCATCGAAATCGTCGCCGCCAAGCTGAGCGATCCCGGCCGTGGTTTCGATGTCGTGACGCCCGTCTTTGAGGTAGACGAGCGCGGCGTCGAAGGTGCCGCCGCCGAGGTCGTAGACGATCACGTGCTCGCGTCGCGACGAGAGCGTGTTCTTGTGACGGTGCGCGTACTCGATGCCCGCGGCGCTCGGCTCGTTCACCACGGCTCGAACCGAAAATCCCGACCGTCGGAAGCCGTCGAGCGTGACGAATCGTTGCGTCGAATGCGCATTCGCGGGGACGCTGATGACGACCTCGAGCACGTCGTCGAGCGCGCGGGCGACGTTGCTGCGCGTGAAGAGATCGCGCTTCAGCGATTCGAGAAAGCCGGTCACGAGCTCGATCGGACTCACCTCGACCGCGCCCACCGTGATCTTTTCGTCCTTGGTCGTGGTCATGAGCAGGCGCTTCCACGACCGAAGCGAGGGCGCCCCGTCGCGCTCGGCGACTTCGGCATCGAGACCGTGGACCAAGACTCCGTCTACTTCTGCCGTGATCGACGGGTAGTGCTCGACGAGGTCTCCATCTGCGCGTGAAAAGCCGACCACCGGGAAGTTTCCGCGGTCGCCGATGGCGACGATGGTTCGTGTCGTACCGAGATCGATCCCGAGCCTCATGTCGCCGCATTGTCCCGCACCCGAGGGTGAACCCGAAAGTTTTGGGCTGCGTCGCTCGCGTGAGCCGGCCAGTCTCGGGGCGGCTCGCCGAGCGCGAGGCAGCCAAGTTCGCCCTTTTTGACGCGGGACCGTACGCTCATCCTGGGGACTGCGAATGCCGGACGAGCAAGACAGATGGTCGCGCTTCGAGGCGTGGGCCCGCGCCAGGCGGCCAGCGTTGCGTGTCCAAGATCGTCGACGCGTCGCGAGCGAGCTGTTCGAGATGGTCGGCGACGAGGTGGTCCTGCGGCTCGACATCGACATTCTCATGAAGCGGTACCGCGACGGATTGCTCGGCGCTCAGGCGGTCTTGCTCGTGAAGAAGGTGGGAGAAGACATCCTCGCCTGGCAGGAGCACGAGCTCGAGGAGCGCCGCCGCGTCATCCGGTCGGAGGTCCCTGCCGAAGCCGCCGACGTCGACGAGGTCGTCTCCGATGAACGAGATTTCGGAGGTGAAGACCTCGATGAAGAGCTCCCCGCTCGCTCGCGCCCACCGGCGTCGGCGCGCGCTTGGGCACGGAAGTCGAGCAAGCCTCCTTCGGCCGACATCTCGGCGCCCCTCCCTCCGCGCGTGCCGAGGGATCTGATGACGGGGGAGCTAGCCTCCGCCGACGCCTCTCACCTCGAGGTCTACAAGAAAGAGCGTGAAGCGCCCGACGACGGAGAGCTCGACGACGACGCCCGCGCCGTGATCCGTCGCTGGACCTTCGAGGAGAGCTCCACGCCTCGCTCGAGACAAGGCAAGGAGCCCGACTGGAAAGAGAAGTCGGGCGTCACCGAACCGTGGAGCGAAAAGTCGGGCGTCGCGGTCGTGCGCGGCGGTCGCACGCGGCCCGCCCCGCGCGATGCGAATCAATGGTCCGAAGAAGAAGACGAGCCAGCCCTACAAAAGCCTTCAGCCCCGATTCCTCGCGATGAACGAGACGCGTCTTCGCTGCGTGGCGGCCGAGAGGCCGTGGCGAGCGGTCCCGACTCCGAAGCACCTCGGCGGCTGTCGTCGCGCGATGCGCTCTCGTCGTCACGGGCGCCCGCATCGAGCCCGCCTCCATCGCGACGGCCCGTGTCGCTCGCGTCGCCCGCCACGACTGCGACGAGCGTCGCCATGTTTCAGAAGAACGGTCCTCGGCTCGCCGCAGCAGGCGCTGTGCTCGGGATCGTGGCGCTCATGCTGTTCCTGGTCCGTCCGGCCTTCTTGTTCCGATCGAACGAGACCACCTCGATCGAGGGCCCGTTCACGTCGGAGCACCTTCGGTTGGCGTGGCGATTCCAAAGCCGCTGGATGCACGCCGCGGGTCTCGACGAAGCCAGTACGACCAAGAACGGTTGGCAGCGCCACGCGTCGGTCTTCTTCCAGGGCTCGTCGCCCAGCGACTTCGAGAGCGAGCTCTTGGTCGTCACGATCGAGCACGGCGATCGACCAA
Organism: Polyangiaceae bacterium; assembly: GCA_043755175.1. GTDB lineage: Bacteria > Myxococcota_A > Polyangia > Polyangiales > Polyangiaceae > CAYYKK01. The sequence continues at coordinate 17,904 of JAYUUB010000114.1, read as the reverse complement.
CCGAAGAAGACTTGCGGATGCTCGGCACAGCCGAGCTCTCCGACGCACCGTTCCCACGAACCTGCAGCGCGCTCGAAGACGGCCGACACGGGCAGCGCTGCGAGAGCGTGGTGATCGTCGAAAGCCGGCGCTTCTCTTCGTTGGAGGAGTACTTCACGGCCGGACCCCGCGTCGTCTTCGTGCATGGGCTCGTTCGCGCGATGCCCCCACCGCCAGGAATGAGCGAAAGCAACCCATCGGCGGCTCGTCTCGGAAACACGGCCTTCGATGCGCTGATTGGCACGATCGCGTCGATCGAGCCTTTCGAATCGAAGTAGACGCGACGCGTTCGTCGCGTCGGTCGAGCTGCGGCCGGGTCGATCTGGAACGAAAGCGTTGCACGCTCGAGGCGCCATCGAAGTAGGCTCGCCGCCGTCCAAGAGACCTGGAGCCCCATGATCCATTCTTTTCGCGTCGTCCTCGGTTGCTCGTCCCTCGCGTTCTTCGGCGCCGTCGTCAGTCTCGGTTGCACCGTCACCACGACCAACGCGCAGCCCGAGGCTTCCCCCGATCCGTCGGCCGCCGCTCAACCCGTCGCCACGACGGCCGCGCCGGCCGAATCGATCAAGCTCCCCGATCTGACCAACGCATCACCTCGCGAGCCCAGCAAGCCCAACCCCAAGGGAGGCGAGGTCGGCGCCGCGTGCTCGAAGGGCGATGATTGCAAGAGCGGAACGTGCGAGGGCCTCGGCTGCGACAAGGGGCCGACCTGTGTCGCCGCCGATCGGATGTGCACCCGCGATCTCGTCAGCTACTGCGGCTGCGACGGAAAGACCTTCAACGGATCGGGATCGTGTCCTGGTCGACCGTACCGCGCGAAGGGCGCTTGTCCCTGACGCCCATGCTTCGCGTCGAGCGCCGCGACGCCCGACTCACGCGGTGAGAGTCGCCCGCGCCGATTCCCTACGGTGAAGCCAGCGAAGCAGTCTAGGTGTAACTGAAATCTAGTTGCGTCATCACTCGACCTTGACGGTGACGGAGACTGGAGCCTTTTCGATGACGCACTGATCTTTGGTGCACACCGAGAGCGAGATCGTTCCCGAGATGGTCGAGCTTCCGGCCTGCGACGCGGTGAACGGAATGCTCATCGACGCGCGCTTCTCCGAGCGGCTCACGTCGCGGATGGTGTCCTGCGGGTAGCTCACCCCGCTCGGCGCCGCATCGAGCTTCACCTTGTAAGGAAACTCGGGGTTCACGTGGTAGTCGCCGAGGGCGTTCACGATCGCCGTGACCGTCCCCGGCTGGCCGGCTTTGTACGACTTCGCGCTCGACATGTAGGCGCTGAACGCGGCGCCAGTCTTCTCCACGCCCTTGACCTCGGTCGTGTCGGCTTTGGCAGAGCTCGCGGGAGCCCCGGTCGGTGCCATCTTCGCCCCGCTCGCGCTGGGCTGGGCCGAGGCCTGCGCCGACGCGGAGGGGGCATCGGTGGACGCGGTCGCCGTCGCGCTCGGGGCGGCCGAAGTCGCGGGGCTGGCCGAGGTCGTCGCAGTTGCCGCCGTCGTCGCTGTGGGGGCGCTCGACCCAGCTTGATCGGGTTTGGCGGCTTCGCTGCAGGCTGCCCCGCTCGCGATGAGGAGACCGAGGGCGACGCAACCAATGGTCATTCGCATAGGGCGAGATGGTACTGGCGGCCGCCGTCTCTCGCAAACCATCCACGCGACAAACGACAAGCTACGGGCTGACCCGTCGCTCGAAGACGCAGGACGGCTCGACGAGCGTGGCGCCTTTCCGTTAGCTTGTCGGCTCAAGCTCTTTTCGGGGGAACACCATGACCGATACCCTCTTTTCTCACGCCCAAAGCTTCGAACAAGGCGAGCTCTCCGGCAACGTCAGGCTCGGAAAGTTCGAAGCTCAATACGAAGAGCTGTTCGCTGTCGCCTACGAAGACGGGATCATCACCGTCGAAGAGCGTGCACAGCTCAACAAAGCTGCCGATGCGCTCGGGCTCGATCGGCAACGCGTCTTGCTCCTCGAGAAGGCGCTGAGCGCCGCGTGGCAAGTTCGTCATCGTGCCCCCGTCGAGCACCACGAGGTCGAAGCGCCGGCCACTTCGCTGCGGCCCCTCGCGATCGAGGGCGACCCGCAGGTCAAAGCGTTGCGTCGTCGAATCTTCGAGCTCGAAGCCGAGGTGAAGCTTCTCACTGCAGAGCTCGACGAAGCCCGGTCGCACATCGCCGTCGAGGTCGATTTCTCGGGATTGACGGCGGCGCCGTCCGTTTCGGTCGATCCAGAAGAGCTCTACCGGCGCATCCGCCACGATGCGCGCGACATCGAGAGCCTCCGCGCGCTCTTCGCGGCGACCGAGGCGAACGATCCCGACAGAGCCTGCCGAGCCGCTCGTGTCCTCGCCTTCCTTGGTGCCGGAAACGAGGCCGAGCGCGCGTTCTTGGCTCCGCGAACCGTCGAGGGCCTCATCCGTCCGACGAGCTCGCTGACGCCCGAAGCTTGGAAGCGCGAGCTGTTTCATCCCGACGAAGAGACGCTGACCGGTGAAATCTTCTCGGTCGTGACGAGCCCGGTTCTCCTCGGTCGGGTCGCCGCGCTCCGGCATCAGAACGCGCTCCCCAAGCTCGATCCCGAGCGTCTCCAAGATCCGCGGACCTCGACCGTCCAGGCGATTCGATGCTTCGGTTGGGCTGCCTCGATTCTCGGGATGAATTCCCCACCGCTCTACGCCGATCCGACCTGGGACGGGCTCGCGATCATGGTGCCCGGCGTTCCCCCGTCGACTCGTCTCGGCAAGGCGGCGCTCTCGGGCCGCGGGCCGGCCGAGCTCGCCTTCGTCGCAGCGCGCCACCTCGCGAGCTTCCGCGAAGATCACTTCGTTCGCCTCCTCTTCCCGTCGATTCAGGATCTCGAAGACATCTTCCTCGCAGCGCTCACGATCGGACAGCCGCAGCTCCCTCTCGCTGCCGCCGTGAAGCAGCGCGCGGTGCCCATCGCGAAGGCGATCGAGCCGCTCCTCGAGCCGGCTCAGCTCGACCGACTCCGTGGCCACTTCCTCCGATTCGTCGAAGAGGGCGGGCGCACGAATCTCCAACGTTGGGCGACCGCCGCCGACTTCACGACGGCGCGCGCCGGACTGCTCCTCTCCGACGATCTCGGAGCAGCCGAGCGAATGCTGAAGCTCGAAGGCGCTTCTGACGTGGGCGCGCGCGTCGACGATCTGATCGTCTTCTACACGGGCGATCGTTGCTCGCGCCTGCGCAAGCAGATCGGCATCGCGGTCACCTGACGGCGCTCAGAACGGAACCACGGTCGGGTTGAACTGCCAGGAGCCACCGATCCCGAGCTGCCCGCAGTCGTTCTGACCCCAGCAGTAGACGCGACCACCGCTCCAAGCGCAGTGGTGGTCGCCACCGGCGGCGATCGCGTTGGGGCTCGTGATCCCATCGACCTTCGCCGGCGGCAGAAGGTTCATCGGTTTGGTCGCGATCTCGGATCCCCAGCACTCGACGGCTCCGCTGCCGTCGACACCGCACGCGCGTGTCTGGCCGAGCGCGAGCATCGAATACTTGTCGAGAGCGACTTGGTGCGGCGCTTGATCCATGGTCGCGTCGCCCGAAAGATCATGGCTGTTGTCGCCCCAACAATAGGTCTCGCCTTGCTTCGTATGGGCGCAAGTGATGTCGGAGCCCGACCAGAGCGCGTCTGCCGCGGGCACGGCGACGTGGACGGCGAACTCTTCACTGCCGCTCGCTTTCACGCCGCATTGACCAGCCTTGTTTTGGCCCCAGCAAGCGACGACTCCGTCTTTGTCGAGCGCACACGCATGGCCTTGGCCGCCGGCGAGCGCCGCGACGGTCGCGAGCGAGGGGACCCCGAGCGGGATGTCGCTCTTCACGTCTTGTCCGTTGCCGAGCGTGCCTTGGAGCCTTCCGCCAGCGCACTTCACGAGACCGGTCGAATCGAGCACGCACGTGAATCCGAGACCCACGACGACCGCCGAGGCTTGCGGTGAAAACCCGCTCTTCACCGGCACCGTGACCGGCTTCATCGGATCGGCCGCCGCAGGCACACCGAGCTGTCCGACGTCGTTCTGCCCCCAACAATAGAGCCCTTGACCCTCGGTGAGGAGCGCGCACGAATGCTCGGTGCCCACCGCGATCAGCGTGACGGGCCCAGGAAGTGCCACCTTCACCGGCGTGCTGGGCAGCGCCGGCTTGGGGTCGAGCTGACCCCAACACGTCATCGTCCCAGCGCTCACCGCACAAGTCTTGCACTGCGCCGCCGACAGAAGCTGATTTCGCGGCGGCGGCGCTTGGGTCTCTCCTCCACCACAACCGACGAAGAGGGCGCCGACGGCGACGAAGATCGCGGGACGAGGAATGCGAAGCAGCGGGCGACAGCGACGAGTGAGGCGCATGGCCCCCAACCGTACGTTTCATCGGGCGGCGGCGACAACCCCACTCGAAGCGTCGATCGGTCGGATCGACGCTTCAGTCGCTACCGGCGAAACGCAGGCGACCGAAGCGAGAGGCCTTGTGAAAGTTACCCTGCCCCAAGATGGGTGACCAACCCACGCCGCCGTTGTCTTTCATCGCGTAGAAGTTCACGCGCCACGTCTTGCCCAACGGCGCCTGAGTGGCGGTCTGGTGAAACGCCGCCCAGGGGATCTTCGCTTCGACCGAGTAGCTGTTGTCGCGATCGGAATCGTCATCCATCGTCCCTGTGAGCTTCACGCTGCTGACGATGCCGCTCTTCCATTCCTGGTGACCAAACGGCCCCGCAGGACCGCCGCGCGGAAGGTTGTAGTCGTCGAAGTGCGAGTCGAAGACGAGGTTCTGCGGGTTCACCTGGATCTCGTAGTAGTCCTTGTTGTCGCCGTCGCCGTCGGGATCGAGCATGATCTCCACCGTGTCGCGTTCCCAGAGGTGGGGATCGAGCGCGTCGGTCGGAAACCCGCCGTGGATCGTCGCGTCTTGGACCTCGAAGGCCACGTAGAAGAAGGCGTCGTCGTAAAAGACGCGCGCCTCGCTCGTGATCGGCAGATCGCGCCTCACCTTGCCCGAGCCGACGTCGACGAACGGTCCGGTGCGTGCGGCTTTCTTCCAGAGCGGCTCGTCGAGCTTTCCATCGATGACGATGCCGCCCGTCTCGGTCTTCGAGAAGTGAGGCGCTTCGAGCGAAGGAATCATGTCGGCGTCGAAGCGCGGATCGAGCGCAGTCTCGGCCGTCGCCGACGCGACGACCTCCTTGTTCGCGCCCGGTTTGCAACCGCCTGAAGGAGGCAACAGCATACAAGATGCGAAAGTGAGCGCGATGCGAATGCATCGACTCTGTTCACGCGCCTGCTCGGATGCAGAGAGGGTGGGCGAGCCTCGAGGAAACCAGCGTCTCCCCAGGCCAGCCGTCATTTGCGACCCTTCTTGCGCGCGTCGCGCTCACGCTTGCGCTGCGACTTCTTCGCGTTGCGCTCTGCTTGCGAGAGCACCTTCATCTTGGTCATCGACTCGGCGCCGCCGCCCATGGCGGGCATGCCCATTCCGGGCATCCCCGGAAAGCCGCCCATCCCGGGGAATCCGCCGGGCATGCCCATGCCGGGCATGCCGGGGAATCCACCGGGCATGCCGGGAAATCCGCCGGGCATCCCAGGCATTCCGCCGCCGCCCTGCATCATCTTCTTCATGTTGCGGGCCATCCCCATCTGCTTGAAGCCGGGGATCTTGCCGAGCATGCCCATGTTCTGACCCAGGCCGGTCATCATCTGGCGCATGAACACGAACTTCTGGATGAGCTCGCTCACCTCTTCGACCTTGCGACCCGAGCCCTTGGCGATGCGCTCTGCGCGCTTCGGCTCGCGGATAAGACAGTAGGGATCGTTGCGCTCGAAGCGCGTCATCGACTGAATCATCGCCTCGATCTTCACGAGCTCGCGATCGTCGAGGTTCACGTCGGCCGGGAGGCCGCCCGGGAACATGCCGCCGAGGGGGAGCTTGTCGACGAGATCTTTGAGCGATCCCATCTTCTGGATCATGCGGATGTGCTCGAGGAAGTCTTCGAGCGTGAACTCGCCCGAGAGCATTCGCTCGGCGTCGCGCTCGGCCTTCTTCTGGTCGACGACCTGCTCGAAGTCGTGCATGAGGCCGACGACGTCGCCCATGCCGAGGATGCGGCTGGCCATGCCTTCGGCGCGGAACTCTTCGAACTTGTCGGTGGTCTCGCCGATGCCGGTGAAGAGGACGGGCGCGCCGGTCGCTTCTTTCACGCTGAGCGCGGCGCCACCGCGCGCGTCGCCGTCGAGCTTGGTGAGAATGACGCCCGAGATCCCGAGACGCTCGTTGAAGCTCCGCGCCGTCTTCACGGCGTCTTGGCCGATCATCGAGTCGACGACGAGATAGATGTTGTCGGGCTCGGTCTTCGATTTGATTTCGGCGAGCTCTTGCATGAGAAGCTCGTCAATCGCGAGGCGACCCGCCGTGTCGTAGATGATGACGTCACGCCCGAGCTTCTTCGCTTCGGCGACGGCGGCGGCGCAGATCTCGACGGGGCTTCCGTCCGGGATGTTGAAGACCGGGATCTTGATCTGTTGGCCGAGCACCTTGAGCTGCTCGACGGCGGCCGGACGCTGCATGTCGGCGGCGACGAGGAGCGGCTTCTTGCCTTGCTTCTCGAGGTAGCGCGCGAATTTCGCCGAGCTCGTGGTCTTACCGGAGCCTTGAAGACCGACCATCATCACGCCGGTGGGCCCTTCTTTGGACCACTTGATGGCTTCGCCCGTGAAGTTCATCAACGTCACGAGCTCGTCGTGACAGAGCTTGATGAAGATCTCGGCCGCACCGACCTGCATCGCTTGGCCTTCGGCCTTCACGCGGCTTTGGTGCGTCTGCCCGATCGCCTTCTCTTTCACGTGCGCGAGGAAAGACTTCACCACGCCGATCTCGACGTCGGCTTCGAGCAGGCTCAGCCTGACCTCGCGGAGCGCGGCGTCGATGTTCTGATCGGTGAGCTCGGTGAGCCCTGCGAGGCGGTTTTTCGCCTGCCGAAATCCTTTGGCGATCGTGTCGAACATGGGACGACGGTCTTAGCACCGCGGCCAAGCGTAGGGGAGAGGGCATCGGCCCAACTCGCGTCGCCGCTCGAAGCGCCGTGTTGCCGTGCCCCGATCCAGTCCGAGGAGCAGCTACCTCTCGAGGACGAGAGCCGTGTTGGCTTCGCTGCAGGCGGCCATTTCGGACCGAGACGCGTCGAGCTTCTTCTGAGCCTCGACGAGGGCCGTGAGCCCACGGGTAGCCTGGCCCGCTTCGGGGGTTTCGATCGCCCGCTCCGCTGCTTCTTCGGCCAAATTGGACTCTGCAAGGAGGCGGTAGGCTTTCGCGCAGACGTCGCGAGCGTGGACCGCCTTTGGAGCGTGCGCGGGCTCGTTCGCGAGCTTCTCGGCGAGGCCGATGCGCCCTGTGTTGTCGCTGGCGGGCGCGTTGCGGAGGGCCTCCACTGCCGCCACGATGCGGCTTCGCTCCCGCGTCTCCTCGCTCAGACCACAGGCAGCGGCGCCGATCGCTGTAAGCACGATCATCGGAAGAAGCAGCGATCCCACTCGGCCGTCGCCGCTCGCTCGTCGAAGCGTACGTCGGAATGGAGGCTTTCGGCGCCCGGGTCGAGCGCCCACGTCGGCCGTCACTCGACCGGCTTCGGCGGCGGTCCCATTTGGATCCGCTCGCCTAGATAGGCTCCGATGAGCGTGAACATCACGCCGACGCCCGCCATGATGATGTACATGAAGAGCGGCATCTTCCGAACCGTCTGCGTCGATGCGAGAAACGCGACCGTGGGGATGGCGACGGCGAGCGCCGCGATGACCGGCTCGATGAAGGTGCGGCCTGGCGAGATCATCCCGATGAGGAGGCCGCCGACGAACCAGACCGGGATCGAAACGAGCATGCCGTTCGATCCTTCGAAGTCGAGGACGCTCACGACCTTCGGAAGGCCGATGACGAGCGCGGCCGTGAGGATACCGAGCACCAGGAGGGCGATCCCCCACCAGAGAAAGCTGAAGCCAGTCTGCTGCATCGCTTTCGCGCGAGACGTGTCGGCTTTCGACTTCGGGCTGGCATCGAGCGAAGCCCCACAGGAAGAGCATCGCGTCGCCGTCCCCGCATTCTTGAAGCTGCACGCAGGGCACACGATTGTCTTGGGAGAGGCAGCCATTGTCGGAGAGGCTAGGCAACCCCGCGCAAAGGGGCAAGCCCGTGATGGACGACACGGCTCGGGCCGAGCGTCTCCGAGCGTCGAACTACTCGTTTCGACGCTTCGTTCCATCGACCCACCGCTGGACATGCGAGCGGTCGCCGTCGCCGGCCGAACGTTAAGTCTTCGCCGATTTCGGGAGTGACCGCCCCAGACCTCGGGCTTGCGGTATAGTGACCCGCGCGCGTGGAATCGACCGAGCACCAAACCCTAGCCATGGACCTCGGGGACGATCCCGAGCTCCTCGCTCTTCCCTCGCCCCCCAAGCGTGAGCGCACGGTTACGATCGTCGTGATGACGGTCACGGCTCTGGCGACGATCGCGCTCGGGTGGTCGTTGCGAGGCGAGGCGCGATACGCCGTGAGCGCCGGACAACCGACCGAGCTCGGTGATCTATCGCAGCTCGCCCCGTCGGCCGATCTCGCGAACCGCTACGTTCGCGGCAGCGCGTTGCTCGGAGCGAGCGGTGCCATTCGCTACGGACGGGCCGCCGAAGGCGACTCGTTTCGTCTCGCGCCCGTCGCTGGCAACGAGAAGCTCTGGGTCGAGATCCGTGTCCCCGAAGGCTTCGAAGGCCCACGCTTCATTCCGCCGAGCTCGTTCGCAGGTCGCCTCGTCCCCATGAGCGACGCAGGTCTCCGCCACGCGATGTTGCCGGGCGAGGTGCGGGACAAGGCGAAGACCGACATCGCCGCAGACGCATGGATCCTGATCGATTCGACCTCGCCCCGTGCGTCGCGCTGGGCCCTTCTTCTCGTCGCGCTGTTGACCGGATTCGCCGCATGGAACGTTCTCGGAATCGCGCGTCTCTTGGGCCGCGTTCGCGATGGCTCCTCGGGACCCGCACCGGGTTCTCCGCCCGACGACGCTCTCGATGAGCCGGGCGATCCGAATGGCGCGCGGCCGGGCGATCCGAGCAGCGCCGGCCCGAGCAGCGCCGGCCCGAGCAGCGCCGGTCGCGGGCGCGCGACTGGGAGCGAGCGCAGCACGAGCACATGAGCGTCGCGGGCGGAAGCATGCAAGTCGAGAAGATCCTCGACGATCTGATCTACCGCTTGGCCAACACCGATGCGACCGCAGAGGTACGCGCAGCGCTCGTCGAGGCGAAGAGGCTGAAGAGCGTCACCATGCGATGGGGCGCCATTCCACCGCCGCCCGACGCTCGCCGCGAGATGCTGGCTCGTGTGATGGAGCTCATCGAGGGCGTGAACGGACCCAACGGTCCTTCACGAAGCCCTTCGCTCGCTCCACCGATGCGGTCCTCGGGCCCCCCCGTTTCGAGTCCGCTTTCGACCGCACGATTTTCGAGCGCGCCTTCGTCGCATGGCAGCGCGAGCCGCTCGTCATCGAGCACCCGACGCGACGATCGCGACACGCCCCTCGGGGACGCGGCGCTTCGTCGTGACGCCTTGCCCCAGCGCAACCGAAGCGCCGAGCTCGATCGCCAAGAGAGAAGAACCGCTCCACCTCCGCCCCTACCTTCCGGCTTTCGAAGTCGATCCGACGCAGGATTCGGTGGCAGCGGACCCAGCAGCGAGCCGAGGGGCAAATCCGATGCTCGGCTCGAAGAACAGCGTCCGGCACCGCCGCGTCTCCCGATGAGCCGCGGGCCGACACCGAGCCCCATGCAGTCGTCGAGCGCGCCGGTCACCGCACGATCGACGGCACCGACACGGCGTCCGCCCCCGTCGCGACGGCCTACCAAGCCGCCGCTCCCGACCGCGATGCTCCCTTCGGCCGACGCGTCGAGCGAAGACGAGGCGCTCGACGTCGCGCCCGAGCTGCCGCCGCGAAGTGCTCCTCGTGTCGAGCCGCCCGCGCGTCCGCTCTCGCTGCGTCCACCCGGGGTCCCGCCGCCGCGATGCGAGACACCGACGCATCCGCAGCCGTTCACGCGCACCCAGTCGGCCCTCCCAGCGGCAGATCATCCGCGGGTTCCCATTCGCGCGATCGGCAACTCCCGCGGCGATGGGCTCGACGGTTTGAGCACGTCGATCTCATCGTCGAAGCGACGCGCCGTCGAAGAAGAAAAGCAGCGCGCCGACGCGGCGTTTCGACTCTCCGATCCCGTGTTTCCGCGGCTGGCACCGATGGAAATGCCAGCGGCACGCGAAGTCAGCGCTCAGATCGCCACGGGCATCACGCTGGTGAGGCCCGATTGCACCGACTGGCAGAATCATCCGGTCGCATCAGGTGCAACTCTGAAACTCTTGTATCACAACGCCCAAACGGGGGACTACACTGCCCTCGTGCGACTCATGCCCGGATCGACCTTCCCGGCTCGAAAGCACCTCGCCCTCGAAGAGATGTTCCTCGTGACGGGCTCGGCGACGATCGGGGCCCTCGAGATGCATGCCGGTGAGTACACACGTGCAGAGCCGTCGAGCGAGCACCCCGAGATTCGAACTGCGACGGGTTGCACGTTCCTCGTCTCGGGCTCCGAGCACGACGAGATGATCGTCGAGGGTGGTGCGTGAGCGAGCTCCGAAGCCCCGACGTCGTCATCATCGGTGGCGGCGTAATGGGATGCGCGATCGCTCTCGAGCTTGCCCGCCGCCGTTGCGGCGTCGTCGTCCTCGAGCGGAGTGTGCCCGGGGCCGAGGCGTCGAGCGCTGCGGCTGGAATGCTGGGAGCGCAGGTCGAAGCGCAGGCACCAGGGCCGTTCTTTGATCTGTCGCTGGCGAGTCGCGCTCGGTTCGCCGAGCTCGCAGAGCGGCTTCGTGAGGTCACGGGGATCGACGTGGAGTACAGGCGCTGTGGCATCCTTCGCGCCGAGCTGTCCGAAGCGCGGGTATCGGCGCTCGAAGCGGTCGTTCTTTGGCAAAGAAAGGCCGGGCTACGAGCGACCCTCCTCGATGCGCGCGCCGCCCGCGACGCCGAGCCGGGGCTCGCGCCCACGCTCGCCGGTGCCGTGCACTTCGAAGACGACGGCCGCGTCGATCCCCCCAAGTATCTCCGCGCGCTGCGGATCGCTGCCGAGCGGATGGGGGCGAGGTTCGCGAGCGGCGCCATGGTGCGGCGGGTCATCGTCGAAGAAAGGCGCGCTGTCGGCGTCGAGCTCGACAGTGGCTCAAGCGTCCTCGGAGGCCACGTCGTGGTCGCGGCTGGGAGTTGGAGTGGGCTCATCGAAGGCGCTTCGCTCGAGCCTGGCGTCGTCGTCCCTGCGCGGGGCCAGATCGTCGAGCTGTTGTTGCAGATGCCCCCGCTCGGTCGCGTCGTTTGGGGTCCAGGCGCCTACCTCAGCCCGCGCGACGATGGACGTCTCCTCATCGGCTCGACCCTCGAGTTCGTCGGCTACGAGCGCGGCGTCACAGCAGGTGCCGTCTCCAAGCTCCTCCGTTCTGCGATCGATCTCGTGCCCTCGCTCGAGACCGCCGAGCTCGGTCGGGCATGGTCGAGCTTTCGACCGCATACCGAGGACGAGCTGCCCATCCTCGGATCGGCCTCGGTCGAGGGGCTCGTGCTCGCTACGGGGCACTACCGAAATGGCATTCTCCTATCGCCCATCACGGCCGAAATCGTCGCGCAAGTGATCGAGGGGAAGCCTCCGCCGGTCGACCTCGCTCCGTTCCTCCCGAGGCCTTTCCAGACTCGTGGTGCTTGAGGTCCATGGTCCGACCATCTACACCGGGCCCATGTTTCGCACGCCGGCTCGGCTCTCGGCTCTCGGTCTCTTCTTCGTCGTCGGCTGCTCCGCGGCTCCCGCGCCGCTCCCGGGTGGGCTGCCGCCCGAGTACGAAGCTCCTCGGCCTTATCCCTTGGCGACGGCCTCGGCTGTGACCGCGCCCGCACCTTCTCCACTTCCATTCGGCTCGGTCGACACTTTGGGTGCCGCCGTCGATGCGTACATGGCCGGATACGGCGCCAAGTTGGGAGAGGCGCACGCGCCCTCCGGGGTCCTCGTCGTGGCCGTCCACGGCGAGCCGCTTCTCGTTCGAACCTACGGCAAAGCCGATCGACAGAAGGGCACGGCCGCGAGCCTCACGACACGCTACCGAATCGGCTCGCTCACGAAGCAATTCACTGCCGCCGCCACGCTCACGCTCGTCGATGCCGGTTCGGTGAAGCTCGACGAGAGCGTCCGCACGTACGTCCCCGAGCTGCCAGAGAGCTACAAGTCAGTCACGATTCAGATGCTGTTGCAGCAAACAGCGGGGGCGCCGAGCTTCACCGACGATCCCGCCTTCCTCGCGCGAAAGACCGAGCAGGTCCCCGAGGCCGACGTCATCGGATGGTTCGGAAAGCACCCGCCGAGCTTCACTCCCGGATCGAAGTGGGAGTATTCGAACTCGAACTACTACCTTCTTTCAATCGTCGTCGAGCGCGCATCCAAGCAGCCTTTCGAGACCTACCTGACGACGAAGGTGCTCACCCCCGCCGGGATGAAGGCCACGTCGAGCGTCGCGACCGGCGGTGATTCCGCAGTGGGTTACACCCGCGGGCCGGGCGATACGCTCGTTCCGGCGGCGATCGTCTCGAGCGCTCTTCCGCTCGGCGCGGGCTTCCTCGTCTCGAGCGCGAAAGACCTGCTCCAATGGGATCGCGCGCTCGCCGGCACGAGCGTCCTGTCCGAGGCTGAGAAGACCCGGATGTTCACGCCCAACCTCGAGAGCTACGCCATGGGCTGGATCGCCACGAGCGTCGAAGGAACCAAGGTCACGTGGCACAACGGAGCGATCGACGGCTACGGCTCGTTCTTCGCGCGGGCGCCCGAAAAAGACCTCTCGCTGATCTTTCTCTCGAACCTCTTCGACTTCGACGCCACGACCGCGGGGCGCGACGTGCTGAAGATGGCGCTCGGTGGATCCACCGTGCCTCCCGTCGTCGAGCGGGCATCGGCTCCGATCGACGAGGCGTATGCGAAGTCGATCACGGGCGACTACGTCATCACGAAAGAGACCCAAGCCGAGCTTGAAAAGAAGCTCGGAAAGCCCGAGATCGTCGCTTCGATCGAAGGCTTCACGATCGCGTTCGAAGGCGGCAGCCTTTCGGGCAAGCCGTCGGGGCAGGGAGCGCTGACCTTTCGCCGCTCTCCCGAAGGCGCGCTCTTCAGCACGACGGCAGGCGTCGAGATCACGCCCGACTTCGGCGCGAAGAAGCCCAGCAAGACGGCGCTCGGGTTCACGCTCAAGCAGGGTGGGCTCTCCGTTCCTTATGTCCGCGGCAAGCTGAAGACGCAGCCCAAGAAGACCGAGACTGCGACGAAGGCCGACCCTCCGAAGAATGCCGCGCCGCCGAAGAAGGCCGAGCCGAAGAGCGACAATCCCAAGCCGAAGAAGTGACGGGCCGACTGGCGCGCTCGAACGCGCTCCGTCGCCGTTCGCTCGAGTCGCTCGAGTCGCTCGAGGAGCTTCTTTACGGCAGCATCGCTCTCACGCGTCGGAGAACGGCGATGTCGGCCGGCGGAAACTCTGCGTCGACGAGCTCGCTCTTCGAAGCGAAGCGCACAGCGGCCACGTCGATCGCGCTCGGATCGGGCGAGCCCTCGGCGCGTCGCGTCTCGAAGAAAAGCAGCAACACGTCTTTCCCTGGGTAACGAAAGAACGTCACTTCGAGCGGAGCGTCGACGAAGGCTCGGATGCCGACTTCTTCTGCGAGCTCACGCACCAACGCGTCACGCGGATCTTCTCCGGGCTCCACTTTCCCGCCGGGAAACTCCCATGAGCCTTCGAGATGGGACCCTCGCTTTCGCTGCGTGAGGAGCACCCGCCCCCCCTCGATGAGGACCGCGGCGGCGACGATGATCGTCACCTTGGGCTTTTCTTCGGGCTCGGCGTGTGACATGCGCTTCGGCATGGCCATCACATACCGCGACGCTGGCGTCGACATCGATGCCGGCAACGCCCTCGTATCGCGCATTGCTCGCTTGGCGAAGCCGACGCGCATCCCCGAGGTGCTCACCGACATCGGCGGCTTCGCGGGTCTGTGTGCCATTCCTTCGGGGCTCGCCGAGCCCATCCTCGTCAGCGGCACCGACGGTGTCGGCACCAAGCTCAAGGTGGCGTTCGCGACGCAGGTCCACGACACGGTCGGAATCGACTTGGTCGCGATGTGCGTGAACGACATCGTGACTTGCGGGGCTCGCCCGCTCTTTTTTCTCGACTACTTCGGCACGGGTAAGCTCGACATCGACGTCGGCGAGGCGGTCATTCGCGGCATCGCCGACGGGTGCAAGCTCGCGGGCTGCGCCCTCCTCGGCGGTGAGACCGCCGAGCTACCCGGCATGTACGCCGATGGCGAATACGATCTCGCGGGCTTCGCCGTCGGCGTCGTCGATCGCAAGAAGATCCTCGACGGAAAGCGCGCGAAACCAGGCGACGTGGTGATCGGGGTCGCTTCGAGCGGCCTGCATTCGAACGGCTATTCGCTCGCCCGCCGCGTCATCGAAGGGTCGCTCGGTCTCTCGATGTCCGACATCCTTCCTGGAGACGGGCGACTCGTCGGCGACGCGCTCCTCGTTCCCACCAAGATCTACGCCCGCACCGTGCAAGCGCTGGTGGCCGAGCTAGGTGACGATCTGCGCGGCCTCTCGCACATCACCGGCGGTGGGCTCCCCGAGAACCTTCCGCGCGTGCTGCCCGAGGGGCTCGGCGCGCATCTCGATCTCGTCAGCTACGTGAGGCCGGCGATCTTCCGCGCCATCGCGCAAGGCGGACCGGTCGACGAGAGTGAGATGCGTCGAACCTTCAACCTCGGCGTCGGCCTGTGCGTGATCGTCGATCGCGCAGCCGAATCGCGCGCTCTCGATGCGCTCCGTGCAGCACACGAAGAGGCTTGGGTTCTCGGCGAAATCGTCGCGCGCGATTCGGGTGCACGTGTGAGCTTCGTCGGCGACACTGGCTGACGGGCTCGTGAACGACCCGACCTCGACGCGTTGGTACGGATTTCAAGAGTCAGGCTTCTTTGCGGGCTTCGAGCATGGTGAGCGCGATGTCGAGCTTCTCGGCAATCTGGAAGATCCGCTCGTCTCGGTAGAACTCGCCGTAGACGATACGCACGATCCCGCTGTTCGCGATCATCTTGAAGCAGTTCCAGCAAGGCGACGCCGTCACGTAGATCGTCGCCTGATCGATGCGCACGCCGTTGCGAGCTGCCTGGATGACGGCGTTCGCTTCGGCGTGAATCGTGCGAACGCAGTGACCGTCTTCCATGAGATGGCCCTCTTCGTCGCAGTGCGAAAGCCCGCGAATCGATCCGTTGTAACCGGTCGCGAGAATCGACTTGTCGCGCATGATGACTGCGCCGACGTGCTTGCGATCGCAGGTGGCGCGGGTCGCGACTTGCTCGGCGATCCGCATGAAGTATTCGTCCCAAGAGGCTCGTGCCGACATGCCCGTCTCGTACACGGTCGCGGTCGCGGTCGGAAGAGCTCCGGGCAAAGGTCTCTGGGCGTCGCCTGTTCGGGCTGGTAAGACCGGTCGGTGAACGCCCTGCTTCGTCGCGTCCTCGTCCTCGGATCGGGTGGCCGTGAGCACGCGCTCGCGCGGGCCATCGCGCGCTCGCCATCGTCGCCCGAGGTCATCGTCGCTCCAGGAAACGGCGGGACCGAGAGCGCGCAGGAGCCTCGGATCCGTCGCGTATCCATCGACCTCGGAGACCACCAGGCAATCGTCGATCTGGCCGAGCGAGAGAGCGTCGATCTCGTGGTCGTCGGGCCCGAGGCGCCTCTTTGTGACGGCATCGTCGACCTGCTCACCGAGCGAAAAATCCTCGCCTTCGGCCCGACGCGAGCTGCAGCGCGGCTCGAAGGCTCGAAGGCGTTCTTGAAGGAGTTCGCCGTTCGCCACGCCATCCCGACGGCACGCCATCGCACGGTGACGAGCCTCGATCAGGCACGCGCCGAAATCGACGCGCGCGGGGCGCCGCTCGTCGTCAAGGCCAATGGCCTATGTGCAGGAAAGGGTGTCGTCGTCGCACAGAGTCGTGACGAGGCGCTCGAGGCGGCGCGCGCCATGCTCGTCGATCGGGTGTTCGGCGAGGCGGGCTCTCAAGTGGTCCTCGAAGAATGCCTCGTGGGCCGCGAGGTGAGCATCCATGCCATCTGCGACGGAGAACGGTGGCTCCTGCTTCCGCCGGCACGCGATCACAAGCGGATCTTCGACGGCGATCGCGGCCCCAACACCGGCGGCATGGGCGTCGTCTGTCCTGCGTCCGACGTCGGCCCCGACCTTCTCGCCCGCATCGAGCGAGAAGCGATCGCCCCCACGCTCGCGGGGATGCGCGCCGAAGGTCACCCGTTTCGGGGAGTCTTGTTCGCGGGCGTCATGATCACTGCCGAGGGCACGCCCATGCTCCTCGAGCACAACGTCCGGTTCGGCGATCCGGAGTGCGAAGCGCTCATGGAGCTGCTCGAGGGAGACGTCGGCGGTCTGCTCGCATCGGCCGCACGAGGCGCGCTCGAGCCGTCGTTGGTGCGCATTCGTCGCGATCGCCATGCAGTCGTGGTGATCCTCGCGGCCGGCGGATATCCCCAGGCACCCTCGACGGGGGCACCGATTCGCGGTCTCGAAGAAGCGAACGCGACCGGGGCGGTCGTCCACCACGCCGGCACCCGACGGGTCGACCAGACCCTCGAAGTCGCCGGCGGACGGGTCTTCGCGGTCACTGCATCGGCACAAACCTTCGAAGAAGCGCGTGTCGTGGCCTACCGCGCCGCCGACGCGATTCGGTTCGAAGGAAAACAACTGCGTCGCGACATCGGTCAGACGTTGCCAAGAGAGGCCGTCCTTCGCTAGATTCCACGCGTCTCGGCGATCGCGCCGGACACTTGCCGAAGTGGCGGAATGGCAGACGCGGCGGATTCAAAATCCGCTACCAGAAATGGTGTGTCGGTTCGACCCCGACCTTCGGTACCAAATTTTTTCTCGTGGCGCTTCCTGACGAGCGCCTCCTTACGAGCCTTCTCGAGCTGCGCGAACGATCGCTTCTCCAGTGGCCTTCGTGCCGCAGCTCGGCTGCGGCTTGAGAAGCTCAGTCTCAAAGACAGACCGATTGCAGGTGGCGGCAGCGAGAAGTACGTCGAGCTGGCCGACCATTTCGCTGGTTTTAGGCCGCTCATCACGCTCGGTGTCTACGTGTGCGAAGCCAACCCGCGCGATTGGAAGCTCTGCAACATGTTCGCGCCAGTCATCGCGATCGACCCGACGCGTCTCGACCAAGGCGCGCGGCTCGGGCTCCAGATAAGCCCGATCCACAGTCTCGGAGTCGTCGGAGGCGCCGACGTCTTTCTGTCGGAGAAGGTACCGAACGAGGTCAACGTGAAGGCCGGTCGGGCGTGGACGGTTCCAGGCGACCTCCCGGTCGACAAGCGCTTCGATGCCGACAGCTTCGGCGCCTTCGTCGGCGTCACTGCGACGCTCGATCTGCTGACATCGATGTTCAACTAGAGGTACCCAGAGCGTCGAAGTGGCCGCGATCGCGACCCCTCCGCCACGAGAAGCGAAGAGAAGGCCCACGAGCCCTTCCCGTCGACCGGGCCTTTCCGTACGGTAGGCCTCGGAAGGACTGCCACGGTTGGCCGGGATCGAAGACAACGAAGCGGAGTTCGTGGCGCGGCTCGTCGCCCGTGACGAGACCGCGTTCAATTTGCTCGTCATCACCTACGAGCGTCGGGTCTTCGCCCTCGTCTTCCGCATGCTCGGTCGACGCGAGGAGGCCGAAGACCTCGCCCAAGAGGTT
>JAYUUB010000113.1:0-14273 GCA_043755175.1 Polyangiaceae bacterium | reverse complement strand
CAAGTGTTATTGGCTCATCGGCGCCGGTGGTGACGACATCGACGACTTCTACATCTACCTCTGGGACGGCAGCGAGAAGCGCATCGGGCAGCAGAAGTCGACCGGCAAGAAGGCCACGTTCGGCCATTGTCCCGAGAAGGCCGGGATGTTCCACATCCAAGTGAAGACCGATTCCAAGTCCGAGAAATTCAAGCTCGGCGTCTTCGAGAAAGACAAGTAGACCCGAGCCCGGCTCGATCCGCGTTCTTCGAGAAGAGACCGCTTGGGAGCTACCCGGCGGTCTCTTCCTGCGTTATGACCCGCCCATGGAGTCGACGGCAGAGAAAGAGCGAGCGTTCGAGAAAGCAGCCGACGCCACGCTCCACCAGCTCGAAGACGCCATCAGCGCACTCGGCCTCGACGTCGAGGTCGAGCTTCAGATGGGCATCCTCTCGCTCGAGTTCGCCGACGGAGTGAAGTTCATCATCAACAGTCACCGCGCGGCCCGGCAGATTTGGATGGCCGCCGACCGAACCGCTTGGCATTTCGATCCGAGCGCCGACGGCGCTTGGGTCGCGACGAAGACGGGCGAGCACCTTCGACCCACGATTGCCGCGGTGCTCTCGAAGAAGCTCAACAAGCCTGTCGCGCTCTGAGTCGCCGACTCGACCGCGACGCGGCCCGTGAATCGGCGGGCCGCCGCGCGCGAGACCGACCTCTCCGAGAAAGCCGCGCCCGGGCCCACCGAGGAGCGATAGGATCCGAGGCGATGCAACGCGCGTTCGCGGTGGCGCTCTTGTTGGCTGGCCTCACCTTCCCGCGCGAGGCCGCGGCCTATTGCTTCTCCACCGCGTGTCGCGACGGAAGCTCCGAGTCATGTGACGGCGCCGAGCTCGATCCCGGGTGTTTCCCCCTTCGCTGGAAGGCGGGATGCGTCGGCTTCAGCATCCAGCGCGACGGCGTGAACGTGATCTCGACGGCCGAGCTCGACGCGATCACTCGAACCGCTTTTTCGGCATGGGCCAGCCTCGACTGCGGCGGCGGCGATGGCCCGGGCTTCGTCGTCCAAGACCTCGGCGAGGTCACGTGCAACAGGGTCGAGTACAACAGCGACGCGGGCAACGCGAACGTGATCATGGTCCGTGAGACGTCTTGGCCCCACCCGCCGAGCGCTGGCCACGACATCGCTCTGACGACCACGACGTTTGATCCCGACACGGGCGAGCTCCTCGACGCCGACATGGAAATCAACGCCGCGGAGTTCCATTTGACCACGAACGACACCGAGGTCGACTACGACCTCCAGAGCGTGCTCACCCACGAGGCCGGCCACTTCCTCGGACTGGCACACAGCATGGATCCGAGCGCGACGATGCGGCCCGTCTACGAGAGCGGCAACCTCGAGCTCCGCCAACCGATCCTCGACGACACGACCGGAATTTGCACGGTGTATCCGCCGAGCGCGAAGGTCGACGCATCGTGCAATCCGCTGCCGCGCCACGGCTTCTCTCCCGAGTGTAAAGGCGCGCAGACCGAAGGCTCGTGCTCGGCTGCGCCCTCGACGCACGGCGGATGGGTTGGCCCGCTCTTGGTCGTGGCGCTCGCGCTCGTCAATGCGCGACGCCGGTCTAAAGACCGAAGCGCACGCCGGCTCCCGAGAGAAATCCCGTGAGCGTGACGCCGACCTCCAGGTCGATCGCCACCCATCGCGCGACGTCCCACTCGAGCCCCACTTCGGGCAAGGTCAGCCACGGGTAGATGATCGGTCTCGCTCCGCCGTCGCCCCACGCTTTGTCGGCCTGGCCGTAGCGCTTGGCGTCTTTGTCGAGCTGATTGCAGTAGCGAAATGTTCCCGCCGGCTTGTTCGGACCGCTGCATCTCACGTAGCTCGCTGGATCGTTCGGATTGCCCTTGGGATAGGCCTGGGTGCGAATCAGGTTGCCGAATGGCATCGCGCCGAAGCCGACACCTCCGCCGATTCGCAGGCTCACGTCGCCATCGTGGTCGAGCGCGACGCGGTAGAGCACGTCGAGCTTCAGCTCGAGCCCGGCGAGGTTGTCCTCGACGATCTCCCATTCGGTGTTCGGAGTCCCGTGCGGCTTGAACGGAGTCGGACCGAGTCGGTAGCTCGTGAAGCCGAACGAGGGCACCAGATCCCAATCGCCGAGCCGCTTCGTGAGCGTCAGCTCGACGCCCGGCGCGACAGCCGTCGTCCCGCCGTCGGCTACGAGGTTCATCCAGAACTTGGGAACGAGCTGACCGCGAAACCGCGCACCCATCCAGGTCGTCGGATGATCACCATCGGCTTGCGGCTTCGGCTTTCTCTTGGCGCCGCCGATCTTGACGAGATGAATCGGATAGCGGCGCCTCTGCCGCTCGCTCATCACGAGTGTGTCTTCGATGGGCTCGTACCCCGGCGCTTCGATCGTGAGCTTCACCTTCACGTCGGGAGGCACCGGCGCTCCGGTGCTCGGATCCTCGACCGTCAGATCGCCTACCGTGATTTCGAGCCCCTCGATCTTCCCTTCGACCTCGAAGGTCACCTTCGGAATTCGGGCGTCGAGAGCGTCGACCTTCTCGCTGGCCTCGGCCTGAGCGCGCTTGTCGTCGCGCGACCAGCTCGACCTCGGGACATCGTCGGCGACAGCGCGAAAAAGATCGCGCGCGAGGAGCAAATCGCCAAGCGAAAGGTGGCAGCCCGCGAGGGCCGAGAGCGTCGAGGGCGAATGATGCTTCTCCTCGGCCTTCTCGAGGAGAGGCATCGCTTTGACGCAGTCTCCCGTTTTCGCGAGCGCGAGACCCTTCTTCGCGTCTGCCGAAGGGGGCGCGGCCCACGCCAATGCCATCCCCATCCCCCCATAGACGACGGAGAGGGTGAGAAGCCCGACGATCGCACGGCCTTTAGGTGCTGCGGACACAGTGTGAGGGGCGGGAACGATCCCGAGGTCGAGAGCATGCCCGAATCGGCGCCTCTCGTTGCGACAAACTGCCTCGTGCTGACCGAGTCCTCGAATTGCAACCTGTGAGCGGGAAGACTAACCTCTCCAGCGAATGTCCCAGATCTTGGACGACCGCCCTCGGGTGCTGGTCGTGGACGACGAAAAAGTCATCCGCGACATGCTTGCCGAATTTCTCAGCATGGAAGGCTACATCGTCAAGACCGCCGAAGACGGCGTGGCGGCGGTGAGCGAGCTACGTCGCGAACAGTTCGATCTCGTGCTGTCCGATCTCAAGATGCCCAAAATGGGAGGCATCGCGCTGCTCGAAGAGATCGCGCGAACGTCCCCCGACGCGCTGACCGTGATCATGACCGGCTTCGGCACCGTCGAGACGGCGATCGATGCGATGAAGCGCGGGGCCTACGACTACGTTCTCAAGCCCTTCAAGCTCGACGAGGTCGTTCACGTCGTTCAGCGAGGTCTCGAGAAGCAGCGCATGGCTGCCGAAAACCTCCGACTTCGCGAGGCGCTCTCGCTCTACAAAGTCAGCGAAGCCATCGCTGCGAGCCTTTCGCTCGATCAGGTCCTCGAGACGGTGGCCGACAGCTGCATCCACGAGCTTCGCGCCGATCTCTACTCGGCGTGGCTCGATGATGGGCAGGGTGGCTTCTTCGAGCGCCAGAGCCTTCGTGGCGTCGATCTGCCCGACGGCGCGCAGGTCGGCGTCATCGATCCCGTCGCCGTGCTCGCGCGGCTTCACGAGACCGGACAGATTCTCGAGCAGGGGGCGCGCGGCCTTCACTGCTTCGCGAGTGACCCCGACCTCCCGCTCGTCAGCCTGCTCAGCGTTCCGCTCAAGATCAAACACAAGATCATCGGCTTTCTCGTCGTCGGCTCTTTCACCCAGACGCGCCGACTCGAAGAAGGGCAGCGCAAGCTCCTCAGCATCATCGGCTCGCGCGCCGCTGCGGCGATCGAGAACGCGCGTCTCTATGAAGATCTGCAGGCCACGTTTCAACAGACCATCGAGGGGCTCGCCAAGGCCATCGACAAGATGGACTGCTACACGGCCGGGCACTCCGACCGAGTCGCCACCTACGCCGTCTACCTCGCGCGCGTGATCGGGCTCGGCGCCGTGGAGATCGAGATCGTGAGGCAGAGCGCGCTCATGCACGACATCGGCAAGATCGGCTGCGTGCTCAACCTGAACAAGCCTGGCAAGCTCACGAACGACGAGTACGACTCGTTCAAGAAGCATCCCGTCTACGGGCGCGACATCCTCGATCCGATCAAGTTCTTGCACCCGCTCATCCCGGGCGTTCACCTCCACCACGAGCGCTGGGATGGCCGCGGTTATCCGCTCAAGATGAGGGGCAACGAGATCCCGATCATTGCTCGAATCATCGCCGTCGCCGACACGTACGACGCGATGACGAGCGACCGCTCGTACCGGCGAGCCCTTCCACACGCGGTGGCCATCGCGGAGATCGAAAGATGCTGCGGAAGCCAATTCGACCCCGAAATCGCCCACGGCTTCACCGGCAAGATCGTCGACTTTCGCGAAGCGCAGACTGGCGAAGGCAAGAAGATCCCCGACTGACGAGCGACGGATGAACCGCACCGCGAGAGCTTTTTATCTAGGACGACGGCGCTACGAGCTGGTGCACGGCTGGCAGCGCGCGCTCATGGCGGCCCGCGCGGCGGGGACGGCTCCCGACACGGTTCTGCTCTGTGAGCACGAGCCCGTCGTCACGCTCGGGCGTGGGGCCAAGACTGAGAACGTGTTGTTCGGTCGCGATGCGCTCGCTGTGCGCGGTGTCGATCTGGTCGAGACGGGGCGTGGCGGAGACGTCACGTTCCACGGACCCGGGCAGCTCGTCGGATACCCGATCCTCGATCTGAAACCCGACCGTTGCGACCTCCGCAAATACGTTCGTTCGCTCGCCGAAGCGATGATCCTCGTCGCTCGCGACCACCACGTCGAGGCCGGCACGGTCGACGGGATGATCGGGGTGTGGGCCGACGCGCAGAAGCCCGACGAATGGGCGACGGCGCCTTGGGCCCGCGAGCTCGTGAAGATCGGCGCCATCGGGGTCCGCATCTCACGCTGGATCACCATGCATGGCTTCGCTCTGAACCTCGACATCGATCTCCATGCATTCGACGTGATCGTTCCTTGCGGTATCCGCGATCACCGCGTGGCCTCGATCGCGTCGCTCGTGGGCCGCTCGCGAAGTGTCCGCGACGTGGCACTCTCGAGCGCGCGTCACCTGTCATCGGCGCTCGACTTTCGCATCGACGAGGTCGTCGATCTCGGCGATGTCGCCGACCCGACCTCCGCGCTGTCGCTCACGAAAGCCTCACTCGATGCTGCCACGCTCGCCATGAATCCTTCTTCGTCCACGCTCGAGCGAGCGGCGGAGGTGCACCGTGTCTGAAGAACGTCCCTCCGAGCCGCCGACGCTCCGTTGCCCGAGGTGTGGCGGCAAATCCGCCCCGCCGCGGCGTCCGTCGAAGATGAACCCGTTCCTGCCCAAGGTTCGCCATCTGACCTGTGTCGACTGTGGGCTCGACTACCGAGAAGACGGTCGTCCGGTGGTGCCGTGACCGAAGACGCGAACGAAGCACGGCGCGATTCCGAAGCGCCGGTGAGTCGTTCGACCAAGGGCCAGCAAGCGGCTCCCATCGCGCGTACGAAGACTCTGCGTCGTCGCCTCGGCCTCGCGCTCCGTATGTCTCTCGCGTTCGTCGTCGCGTCAGCGACCGTATACGGGGCGCTGCCGTTCGTTCGCATGCGTGAGGCGCGGACTGCGGCGATGGAGTGCCTTGCTCGCTACGACGCTCCCCGTGGCCCGAAACTCCCCGACTGTAGCGCTTCGATTCAAGAATTCTCCAAGCTCGCGAAGGTCTCGTACGTGCATCACGACGCGACGTATCGAGCCGAGGAGCTCTGGGCGCGCATCATGGTCGCAGAGTATGAAAATGCTTCCGTAGGCGCTCCCGACGCGAAGCTCCGCGAAGATACGGCCAAGTTCGTCGACGAAGCCGAGACCGTCATCGACAAGGGGTCGCAGCGCATCCAGCTCGACGAGCTCGGCCAGGTGATCGCGGCGCCGCACCTCGGGAAGCTCGCGGCGTCGCTCGGCGACCGGCCGACGCTCATCGCACACTTCGATTGGTGGACCCAGTGGCCGGTGCGCGTCCACGCGATGCGCGCGGCGCTCCTCGAAGGCGATCTCGCCAAGGCCGGCGCGATGGCGGCGCGGTACTACGACTGGGGACCGCGTGATCCCGATCTACGCACCATGATGGGCGCGATCCTCTGCCTCGGAAGCGATCCGCAGAAGGGCCTCGATCTCTTGACGCGTGTTCCCGGCGACCGGGCCGAAAAGCGCTACGCGGCGATCGCCCGCAACTACGGCGAGGTCCTCGGCGTCATGAAGGCTTGCGCCAAGAAGGCGAAGCTCGACCTTCCTCCGTTGCCCGACGTCTCGCATGCTGGCGTCGCCGACTTCGAAGAGGCGCGAATCGTCGAAGACATCCGACTTTCGACCGAGCCTGCGCAGATCCACGAGGCGTCGGACAAAGCCGTGACGTCGTTGCAAGAGAAGCATGGTCTCGTCCACGCACCTCGCTCGACGCGCGCCATGCTGGTCGCTGCGGTCGCGGCGCAAGACGATCGTTTCGGTGACGAGAGAGGGCCGCTCGGGGCTTCGGTCATCGGAGCGTTCGTCGCCGCGAAAGACGTCGAGGGGAACGACGCGCCAATCGAGCCGTTCGAGCTCTCACTGCAAGTGCTGCTCGGAGGCACGGCTTCGTCGGGCTATCCCGAGACCTCGCCGGTGCTCTCCGAGGCCCTGCTCGATCGCGCCGAGACCAAGCTCGTGCAATTGGCGGCGCGTCCCACGAAGTCGAAAGATGAAGACGAGCGAGCGCTACTCATTCGTCGCGGAGCGGCGACGCTCGCGCTCCACGCGGCCATGGCGTCGGCACGAAATGGCGACGTCGACAGAGCCCTCCTTCACGTCGACGAAGCCGGCCGTCTCGGCGTGCTGTCGCCGCGTCGTAGTGCGCTGAACGCTGCGGGCGTGGCGTTCCTCGCTGGCGACGAGCGGCAAGCCCTCGCGCGCCTGGTCGGCGACGAAGGCGACGACGTCGCGACCGAGGCATCGATCGCGCTGATCGCGTCGCTCGCACACGCGGCGCTGGGCGAGCGCGAGCCGGCTCGCGCCGATGTCGCGCGAGCGCTGCTTCTCGCGACGAAGCTGGGTGATCCGGAGCTCTTGCTCGATGCGCGTTGGCTCGACCTCGCGCTCTCCGATGCTACCCCTGCCGGCGCGCCGCTCGAGACACCCGTCTACACCGGGATGGCCGATCCGCTCGCGCGTTGGAAGACCATGGGTGCGCCCGACCTCACGGCACTCTTGGCATCTTGGCGTGGGGCCTTCTCTGCAAACGACGAGCAACGCCTGGCCTTTCGGTATGCGTCGATGCGCTTTCGCGGTGACGCGCCCCCATTCGCGGTGTCGTACATGGCCGCGGGCGCACGGCTCGCGCCTTCGGCGGCACAGGGTCAGCGCGTCGAGGTCTGGCTCGACGCGCTCACGGCCATCGATCTTCCGCGCATGCCCGTTTCTTCGTACGCGTGGTCTCGGCGGCAGGCTGCCCGAATGCGCGGTGACACCGAATCTGCCGAGCTATGGCAGAAGCGGCTCGTCTCGGTGCGCGCGATGAGGTCGGGAGACGCCGACCTCGAGATCGCGAGATTCATCGGCCTCTGACCTTCGCCCTTGCTCGAGCGCGAGGCCGGCTCGCGCAGCTCAGTTCAACGACGCGTTGGGTAAGAGCACCGCGTCGAAGATCCCTTGTTCTTTGGCTTCGGTCAGCGCGCGGAGGGCCGTGCGGTAGCCTCGGAGCACGAGGGGTCGCGCCGCAAAACGATTCAGGTAGCTGAACGAACCGATGTCGGGCGCGATGTCGATGAAGACGACGCGCGGGTAGATCTTCGACAAGAGCTCCACGCCTCGACGCTCCTTCTCCGACAGGAGAATGTTGAGCGCCTGACGAACGACCCCGAAGCCAGTCGTGCGCGCGATGGGTCGGTCTGGGGCGCGACGATGCTCGGGCCGATAGACGTTCGAGATGATGACGACGTTCGCGCCTGCAGCGACCGCGAGATCAGCCGAGAGCGTTCGCACGACTTCTCCGTCGAGAAAGTAGCGATTGCCGATTTTGTGGGGTCGGAACAGCCCCGGCACACAGCAGCTCGCGGCGACGGCCTTGCTGATGGGGACGTCTTCTCGGTATCCGGGCCCGAAGACCACACGCTCGCCCGAGTCGACGTCTACTGCGGTCAAGAACACCTGATTGTGGAGCTCGCGAAAGTCATTCACCGGCAGCATCTTCTCGAGGTATCGCTCGAGTCGGTCGAGGCTGAAGGCTCCCGAGAGGAGGTAGCCCGGGTCGAGGAAGTCACGCAGCTTCGGCGCGCCCATGAACGTGTTCATGTAAAGGCGGGGGCCGCTGTGGCGACGACGCCACGGAAGGCGGTAGGCGTCGAGCAACACGTCGAGCGGGATGTCTTGGCCATAGGTGGCAGCAACGACCGCTCCGGCGCTCGCGCCGACGAAGATGCTGGGAACGATCCCGATTTCTTCGCAGGCCTTCAACACGCCGAGATGCGCGAGCCCACGTGCAGCCCCCCCAGAGCCGACGAACGCTACTTTGAGACGGGTCATGATCGTACTTTCGCGGCAAAGCCAGGCTTGGGCAAACGAATCGCAGACATTACGACGCTCAGGGAAGAGAAAACTCTTCGGTGAGCTTGGCAATCACGAAGCGGTTATCGATGCGCTTCAATTGAAAGGTGACGCTCTCGCCCAAGAGCGGCCGGCCGGTTCCAACCGGTGGGACGCGAACGTGCGCGATGATGTCAGACGGCTCGGTGTCGTCACCGAGCGCGCCACCGACCCATTGATCGGCACGAAACAGCTCAATCGAGTCGTCTCGGAACAGCGAGCCCAACGTCAGCAGCTGGTAGTCGAGCGAGTCGAAGCGTCGAGACCAATAGGCGATCGCGTTCTCATGCGCGTTCGAAGTCGGGTTCCAAGCGATCGCGCTCGGGGCGAGCAGCTGGCGAAGTCCTTCTCGGTCTTCGTTGACGACGATTTGGAAGAACCGGGTCACGACGCTGCGCGCCGCTTCGGCTCCGAGCGGGGTTCGCAGCGTCACGAGAACGTCGGATGCATCGGCGTGGTCGCGTGCTGCGGGCGCGAGCATCGGCGGGTCGATCGCGATCCCATCCGGTTTGCGCGGGGCACCTTCGAGCACCGGCAGCGCGCCGCTCCCCGCGCAGGCAGAGAGCGTCATCACGAGCCAGAGCGCCGGAACGGTCGATTCAGAGAGCTTCGAGGAAAGGATCATCCGTGCGCGAGAGCGTGACCGTCATCTTGTCGGCGAGCAGCACCCAGCCCGAGGGTACTCGATCCTCTTCGAAATCGGAGGTGACGAGCGACAAGCGACACGAGCCTAGGTGAGGCACCTTCATGAGGCTGAGACCTTCGTGGCCGAAGAGCCGCTCGAGCGCGTGCTTCCCTTGGACGAGCTGGTAGGCCATCTTCGCGGATCGCCGCGCAGCGATCACGTAGTCGCCGCAGGCGAGCACGATGTTGAGTCGAGCAGGACCTTCGCCTTCTTCGGCGCAGAGTCGATCGACCAGAGCGACGCTCGAGCGAAGCGCCGAGCGCGCCTCGGCAGGATCGACGACGCCTCGATCGAGCGTGCCGGCATCGTGAAGAAACGACAGGAACAGATAGAAGACGAGCTCAGCGTCGGTGTCGCCACGTACGTCGCGCGCGAGGAACTGTGGAAGCGAATCTCGGAGTCGCGAGCGGAGCACTTCGAACTTGGGCACCGTCCCCGTTTGGGCGAATAGCCACTGGCGGTACCGGAAGGGGTGCGTGTTCTCGGTCTTCAGCGCGCCGATCGTCGCGGTCCGAATGTGTCCGACGAGCACGTCGGCTTTGATGTCTTGCGTGAGCTCGGCGAAGTTGATGCGGCTCCGATCATCGACCGGGCGTCGCTTCAGCAAGATCTCGCCGCCCTGGTAAAAACCGACGCCCCAGCTGAGCCCACCTTCGGGACCAGACTTGTCGGCGATTCGCCGCCGAATCTCGAGCGCTGCCGCGTCGAGCGCCAGCGCTCTTGCGCCCAAGTCGGGTCGGTTGCCGATGAAGCCTACGAGTCGAGCCATGGGTGCCTCACTCCTCTTCGACCGGGATTCACTGAAGCGACGTTCGAGCCGACGGCTCCGTCTCTCTCAAGGTATGCCGCGATCGGCCGCGCGTGAAGACGTGCATTGCTGCTCGCACGGACGCTCCTTCGGTATGAACGCCCACCGCGCTTCGTGCAAGAAACCTGTGCGTGTCTGACGACCTCGTGACCCGCTTCGCGACGTTTCGTCGAGGGGAGATGAAGTCGCACAGTGGGACGGCCGTCGATCAGGGCGAGAGCCGGTTCAGCATGCGCGCGAACGGAATCGTCTCTCGAACGTGGGGCAACCCGCAAATCCAAGCGACGCTGCGCTCGACGCCCAGGCCGAATCCGGCGTGCGGGAACGAGCCGTAACGTCGCAAGTCGAGGTACCATTCGAACGCTTCTTTGGGCAGCTTGTGGAGCTCGATACCGGCCTCGACGACCGCGAGATCGTCTTCGCGTTGCCCACCTCCGATGACCTCGCCGTACCCTTCGGGAGCGAGGACGTCGACGCAGAGAGCGAGCTTCGAATCGGTCGGATCTTTCTTCATGTAGAAGGCCTTCACTTCGGCCGGGTAGCGGTGGACGAGCACCGGTCGGTCGAAGTTTCCGGAGACGACCGTCTCGTCTTCGGCGCCGAAGTCTTCGCCCCACGGGAAGTCGACGATCGGCGACCCGTCTGCGTTGCTCTCACCCTTCTCACGGCGCGCACGACGGTGCGTGTTGATGAGCTCGACGGCCTCTGAATACTGGATGCGGGGAAATGGCTTCTTCACCGTCTCGAGCTTGGAGACGTCACGCTCGAGCGCTTCGAGCTCGGGACGACGCCGCTCGAGCACGCGCTCGACGAGGAATGCGATCAAGTCCTCGGCCAGATCCATGTCGCCTTCGAGATCCATGAAAGCGACCTCGGGCTCGACCATCCAGAACTCGGCGAGATGCCTTCGAGTCTTCGACTTCTCGGCGCGGAACGTGGGACCGAAGCAGTAGGCCCGGCCGAACGCGGCGGCCGCAGCCTCCATGTAGAGCTGACCGGACTGCGTCAGGTAGGCCTTCTCGCCATGGTAATCGGTCTGAAACAGCGTGCTCGTTCCTTCGCAAGCGTTCGGCGTGAAGATGGGTGCGTCGACGAGCGTGAAGGCGCGCGTGTCGAAGAAGTCGCGAATGGCTTGGATGATCGTGTGACGGATCCGGAGAATCGCGTGCTGCCTCTTCGACCGGAGCCAGAGGTGGCGGTGGTCCATGAGAAAGTCGGTGCCGTGCTCCTTCGGCGTGATCGGGTATTCGGCGGTCGGCTTCGCGAGGACGCGAAAGGCGCTGGCCCCAATCTCGAAGACGCCTGCTTTCTTCGGATGGGCTTTGACCTCGCCCACGACCTCGATCGTGCTCTCTTGCGTCACGTGATCGGCTTCGGCGAACGTCGCTTCGTCGACGTCGTTCTTGCTCATCACGCATTGGACGATGCCGAATCCATCGCGAAGCTCGATGAAGTGGACTTTCCCGCTCGAGCGTCGGTGGTAGAGCCAGCCTCGTAGCAAGACCTTCGCTCCAACGTGGTCTTTGAGGTCTTGGGTACGAACGAGGGTAGGCGTGAGGTCCGAGCTCATGGGCCGGTGAGTACCACGGCTTTGGAGGAGCGAGGAGGGGCGGAAGGATTGACTCGCCCGTCGCCAGTCAAGTCGTGAGCGTCGCTGCGCGTGTTGCTGCCAGCACCGATCGAACGGCCTGACGGGGTCCCGTGTCCTCCTTTTGGAAAGTGGCCCGGTTTTCGGCTAGCGTCGCACCATGTCTTCGTACATCTCGCGGTCGGTCTCCGGCGCACTCTTGGCGATGACGCTCGCCGTCGCCGTCACCCAGAGCGGGTGCGCCGCGGTCTTCCCCGAGCTCGGAACCCGCGTCGGACCGGCACCGGCCATCGAAACCTTCGAGCCGCCGCCGCCCACCGATCGCCATTACATCCTGGTTCGCGGCGCGAAGCTGCCACCACGAACGC
The DNA here is from genome assembly GCA_043755175.1 of Polyangiaceae bacterium. Taxonomy (GTDB): domain Bacteria; phylum Myxococcota_A; class Polyangia; order Polyangiales; family Polyangiaceae; genus CAYYKK01. The sequence goes on along the minus strand of JAYUUB010000113.1, from coordinate 2,108 downwards.
GAGACGGGCGCGAATGGGACAAGGTCTTCGGCAGCCTTCCAGATCCGTACCTGAAGATTCTCGTCAACGACGCCGAGCTGTTCCGCACCGACGTCGAGAGCGACACGCTCGAGCCGAAATGGGTCGAAGCACCCAAAGGGAACTGGCCGCTCAAAGTCGGTGACGTGCTCCGACTCGAAGTCTGGGACAACAATCCCCTCGTCGATCACCCCATCGGCCAGAAAGACATTCGCGTCGGCTCGGACTTCTTCGCGAACCCCGAGCAAGAGATCGACTTCGACGGCGGTGTCGAGCTCAACATCTCGATCCGACCCGCGAAGCCCGCGTGGGGCGCCGGCCTGTGGTACGAGCTCCGAACGACGTCGGCTTACGTGACTCGCCTCGTAGACGGGAGCCCCGCGTCGCGGGCAGGTCTCAGGCCCGGAGACCGCATCTTGACCTTGGCAGGCAAAGCCGTCGACGGGCTGAGCTCCGATGACGTCAGCGGCCTCTTCAACTCGATTCCGGCCGGCGGTCTCGCGATCGCCGTCCAGCACGAAGACGGAGGCACGCTCCAGGTCAACCTGAAAGAAGGACCGATCTACGCCTTCTTCAAGGACTACGGCGACCCCGACAAGAAGGAGTGATCAGCGAAGTGGCGGTCCACTCGAAGGCGGTGAGAGCTTGCCTCGAGGGTCTCTGCGACGCGCCCATTCGGTGAGGACCATTCCCGCAGAGATCGCGACCGGGAACGAGTGGTTGATTCCGTACATCGGGATCGCGAGCACGCTCTCGCACGCCGCGAGCAAGCGGAGGGGCACGCCGTCGTCTTCGCTGCCGAGGAGGAAGACGAGATCTTTCGGCATCTCGACTTCCCACAGCGAGGTCGTCGCGTGGTCGCGCTCGACACCGACGAGCGGTCGTCCCCTCACTCGCGCGAGGAAGTCTTCCTCGTCGGGGCAGTCGACGACCGTCTCGTACTTCTGCATCCCCATCGCGGCGCGTTCGTAGAACGGCTCGACACCGATCAGAAAGATTTCACGCACCAAGAATGAGTGCGCGACCCGGATGATCGCGCCCACGTTGAACGGGTTCTTCGCGCGCACGACGGCGATCGAGAGATCGTTCCGGAGCGGTTCGAGCTCGGCTTTGATCTCTTCGGTCGAGAGCCCGAACGGAGGGATTTTCACGAGCCCCTTCGAATCCCGTCAGAGCTTGCCGAGGCGCTCGAGGACGCCCCGAACCAGCAGCGGCCAAACGAGCGTCGCGTCGGAATAGACCTCGGCGAATCGCCCGCCTTCGCTCTGCGGGATGAACTTACCCCAGCTCACGCCTTCGGAGTACGTGCAGCCCGAGAGACCGCCCCAGTGCACGGGCTCCGGGCAGATGCGAATGCCGTATTGGAACCGAGGCGCCGGAAGCTCCACGTCGAGACGGTGGGCGGCAATGTCGTAGAATGGAGCGACCTGCTGGGCCCAGTTGCGGGGGACTCCGCCGCCGATGGTGAAGATGCCGAGCTTCTTTTTCTTGTTCACGAAGCGGGCGTACGACAAGAGATCGAGGAACGGGTTGTAGGGCGGGGGCTCGCCGTCGAAGACCTGCTCGGGAGTGGGGTTCGGTCCAAGCGACGCGACGCGCTTTCGCATCATCCACGTGGCGACGTCGAGGCCGAGCTCGCTGTCGGTGAACGCCGGAACGTAGACCGGGATGTTCTTCAAGTACGCGCTGCGGAGGATCCCGGGCGAGTCACCCATGTCGGCGAGGTGTCTGCCGATCTCGCGGCAGATCCCTTCGCTCGACCAGGTCTTGGTCATGTCGAGCGAATCGAGCACCTTGCGGATGAACGCCTCGATCGTGTTGAGGTTCACTTCGAGCTCGAGCGTGTCGTAGACGCGGTTGTAGCCCTTCTTGAAGAGGTCTTCGTCGCGGACCCGCGGGTCGTGCTTGTAGTGCGTGAGGCCGACCGCTTCGCTCAGACCGTGCGCCATCAGGGCGCCGGTGCTGACGATGGCGTCGATCATGCCGGCCTCGATCATTCGGACGATGACCGTCGCCATCTTGCCGACCGTCATCGCGCCCGAGAACGTCGCAACGACCAAGCAATCGGGATCGCGGGTCATCTCGGTCAG
>JAYUUB010000112.1:0-38331 GCA_043755175.1 Polyangiaceae bacterium | reverse complement strand
GGTGAGGAGCAAGTGGGGATCATTGGCGAGGAGAGCGTTGCCTGCGGTCGTTCGGCTCGGGCCGACGACCCAGTCGTTCGAGCCGATGTCGCCGCGGTTGTCGATGTTCGTCCCGCTGCCGACTTTTCGCATGTTGTCGAGCGCGCCGCCCAAGAGAGAATGAAAGGGCGCCACGCGCGCGGTCGCAGCGGGTGACAGCGGGTGCGCAGCGTCGAATCCGATGGTCGACGCTGGGATCGTGTACGCGTCGAAGACGGGCCTTGGCGAGAAGAGATCGGCCGCGAGCGCCGGAGCGAACGCGGGGAGCTGTTGCGCGAGGGCGAGCTCGCTACCGCTGTTGTTCGAGAGATCGTTCAGAACGTAGATACCGATGGCTGCGCAGTCTTCGGGCTGCCAATCGCGGATGTTGTCTTTGACGATGAGCGGAAAGTCGTATTCGTTGGTCAGCGTCGCGTCGTTCGTCTTCGCTCGCATGTCACCGAGCCATGCGTTGACGCCCTTCGCGTAGGCGTCGAGGTGACCTTTCACGAGCGGGCTGGCGTCGGCGTAGAGCTTTTCTTCGAGCGGCTGCCCGTCGCGGGTCGCGAAGAACTGCCTATTTTTGTAGTCTTTTTGAAGGACGAGATCGCCCGCCTTGACGAGGCTCCCGAGCGAGCCGCGCACCAGGTTGCGGACGAAGTCCATGAAGAAGAATCGGTTCGACGCGTGAAAGTACCCGAGCGCCGCGAAGCAATCGTTGTCAGTCGTGCACTGGAGATGCAGCAGGCCGTTCTGATCGTAGATGGCCTTCACCGGACCACTCAGCCCTGGGATCGACACGCCCGTCGGTCCGGCGCCGCCCGCGCCGGTGGTGGTCGTCGTCGAGGTCGTCGAGCTCCCTGCTCCGCCTTGCGGAGTCGGGCTCAGCGTTTCGTTTCCGCACGAGGCGGAGGCCGCGACGGCTGATGCGGCGAAGACCACGCTCACCGCACGCCAAGATCGGAAGGTTGCCATGCTGGAATCTAACCATCGAAAGAGGGGGGAGACCAGCCGCGACTCCAGACGACTTACGACGACGACCACGACCACGACGACCACGACGACCACGACGACCACGACGACCACGACCACGACCACGACCACGACCACGACCACGACCACGACCACGACCACGACGACGATCGCAGTCGTCTCATCGAAAAGCGCCACCACATCATTCCGCTCGCTCCAACGTGCGACAGCCACTCCGCACACAGCGCTCCCTGCGGCGAACGGTCCGCGCCTCCTTTCGCTAGAATTCGCGAAGAACCGCCTTCAAACCCCCTGGCATTCCTCGTGCACTAACCTTCTCCCGTCAGGCGGTTTCGCCAACACACCGGAGAAAAGAAAATGTTTGCTCGCTCGATTCGTACGACCTTCGCCGTTGCCCTTCTCGCTCTCAGCGTGGTCCCCGCGACGGCCTTCGCCGACGGCTCGGCGCCTCGGACCGGAGCCGAGACGAGTCGAGGGGTTCGTCAGGACAAGCGCGAGAAGGAGAGCTTCCCGATGCCCGCGGCCGACTTCAAGACCAAGGTCGAGAACCGGATCGTCAAAGCTCGGGAGCACCTCACCACCTCGCTCGGCAAGCACGACGTTCCCGCTCCCAAGCAGAAGGAGATTCTCGCCAAGTTCGACGCCGGCGCCGTGAAGGTGCGCGCAGAGTTGGAGAAGGTTTGCGCAGACGGCACGGTGACCAAGGAAGAAGCCCACGCGGTGCGCGAGCTTGCGCGGGAGCTTCGCGGCAACAAGGGTCACAAGTCCCACGACAAGGACAAGGAAGCCAAGAACGACAAGAAGGGTCAGGCGCGCGGCTAATCGTGGCGCGATGACGAAGACGACGTGAGAGCGACAAGGGATGAGGGCCGGCGTGGGCAGTCACGTCGGCCCTTCGTCGTTGGTCGACCTCGTGGATTGCTTGCTCTACCATCGACGCATGTCGATCAAAGATGAGGGGCCGATCGAGGAGCTTCCGCCGACGGCGCTTGCGAGCCTCGTGGCCGCCGCGAAAGAAACGATGGTGGTCAAGCCCGATCGCCACGGGCCTGCGGCGGTCAGGGCGATGGCCGCCGTCGTGCGCGATCTCAAGGGGATGCCCGACCTGTCGGTGACGCGCGAGAGCGCGACGCGACTGCGGCTTGCACGAAGAGGCAAAGTCGGATTCATCGTCATCGACTACGACGCCGCGGTTCTGTCGATGCAGGTCGAGGTCGGAGGCTTCTCGGAGCCCGTCGCCCCCGGGACGCCGAAGTCGCACCGATACGCCCTCCAAGGCGAGACGTGGACGCAGATGGCGGGCGGCGGAGATCTCTTCACCGACCTCAAAGCCCACGTCGTACGCCTCTACCCAGAGCTGGCTGCGAAGACCTGAGTCGTCTCCGAAGGGTCGGCGAATCGAGCTCTATTTCTCTGCGACGGGAGCCGTCGTCGCCCCGCCACGACGAGCGTAGAGCTCGAGAGCCGCTCGAGCGACCGCTGCGTGGGAACCATCGGGGAACGCGTCGACGTATTCGCGGAGCTTCTTGCACGCGTCTGGACCGCGCGCGTTGCGGCAGTGTCGCAACGCGGCCTCGCTCCACGCCGCTTGCTCGCGCGCAGCTGCGTCAGGTGCGACGTCGACGCGAGGCTCGGGGCCCGGCGCGTGAGGGGTCGTCGAACGGCGTTGCGCTCGCCCGCTCGACGACTCGGCTGCAAACGCCGCGAGCCGCGGCGAGCCATTCAATCTCTGCAGAAGATTGTCGATGCGCGCGGCTCTCAGAGCCGCATCCCCCGGCTCGAGGCTCGTCACGAGCGCTTCGAGTGACGCGTCGCCTCGAACGAGGACGAGCGACACGGCGAGGCTCGTGCCCTTCGCCGCATCGGTGGTGACCGAGAGCTCGAGTCGGCCGTCGGGAGCCCGAGAGCCGGGCTCGGCGAGCCAGTAGCCGTCGCGGACCAGAGCAGCACGAACGTCTCTCGAGATGGCGTCGCTCGCAGCGTCGCCCGCGGGGCCGGCGAACGAGAGCGCGAGATCCCTTGCTTCGGCCGGAAGCGTGGTGCGCACCTCGGCCGGCGTGCTCGGGAGAGGGGCTCGGGCGACTTCGACCGGAGCAGGTTTCGTCTCGGCCAACCCGACCGCACGTGCCGGCTGGGAGGTCGCGGCGGCGCAGCCCATCGTGGCGATGGCGAACGCGAGCCCGACGGCGACCTTCGCGAAGGGCGCGCACGCTCCCCGCTCGATCCCGATGAACCATCCGAGATTGGCTACCTTCATATTCGACCTCCGTCTCGAGATCGGTACATTCGACGCATTCTTAACTAGAAATGGGGCGGCGCCCTCTACGGGTCAGTCGGACCAGGGCGACGGCGAGGAGAACGCCCTCTCCGGGCTTCGAGTCGTCATCTCCTTCGCCTGGCTGCGATATCTCGCATTTGATCTGAAGTGGAACGCACCCGCTGCTCGGAGCGGAGAGCGCGCCGCCGGCGCCGGCGCCCGACGAGCTCGAAGTGCTGGCGCCGAAGCCTCCGGCGCCGAGCCAGTTTTCGCCCGACCCAGTGCTACCGCCGCCGGAGCCCTGGCTCGTGCTCCCGGCGCCGCCCGAAGCGGTGGATTCACTGCCGCCTGCGCCGGAGCCCGTGCCCGGCGCTCCGCCTGCGCCGCCCGTTCCAGACGCGCTGGCTCCTCCGACGCCCGTGCTGGTCGACCCGCCGGTTCCAGAGCTCGTGCTGGTGCTCGTCGCAGGGGAGCTGCAGGATTGCACGCTGCACGCAGTCGAGCACGAGGAGCAGGCCGTACAGTTGGCGAGCTGGTTGAAAGCAGGAGTCCCGGCCAAGCTCGGGGTCGCGCAAAGCACATAACAGCTTTGATCGGGCACGACGCAAACGCCAACGCAGCTGAGCAGCGCAGCGCAATCGGCGTTCGCACCGCAGGCATCGCGCTCGGCCTGACACGCGGCCACAGAGCTCATGTTCGACTGAAGACAAGTATTGCAGTCGCTTGCCAGCGCAGAGGCGATGATGGGTTGGATGAATGCCTCGTAAACCGACGAGACTCGCCCGTAGAGCGCAACGTGCTCACACGTCGCATCGGCCGCAGAGGCGACGCCCACCACGCGGCGGACACCTCCGACATGCGCATACGTCGGGCCGCCGGAGTCACCGAAGCAAGCTGTCTTTCCCTGACTCGCGTCGTAGCGAATCCAAGAGTCGAGGACGGTATCGATCGGCAAGACGACGTGGTTGCGGTTATGCTGATAGAGCGCTGGGTCGTTCGCGCCCGAATACGTGCGCCCGAATCCCGAAAGCTCGACCGATTCGGTCGCGACGAGCGCGTCGGGACCCTCGACGGCCGGAACGACCTCGGTCGCGTCGGTCGCCCCAGTGAACGTGACGACGGCGAAGTCGTTCAAGAACTGATCGGCGTCGTAGTCGGGATCGGCTTTCCAAGCCGTAGGGGTGTACGAGGCACGACATCTCGACGCATCGCCGGCGGGTGTGCAATCAATCCAGTCGGTGGCGTCGTAGACGTGATCGACGGTTCCCGTCACGCAGTGCGCAGCGGTGAGCACGTATCCGGTGACCCCATGCTTGGCAATCACCGTTCCCGAGCAGAGCGCGTGGCTTCCGTCGGAGCGTGTCGACAGGAGCGCCACCGTGGCGTGGTTCGCTTCGTCGACCGAGCCCCCGATGATGGCACTCTGCGCAGCGCCCACCGATCCAGTCGACATCGATTTCGGATCGAAGCAGATGTCGTACTTGCAGCCGGCGACGAGCAGAGGCGCGAAGACGGCGAGGCGGGAGAGGGCGCGAAGGTGCATGGGGCCTTTCGGGTCTGAAGACCAGAACGGCTACAATCGGTCGCCCTTAAACGCCTCCCGACGGCTCGCGCGAGCCGACCGAAAAAGAGGAGCTCGCTGGTTGCGCTCGCCAAAACGCCCCGACCCGTCGACCGAGCGCGGGGGCGACGGTTCGGCGGGTCGAGGGCTTCGAAGGCGAGTGAGACGGCTATTTCTGGAGGAGCTTGAACGCGTGGGTCCACTGGTTTTGGAGGAATCCGGGGATGCACCAGAGCATGCAGAGCGGCTCGATCGCGCGCGCCGAGTTGACTTGACCCATGTCTGCCGCATCCCAACCGAATGCCTCGAGGATGCCCGACACCTGGGCCTTGGCACCAGCGTCGTTCCCGCAGATGAACATCGTCGGGCGGCCGCCGGCGAGCTCGGGGTTCACCATCAGGGCGTTGCCCACCGATGAGAACGCCTTGACGAAGTGCGCTTCGGGCGCGCGCGTCTGCAGTCGCTCCATCAGCGACTCGTTGGGTCCGGTGAAGTAAGTGACGACGCCGTTGGTCGGCGGTGCGTCGGCGATCGGGTTCGTGGCATCGATCACGGTCTTGCCCGCGAGCGCGCCGAGCCCGCACAAGACGACCGCGTCTTCGGCGGCGGTGCCCTTCACTGCGAGAACGACGATTTCGCCGAACGCCGCAGCTTCGGCGAAGGTCCCGACCGAGGCTTTCGCGCCTGCGCCGGCCTTCCAATCCGAGAGCTTCGAGGGATCGCGCGATCCGCACATCACCTCGTGCCCATGCTTGAGAAATCCGTCTGCGAGCGTCTTGCCGACGCTCCCCGAACCGATGACGCCAACTTTGCTCATGGGGCGCATTCTCCCATGAGCTCAGCGGAGTGGAAGCGTCTCGGACGAAGCGAAGAAGACTCCTCGAAAAGACGCAGCGCACGCGATTGCGATTTTTCGCAGGTCGCGCGCGCTGATTCGTTTGGAGGAGTCCTCGCTTGCTGTTGGGTGGAATCAGGCCTTCGGCGGCGCTGCGTCCATCTTCGCTCGCTTGCGGCGACGACGAGCGGCTTCAGCCTGCTTCTTTCGGCGCTTCACGCTCGGCTTCATGTAGTGGCGACGCATCTTCAGCTCACGTAGGACGCCTTCGGCCGCGACCTTCCGCTTGAGATGCTTGATCGCGCGCTCGATGCCCTTGTCGCCAACGGCGACTTCCAAGGGCTTGCACTGAATTGCTTCACTCGGCATGGAGTCTCCAGAAAGAAAACGCTGATCCCCAACAGCAGGGGAGGCCCCCTTCTACCACGCATCGCGTCGCTTCCCAGTCCCCGTCGCATCTGGACGCATTTTCGGGGCCCGAAGCCGCGGATGGCCCCGAAATTCTCGACTTTTGCGGGGGCCGTCTTTTCCCGGGTCGAACCCATCGAGACGATTTCAGGGTCGATCGTGGGCACGCCACGGAGTCGCGAGGACCTCCCACCCCTTCTTTCAACCGGCCAGAGCCAACGCCACACGGTGCTCGATCGCGAGACGCGCTCCTTCGAAGAGAAGGAGCCAAGCCGTGCGTTCGTCTTCGGCAAGCGCGAGCGTGTCGCCCTCGTACAGCCACTCCATCGCGTTGATCTGCTTCGCGACGTCGTCGGAGAGGGCTCCGTCGACGAGCGGAATCCCGAGACGCTCTGCCAAGACGCGCAGCTCTGCCGACAACCGCGGCGCTGAGCCGACGAAAAGGCGCGGCCGCTCTCCGGCGATGAGCTCGGAGTGCTGGATCTCGAGCGGCGTCGGAAAGTCGATCGGAAGAAAGGCGACGCGGTAGGGATTCGTCGCCAAGAGCTCGGTGTGCGGGCTCACTTCGTCTTCTTCGGCGAGCTCACCGAGCGCCACGAGGGCGCCGGCGCTCTGGTGATCGAGCGCCGATCGCCCGAAGAGCCCTTCGCGGTAGACGTTCGGGATCGTCTTCGGATCGGCGTAGGTCGAGAGGCCCTGCGCAACGAGCGCTTCGTTGATGGCCGCGACGTAGTGGAGACCGAGTTCTTTGGCGCGCTCGACGTAGGAGGCCCCGATGGCCATGAAGAAACCGACTGACATGGTTCGTTCCGCTCCGAATCGCTAGGGGCTGTGCAAGAATTGGATGCGTATCAGGGTCGTCGAGAACGAAGCCAGATTGGCGCCCGAGGAGTGAGCAGCGCAAGAACACTCGGGCATTTTGAGCAGCGGAGCGACGAGGCCGCCGATGTGGCGAGGGTATCGGCGACGATGGTAGGCATCCAATTCCTGCACGGTGCCGAAAGGCCCGAAGGCGGCTTCGATGCCGTCTACTCTAGGCGGCGAGCTTACGCCAACCGCATCGGCGAAAGGTAGCGCGCGGCAATCTGCGGCGGTCGCGAGCCGAGCTCCGAGATCAGGAGCGCGGCTCCTCCTTTTTCTGCTTTCGCTTGCGACGAAAGAAGAAGGGAGGCGGAGGCAGCATGTCGACGACCTCGTAACCACTCGACTTGCGAGTCGGGTGCCGTACCGTCGGAGGCTTCGGGGCAGGCGTCCCCGCGTCTCTCGGTGACTCGCTCGCGCTCGGTGCCGCGCTCGGCGCCATGGGAAGAGCCGACGCGGTGACTAACGATGACTCAGATGCTGTTGCAGTAGTGATACCAGGAGCGGGATCCGGCGCAGCCGATCCCGAAGCCTTCGCGTCGAGCTTGGGGGCGTCTCCCGACGAGCAGCCGCCGAGCGCCAGCGTCGCCGTGGCGCCGAGAAGGAGGTGGCGCAAGTGCTCGAGTGTTCGAGCGCGGGCCGGCAAGGCGGGCTCGGGATCGTCACGACCGAACGAGCTCTGCCAACGATCCGCAAAGCCCGGCGGCTCGCTCTCGCGCGGCTCTCTCGACCCGTCTTCCGGGGGCTCTCCGCTCATCGTCCCTCCTGGCGTGAGTCTAACGGATCCGGGCGCCGCCGTCGTCTGCGGATCCAGAAACGCGGACCGCGCCATTCGTGCCATCATCGTCGGCCCGACCATCACCCCAGGAGCCGGTCCCATGGGTCTCATCGAGAAGCGTCTCGTCAAACAAGGCCAAGACGAGTGGGTGCCTCTGGCACAAACCGAGCTCCGCGAGCTCACCGGCGGCTCGCAGGTCTACGAGGTCGAGTGGGACACGTTCGAGGCCGAGGCGATTGCGCTGAACAACGTCCAGTACCAAGCTCTCCGGAGAATCAACTCGGCCTTCCGGCTCATCTGCTGCGACGACCTCGGCAAAGAGGCCGTCAACGAGAAGGTCACCACAGTACGACTGAGAAACGTGGCCACCCTCGCGGCGAAGACGATCTCGCTCGAAGCCAACGTCCTTCTCGTCGCGGGCGCGTTCGGAAAGGGCTCCGATGGCTATTTCGGCGACATCGAGCTGAAGCAAGCCATCGAAAAGCTCATTTGAGGGCTTCGCCTCGGCCGGCCCAGAAATGCCGCGATTGGGGACCTCGACGCGCGCCCGAGATCCGACCGCGCCGTCGTCGTGGTAGATGTTCAGAATGTCGACGCTACCGCCGCGTCTAGAGGCCTTGATTCAGCGCGAGATCGGAGCGACGCGCGTCGAGCTCGTGGCCCCCGAGAAGGCTGCCGATATTCCTGCGAACGACGGGGCACTGTGGGTCGCGCTCCCGCGCGGGTACACGCTGTTGGTCGAGGTCCCCGACACGGGCGCCGATCGCATGAGCCTGCAAGAAAAGCTCGAGGTCCTCGTCGAGTCGTTCAGCGACACCCTCGCCGATGCGCTCGGCGACGTCGAACGACCGCGAACGGCCGAAGCGCTGCAGGCCGAGCTCCAGGCGCTTACCGCGGCAGCCGGTGCAGTCGACGCGGCGGTCATCGACGCCACGTCGAACGTGACCTGGTGCGCGGCCGACGCCGACGACGCGACGCCCCACGTCACCGCCGAGCTCGCTCAAGTCATCGAGTTCGATCCCGAGAAACGCCGCAGCTCCCCTGCCCCGGCGCGCGCTCCGAAGGCGCCGATCGTGCGGGCGATCGAGGCCGTACGCGGCGACAGTCTCATCGCGACGCTACCCAAAGGCGGGAGTCTTTCGCATCACGATCGCAACGGGCCAGTCCCCTACGTGGCTCGTTCGTTCGGCACGATCTACGTCCTGATTCTCGTGTTCGACGCTCCCTTCGACGAGATCCGCGCCGAGCGCGCGCTGCACGCACGAATGGGCATCATCGAGCGGCTCGTGCTCGCGCTTCCGCCGCTCGAGCCGACGCCGATCGGTGCGAAGGCCGCGCGCAACCGCGGCTGACAGGCTCGAACGATCCGCACTCGGATGAGCGCGGGCCGGGTTCGTCGGAACGCTCACGCCTCCAAGAAAGATGCGGAGAATCCAGGCCCCGAGAGGCGCGCCTGGAGTATCATCACGACGCTCATGTTCGACCATTTGAACGAGCTGACCCACCTCATCACGCGCTGGGTGCACCTCATCGCCGGGATCATGTGGATCGGCAACTCGCTGCTCTTCAACTGGCTCGACCGGAATCTCGAGCGCCCGCCGGGCTCGAAGCCGAACCTGATCGGGACCCTTTGGATGGTGCACTCGGGAGGCTTCTACGAGGTCGAGAAGAAATCTCTCGAGCCGTCGCAGATCCCGAAAACGCTCCACTGGTTCAAGTGGCAGAACGGAATCACCTGGATTTCAGGCATTTCGCTGCTCATTCTGGTCTTCTATCTCGGAGCCTCGTCGACCATGGTCGATCCCGAGGTCGCGAACATCACGCCGACGATGGCGGTGGTCATCAGCGCGATCTCTCTGCCCATCGCGTACCTCGCCTACGATCTCACGTGGCGCACGAGCATCGGCAAGAGCCCGCCGTTGGCCACGGTGGTCACCGTGGTCGTCGTCGTCGCGACGTCTGCCGTCTACTTCGCGTACTTCAGCGGGCGCGCCGCCTACATTCACGTCGGCGTTCTGCTCGGCACGCTCATGACCGGCAACGTTTGGCTCGTCATCATGCCGTCGCAACGCGAGCTCATCGCGGCGACCCTCGAAGGGCGCGAGCAAGATCCGGCCATCGGGTATCAGGCCAAGCAGCGGTCGATTCACAACAACTACTTCACGTTCCCGCTCCTCTTCATCATGTTGAGCGGGCACTTTCCGTCGACCTTCAGCCACCCCAAGGGCTGGCTCATCTTGGCGATTCTCGCGCTCGGCAGCGCAGGGATCCGCCATTTGATGAACCTCCGCTTCACGACGCCGATGTGGCTCTGGCCAGCGCTCTCGCTCTTCATCATCACTGCTGGTCTCGTGCTCGTGATCATGTCGGATCGAGACATTCTCACCTCGAGCGGGCCGAAGCGAACGACCCCCGTCGCGTTCGGTGAGGTGGCCGACATCGTCTCGAAGCGCTGTACGCGCTGTCACTCGCAGAACCCGAGCGACCCCGTGTACAAAGCGGCCCCGAACGGCGTCATGTTCGACAATCCCGATCAGATCATCCGCAAAGCGAACGAAATCAAGCAGCGCGCGGTGACGCTGAAGAACATGCCTCTCGCGAACGTCACGGCCATCACCGACGAGGAGCGCGCGACGCTCGGCGCCTGGATCGATCAGGGAGCCAAAGGCCCTTCGGCTTCGCCGTCCCCGACGGCGGCGGTGACGCAATGACTCTCCCGAGCACGCGGATTTTCCGATCGCGACGCGTCGTTCTAGCGACCGGCACCTTCGCCAAGTCGGTTCACGTCTCGAACGGACGCATCACACGCGTCGCAGAGTTCGACGACGTCCCCGAAGGAGCGCCGATCGTCGACTTCGGCGACAGCGCGCTCCTGCCTGGATTCGTCGACACGCACGTCCACGTGAACGAGCCCGGTCGCACCGAATGGGAAGGCTTCGAGACGGCGACGCGCGCAGCGAGCGCAGGTGGCATCACGACCATCGTCGACATGCCGCTGAACAGCATCCCGCCAGCGACGACTCCGAAAGGCCTCGATACCAAGGCCGCGCTCACCGAAGGACGGATTTACGTCGACGTCGGACTGTGGGGAGGCGCCACGCCCAGCAACACCACCGGCGACGCGAAGGGTCTCGCCGACATTCTTCGAGAAGGCGCGCGCGGCTTCAAATGCTTCCTCGTTCCTTCGGGCGTCGAAGAATTTCCGTTCGTCGAAGAGCGCGACGTCGAAGCAGGCCTCCTGCAGCTCCGCGACACCGACGTACGATTGATGGTGCACGCCGAGCTCCCCGGCCCGATCGACGCGGCCACGGCCGAGATCGAGCGCGCGGTGCCTCCGCTCGACAAGCGAAGCTATGCGACCTACCTACGCTCGCGCCCGAAGAGCGCCGAAGATCGCGCAGCAGAGCTGCTCTTCGACCTCGCGAAACGCACGGGCGCAGCAGTACACATCGTTCATCTCTCGTCAGCGGGTGCGCTCGAGACGCTCGCTCGCGCACGCGACGAGAACGTACGCCTCACGGCAGAGACGGCGCCTCATTACCTTCACTTCGCAGCCGAAGACGTCCCCGATGGGGCGACTTGGTTCAAGTGCGCTCCGCCCATTCGTGAACGTGCCAATCGCGAGCTTCTCTGGGAGGCCTTGCGTCAGGGGCTCGTCGAAATGGTCGTATCGGATCATTCACCCTGCATTCCCCAGCTCAAACGCACCGAAGAAGGCGATTTCATGGGCGCTTGGGGAGGTATCGCCGGGCTCCAATTCGGTTGTGCTGCGGTCTGGTCCGAAGCGAAGAAGCGCGGATTCGGCCTCGGAGATCTCGTGCGTTGGTCGAGCGCCAAACCGGCCATTCATGCAGGGCTCCAAGCATCGAAGGGCGAAATTGCCGTCGGCCACGACGCTGACTTCGTCGTCTTCGATTCGGAGGCGACGTTCACCGTGGAGACGAAGAACATTCGCCACAAAAACAAGCTCACTCCTTATGACGGCGAGACGCTCACGGGCGTCGTCCGATCGACTTGGCTCCGCGGCGAGCAGGTGTTCGACGGAACGCTCGGCGCCGAATCGATCGGCAATCCAACATCGACGCGCCCGACGGGTCGTTGGCTGAAGTGGGAAGGTTGATGAGCGACTTCACCGATCGATTCGATCTCGCGTCTCTTCGCCTCGGCGGCTCGGTCATCGCGTCGAGCGACGACTTCTTCGCAGAGAAAGAGAACCTCCTGCTCGCGCATCCTGCCGTTTGGAAGGAGCACGAGTACACCGACAAGGGTAAATGGATGGACGGTTGGGAGAGTCGCCGCAAGCGCACTCCCGGTCATACGTCGGGCCCCGGCACCCCGTGGAACGATTGGACGATCGTGCGCCTCGGCGTCCCCGGAATCGTCCGCGGCGTCGACGTCGACACGAGCTTCTTTCGAGGCAATTACCCCGAGTCGTGCTCGATCGAAGCGTGCGCGGCGCCCATCGACGCCCCGCTCGCCGTCCTCACCGACGAAGCCACCGAATGGGTCGAAATTCTCGCGCGCAAGACGCTCGAGGGCAATTCGCACAATCGATTCTCGGTCGATTGCCCGTTTGCGTTCACCCACGTGCGGCTACGCATCTATCCCGACGGAGGCGTCGCTCGATTGCGGGTCCATGGCGACGTCGCTCCCGATTGGCGTCGCATCGGCCACGGTCGAGGTGAGATTGATCTCGCGGCGGCGCAGCACGGCGGCGACGTGCTCCTCGCAAGCGACATGTTCTTCGGCGAACGCCGCAATCTCGTGATGCCCGGGCGCGCCGTGAACATGAGCGACGGCTGGGAGACGCGACGTCGACGCGGGCCAGGGAGCGATTGGGCCATCGTCCGCCTTGGCGCCAGCGGCACGGTGTCGCGCATCGAAATCGACACGAATCACTTCAAAGGGAATTTCCCGGACATCTGCAAGCTCGAAGCATGCCTCGCCGTGGGCGCGACGGGCGAAGAGCTGTCGCGACCCGACGCGCCGTGGCGCGAGCTCCTCTCGATGGTGAAGCTCCAGGCGCACACGCGCCACTACTACGAATCGGAGCTCGCCCTCCTCGGTCCTGTTTCGCACGTGCGCGTGAATGTCTATCCAGACGGCGGGCTCAGTCGTTTGCGCGTTCACGGATCGCTCAATCTCGACGCGCGCCGCGCGCTCGGAATCCAGCGTCTCGACACCCTCCCTCCGAAAGAAGCCGAGCGTGAGCTCTTCGCGTGCGCGGCCTCGTCCCGTTGGGTGAGCGCTCTTCTCGCGGCACGCCCCTTCCAGAGCCACGCGCGTCTCCTCGAAGAAGCAGCCCGTGCCTGGGAGAAGACGGGCGCAGACGATTGGCGTGAAGCGTTTCGCGCCCATCCACGCATCGGTGAGCGCGAAGCCAAAGTCGAGCGCCGAGCCACCGAGAAAGCGTGGTCGAGCTCGGAGCAAGCGGGCATGAGCGCCGCGAGCGACACCGTTCGAACGCGCATGGCCGAGGCGAATCGAGCTCACGAAGAGCGCTTCGGCTTCGTTTACATCGTCTGCGCGAGCGGAAAGAGCGCCGAGGAGCTGCTCGAAATCGCGTTGCGACGCCTCACGAACGACCCCGAGTCCGAGCTCGCAGAAGCAGGCAAAGAGCTCTTTCAGATCGCCCAACTTCGATTGGAGGAGCTCGCCGAGCCATGAGCGCCATCACCACCCACGTCCTCGACACTGCACGAGGTCGCCCCGCTGCCGGGGTTCCCATCGTTCTCGCGCTCCGCAACGCGACCTCGGAATGGATCGAAATCGGTCGCGGCCACACCGACGCGGACGGCCGACTTCGTACGCTCGTTCCCCAGGGAACCGAGCTCGTCGTCGGGACTTATCGAATCATCTTCGATACCGGCTCGTACTTCGACTCGGTCTCGATCGCCGGGTTCTATCCGGAGGTCAGCATCGTCTTCGAGGTGAAGAACGCGACCGAGCATCATCACGTGCCGCTGCTCCTGCAGCCCTTCGGGTATTCCACCTACCGCGGGAGCTGAAGACCGGTGCGCGCGGCCTAGCAGGCAAAGCGCGTTTCGTCGGAAAGCCCTTGTCGACGGGTTGGGCCGGGCGCAAAAGGGTTGGATGACGCTGGTTCGAACCCTCGGTTTGGCGCTGTGGGCTGCGGGAACGTCTGCATGCGCGGTCGATCTCGGCGACTCGAATCCGCGTGAATCGCGGGTCGGCGAAGCCGATTCGCCGATCATCGGAGGCCAGGCGACGACGGGCGATCCTGCCGTCGTTCTGCTCGTCTCGTACTCCCCCGATCATTCGATCATCGACACGTGCACCGCCGCGATCATCGCGCCCGACGTCGTGCTCACCGCAGCTCACTGCATCGATCCATTCACCCATCCGAGCTACACGTTCGGAATCTTTCTGGGCCCCGATGCGTCGGCTTACACGACGGTGAGTCAAATCGCTCCCCAGCTCGTGCCGGTCCAGGCGACGCACATGCATCCTGCTTACGACTACCAGCCGCCGTTCAACGCCGACATCGGCGTCGCGGTTCTGGCGCAGCCCGTCGCAGTGACACCGCTCCCGATCTTCAGAACCGCGCCACTTGCGGCGCTCGTCGGACAGCCCGCTCGCATCGTGGGCTATGGGCAGACCGTGGCGGGTCAGATCAATTCGGTGAAGCACGAAGCGACGACGATTCTGGCGGCCATCGATTCGGGCGACACCGTGACGGTGGGCGACACCGTGAAGCGCAGCTGTGTCGGTGATTCTGGCGGCCCGGCGCTCGTCCAGCTGAACGGTGTGGAGACCATCATCGGCGAAGATTCCTATACCGATGTCGCTGGGTGCGTCGACGCTGCCCACTACCGTCGCACCGACCTCTACATGGCTTTTCTCGATCAGTATGCGCCGCCCGCGCCGCCCGCGACCTCGACGACGACCGGCGCGACCCCGGCCACGACGGGCTCCGGCCATGGAGCGACTGGAAGCGGCGGCGCCGGCAATGCAAGCACTTCCGCAGGTGCAAGCGGAGGCGCGTTGGCTGATCCGGCATCGAGCGGATGCTCGGTCGGCACACACACCGCCACCGATGACGGCGTGGCTCTCTTCGCGCTTTGCTCGGTGGGCCTCGTGGCCGCCGGCGCACGTCGCCGGGCCCGTCGGCGACTGACTGTTACGAGCTGAACGGCGAAGCGGCCCATTCGACCACTCGAGGAGCGTTCCATGTCTCTCTATTCGATGATGAAGTCCAACGGCCCGAGCGGGTTCGGATACGGTTCGAGCGCCGAAGAAGTCACTTCCGGGCTGGACTTGGCTGGAAAGACCATTCTCGTCACGGGTTGCAACTCCGGGCTGGGTGAAGAGGCGATTCGAGTGTTGGCGCTTCGCGGAGCACAGGTGCTCGGCACCGCCCGGACCCAGGCCAAGGCCGACGAAGCCTGCGCGAAGGCTTCTAGCAAGAGCACTGGGTTCGCCTGCGAGCTGTCAGACCCGCTTTCGGTGAAGGCCTGCGTCGTCGCCGTGAAGAACCACGGAGCGCGCCTCGACGCCATCATCTGCAATGCTGGAATCATGGCCCTCCCGAAGCTCGAGCAAGCGTTCGGGTACGAGCTGCAGTTCTTCACGAATCACATCGGTCACTTCATCCTCGTGAACGGTCTTCTCGATGAGCTTGCCGACGACGGCCGCGTCGTGATGGTGAGCAGTGCGGCCCACCGCCGCGCACCCAAAGAAGGAATCCAGTTCGACAACCTATCCGGCGAAAACGGCTACGCGCCGGGTGCAGCCTATGGGCAATCGAAGCTCGCCAATCTGCTCTTCGCCAAGGAGCTTGCGCGCAAGCTCGAAGGCACCCAAAAGACAGCGAACGCCGTACACCCGGGGGTCATTCACACCAATCTGGCTCGGAGCATGCACCCCGTGGCCGACTTCGCCCTCGGGCTCGCCGCGCCGCTGCTGTTGAAAGACGTGGGTCAGGGTGCAGCGACCCAGGTGTTCGCCGCTGTCAGCCCCAAAGCAAAAGGCATTTCGGGCAAGTACTTGACCGATTGCAACGTGACCGAGCCACGCCGTGACGCCAACGACCGTGTGATGGCCACCAAGCTCTGGGAGGTCTCCGAAAAAATCGTGGCAGCGCTTCCGTGAATCAGAGCTCGGACGAAGGCGTTGGCTCGAGTGAGGTGCGACCTCGCTGAGCACGTTGGATGTCCACGCGATTTCTCGAGTGAGCGCGTCAGGGGTCTTTGCAGCAACGAAAGCCGATGTTGGGGAGGAGCGTCGTCTCCACGGCGCGTGGCTGGAGGGCGATGTTGCAGGCGAGCCCGAGAATGGGCGAGAGATACGAGCCGCCGTGGAGCGCGAAGATGCGATTGGGCGCGAGCGCCGGTGCATTCTCTTGTGTAGAGGTCCATTCGGCGACGTTCCCCGATAGGTCGTGAATCGGATCGGGAGACGAGACGCATTGCGCGAGGCTTCCTGTCGCGAGCGCGTTCGGCGTCGCGTGATCGACGCCGTTGCACGTCGTCGGCCCGTAGGCGTTTCCGTAGGGATAAACCGTGGACGTGTTGCCGACGCAGGCTTGGGCGAGCTCGGGCTCGGTGCAGAGCCTGTATTTCGGCCCGCGTGCAGCGCACGCTGATTTGGCCTCCGGGAATCCGCCGCCGGTCCAAGGTAGGACGCTGGGCTTCGAGCACGCCACTGACTCGTTGATCCCGCCGGCCGCTGCCGCGGCATCGGGTCGTGATGCCTCGTAGCGATCGACCTTCACGGCGCTTCCAGGAATGGTGACCATGTCGAACGCCGTGTCGGGGAGGTCGTCGTCGACGAGACCATTGCAGTCGTTGTCGATGCCATCGCAGAGCTCGGGCCCCGCCATTCCCGGGACCGGGAGAGCGGCCAGATTGCACGCCGTCTTGGTCGCGTCTTGGGCGTCGCAGACGATTCCGCCGTAGTCTCTGCAGACGCCGAGCGCACCGTCGTCGCAGGTCGCGCCGAGGGTCGTGAACCATTCGTCGGCCTGGCCATTGCAGTTACCGTCGACTCCGTCGCAGAGTGTCTCGACCTGCCGAACGAATCCCGCCACGGTCTCGACGCCGGCGGGATAGACGCACGTCCACCCCGCATTCGCGTCGCACACGATCGTGGTCGCTGCGCACGGCGTGCCCGGCGTCTGGTTGCAGATGTTCGGCGGAGCCACGAGCCCCGGATCGGCCGCGTCGATGAGCCCATTGCAATCGTTGTCGAGGCCATCGCACTGCTCTGGCGTGAGAACGGTGACCGGGCAGGCGTACTCACAGCCGTTGTCGGGAATGCCGTCGATGTCGTATTGGCCAGGAAGACAAGCGGCGATGACGCACTTCCCAGCGACGCACGCAGGGGTCGCGCCGAGAAGATTGCACTGATTCTTGCAGCTACCGCAGTTGTCGAGGCTGCTTTGCGTGTCACCGCACATCGGCTCGCCGGTGGTGATGAATCCGGTCGCCGTGGTGAAGCCCGCTCCGCCCGCGCCTCCGTTGCCTCCAGCGCCCGTCGAGGTCGACTGGGTCGCGAGGCAATCGGAGAAGCAATAGGCCGACGTGTCGCAGCCCGATCCTCCGAAAAGGACGAGTAGGGAGAGAGCTCCCGCATCGAGAAAGAGACGACCGGCGCTCATCGGCTCTTCCTCGTACGGCGCGCGCGCCCCAAGAGAAGCATTCCGACCACGATGGCGAAGCTGCCAGGCCCATCTCTCCGCATCGGATCGATGCTGCAAGTCAGTCCGCCTCCTCCTGTCGCGAGACCGTAATTAGGAGACACCGTGCCGGAAGATACGGTCCCTCCAGCTCCAGTCGCCACCATAACCGTGGTCGTCGAGCCAGCTCCGCTGCTGGTCGTTCCGCCACCCCCAGCGCCTCCGCCGCCGTCGGGGACACAGACTCCGCTTTGGCACATCTGTCCGTCGGGGCAGGCCTCGCCGTTCATGCAGGTGGCCTGAAAGCAAAACCCATTGACGCAAGTGAATCCCCCGGGGCACGGGAACTCGCCCGACCCGCAGGCGAGAACGCATTGACCCAGGACGCAGGCCGTCTGGCCCGGGCAAGTGACCATGTTGTCGCCGATGCCGTCGCAATCGTCGTCTTTGCCATTGCAGATCTCGGCCTTCGGTCCGACGAATCCGACACAAATCGGGCCGCCGTTGATGCAGAGGACGCTACCCAGCTTGCAAGGCGTCTGATCGTGCGGCGCAGTCAGGGTCCCACAAGCAATGCCGTAGATCGTGGGCTGGTTCATCGCGACGTCGGCTTGCTCGTCGACCGATCCGTCGCAGTCGTTGTCGAGCCCGTCGCAGATCTCGGCGCTCGGAATGCAGGTCGGGCAATTGAGCGGCTGGCCCGTCGCGTCTTCGTCGATGAGACCGTCGCAGTCATCGTCGAGGCCGTTGCAGATTTCGGTTCCCGGTGGGAGCCCGGGGTTCGTGATGACGCAATGGGTCCCGCTTCCGTCGGCGGTGCATTGATAAATACCAGTCCCGAGACAGACGCCGAGAAGACCGTTGTCGCAGGGCAGCCCCTTCTCGGGAAAATCTTCGTCGATCAGCGTGTCGCAGTCGTCATCGAGATTGTTGCACAGCTCGAACTTCTGATTTTCGCCGATGATCTGCGCGAGCGCGTTGGCGAGATCGCTCTGCGACGAGGCGAAGAACGCTTGCCCGGTTCCGCCTGCTACCGCGACGGCGTTGAGCTCGGCTTGTTCGCTTGCGAGAACGCTGAATCCGATGACGTAAGTCTTCACCTGCTTTCCGGCGATCCCGGAGCTGAGCGCCGCCGCCGCGGCGATCGGATCGCCCTGGCAGCTCTCGGCGCCGTCGGTGAGGAGAATGGTGTTGTACGAGCGACACGCCTTGGCGCTATCGCACGAGATGATCGGTGTCAGAAAATCGTAGGTCGCCTCGAGCGAGCCAGCGATGGGGGTGGGGCCGGTCCCTCGGAGCTCGCAATTGCCGGTGGGACAATGGTTGCCTTCTTGCGTCGACGCGTCGAAGAGGGCATCGGAATCTTCGATTCCGTCGAGCCAGCTGAGATAGCGGTTGATCGGTTGTTCGAAGCCGACCACGAACTGACTGCCTCGACGCGGCGGCCCGCACGATCCCGAGTAGTTGATGCAATCGCGGGTCGGCGGGTCTTCACCCATGACCGACGTCCATCCAATCGACATGTCACCGGTGAAGGCCGCCGTGTTGGGGTAGCCCGCCCCGGGATAGAGGTTCGAGAGAATGCACTCGTTGCCCGGATAAGTGGCCGGATACGGCGGGGCGATGTTGTTGGTCGGATCGTCGTAGGAGCAGCAGCTTCCTGCGCATTCGAAGTTCGCCGCCGACTGACAGCTACGATTGACTCCGACGTCTTGGTAGTAGCGACCGAGAGCGAAGTCGCTCTCCGGAAAGGCCGACAACACCTGCGTGAGCGCGTTCTTCGCGATGAAGAGTCGCGAGTTGTTCCCAGCGACCGTGTCGGGGTCGCTGTTGGTGTCGACCCCGGGGAAATCGGCCGAGCCGTCGCCGAAAGTCGGATTGCCGGTCAGATCGTCGAGCATCGATCCCGAGGTGTCGACGATGAGCGCGAAGCGGGGACGGGCATCTTGGGCGACGACCGAGCAGATCAGCGGATCGTAGTTGCAGAGCTGCGGCTCGCCGGCGAGACACGCGGGCGGCGTCGTTCCGTCGGGGCAGGTCATGAGCCCGAGCCCATCGTCGACGAGCCCATTGAAGTCGTTGTCGTAGCCGTCGCAAATCTCTCCCGAATAGCCGCTGTCGATTTGGAGCTCGCCCGCGCCGCCGCCCGATTCACCGGAGCAGATCGGGCAGATGCCTCCGGCCGCGCCGCGCACGTCGAAGATCGCCTGAGGGTGGATGTCGGCGAACCTCGATTGGACGTTCAAGATGCCGCCGCCACCGCCGCCGGCGCAGTCGTCGCACGTCCCCGAGTTCTGCTTACCTTTGCACTCGATCTCGTTATCGCCCGGATCGAAGGGGGTGCAAGCATTCGAAGCGTCGGCGCATACCGAGCCGAGCGCGCCGCCGAGGTTCTTGCAGGTCTGACCGAGGAGGGCATCGCATTGCGCGTTCATCGTGCACGGCGTGCAATTACACGGCGAGCACCGCCCACCCCCGCAGGTTTGCCCGGCAGCACAATCGGCATTCACGGAGCAAGGTAAACACTTGGGTTGGGAGTCGCCCCCTCGACCGCCGTGCGCGCTGATGCGAGCCGTCGCCGTCACTTCGACTTGGTCGGCGACGACGAGCACCGTCCCGCCGGCGCCCCCGCCGGCGGAATCGTTACCCGAGGCGCAGCCGCGATCACCGTCGGCGCTCACGCGGCCGTCGATGTGAATCGTCCCGGTTTGGCCTGCGTTCGCGGCGAAGAGGACGATGCGTCCGCCACCGTTACCGGCAGCGAGGGTGTTGTCGAATCCGTCGCGACATCCCTTGTCGCCGCCAGCCGCGCCGAACTCGGAAGCGAAGATGCTGTGGATGAAGGGCTGACCGGCGACCGATGGCAAGGCATTGCCTGCTCCGTCGGGCGTATTGGTCAATCCGTAGCAAACGGGAAAGTTCGGATCGGTCGTGGCGATACAAGCGGTTTTATTGGCATTCAACGCACCGCAATCTTCTTCCCACTCCTGTGGGAATTGACACGAAGTGGCGGGAGCCACGAGAAAGCAGTCTTTGGTACCACGTCCGCCGCCGCCGAAATGGGCGCCACCGCCGCCCGAGTCGAGCACCGAGCAGCCGCCTCGGCCGCCCGAGAGAGCGACGGGTCCGGGGCCGTCGTCACAGAGGACGCCTTGGAAGCCCTTGCCTTTGGCGGTGATTCGCGAGCTCGCGTCGATCGAGATGGAGGTATCCGAACGAAGCACCAGATCGCCCGTGTTGATCGGATCGGCACCGTTGTAGATCGGTGTGCAGATGAACGCCGCGTTTTGAAGCGTGATCGAGTCGAACGTGTGGACGCCGCCATAGCGACAGCCTCGGTTTTGAGCGGGAGCGACGTTCACCTGGCAAGTCGCGTCGACCGCGATGCCGCCCGGGCAGGTCGCTGGACCAGCGACCGATCCGTCGAGGATCAGTGGGACTGCCGATGCCTCGGTCGCTACCGCTAGGCTCGACAGGGCCGCGGCTGCAAAAAGCGCGTAGCGAACAAATGAGTGCATCGATGCATGATGAACGAATCCCGATCCAAATCACAAGCGCGCATTATCGAATGACGCGCGCCATTCCGCCGCGCTCAGGGGAGGCCCTCGGCGCCGTACACCGTCACCGAAGTAGTCGAGAGAATGCGAGCCTCGCCTGTGGTGGGGTCGAAGGTCCCGATGGTTCCGTCGCAGTTGATCACGAAGAGCGTGCTCGCGACCGTGGCAAGACCGTACACGCAGCCGAGCCCGTCGCCGCCGAGCACCTTCCCGGTACCGCTCGAGAGGTCGAATTCGACGAGGGCGCCGCCGCAGGGCCCATCGGTCGAAATGTACATGCTGCCGTTCAAGAAGGCGATGTCGCCGCTCGAGCTCTCTCCGGGCGGAAGCGATCCGACGACGGTCGAAACCCCCGAGTCGGGGTCGATGCGCGTCACGATCGTCGACGCGGCATAGAGAAACCCATCGGGACCCGCCCCGAGCGAGTTGCCGTCGACGGGAGGAAGCACGTTCTCGATCTGATTGGTGTTCGGAAAGAGCTCGAAGACCCCCGACCCGTCGATGACGAACCAACGTCCATCGAGAATCGCGACGTCGAGGTGCTTCTTTCCGCTCGACGGCGCGATGAGCTCGACCTCACCGGTGTAAGGCGCGACCGACTTCAAGACGCCGGTCGCGTCGGTGATGAGGAGGCGGGTCGGTGAGGCGCAGCCCGGCGTCTGGGCATGCAGGCACGCATCCGATGCCTCGTTGCACGTGTCTTCGGAGCAATCGAGGTCGAGCACGCAGCTCGCTGCGCCCGAGGTGCATCCGAACGAAGTGTCGCAGCGCTCGACGCCGGTGCAAAAGAGCTGGTCGTCGCATTTGCCGTCGCACGGATCGTGCTCGCAAGTGTCAGACTTCTGATCGCACGAGTCGTTGGTGCAATCGATTCCGTCGTCGCAGATAGCGTCGGTGGACGTGTGGACGCAGCCCTTCGAGACGTCGCACGCATCGGAGGTGCAGAAGACGCCGTCGTCGCATTGGCTCGAATCGGCGGAGTGGGTGCAGCCTCCGGGCTCGCACTTGTCGATCGAGCACTCGACCCCGTCGTCGCAGGCGGCGTCGGAGAGGCACGGCGGCGGCGTCCCGGTCGATGAGCTTGTCGTCGACGAAGACACACCTCCCGCTCCGCCCGTGTCGTCGGCGGCAAAGGTTTGACCATTGAGCTGGGTCCGGGCTCCACATGCCGATATCGCGATCGAGACCGCACAAGCAAGCAGACCAACGTGGCGTCGCACGCGCCGAAGCTAGCTCCGTTCTCGCGCAACACCAATGAGATCACCGCGGGTCGGGAGTGCGTCGCGACATCACGAGGCGGGCGCTGTGCCGAGTTGAGCAACGCGACTGCTTGACCATCGCAGGGTCGAGCGGTTTCTGCCGACGTTTTGCGGCGTGAGAGGTTGGCTTGCGCGTTGCACAGCGAGGTCCCATGTCCCATCGCGCCTTCCGACTCGTTCTCTCGTGGCTCACTCCCATGGTTGCCCTGGCCTCATTCGGTGGAGGCTGCGCACGCACGGTGATCGAGTCCGGCTCGGGTGGGGCCGGTGGAGGCAGCACCGCCGACGTGACGGAGATCACGGGAGGAACCACCACCGACGCGTGCGTGCAGAGCGAGGTCGCGCAAGGAGTGCCCTGCAAAACGGCGGGCAAGATGTGCGGCTGGGGAGGGACGTCTTGTTATCCGACGTACGTCTGCCAGTACGGCGAGTGGCAAGAAACGCTCAACAACTGTGGTCCTTTCCCCCAAGCGTGTCCCACGCCGTCAACCGATCAACAAGTAGAGCAGCTTCTCGGTGCGCCGTGCGCTTCGGCCAATCAGACCTGCGCGTCGAACAACGGTTGTGGCGGCTGCTCGGTCACCTGCAAGAACGGTGTGTGGACGCAGCTCGGAGAGCAGCTTTGCTACTCGGTGGGTCCGACTTGCTGAGAGTGTGTCGAGCTTTCAATCGTTCGGGCCGCGCGGCGCGACGGCCAGCGCATTCCAGCCTGAGAAGCTGCGCTCGGTAGCGACGTTTCCAAGCCCCTGTCCGAATTGAACGCCGCCATCGGAGCTGATGACCTCGATGCCGCTTCAAGAACCGAGCGCGAGCGCGAGAGGCCCATGCGAGGCTTCTTCGAAGCCGGTGCTAGGCCCGTTGATCGCGCCGCGAGCCTTCTCCTCCGATCGACCGACGACAAGCTCGCGAGCATCGCCGCCCGAATCGGCGTGAACGAAGGAACGCTCGCGGAGCTCATCCGTGACCGCTTCGGAGTGACGTCCGCCGAATACCGCCGCACGCTGCACCAGCGCTAGATCTTCCAAAGGGCACCCTACCTCGACGCAGAGGATTCGACGGGTTGGGCCTCGGTCGATTTCGAATGACTCGGAGCCCGAAGATGCAACGGGAAGGCATGAAGGCCTGAGGATGGCTCGACCGAATTGATCAGGCTCCGCGCCGTTTCGATGCGCAAATTCTCCGTCTTCTTGTCTTCCTTTTTCATCTCCGCTGGCCTCCGCCCTTCAAATCCACGGTGTCGAGGGATTAGCCCGCCTTGCCCCCCGCTCGGCTCCTTGCCCCCCGCTCGGCTCCGCTCTAGGGTTCAATCTTCTCGAAGCCCCGAAAGAACAGACCGCATGAGCAGGCGCAATTCGATTGCAGTTGGCATTCTGGGGCTCGTCGCGGCCTCGGGCTGCAACACCTCGGTCAAGTCCGACGACGGAGGAGTGGGCGGGGCCGCGAGCACGACCGCTGCGAGCACCGGAGCGAGCCAAGGGACCTTCGCCACCACGGGCGGCGTCGGCGGGGGTCTCAGTGGAGACACCATCACGATCAACATGGCCTCGTTCGATGTCGCTCCCGGCCAAGAGGTCTACAAGTGCCAGAACTTCGCCAATCCGTTTGGAGGAGCGGGTGAGGTCAGCGCCTTCGAGTCGCACATGACCCAGGGCTCGCACCACCTCCTCTTGTTCTACAAGCCCGGAGCCACCGACAGCGCCCTCGAAGATTGCTCCGGGCTCGAGTTTGCCGCGACCCCTTACAGCACCCAGCTCCCCGACGACTCGCTCGTGTTCCCTTCGGGGGTGAGCGCCCTCGTGCCCGCAACGACGGGGTTGCGACTGCAATCGCACTACTTGAACACGACGCAGAACACGATCTCCGCGCATGTGCAGATGACCTTCCATTTGTCGCCGCCTGGCTCGGGCACGCAACACGCGGGTGTTCTCTTCATGATCCAGCCCGACATCCAGGTGCCGCCTCACTCCACACAGGTGGTCAGCCGCGATTGCCAGGTACCGTTCGGAATGAGCCTGCTCAAAGCCACGAGCCACATGCACCAACACGGCACGAATTTCCTCGGGACGATCGGTGGCGAGACCATCTTCCAAACCGACCAGTGGAGCGATCCGGCGCCGCGCCTCTTCACGCCCGCCAAGCCGCTCCAGAGCGGCGCTCCGATTCATTTCGAATGCACCTTCAAGAACGACGGCGACACGCCGCTCACCTTTGGCGAGTCGGCGCTCACCAACGAGATGTGCATCTTCGGAGTCTCTTTCTATCCCGTTCCCAACGACAAGACCGTCACGGTCGATTGCAACTGATCTGACGAAACGCGGGCCGACTCGCGACACGACGTCGACGACGTCGTCGACCGCGTCATGGTCGTCGTCGTCAGCACCACAAAAGGCGAAGCGCGGGCCTCTCGAGCCCGCGATTCATCGGTTCTGAGAACGATGGGAGAATGTCTCTTCTCAGAGGCAGGTCGTTCCTTGTCCGTTGGTGACGACCAGATCGCACTTCTGTCCCGTCGACATGTTCGGCGCCGGCTTCTCGCTCGTCTGGCTGACCGATTGAGTCGGTCCCGACGCGGGCTTCTGAGGAGTCGTCTGAACGGCCGTCTTCGTCGGTCCGTCTTGGGCAGGCTTGCTCGAGGTCGGCTTTGCGGCGGCGCCCGCCTTCGGCTTTTGACCTTTGCCCTTACCCTTGTCAGCGACCTTGTCGGACGTATCGTTTGTCGCTTCGGCCTGCGTGGGCTTCGCCTTCTCGCCGATTCCACACGCCGCGGCGCGCACGCCTCCGGCCGAGTGCTCCCGCTGAGCGAGCTTTGGGTCTTTCGCGTCTTTGGTGCTCTTCGCTTTGACGGTGCCGGTCTCGATCTTCAAATCGCCGAGCTCGTCGCCTGCCCCCTCGAGCTTCGAGGCGTCGAGCTTGAAACCATCGATCCAGGCATCGAGAACGTCGGCTTCGAACGAGAGCTGCGTCTGCGTTCCGTCGGCGAACGCGATCAAGGTCATGACGCGAACGGTGTAGTTGCCGAGTCGCGTCGTCGTCTCGGAGATCACGTCGCCGGGGTTGAGACCGCCGATGTCACTCGGTGAGAGGCCGGCAATGGTGAGCTTGGGAGTCATTCCGTCGAGCGTCACCTCGGGCTTGAGGCTCGAGAGATCGGGGCGCGTCCCCGTCTTCTCTTCGATGACGTCGGCGAGGATGCGCTTGGCGCTGCTCTGAATGTCTTGCGTGAGACTGGGGACCGCCAACGGGTAGCGAATGAGTGCGACCGAGTTGTCGGTCTTCGCGTCGTCGACGGCACGTCGCAGGTTCACGAGCGCGACGCCGAGGCGCCTCTTGGTGGCATCGTCGACCTTGGGAGCCTCTTCTTTGATCTTGGCGAGGAACGCTTCGACCTTGGGCTTGAACGAGTCTTCCTGCTTGGTGATCGCAGTCTCGATCTCTTCCTTCTTCTTCTCGTGCTCTTTCTTCGAAGCGTCGGTGAGGTCCTTCGCGTCGAGCGCCTTCTCCTCGGCGGCGCGGTCGGCCTTCAGCGTCGTCAGCTCTTTCTGTTGGCTCGAGATCTCGTCGTACGCGGAAGCGAGCGCGGGGCTCGTGGCCGCCAGGAGACTCGGGTACTTCGATTCGTCGGAGCAGATCTCGGAGAACGTCGCGACCCACGCTTCAGCGGGAACTACCCGAAGCTTGGCGCCCTGCGCGGCGGCGTAGGTGTCGTCGCCCGTCATTCCTTGAAGGAGCGCCTCGGCATCGGCTTTCTTGAGGGCGGTCTTCGGAATCCATTTGGAGGTGTCGTCGACGGGCGTTCGCCCCATCAAGCGATCGACCTGTCTGGCCGTCGCGTTGGCGACCTCTGCGCGACGGACCACCACGCCCATGGGCGCCGGCTCGGTGAGCGCCCAACCGGCCTTGGGGTTCGTGAGCGCCGCGAGCGCGCCGCATCCCACCGAGCTCATGCCGAGAGCTGCCGTGATTCCGATCTGAAGCGCGAAAGGCACTGCCCGAAGCGCCCGACCCGTCCATCCCCGCCCGCTTGTTGATACCGACATCGTTGACTCCACTGTGATGCGCTATGAGACGGGCCTACTACGAGCTGAGTCGGTGTGGTCTCCCCACCGAGCGAGCCGATTTTCGACGCCGCCGCGTGACGAAAGAAGTAAAAATTCTGCCGAAATTCCAAAAGATTTAGGCGACAGGGAGGTGCGGGGCTCGTCCCCTGCGCACGCGCATCGTGGTCGGGCCCGGCCGAGCGTGTTGGAGCACCCCCGTATGCGCCGATGGGGGGTGGCCGGCAAGACCCGAAGAGCTGATCGGCGCAAAGCCCGCCTCGTGCGATCCCGCTCGGAGGAGAGCGAGAGCTCTCGACCCGTCTTCAGCTTCGAGCTCGATGGACCATCGAGCCTCAACGAGCTCCTGCCTGGGCATGCCATTCGGCAGACATCGGAGCCGGTGTCGGCCCGTAGACGGCTCGCACGTGCGCGTGCGGAGGGTAGCTGGGATACGACCGCGGAGCGGTCTGGGCAGAGCACGCTCGATCGGCTTTCAAAGGCTCTTTCGCGACGAAACCGACGAACGCGAAGAAGGCAATCGAGGCGCCGACGAAGGCCATGATTCCACTCGTCATGCCTTTCGTGGCGTCGGCCGCGACGTCGAGCTGATAGCTCTGCTCGGGCTCACGAAGGGTCGGCAGGGCCGTCGCGGACGATGCGACCGTCGACGATCTCGAGGACTCGGTCGCAGCGCGCGGCGATGCGCGGATCGTGTGTCACCAAGAGGAACGTCGTCCCTCGCTCACGATTGAATCGCCGCATCAGCTCGAAGACCTCGTCGGACGATGCCGTGTCGAGATTGCCGGTCGGCTCGTCGGCGAGCACGAGCGCCGGGCCGTGCGCGAGCGCTCGCGCGATGGCGACGCGCTGCTGTTGGCCTCCGGACATCTCGGTGACCTTCGCCGCGATCTTGTCTCCGAGCCCCACCTCGCGGAGCAGATCGGTCGCGTCGTCGCGCATTCGACGCGACGGCACTCCCTGCTCGGCGTAAGACGGCATCATCACGTTCTCGAGGGCGGTGAAACCGGGCAGGAGGTGATGAAACTGGAACACGAAGCCGAGCGTCTTTCCGCGAAAGCGCGTGAGTCCGGCCTCGTCGAGCTCGCCGGTGAGTTGGCTTTCGATTGATAGGGTGCCCGAGGTGGGTCTGTCGAGCAGACCGATGAGATTGAGGAGTGTGCTCTTGCCCGAACCAGAAGGGCCAATCAGCGCGGCGAGCTCCCCGCGCGCGAGCGTGAGGTTCACCCCGTGGAGCACGCGGGTGACGACCTCGTCGCCGAACTCCTTCACGACGCCCCTGACCTCGAGGACGGGCGACTCACCCATAGCGAATGACCTCGGCCGGATCGAGCCTCGACGCGCGCCTCGCCGGAATGACCGCAGCCACCACACCGATGCCGGTCGCGAGAGCGCTGGCGCCGAGATAGAGCGCCGCGTCGAGCTGCACCGGGAAAGTCGGCGAGCCGTCGGGGCCGGTCACGAGGCGCTCGAAGAAGAGGGAGAACGCCGTACCGAGCCCGGAGCCGACGAAGGAGCCGACGAGCCCCACGATGCCGCCCTGAATGAGGAAGATTCGGAGAACGCGCGACCGCGAGGTACCGACCGCACGAAGAATGCCGATCTCGCGCGATTTCTGGACGACCGATACGATGAGCACGCTCGCGATGCCCAGCGTCACCGCGACGATGACGAAGAACTGAATCATGTACTTCGAGCTGTTCTGCGAGCTCAGGGCGACGAGCAGCTGCGCATTGAGCTTCATCCAGCTGTCGGCTTCGAGGCCCGTGCGCTCGGCCGCGTCGACCGCGATGGAGTCGGCGTCGAAGACTTGCGCCACGCGAAGCTCGATGTTGGTGGCGCCACCAGGCAAATCGAAGAGGGTCTGTGCCTGTCGCATCGAGCTGATGACCCAGCGCTGATTGACCTCTTTGTTGCCGAGATCGAATACCCCGACCACGCTCGCAATCGTCTCGTGGCCATCGGCCGTCGACAGCCGCAGCTTGTCGCCGACTCCGATGTCGAGCAGCTGCGCGAGGCCGACGCCGATGACGACGTCGCCCCCCACCGGAGCAAAGCGCCCGGTCTTCATCTTGGTGCGTACGTCGATGACCCCGAGAAAGCGTTCCGGCTCGACGCCGCGTACGACGATGGGCTGCTCCGCGTTGCCGCGCCGAGCGAATGCGGCGCGGGTCACGGTGGGCGAAGCTCCGACGACGCCGGGGATGCGCTCGACCTGGTCGAGGACGCTGGCCCATTGCGGGATCGATCGAATGCGCTGCGGCGAGCGCTCGAGCGTGATCGACGCAGTGACCCCCGGCGCGATCAGCGGGCGGGCGATCAGGTCGGGGGGGCTCAGCGTGACGTGTGGCTGGTAGCCGAGCGTCTGCTTGATGAGGGTCACCTGCAGCCCATTGATGAGCGCGGAGAGAAAGACGACGACGCTGACGCCGACCGATACGGCCGAGAGAATGAGCGCAGTCTGCGATTTGCCCTCGCGCAGATAGCGCAGCGCGACGAACCACTCGAACGGCATCTAAGGCGCCTTGCGAAAGGGCCGGATGCGTTGGCCCGAGGTGAGGAGCTGCCCGTCGGGGACGACGACTTCGTCACCTTCACCGAGGCCGAGCGCGACTTCGACCGCGCCGTCGCCGCGAATACCGAGCTTCAGCTCGCGGCGCTCGGCACGACCTCCAGCGACGGCGAGCACCCAGGGAGTCGGCGTCGCGAGCCCCCGGACGGTATCCGATGGAATGACCAGCGCGCCCTTTCGCTTGGCGACCGTCAGATCGATCGACACCGTCATGTCGGGCTTCAGATAAGGCGGCGGCGAGAGCACGCGCAGGCGTACTTCGACCGTGCCGCGAACGGCCTCGACCGAAGGGGCGACGTACGAGACCTCGGCGTCGAACGCATCGCTCGGATACGCGTCGGCCGAAGCGCGCGCGGCGAGGCCGATCGAAATGAGCGAGAGATCGCGCTCGTCGGGCTGGAGCACGAGTCGAGCTTCGCCGGCCGCGGCGATGACGAGCAGCGTATGCCCGGGCTGCACGATCGAGCCGGGCTCGACGTCGCGCGTGAGGACGATGCCATCGGTCAGGGCGTGGATCTTCGTTTGGGAGAGGCGCACTTTCGCCGTCGCGAGCTGCGCCTGCGCTTGCTTCAATCCCGCCCAAGACTCTCGTGCATCGACACCCGCGCCCGATTGCTGGGCCGACGCCGACTCACGTTGCGCCTTCGCCACGTCGAGCGCTCGCTGCGCCCGATCACGATCTTGCGGGGGCACCGCGCCCGCCTCGACGAGGCTCTTCGTGCGATCGAAAGTCTGCTGAGCGTCCTCGAGCGTCGCGTCGGCCTGCGCCAGCGCTTGGGTGGTCACGATCGCGTTGACGTGCGTGACCTGCTCGGCGCGCGCTGCGGCTTGTGCGACCGCGCCCTCCGCCTGCGCGACGGCCGCTCGCCCCTCGGCGTCGTCGAGCTCGAGGAGGATGGCTCCGACCTTCACCAGATCGCCCTCTCGCACCGAGACCGTCCGCACGAGGCCCATCGTCTGCACGCCGATCTCGACGCGAGCCGGCGCGAGCACACGCCCCGTGGCGACGAGGTGCTGCTCGAGATCGCGTCGAGCCGCCATCGTGGTCGGCACGCGAGGGCCTACTGCGCGGTAGAGCCAAAAAGCGGTGGCCCCGATGGCGAGCACCAACACGATCCAGATCCAAGGACGACGATAGATTGGAGCGCGGCGGGGCATGTTCGAGGCCCAGGTGGACCGAGGGAACGAGAGCCTACCGCAGCCAGGCCTCGGCGGCGAAATAAGGGCCCACACATCATCGGGTCGGCGCCATTCCGCCGCTACCAGCGTCTCGGCGGAATATCGATCGACTCAATCATCCGCGGGCCCCAACCATTTCTCGTCACCCATTTTGACACCAGAACGCGCACCGCCAAGGGCAGGCCCTAACCCTTTAGGATCGTCCTTGGACGCGGCACGCACTAAAGTGGGGTCGAGGAGCGGCCGAATACGTTTCGGAGCACGCTACGGGCCGCCCAATAGCCACACATACCGTGGACCCCACCGCCCGGCGGGGTCGACGACGAGCAGATGAACAAGTCAGAGCGTGGCGTGGAATGAGGATCGATCTTCGCCATCGGTCGGAAGAACAGCTGCGCCAGATCGGAGACGCCGCCGTTGATGTCTCCGCCGATGAAGTTTTCGTCGTGCCGCTCGACGTCGAACGTATCGCGCGTCGAACGTGCAATCACACAGTCACGGAACCCCGGCGCATAGCGCTCGATCTGGGCCTCTATGAGGCTCGAAACGTCGCGGCGGTCGCCATGCGGTACGTGGCAATACGCCCACGCGGTGTGCATGCCAGCGGGCGCGCGCGTCGCATCGAACAGGCTCGACTGTACCACCAGGACGAACGGTCGAGCCGACACGGTACCAGAATGAACGGCACCTTCGGAACGGTGAACGTCTTCGAGCGTCCCTGCCAAATGTACGGTGGCCGCCCGAGCGCAACGCGGGTTCTTCCAAGGAATGGGCTGACTTAGCGCCCAGTCCATCTTGTATATCCCTGGACCATATCGAAACGCTTGGAGGCGCTTTCGGTACACGGACGGAAGGGCGTCACCCGCGATGTCGAGGAGCTGCTTCGGAGTGACGTCGAATACGTAAGCGCGAGCTGACGGAAGCTGACGCATATTCGCTACGCGAGCACCGAGCCTCACTTCTCCACCGTGCTCGCGCAAGCAGGCCAGCAAAGCATTGGTGATCGCACGCGATCCCCCTTTCGCGATGGGCCAACCCACATGATGCCCGGCCGCGGCCAGAACCATTCCGAAAGAGGCCGTGGCGACCGAATCGAGCGGCAGCATCGCGTGTGCAGCCATGCCACCGAACAGCGCCGCGGCCTGCGAGCCGCGAAAGAGGTCGCCGGAGAGACCTCTCGCCGAGCGAATGGCCGAGAGCCCGAAACGCGCCAGAAGCCATGGATGAGAAGGAAAGCGCAGGGGCGCCAAGATCATCTCGGCGAGATCGTCGAATCGAGCGATGTAAGGCTCGATGAGCTTTCGATAGGCGTCACCATCTTCGCCCAGCCCGTCTGCGGTCTCGTCGACGGAACGCTCGAGCGTGACGACTTCTTCGGCGCTGACCACGTGCGCAAGGGCCGATGGTGAGTGGATCCACTCGACGCCGTAGCGCTCGAGGGGGAGGCTCCGAAAGAACGGCGACGCAGCACCGAGCGGATGCACGGCGGAGCATACGTCATGAAAGAAACCGGGCGCGGTCAGCTCCTCGGTGCGCGCGCCCCCGCCGGCAGTCGTTTGGGCCTCCACCACCCAGACCGAGAGCTTCGAACGCGCGAGCTCGACCGCTGCCGCGAGACCATTGGGGCCTGCTCCGACGACCACGACATCGTATTGGTTGGACGATGCTTCGATGGATGGGTACGAGCTCATGCGACGGGCGACGGATGCTCGACCGATTGCGGGGCAGGAGGCGGCACGCGAGCCCTACCCGAATCGTCCGACGGCCCTTCATTCGACCGCTTCGGCTGCGACGGCAATTGGAAGAGTTTGGCGATGGCCCACGCAAAGAACCGGGGCGTGCTGACTTTCGGCCGCCGCGTGCCGTGGATGTGACCGTCCGCGGTCTCGGGTCGATACAAGCTTCCCGCGGACTCAGCCTCTCGACGAGAGCCGAAATACCATTTGCGAAGCGACTCGAGCAATAGTCGTTCGACCGTACGCGGCATCACTTCGTGGAGCGCCAATCCCAGGACCACATACCGGGGCACGTGCCGCTCTCGCCGTGGGCGCTGCGCCAGGTCGACCATGGCAGCAGCGACGGACTCGGGCGATTGGATCGGTTGTAGAGCGCGGGCCTCGCGCCCGACGTGATTGGCGCCGGTCTCGAAGTGCGGAGTGTCGATCGTGTAGGGGAACAACGTGCAGACGTGAACATCGGGGTGGTCGGCCAGCTCGACCCGCAGCGTCTCGGACAGCCCCCGAAGCGCGAATTTGCTGATGACGTAAGACGGCACGTAGGCTTGGCCGATCTTGCTCAAGATGGAGCCCACGTTGATGAGCACGCCTTGCCGCCGCTCACGAAATAGTGGGATGACGGCACGCGCGCCGTACATTGCGCCGTAGAGGTTGGTTTCGATGACGCGGCGATGCTCGTCGAACGGAGTTCCCTCGAGGAGACCGAAGAGGGTCACGCCGGCGTTGTTGACCCACACGTCGATGGCCCCGTGGCGCTCGACGGCAACGCCTGCCAGCCGGCGGACTTGACTCTCGTCGGTGACGTCGGTGACCACGTAGCTCGCGCGGCCGCCTACCTCTGCGCAGAGCCGCACGGTCTCGACGAGCGCTTCTTCACGCCGTCCTGCGACGACCACGCACGCACCAAGTGCAGCGAATTGCACCGCTGCAGCAAGGCCGAGACCACTCGAGCCACCAGTGATGACGACGGTTTTTTGAACGAGTGAGGTCATTGCGTATTTCCTATGGCTCGGGTCGGGGAGTGAGCGGGCTCACCAGATAGCAAGTCTCACGCCGCTACTCCCTCGTCGTGTCAGGCGACTCGGTGAGCCGATGATCCTGAGCGCGCATCGCGGCGACCAGGCTCGAAGACCTCGCTTGTCGGACGACGAGCTACTCGAAGGCGAGCGGGCCTCGGCTAGACCCGCTCGCAAGGCCTCAATGGCTCCGTGCGTTCGTCATGCGACGGCACCTGACGCCCCAGCGTCTGGCCTTCGTCACGGGGTGAGCACGACCTTCACGCAGTCATCTTTCTTGTCATTGAATATCTCATAGGCGTGCGAAACCTCCGAGAGAGGCAGCCGATGGGAGATGATGTCGTCGGCGCGGATGCGCCCTTCGACGACGTGGTTCAGGAGCTCGTCGATGTAGACCTGCGCGAGGGCTTGACCCATGAAGAGCCGCACCCCCTTGTCGAATAGCTGACCGATCGGAAAGTCGTCGTAAGGCATACCGTAGACGCCGACGATCGAGATGGCGCCTCCGCGCCGAACGGCGCTCGCCGCGGAGCGAATGACGTCGATCGTCCCCACCTCGGCGTGGACGACGTTCTTGAGCTTGTCGAAAGCGGTGCGGTGCGCCTCCATGCCGACGGCGTCGACCACGACGTCTGCGCCGCGACCACCCGTCATGCTGCGAATGGCCTCGATGACGTCTTTGTCGTCATCGCCGATGAGCAGGGTCTCGCTCTTCGCCGTCTCACGCGCCCGGTCGAGTCGGTATTGTTCCCGGTCGATGCCAATGACACGGCTCGCGCCCTTCAGCCATGCGCACTTTTGCGCCATGAGACCGACTGGCCCGCATCCGAATACGACGACGACGTCACCTGGCTGGGTGTTCGGCCAATGGACGGCGCTGTAGCCCGTCGGGAGAATGTCGCTGAGAAACAAGACCTGTTCGTCAGTGAGACTGGGAGGTACGAGGCGCGGACCAACGTCGGCGTAGGGCACCCGGACGAGCTCGGCTTGCCCACCGGAATAGCCGCCATAAAGGTCGGTATACCCGAAGAGCCCCCCCCCCTTCTCGGTGAGCAGGCCGCCTTCGGGGCCGTAGTTCTTTGCATTCGACTCCGAACAATGCGGAGGCAGACCGTGGCCACAGAACCAGCAATGGCCACAAGCAATGGGGAATGGGACCACGACGCGGTCGCCCTTCTTCAGCTTTTTCACCGAGCCGCCGACCTCTTCGACGGTACCCATGAATTCGTGGCCCATGACGAGTGGCTTCGGCTGCGGTAACAGGCCATTGAAAATGTGAAGGTCAGAGCCGCAAATGGCGGTCGCGGTCACACGAAGAATGACGTCGGTGGGCGCCTCGATACGAGGATCGGGGACGGTCTCGGCGACGATGTGTTTGGGGTGATGAAACACTGCTGCACGCATGGGAAAACCTCCAGGGTTGTGTCGCTCCGGAGCACGTTCCGGGCCGAGGGCATTGAGGGCTCGCGCGGCTGCGCCTCGGGTAGGTGCCCCACCCGCACCTTCCCGAGCGCGCGCGAAGCTTCCTGCATCGCGAGGTCGGCGACCTCCTCACCCGGTCGAGCGCGTTCGGATCGTCGATGTCGAACAGCATGAAAGGCATGGGAGGAAGAGGCTCGCCGAACACTTGCGCAGGCACTCCCCGCTCTGCCGCGATAGATCGAAGCCCTTCGACCAAGCGTTGTCCCATCGACCATGCATGCTCGGCGGCGCAGGTTCGATCCGCTACCTCGAGGACCTTGAGCGGGGCGCTCATGGCGGCGACATCCCCGTGGAAGCTGCCCGATAGGAGCATTCCCGATGCGGACTCCATCACGGCGCGTTTTCCGAGCACCGCGGCCACCGCCCACCCATCGCCGAGCGCTTTGCTGAGGGTGAGAACGTCGGGGTCCAAACCAATTCGAGGGCTGACGGTTCCGGGTGAGATCCGGAGCCCGGTCTTCACTTCGTCCATGATGAACATCGCGCCGGCGGCGACCCGGGGGGGAAATGGCCGAAGCGTGGCACGTCGCCTCATGGCGCCCGGGCCGTAAGCGTGGTGGCCAAGCCCAACGCACGTGAGCGCAGAATTGCACCGCGCCTCCGGAAACCCCTGGAGCTCGTCCCCTATGGAACGACCCGCAGACGTCGGCTGTTTCTGGCATCTTCGTTACGATTTCGTATTCCAACGCCCGAACCATCTGATGGGCCGTTGCGCTCGCGGGCGGCGCGTGTTCTGGATCCAGGCCCGTTTACGAGGAAGGCGCTCACGCAGCTGACGTCATTCATGTCCGCGATTCGCTATGGCGGGTCATCCCGCGTCTGCCGCCCAACATGGCCGCGGACGAGGAAGAGCGCGCGGTCGCCGGCCTCATCACGCAACTCCAGCTCGAGCGCGACGTGCGGCGATCGATCGCCTGGCTGTACACGCCAATGGCGCTGCCGCCCGCGATGGTCAACAAGCTGTATGGCTTGTCGATGTCGCCCGAAGAGACGGAGGCCTACCTTCAGCGGGTCGCCGAGCCCGTCGAGCACGCCCGTAGGTCGGAGGAGGCGGTCGTCGGAAACGTCGGACGCGATCTCTACGAGAAGTTCTTCCGCAACTACACGAGGAAGCAGTGGGGATTCGACCCACGGAGCTCGACGCCTCGGTGGCGGCGCGCGTCCCGGCGCGGACGAGTCACGACGATCGGTGATTCACCGACGAGTTTCAGGCGATGCCGCGCTCGGGCTACACCCACTTCTTCGAAAACATGCTCGCCAACGAGAAGATCTCGATCATGCTCAATACCGATTATCGCGACATTTGGGGCTCGGTCAAATATCGCAAGATGATTTACACCGGCCCCGTAGATGCCTTCTACGATTTCCGCTTCGGCAAGCTCTACGCCGACGTCGAAGCCTTCCGCGTCCCGCTGGGGATCTGCGGTCACGAGCAGTGATCGTCTTCGCATGGGAGCGCTATCGAATGCCCATCGCCCTGGAGGGTCGCTTTGGGCTCCGGCTTCCGGTCTTGAATCTCTTCGTGTTTGTCGCCGAGACCGAGGAGCCTGCGGGCGGCTCGCTGAAGGATGGCTCGTGTCTCCATGCCGGCGCGTGGCGCGAAGAAAATCCCCATTCCGATGCCAATCCCCACACCGACAGTCACTCCAGCGCCGAGAGTACCGACCTGCGCTGCCATGCTCTGCTTCTTCGAGCGGCCCGCAGCGCCGAAAACGTCTGCCATCCCAAGCTCCCGAAGAGCGGAGACGAAGTCGCTGAGGTTGCGGCCGATCGCGGGCCTCGTGCTCGTCGCGGACGGCGCGCACTTCTTCGCCTTGACCGCATTCAGTTTCGGCGTCGCTTGAGTGTTGCCCGCTACGTCTTCCTGATTCACTTGAGCCTCCGCTGGACCATTCGATGAGCACTTCGGTTGCACGCAGTAGACCATTGCAGGCAGACACGCCAAGCGGCCGCGAATTGCGAGGTGCTCCCCTGGGAACCATGGGGCATGCGGCCGCTGCGTGGCGAATCGCGGCAGCGCGGGGAGGTGCTCGCCGATCTCGAACATCGAACGTGGGCGGCGTGCTCACGTTCGAGCGCGCGAGCTTTTAAGTAGGAATCTCGACGCTGCCGTCGAGCGTTGAGGCCGGCGTATAAGCAAGTCGATCGATATTCCGCCTCAACCTTCGGGAGCCTTTCGCCCGAGGAACGAGCACCGGAAGCCTACATTTGTAGGCTGAGGAGCGGAGAGACGGGGCCGCTTGTCTCACGAAGGGTTCGGCGGAATAGCACCGAGTTGTTTCTACGAAGGCCCTTACCTACGACCGATGGTCAGCGCGAGGCGAGCACGACGGGCGGAAAGGCTCCTTCGACTTGGTCGGCGTGCAATTGAACGTCGCTTACCTAGAACGAGCCGGTTCTCAGGCAATCCGATGCGCCACGCCCGTTGATACGCCTCGGTCGATGGGGCCGCTTTGGTTGATGGGCTTCGGGCTTCTCGTCCGGCGGTGACCGGCCATTGAAACGTTCAGTCTGCGAAGCTCTCGTCCACGTAAAGCGAAACACGCGATCGACGCGTGGACCGCGACCCCTTCCGTTGGTGGGGCAGAACGGGCGGCCGCCTCATTCGGGCGTGGCAGATAACGACACGTTTGGGTTCCGACGAGGTCGAGATCACGCAGCGCCATCTTCAGCCGGCCGCAAGGAATCGAAATTGCGCCTGCCGCTCAGCGGATTGCGCGCGCGATCGTGGCTCGGCAATTGCTTAGGCGGAAAGTCCCAACCGACGAACAGGGGGCCCCAATGCCGACGAACAAAGTCTCGAAAACATCCCAAACCGCGAACACCAAGTCTGCGGCTCCGAGCAAGCCGGGCGCGCCGAAAAACACCAAGTCTGCTCCTCGCTCCACGGTGAGTGGCACGCCCAAACCTGGACCGGACGCAGGACGCGCCCGAGATGCGCTGACCGTCAAAATGGATGGGACCGAGGCTCTGGTTTCGAAGTGTCCTTACAATTCAAACAAGGCCGCTGAATTCGGTCAAGCATCGACCAAGCCGCCGATGGGAGTGACAACAAAGCCCGACGACCCATCGGTCACCGGAAGCACGGTCACCGAAAGCGCGCAGTCCGCGAAAGTGGGCGACGGCGAGGTCAAGCCCGGTCTCAACCCCACCAACGGATCTCTTGATCG
Source organism: Polyangiaceae bacterium (assembly GCA_043755175.1). Classification (GTDB taxonomy): domain Bacteria; phylum Myxococcota_A; class Polyangia; order Polyangiales; family Polyangiaceae; genus CAYYKK01. The sequence goes on along the minus strand of JAYUUB010000112.1, from coordinate 957 downwards.
GGTACGCGTGGACTCGAGCGGTCAATTGCTGACCACCAACCAGGGCGTTCCGGTGGGTGACAATCAAAGCTCACTCAAAGCAGGATTGCGTGGGCCCGCGTTGCTCGAAGACTTCATTCTTCGGGAGAAGATTACGCACTTCGATCACGAGCGCATTCCCGAGCGCATCGTTCACGCGCGCGGATCGGCCGCTCACGGATACTTCGTCAGCTATGACTCGCTGACCAAGCTCACCCAGGCGTCGATCTTCGCCGAGGCAGGAAAACGTACGCCTGTATTCGTTCGCTTTTCGACGGTGTTCGGTGAACGAGGGTCGGCTGACACCGTGAGAGACGCGCGTGGCTTTGCCGTCAAGTTCTACACCGACGAGGGCAATTGGGACTTGGTGGGCAACAACATTCCGGTGTTCTTCATTCAAGACGCCATGAAGTTTCCCGACTTGGTTCACGCGGCAAAGCCCGAGCCGCATTTTGCCATGCCGCAGGCCTCTTCTGCGCACGACACGTTCTGGGACTTCGTTTCACTGATGCCCGAGTCGACTCACATGTTGATGTGGGTCATGTCTGATCGAGGTATTCCCCGCAGCTACCGCATGATGCAAGGCTTCGGGGTGCACACTTTTCGCTTCGTGAACGCCAAAGGTGAATCGAAGCTCGTCAAGTTTCATTGGCGCCCCGTCGCTGGAACTCATTCGCTCGACTGGGACGAAGCGGTCAAGATCGCCGGTGCCGACCCCGACTTTCATCGGCGCGATCTATGGGAGGCCATCGAGTCGGGTGCCTTTCCGGAGTTCGAGCTCGGCGCGCAGATCTTTTCCGAAGAGCAAGCCGAGGCGTTTAGCTTCGACGTCCTCGATGCGACGAAGCTCATACCCGAAGAATTGGTGCCGGTAACGCCCATTGGAAAGATGGTTCTCGACCGCAATCCCGACAATTTCTTCTCCGAGACCGAGCAGGT
>JAYUUB010000111.1:0-14461 GCA_043755175.1 Polyangiaceae bacterium | reverse complement strand
CCGACTTGTTTATACGCGGGCCCTAACCCTTCGCAGTCGTCGGCGAGGAGCGGCGAAACGCGAACATCTGAACGACTCGTCCCGCGAGGCACGTAGTGGTCGAAGTACCAGGCCATGCTGGCGCGTTCGAGGAAGAACCCTTCGCCGCAAGACCGATACGAGCCGGTCGACATCGAGGCATCGGTAACCGGATAGATGAGCAGTTGGAAGGCAGGGCGCACCGTGTCGCCTCGAGTCTCGCGTGCGACCACAGCAGCGAGGTTGCCGCCGGCGCTGTCTCCGCCCACGGCGAGCCGAAGCGGGTCGACACCGAGATCGCTCGCGAGCGCGACCACCGCGCGAAAGCCGGCCAGCGCATCATCGACCGCTGCAGGGAATGGGTGCTCGGGGGCGAGGCGGTAGTCGATCGCGATCACCATGCAGCCCGACGCCTCAGCGAGGGCGCGACACGGAGCGTCGTGCGAATCGAGCGAGCCGACGACCCAGCCGCCTCCGTGGAAAAACACGAGAGCACCGATGACGTCGAAACGCGCCTTCGGCCGATAGAGGCGGGCGCGCAAAGACGCGCCGTTCGCGTGGAGAATCACATCGGGCACCGACGCGAGCGGGCCAGCCATCGGAGCGAGGAGTAGCGCGCTCGATTCGGTCAGCGCGCGCGCTTCGGCGACGCTCGAGAGATGGGTGGGCTTCACGCCGACGAGCCGCGAGAGACGTAGCGAGAGCTGAACTTGCGGATCGAGCCGATGACCGTCGCGCTCGATTGGTGCTCCGGCGAGCGCTCGAACCAGGCGTTCGGGTAGGTCGAGCGCCTGCTGCGCGAAGGCCTTCTGAGCGCGCGAAGCGAGGCTCGCTGCGCGCGGGCTCGCGCTCGGAAGCGTTTCCACCCAACCTTCTTTGCGGCTCAAGTTCGCGGTCTCCTGCGCCGAAGGGTCTCACGTGCCGAACCGCTGCGAAAGCCCACAAGCTCGCGTGCTGCAAACTCGGGGGGCGATCGCGGCTCGACCCTCGTCGAGCCGACTGCCGTGCTCGCCGCGGCGGCGGACGAGCGAAGCGGATCACCTCATGAGCGTGCTCCTGGACGAACCAGCCCGCTCAGGAGCAACTGGTCGCGCATCTCGGTGCGACCGAGGAATGAGTCGCCGCTGGGAACGTTCAGCCCCGAGCTGGCATATCGAGCTTGGAGCCGAAGGCGTGGCATGACCCAGAAGGCAATACGATCGGTGCGGGGCTTCAATCGCCAGTGACCAGCCTCGCTTTCTCGAGCGCGAAAGCGAGCTCTTCGGAGATCGCATTCCCCGAGCTGCGCGGTGCGCGCATCGCACGCAGCATCACGTCGGCGCGTCGGGAGAATGCCTTCTCGATACGCGAGAGCACGAGCTTCGCGCGCCCGCGCAATGGTGTCGACGACGTCTCCGCGTTCGAGCCAAACGCACGACCGAGGATCTGACGCGCCAGACCGCGCACGCGGAAGTAGAGGCGCGTGCGCCGACGGAGCCACAGGAACGGCGGCAGGAGCTCCCCAAAGCGCACCTGGTACCACGCGACGGCGATCACGGTCGCGATGAGCTCGAGCAGGGCTGCACCTCGCTTCGAATCGAGATCGATCGGAGTGGCTCCGAGGTCGCAGCGCGCGAGTCGCACGCGACGATCACGAGGTCGCCCTCTGCGCCCGGAGTCACCGTCTAGTCGACGTGCTGTTGTCCGCCACCGGGATACCGCAGGCGCCCGTTCATCGAGACGCGATCGAGCCCCGCGCGAGCGTGAGCGTCACCGTTCCGCCAGGTTGTCCTGGCTCGGCGACGCCAGCGTTGCCGCCCGGCTGTCCGCAGTTTCCCTGATGGGCGCCATGCGCCCCCAGGCGCGTCTAAGACCGCTGGCGCCCGTTCGGAGCGATATGCGCATCACCCCTTGACGGCCTGCTCCGCCCGTGGTTCTACTTTAGAATCATTCGCAACTAGGAACGATCCGCACATGGTAACTTTTTGCTTCCGATAGGGGCTAGAAGCGATCGTAGCGACGTTCCGGGAGAAGATCAGGAACCCTATGTCGAAAGTCAGGCTCACCAACACGGTCCTCCTCGTCGCCGCGGCCTTGGCCGTCACCGCTTGCGCAAGCGGTGGTCCAGTCGCGCCCGTGAGCCCCGCGAACACCTCTCTCAAGGGTGCCATCGTCACCTCACCGGCTCCCAAACCAGAACCCGCCAAAGATCCGGCGGTCGCCCAGCTTGCGCCCAACAATCAGTTCTGGTGGCCCGAGCGCCTCGACCTTGCGTCACTTCGACAGCACGCCGCCGAGTCCGATCCCTTGGGGAAAGACTTCAAGTACGGCGAGGCCTTCAAGAAGCTCGATCTCCAAGCGGTGAAAGCCGACATCGCACAAGTCTTGAAGACCTCGCAGTCTTGGTGGCCCGCCGATTACGGTAACTATGGTCCGTTCTTCATTCGTATGGCCTGGCACAGCGCAGGAACCTACCGAATCACCGACGGACGGGGCGGCGCGGGCGGGGGCCAGCAACGATTCGAACCTCTCAACAGCTGGCCCGACAACGCCAACCTCGACAAGGCCCGTCGCTTGCTCTTGCCGGTCAAAGAGAAGTACGGAAAGAGCCTCTCTTGGGCCGATCTCATGGTCCTCACCGGGAACGTCTCGCTGGAAAGCATGGGCTTCAAAACCTATGGCTTCGCAGGCGGGCGCCGCGACCAGTTCGAAGCCGACGTCGTCTATTGGGGACCCGAGCACAAATTCCTGGCCGACGAACGCCACGGCGCCGACGGAAAGCTGGTCAAGCCCATGGGCGCCGTACAGATGGGATTGATTTATGTCAACCCCGAAGGGCCTAACGGCAAACCCGATCCCTTGGCGTCTGCCAAAGACATCCGCGAAGCGTTCGGTCAAATGGCCATGAACGACGAAGAAACCGTGGCGTTGATCGCTGGCGGCCACAGTTTTGGTAAAGCGCACGGCGCAGCCGATCCTTCTAAATGTGTAGGACCCGCACCCGCTGGAGCGCCTATCGAGCAACAGGGAATGGGTTGGAACAACAAGTGCGGTACCGGCGTCGGAAAAGATGCAGTGACCAGCGGCCTCGAAGGCGCTTGGACCACCACACCGACCCATTTCTCGATGGACTATCTCTCGAATCTCTACGCTTACGAGTGGGAGCTGACGAAGAGCCCGGCTGGCGCCGCCCAATGGACGCCCAAGGACGGTAAGGGGGCCAACACCGTGCCCGACGCGCACGATCCCACCAAGCGCCACGCGCCCATCATGTTCACCACCGACATCGCGTTGAAGATGGACCCCAGCTATCAGAAAATAACGAAGCGCTTCCTCGCCAATCCGCAAGAGTTCGAGGCGGCCTTCTCCAAGGCCTGGTTCAAGCTCACCCACCGCGACATGGGGCCGCGCGCCCGCTATCTGGGTGCCGAGGTTCCGAAAGACGAGCTGTCGTGGCAAGACCCCATCCCAGCCTCGACCCACAAGCTCATCGGCGCTCCGCAGATCAAAGAATTGAAGACCAAGATCCTCGCCTCGGGCCTGACGCAGGGTGAGCTCATTCGCGCGGCGTGGGCGGCGGCTGCTTCGTTCCGAGGCACCGACAAACGCGGTGGTGCCAACGGCGCACGGATGCGTCTCGCTCCGGAAAAAGATTGGCCGGTAAACAATCCCGACGAGCTGACCAAGGTCATGGCCAAGCTCGGCGACATTCAGAATGACTTCAACAAGTCCCACTCAGCCACTCCCGTTTCGTTGGCCGACATGGTGGTGCTCGGTGGATCGGCGGCCGTCGAACAGGCAGCCAAAGCTGGTGGGTTCAACATCACCGTACCGTTCACGCCGGGTCGCGAAGACGCGACGCAGGAGCAGACAGACGTCACCTCGTTCGCAGTGCTCGAGCCCAAAGCCGACGGCTTCCGTAACTACTATGGGAAGGAAAGCACCCTCTCGCCTCTCGAATCGCTGGTCGAGCGCGCCAACTTACTCACCCTCACGGTGCCCGAAATGACGGCCCTCATCGGCGGTCTCAGGGTGCTCGACGCCAACGCCAGTCATTCGAAGAACGGCGTCTTCACGCAGAAGCCGGGCACGCTCTCCAACGACTACTTCGTGAACCTCCTCGACATGTCGACCAAGTGGCAGAAGTCGAGCACCGAAGGTCTCTACGAAGGAGTCGACCGGTCGAGCGGTAAGCCCAAGTGGACTGCCACCCCCGTCGACCTCATTTTCGGTTCGCACTCCGAGCTGCGCGCGGTCGCCGAGGTCTATGCCGCCAATGACGGAAAGCAGAAGTTTGCTCAAGACTTCGTCAACGCTTGGACCAAAGTCATGATGCTCGATCGGTTCGACGTCGCCAGCAACTGAGGGCTCGCGGTTCAACGAGTCGATCGATCTCCGCCTCACCTTCGTGAGACGGGCGCCGGGGAACGAGCGCCGGAAGCCTACTCGGGTAGGCTGAGAGCGCAGAGACCAGGCCGCCTGTCTCACGATGGTCGAGGCGAGACAGAGCGTGAGCTGATCGACGACGCGACCGCGCTAGCCAGGGCGATCGGTCGAGGGTAGGCCGTGAGGAATCGATGGTGCTACCGTGCCCGCTGCGAGCGCAGAGCTCTCGAGGGAGGACCGCGTGACGATTCAGGAGGCCTATCGACCGGGACGACGCGTGCGAAAAGCCGCCGCGCGCCGTCAGGTCACCCTCGCTATCTGGGTGGTCTACCTCATGGCTTTCGCAGCCCTTCTTCGGACGGTGCAGGGGTCCCTGCATGTACCGATCCTGATAGCGGGCGTGCTCTTCCCGTGGCTCCTGGCTCTGGCGACGAAGCGCGCGATCGCTGCGTTCAATCTCGCGCTGACGCCTGGTCTCCAGAGTCTCCGTAGCGGCGATCCGTCGCGCGCGGAGCGAGACTTTCGAGCGGTGCAGGGGCGCTTCGGGTGGCCTCTCTTCCTGCGCCGAATGAGCACTTACAACCTTGCCCAGTCGCTCCTCCGCCAGGGCAAGTACGATGAAGCGCTCACCGCGCTCGTCGACGCCGATCGCCGGGGCGGCTGGGTCACCATCGACGGGTCTCTCGCGGCCTCGCTGTCGATGGTCCACGCGCTGTCGAATCGAATGGAGCTCGCCGAAGACTGGCTGGTCGAGGCCCGACAGCGCTACCTCGGTGTGGCGACGGTGACGCAGTTCCCGACCTTGCAGGCCGAGGTCATCGTCGATCTTCGACGCGGACGATTCGCAGAGGTGCAGCGACACCTCGACGAGAATTGGTCGAAGATCGAGTATTCGATGAAGGGCGAGTCGCTGAGGCCGCTCCGACTCTTGCGCGCCTTCTCGACCACGCAGACCGGCGATTACCGCGGCAAGGCGACGGTGGGCTCGCTGGTCGCCCCGCTCGAGCCCACGCGCCCCGGCGAGTTCGATTACCTCGCCGTCGAATGGCCCGAGCTCTCGCAGTTTCTCGCGGCGAACCTGAAATAGATCGCGCCGGGTCGCGACGTCTCTGGCGGCACGCACGTGCGCTGCGCCGGCTCCGTCACTCACCTGTGTAAGCGAAGACCTCGAGAACTCCAGCCTCCAGCGCGACGGCGGCTCGCGGACCTCGTGACCGATAGGCAGACGTCGTCTTTACGGGGCGCAGCGTCAGTGAGGTTCGAGCGCCATCGCCAGGGCTCTCGCCTCCTCGGCGCCGTCCGTCCCTCCGCCGATCGTGATCGACGCACGGCCTCCAGCGATTTCGCTCCGAATCACCGTTGCGCTCATCACCATACCGTTCTCGACGATGGCCATGCGTCGCCCGATGTGGTCGGCAGTGAACTTGCGAAAGCGCTCGCTCCCCGACGGCGTGAGATCGATGTTCACGGTCCACGCATCCATCCAGTCTTCGGGAGCGCGGGCCGTCGCGGCATGCACGACGTTCTCGGTGATCACCGGCGCCCCTGCGAGAATGAAGGTGCGGTAACCGGTATCGCGAACGCGCCCCTGGTCTTCGTCGAATTCGCTCAGCCGTTGGAACGAGATCGACTCCCCCGCCGGCAAGCGGACCCCCGCGAAGAAAGACCGGGAACGCACGAGCGCAGCGTCGACGCTCTCGCCCCGGGTCGGCGAGATGCGTGCATAGCGCCGTTCCTTCGATGAAACTTCGCCGACCGATACGACCTCGGTCTCGAAGTGAACCCCGTCGGGAAGCTTCGCGGGCTCTTGGACGAGATCGCGGAACGGGTCGATCTCGTCGTCGATTGCCACGAAGCGGAGCGATGCGCCTGGAACTGCGCACGTCGCCGTGGAGGGCGCTCGACGCCGCCGCCGCAATCGGTGCGATCGTCACCACCTCCGCAGTTGCAGGCGAAGGAGACTGGCACCCCGAGGAGAACGACAAGGCGAGGAGCAAAGTCGACGCGTGCGTCGAATGGCGCCACCCCACGAACGATTGCGCCTCGATGCCCATCTCGGAGTCGAGCCTACCATTCGCGGGAGCTCTGGCGACGCTTCCGAGTGGGATGGGCCCTCGCGCAGCTCGAAATCCGAAATCCTTCGCCGAGACTTCTTCGACGGCCTGCTAACCTGAGCGCCGTGAAGGCGAGCCCGTGAAATGAAGTTCGAGCAGCTCGAGCGTCGCATGCGTGTCTACGAGACGGCACACGACCACTGCGTGCTCCCGGGCATGCACATGGTCGCCCGCATCGACGGGCGCTCGTTCTCGCTTCTCACGCGCGACGTGATGAAGCTCACCGTGCCCTACGACGTCGGCATGCGCGATTGCATGGTGAAGACGCTCGTTCACCTCTGCACCGCCACCGGGTTCAACGTGGTGTTCGGCTACACGCAGAGCGACGAGCTGAACCTTCTCTTCCGGCGCGACGAGAGCCTCTTCGGTCGCAAGCTCCGCAAGCTTCTCTCCGTTCTGGCGGGCGAGGCCAGCGCGAAGTTCTCGCTCGAGATGGGGAGGCTCGGCGCGTTCGACGCGCGCATCTCGCAGCTCCCCTCCGTCGACGACGCCGTCGACTACTTCCGCTGGCGAACCGAAGACGCGCATCGCAATGCCCTCAACGGTCACTCATATTGGCTTTTGCGCAATCAGGGCCTCGACGATCACGCGGCGACTTCGAAGTTGCGGGGCGTGTCGGTGGCCGAGCGCAACGAGCTGCTCTTTCGAGCGGGAATCAACTTCAACGATCTGCCCGCTTGGGAGCGCCGTGGCATCGCGGTTCAATGGCGCGACGAGACCCACGAGGGCAAGAACCCGAAGACGGGTGAGACCGTGACGAGCACGAAGCGCGTGCCGTTCGTGAACTACGATCTGCCGATGAAGACCGAGCTCGAAGAGATGGTCCGAACGATCGTCGTTCGCCAGTGAGGCTCGTTCTCGACACGAACGTGCTCATCTCCGCGTTGTGGAATCCGAGAAGCGTGCCCGCTCTCACCATTGCGGCCATCTTCGACCACGGCGTAGACGTTCTTTATGACGCGCGCGCCCTCGCCGAATACAGGGAAGTGCTCGCGCGCCCCAAGTTCGCAAAGATCCCGTCGGCGCACACGGAGGCACTCATTGCGAAGATCGTGACACTAGGCGAAGAAGTCCCGAACGTCGCCGAGTGGGCCGGCCCCTTGAAAGACGAAGGCGATCGTCCGTTCGTGGAGATCGCGCTGACGGGGAGCGCGAACCTGCTCATCACCGGCAACCTGAAGCACTTCCCGAGCGGCCTCGGCTTCGACGTGCACCCACCGGCCACCCTTCTGGCGACGCTGCACTACGGAATCGGGCGGGCCTAGTCGACACGCACGCGTCAATGGCATACCGGCGTGGCGATGCAGTCGGCGCATTGGCAGTTTTCGAAGAAGGGATTGCAGACGCCGTCGTCGGAACAGTGTCTGGAGCAGAAGTTGTCGGTCGCGCAGATCGGGCAGACGCAGTCGGTCTCTGCAGTACAGGCCGTCGTGTTGCAGCCGAAGCATACGCAGTTGTCGGGCGTCGCATCGGGGCATGCCATCCCCGATTGCGACTGCGCCGAATCACAAACGTAGCCGGCGCCCGTGCTGCTGCTCGAAGTGACGCCGGTGCTCGCGGTGGTGCCCGTCGTCGTGCTCGAGCTGGTGCTTCCCGAGCCGCCGGTCCCATTTTGGTGGATGCATTGAAAGAAGGCCGCTTCGAGGTCGCTGCATCCGTAGTGCGACAAGAGGCCGCCGCTGCACGAGACCGACTTGGCGTTGCGGGCACACGAGTAGTACGCGTCGCCCGCCGACTTGCAGGTGTCGGGGGCTGACGACCGATCGGCGTTGCACTGGTCGAGGCAAGTGGCTCCGCCGCACTTCACGCTCTCGGCGTTCTTGCAGATGACCTCACAGTCGCCCTGGCCGGTCGTGCCGTCGGTGGTGGTGATCGAGCAAGCCCCGAACGAGAGGCCGACGCCGACAAGGGTCATCGCGAGAGAAAGCTTGTTCATGAGGGCTCCGCAGCGTGATGGGAACGTGCTTCTACCAGGTTCGGCACGAGACCTCCCTCCCGCGTCGCTCGGAACGTCCCCGAAGCAGCCTTCCGACGGCGGATCACCCGTGCGCGCCCAGCCGAGAAGGCGAGGCAGTTGTTGCGGCCGCGCGATGGTCGATCTCACGGGGCAGCGTGGCGAGGCGCCCCAATTTCACGCTCGCTGCGAGCTCCAGACGGCAACCACGCTTGTTTCGATTGCCTGAGCAGACGCTCATTCACAGGTCGCGGCGCCGAAGGCCACGCACTTTCCGTGGACGCATCCGAGATCGTTGCCGCAGGGGCATGCCTCCCCCTCACCGCCTTTTCGCGTACACAGTCCGGCGTTTGCCTGCGAGGGATTGAAGCCGACGCAAGTGGTATCCGACGCGCAATTGCCGTTCATGTCGCAGGGCGCGCCGCTCTCGGGCCTCGGTGCGCAGAGGCTCAGATCTTCGCTGCAACCGACCGCGCAATGGTCGGCGTCGTTGCAATAGAGGTCGTGCCCGCAGCCGAATTGGTGAGAGCAAAGCTCCCCGGCGTGAAGGGGTATCACCGGCTTTCCGCACTGATCGTCGACGCACGATTGAACACACCTATCGGAGCCGTCACACGCTTCCCCGTCGGCGAGGGGCGCCTTGCAGGCGTGGTCGTGGCAATAGAGCCCATCTACGCACTGTTCTTGAGTCGCGATGCACGAGCCGCCGGCCTCGTGACGTACCACGCAAACCCCGGCGACCGTCGTCGACGGATCGGTGACCTCGCAAAATAGATTGGCTTGGCAATCACCCTCGGCGTAGGCGGAGCACGCTTCGCCCAATCGGTGACCCACGAGCTCGCAAACTCCGGCGCTCGAGCATTGCGCGTGGTCGTCTTCGCACTCGTCGAATGGGCCAGTACATGTCTCTCCGAGAGACCGGGCATTTTCGCAGTGGCCGCAATCGTTTCCATACGCACTGCAATAGCCACTTGCGCATTGAAGGTGCGCTACGCAGGGATCGCCGGGCGGCGCGGTACCTTTCTTGTCGTGGCCGGGAAAGAGAAGGTTTCCTTCGTATCCCACGCACGCCGGATACAAGTCGACTCTGCATCCACCACAGAGGGTGCTCGCGCAATGGTCGATGTCGGCGGGCGTGATCAGCGCCCCGGGTGACGTGGCAATCCCTACGCATGAATCGATGGCCGCCTGCTGGTCGAAAGGTTCGTCGCTGAAACCTCCACAGGTGGTGGCGTAGGCATCGCGCTTCTCGATGAAGGCAGTGCAGGCTCCGACCAAAGTGCTCGAGCTGACCTCGGCCTGGCACACCATCGAGAGGTTCGCGTTGGCTGGCGGCTCTCGAGACGGGCCCCCCGGTGTAACGACTTGCCCGCACGCCGATACGAGGAAGGCGCACGAAAGCGGGAAACCGCCGAGCGAGATACGAGAGGAAGCGAAGCTCATATGCAACCGGCTCGTGCAAGCTTGGTGCCTCGGCGAAGTCGGCGACGATTGCGTCTTTCACGAGCGAGACAAGTCAACCGAGTTGTCAGCCGTCGGGCGTTGCGATCACACGGGGGGAGATCTGAACGCGTCGTCGCTTCTCGGTTGCAACTGCTGCCGTTCTTCGTGTGCCGCGTTCGCGGCGGCGGCGTTGGGCGACGTCGTCGTCGCGCTTTTTGGGTCCCTCTTCGGCAAGGACCTTCTAGCCCCCAGCCGTTGCTCAGAACTCGGCCACGAACGCGAGCTCACAGGCCTGCTCCGGGCAAACGAAGACATGGAGAGCGCCGTCGAGGAACTGGCCACCCTCGTAGTCGAGCAGGTGCAGCATCTCTCCGTGCGTGCACGATGGCGTCGCGTCGGCTTGGTCCCAGCTCGCCTCGCCGCCCAGGCACGCGCCGCTCCACGGGCTGCCGGTGCGAGGCTGCGTGGCGAGCCAGTCGTCGTACTCCGCGGCCAGATCGTCGAGGCAATCGGGATTGACCCCGGCAGGGAACGGACCCTTCACCTCGAGGCCCGCGAAGCCTAGGAGTGCGCTCGACGCCGTATCGATCACGATCTCCGATCGGTGGCGATGCCAGGTCGATCCGGGCACCACGGCCGCTCCAGGCCTCGGCGTCACCTGCTGCGTGGCCTTCATCCAACCGCTCGACGCCGACTCCCACGCTTCGGGGCCCACCACGCGATGGAGCGGCGCGACGAGGCGCACGTGCCCCACGCGCTGATCCTGCGGGCTGGCCACGCCGCAATGAAAGCAGAACAGCGCGACCAGCCCGCGGCCACCGGGGAGAAAGTCGGCCAACACGCTCGGCGCGACCTGCAAACACATCTCGAGGGGGCGTGAGCAGACTCCGCAGCTCGGCCAGCTCGGCTCGTCGAGGAGCGCCAAGCGGCCATGGGCAAAGCAATCGTCGGGGCCAGGCTCGAACGACTGGGTCGCGCTCGTGTACCTCGGCACGTCGAGGCCAACGACGGTGGGCGCCGTCGCGCAGATCTCGCGATGCCAGGGAGCGAAGAGCGGGTGGGCCTGCAGCGTGGGCGGGGGCGCGGGGTGCATGCAGGGGACACAGCTCTCGCCGACGTCGCTCCAGCGCGGGTGCTCGCGCACGAATGCATCCCAGGGGATCTTGGCGGCCTCCGCGGCGAGTCGGTTTCGGTCCTGCTCGTCGAGCACGCTCGCGCTCGCGGCGGCCGTCGCCACGATCTCAGCGGCGGTGAAAAGCGGCCCCACCACCTCGGCCTTCAGCACGCCCTTGTACCCGGCCTTCGTGGCCCGCACCTCGACGCGCGTGCCGACGCCCGGGTTAATGGTGAATCCCTTGAGCGCAGTGCCGCCGAAGCGTACGCGCCCGCCTTCATCGAGCTCGATCCACCCGAGGGCGTCGATGGGATCGAGCTCGACGATGGTCCCGTTCTGTCCACTCATCGCGGCAGAGCATAGGGCGGGATCGACTCCGCGCAGCCAGCCAAAAGAGGTAGAGGCGGGCCTTTGCGACGTCACGACTTGATGCGAGAGCCACGGCGAGGCGAAAGGACTGCGGGGTAAACGTGACGTGCTGCCCCTGCGGAGAGGCCGGCGTCTGTCGGCACGAGCGTGACCTCGAAACGCGCGCTTCTGCTCCTCCGGCGCCGCGCGTCGAGCGGTCAATCCAGCCGGAGCCACGCGGTGACCGACGCCTCGAGCTCGGCGACCAGGTCGGGGTCCATGTATTTGTACTCGTCGGGGATATCGAGGACGACGACCGACTTCTTGGCGATGGCGCGTCCGAATTCGGCAACGAGACGTGACTTGTGTTTGTCTTCCATCACGAGAATGACGTCTGCCCAACGGACGTCTTCGACCGAGACGGGATGGCGCGCGCTCGAGCTGGTCCCCCCCGAGCGAACCGAGAGCTTCGGGTGCTTGCGAAAGATCGCTTCGGCGGTTGGGCTCCGCCACTGGTTTTCGCTGCACACGAAGAGCACCTTGTTCTTCGTCTCGGCCTGGCTCATCGGCGCCCGTTCTATCAGTCCGGGCCCTCCGGAGCCGCTCGAATCCGAGCTTCGACTCCGAATGAGCGAGCTCAGTCGCGCGATGCATCGCTCCCTACCCCACCGTCGTCTGGCGCTTCGTCAGAGGAAGCTGGAGACGGCGGGACCTGTGAGGGGATTGTCCGCGGCGGGCCACAACTTGCAGAAGGTTGCTCCAGCAGCAGGATTGGGGTAGCTCTTCGCCTTGCGAAGGATTCTGCTCGCCGGATTCGTTCTCTCGCTCTTCGCGACTCCTGCGTACGCGCGTGGTCACAGGCATCAGGCTCACCACCGACACGCGATGTCCAAAGTGTCCGAGGAGTCCTTCTTTCTGGCAGGCGATCCACACGTGCCGCTCGCCGTCGTGAAGGGCGGCCAGATCACTGACCAAGCCTTCTCCAACAAGAACTGTGGCGAACGCAACCGTTGGAAGAAAATCGGCTCTCGCTGGCGCGCGCTCGACGCATGGGGCCAGCCGCTCGGTGTGTTCACCGTAGCGTCGAAAGACGACTACGACGCATCCGGCTGCTCCGAGCTCTCCTTCTCACCGAAGCTCCCGAACGATCTCACGCACGTTTTCGTGACGGTCGATTCGGCGTGGACGGTGCCCGAGAGCGTCGAATGGGCTCCGCCGCCTATGCGCCGCTCCGCATTCACTGCGCTCGCGAATCGGAGTCTATTCGACGCGAATGTCTCGACGGTTTGGAAACAGTGCGAGAGCATTTCCGAGCGGAATCGTTTCTTCCACGTGCCTGGACGCGGAGATTGGGCAATCGCCACCAGCAACAACGGCTGGATGGTTGCACGCGACGACAAAGAGGGCTGGTCCATCCTGAGCCAAGACCACTCCAAGACCACTTCTGACAGCCCACAGTGCTTCCGCCCGGTTGCCGTCTTCGACATGAGCGGCGACGGGATCCCCGAAATCGTTCTTCGTTTCTCCGGCGGCGACGGCTGGCAAGACTTCGTGCTCGCGATCGACGCTGACGATCATTGGAAACTCGTCGCCGCGAGCCCGGGCGGCTCGACCGCCTGAGGGTGCCGGGCTGTTAGGGCCCCCGTATGATTGAGTCGTCGAACAGAGCGAAGCTGCCATGAAGACGAAGCTGCGCGGAGTAAAGCCAATGTGGATGGTGCGGGATCGCTCCTGAACATGAGTGGGCACCTCCGGGCGATGGGTGCTGCCTGACGGCTCAATCGTCCTTGCACGCGGTGGTCGGCACACGCGTTGCTTTTCTCCCACGACATGGCTTGGGAGAAGGCGGCGCGCAGAACCTCGTCCGACCACGCGAACGCCACAGGACGATTCGATTCCTGTCACGTTGCGACGAGCTATCCGGTCTCTCGGGCATGATAGCTTTCATCCTGGGCGCGAATGGCAAGACCGGTACCGAGCTCATCGACCTCGGCCTCGCCCGCGGCCATCGAATTACCGCCTTCGTGCGATCCCCCGACAAGATTCAACGGAGCCACCCCAACCTCACCGTCGTCCGTGGCGATCCGCGCAGCACCGCCGACGACGGGGATCGCATATTCCACCGCCGATTCCTCCGAGCCTGGTCGATTGCGACCGTCATAGACTTCGAGGTCGGCTCCGTAAGTATGGCGCATCCCCGAGCGCGCGAGCCAGCTCGAATAGATGTAGCTCACTGTGGCGTCGAGGCGGCTCAGATCGCCGGTGTGCGTGAAGGTCGCGTAGCGCGCCGCGGGGAGCTCGATCGCGGTCATTCCCGCGGGGACCCGGTCTCGGTCGGCCACCTCGACCGCCGCCAAGTATTCGAGCTCCCCGCCCTGGGCCGCGGTCTGGCGAATCACGCCGTAGGCGACGCCGCGATGGAGGCGCCGGATCTCGTCGAGCCGCGGGACGAACGCCGCCCATAGCGATGGGAGCTTGATCGTGAGGTTGTTCTTCTCCGAGTCGACCCCATAGAAGTGTGTTCTCATACCGACGAAGACCCGCGACGGGCGCGCCGAAAACACCGGCTCGAGCGAGACTCCTCGGTGAATGTGCCTGAGATAGTCCTCGTCGAAACGCAGCTTGCGCAAGAACGGCAGCTCGGAGCGACGACGGCGATAGTAAGCCGGAGTCACTCCGAAAGCCTTTTTGAAGGCGCGGGTGAAGCTCTCCTGCGACTCGAATCCAGCCTCGAACGCGATGTCGAGGATGCGCGAGTTGCTCTCGGAGAGCTTCACCAGCGCATTCGCGACGCGACCGGATATAGGTCTTCAGCGTCCCATTGGTGAGCGCCTTGAAAATCCGTGGAAGTGCCATTGACTGATCCCGGCGTGACGAGCCACGTCTGCGATCGCCACATCGGAGTCGAGGTTCCGTTGGATGAAGTCGATTCCGCGCTGCACTTGTCGCAGATAGTTCAAGGCGAGCTCAGGCGCTGGGCGTCTCGAAGAAGCCGGTCATGGCCACGAGCTTAGGGCCCGCGTATAAACAAGTCGGCGCTATTCCGCCGATACCATCGTGAGACAGGCGGCCTCGTCTCTGCGCTCCTCAGCCTACAAAAGTAGG
>JAYUUB010000110.1:0-38471 GCA_043755175.1 Polyangiaceae bacterium | reverse complement strand
ATCATTCGGACGATGACCGTCGCCATCTTGCCGACCGTCATCGCGCCCGAGAACGTCGCAACGACCAAGCAATCGGGATCGCGGGTCATCTCGGTCAGAATGTCGGCCGCTTCGCCGAGCGAACGCCCGCTGAAGGCGGTCTTCGACATGGCCTTCAACAGGTCGTCGAACGAACCGATCTCGTTCGGATCGAGCGAGGTGAGCGGGATCAGCTCGTCTTCGGAGCCGTCGGTGAGCTCACGCTTGCCTGCGCGAATGTCCTTGTCACTCATGCGCGCCTCTATACCCGAAGGTGAAGGGGCGCGCGAGCGCGGTCAGTGCTTGGCCAAGAACCCTCTCGAGACGAGCACCAAGACGACGATGCCGACCACGATGCGATAGAGCCCGAACGGTAGGAGTCCGAAGCGCTTCAAGTACTTGAGAAAGCCCGAGACGGCGAGCATCGAGACGACGAACGCGGAGGCGAGCCCGACGGTCAACACGAAGCCACCATCGGCGGCGACGAAGAGCGACGCGCCGTCTTTCTTCAGGTCGTAGAGAGTCGCCGCGCCGAGAATGGGGATCGAGAGCAGGAACGAGAACTCGGCCGATGTCGGTGTGTCGAGGCCCGAAAGCTGACCGCCCACGATCGTGGTCATCGACCGAGACATCCCCGGCCAGAGCGAGAAGCACTGCGCGACACCGACTGCGAGTGCTCGCTTCCAGGTCACCTTCTCGAGCCCGGCTTCACCTGGCTTTGCGCCTTTGCGGATGAGCTCGACCGCCACCATCACGACGCCGCCTGCGATGAGCGCCCAAGCGATCGGCGTGGGCCCGAAAAGGACCTTCTTGATCTTGTCGTGCAAGGCGAACCCGACGGCGGCGCTCGGGACGAACGCGATCACGAGAGCCCAGAACAGTCGCATCTTCTCGGGATCGCGCGCCAACATCCCCTTGAGCAGCGCGGCCAACGTCGTTCGGTAATAGCCGAGCACCGCGAACACCGCGCCTGCTTGGATGACCACGCTCATGGTCTTCGACGCGGCGTCGGAATGACCCAGGATCGCGTTCGTCAGCTCGAGATGCCCCGTGGACGAGACGGGGAGAAACTCGGTGAGCCCCTCGACGATGCCGAGGATCATCGCTTCGAGCCAGGTCATGGGTCGCGGAACCTAGTCGGCGGAGACGGTCAGGGCAATCTTCGTCGGCACGGCGTTCTTTGAAAGCCGCCGAGAGGCTCCTCGGCGACCCGTCGATTCGGCGACGCCGAGCCGACGCTCAAGGCATCAGCGTGAAGTCGACGCCGTACGCGCCCGCCGAGCCGTTGTGTCCGTCGACGATGAAGTAATAGCTCTGACCGGCGGTCACTGGGACCGTCAATGTCTCGAGGCCACCGACGCCGGCGGCCTCGGAGCAAGCCACCTGCGACGCGATGAGCGTGCACGATCCCTGACGCACGTAGAACGACCCGTCGTACGACGGATCAAGGTTCGCATAGATGGTACCGGCGATGGGCGGGACGATCTTGTAGACGACGTCTTTCGTCGCAGGAGAGTTGCAGGCGCCAGTTCCGGTGCGATTGGGATTCGCCGCTGCGGTGTTGCCGTTGAACGTCTTGGTTTCACCCGACGCGATCATGACGGTCCGCCCGGGGCAGTCGTCACCGGCGACCATCGTCGACAGGTCGATCGAGAGCAGAAAATCACCGACGGAGCTCGCCGAGTAGGTGTCTGCAAATACGTAGTAAGTCTTACCCGCCGTGACGGGGAGCACCAAGGTCTCGCTCTGACCGGAGAACGTCTTGTCGGCGCAACCGAGCTCTGACCCGCCGACGCAGCTGTCTTTCACGAAGAGCACCGGATCGACGTCGTTCGACACGCCGAGCATTTCGATCGTGAGGACCCCCGTCACCGTTGGCGTCACCGCGTAGACGAACTCGGGCCCGTTGCCTCCGCAGCTGCCTTGGCTCGCGTTCGTCGAAATGGATAGGGTGCCGCCGACGGTCTGTCCTGTGCCGGGAACGATCGAGACCGGGATACCAGGGCATCCGTAGCTCTGGAAGGTGTTGACCTTGCAGGCGGTGGAGCAAGCGTCGTTGTCGACCTGATTGCCGTCGTCGCAGTCTTCGCTGCCGAGCTCGGCGTAGCCGTCGCCACACGTCGCGTTCTTGCACAGGTTGGTGCACCCATCGGCGTTCGACTTGTTGCCGTCGTCGCACTCTTCACCTGGGTCGACTTGGTGGTTGCCGCAGCCCGCACCTGCCATGCACGTGTTCGAGCACGAGTCGGTGTTGTCTTCGTTGCCGTCGTCGCACTTCTCGACGCCCTTCTCGAGAAACCCGTCACCGCAGGTCGCGTTGAGACAGCTCGTGGGGCAAGCATCGGTGTCGTCGGCGTTGCCGTCGTCGCACTCCTCGACGCCTGCTTCGACGAACTTGTCACCGCATCTCGCTCTCTTGCAGTTCGAGAGGCAGTCGTCGGTATCGTCGAGGTTGCCGTCGTCGCACTCTTCTCCGAGGTCGGGGTCGGCGATCGCATCACCGCAGGTCGGAAGGAGACCCGTCGCAGCGCTGCCACCCGCTCCGCCGCTTCCGCCGCTGCCGGGGGCAGGAGGCGCGCATCCCGAGTCGGTGAACGCCGTCGTGATTCCGAGAAGCAGGAGCGCCGCTCCGATGGTGATGGTCGTCCGAGAATCCATGGTCTTCTTTCACTTGCACGTACCGGGGTTGCCGCCGGTCGACGAGCACGACTTGTTCGGCGGACAATCGCTCATCACGAAGCAGCCCTTCGCACATTTATTGAAGATGCAGACCTCCTCGTAGCCTGTCAGGCCGAGGGTGCACGTCGGATCGACGTTGCAATCGGCGCCGAGAGGCATTGGGCCGAGCTCCACGCCCCAGTCACCGCAGACGGCGAACGTGATGCTCGGGTTGTCGAGCGCTTTGGCCCCACCGCACGCGCTTTGGGTTCCGTACTGCGAGCAGTCGCTCTGCACCGAGCAATAGGGCGAGCAGATTTGGATGGTTCCGAGGGCGAAGCGAACGCAGTCGCCGGTGATGTTTCCATCGACGCAATCGAGGTAATTGCCGCAGTCGAGCGTGCAGTAGTGGTTCTTGCACTCGCCGCTCTTGCACTCCGTGTTCTCGGTGCACGGAGAGAAAAGCGCGAGGGTGCCCGGAGCGCCTCCGCCTGCGCCGGTGCCGGTCGTAGCGCTCGTCGCGCCCTTGCCGCTCGTGGTCGTCGTCGCGGTCGGGCTCGGGACTTCGCTGCACGAGCCCGCGTCGCTCACGCAAGTATCGAAGCTCTGACCGTCGGGTTGACACGTCTTCGTGCCCTCGGCGCCGCCGCGGCACTTGCAGAAAATGTTCTCGCCCGGCGTGCACAGGGTGTCGGGTGTCCCTTTGCAGGAAATCACTGCGAGCCATGCGCACACGAGCCAAACGGAACCGATGAGCCAACGTCGAAGCATCAAATCCTCACAAGCGAATCGTCCGCTCTCTTACCTCTCCTCGAGCTCGCCTCCAAGCATCCCACAGCTTGCCGCTCTTTCGGCATTTCTGGCGCCGAGAGCCAATCGCGGCGTTCGCAGGCGTTTGGAGCGCGACCTGCACATCGAGAACGCCGTCGTCAGGCCGACGAGCAAGAAAGGCCACTCGGACGGCACTCCGATCGGAGCGCCCACCGACGCCATCGTGCAACCCGAAGCTCCGACCGGCTCGCCGCCGCACACGTCTGCGAAGCCTCCGCGCGGGGCCGTCGCGCACTTCGCCACGCGTTCGGGCGGGTAGGCAGCACAAGCTGCAGCGACATCGTCGGGCTCGATCGACCGGAGCTCGATGGAGCCTGGGTCGTACGAAGCAAACATCGTGGCCGAAGGATCGTCGGAGTGGTCGAGCCCGACGAAGTGTCCGATTTCGTGCGTCAAGATCGACTGAAGATCGTATTTGACGACGTCATCTGAGACGGTGATGTCGTTGTAAGCGTGATTGACTTCGATGTCGGCGTCGAGAATCTCACCGGTCGTGTCGTCGAAAGTGACGGTCGTCTTCGCGAGCGTGTTGTCGACGCCGGAGTAGTTCCACTTCGTGTCTTGGAACAGGATGATGTTCGCGTTGGCCGCGCCAGAGTTGTACTCGGCACGTCGGCATGTCACCTGCGGGAGCTCGCTGAACGAGAGCGTCGCCGTTCCGGTGTCACACCCCAGATCAGTCCAGCTCGCGAAAGACTTTCGGACGGTCGCCTCGATGTACTTCATCGGGATGAGCTCGGTCCCATTCTTCTGCACGCTGAAACCGATGCAGGCGGTGCGCCAAAACAGTGCGATGCCGGTCGTCTTGCAGCCGGCATCGTCGCGCGCGCACGTGTCGCCCTTGCACGTCGTACTGCGGCAGAATCCCTCCGCGTCGCGCGAAAGCACGAAGGCCGTGGCAAGGGCCGCGAGCCCGAGCAGGATCCGCGGATAAGAACGCATCAAGGCCTTTAGACTAGCATACCGAAGGGCCGCTTGCTTTCCGCGTCGACGCTCGGAGGTCGGGCGCCTGCGGCGGCGAGCGGTCGATGGTTCGTCGTCGGCTCGGGGCTCTGATTCGAGCTCGGCCCGAGCTTCATCGCCTCGCGGGGAGCGTCGCCTTCGAGACCCCCGAAGCCTTGGAGTCGTGCTACGGCAAGACGTGCTCGACGACCCGGACTTCTTCCCCCCGATCGACGACGGCGACGCGCCTCCCGCAGGTCGGGAAGACGACGACGCTCCCGTCTCGCTCGCGGAGCTCAACGAGCCTCAAGCCGAGGCCGCGGCGCACGTCGACGGGCCGCTGGTCGTGTTCGCCGGGGCGGGAAGCGGAAAGACCCGCGTCATCACCTACCGGATCGCGAACCTCGTCGCGGTCCATCACGTGGCGCCTTATCGAGTCCTCGCCGTCACCTTCACGAACAAGGCCGCCGGTGAAATGAAGCGCCGGCTCGAAGGGCTGATCGGTTTCGAGCTCACGCGCGATCTCTGGGTCGGGACGTTTCACGCGATGGCGGCGCGCCTTCTGCGCCGCTACCACGAGGCCGCTGGTCTGAGGCGCGGCTTTCTCATCTACGACGACTCTGACCAGAAGAGCATCATGAACCGGGTCTACAAAGAGTTCGGGATCGACGACAAGCGCTACCCCCAGAGGCAGGTACTCGGTCGCATCCACAAGGAGAAGCAAGAGGGCACCTCGGCCGAAGACTTCATCCCCGGAAGCTACATGGATGATGTCGTCGCCCGGTGCTTCGCGGCCTACGACCGGCGGCTCGACGAAGCGAACGCGGTCGACTTCGACGACCTCTTGCTCAAGATCCTCCGAATCGTCGAGGACAAGACGTCGCCCATCGGCGAAGAGCTTCGTCGGCGCTTCCACCACGTCCTCGTCGACGAGTTTCAAGACGTGAACCGAGTTCAATATCGGATCGTGCGCGCGCTGTCGGCCGAGCGTCGAAACTTGTGCGTGGTCGGCGACGACGACCAGAGCATCTATCGATGGCGCGGCGCCGACGTCACCATCGTGAGAAATTTTCGCAGCGACCATCCCGACGCCCAGATCGTCAAGCTCGAGCAGAACTACCGCTCGAGCCATAACATCGTCACCGCCGCTCTCGGCGTCATCAAGCCGGCGAAAGATCGCGAGCCGAAAGATCTCTGGACCGAGAACGCTCCGGGCCTTCCGGTCCGCGTCGTCGCGACGGCGAGCGAACGAGACGAAGCCGCGTTCGTCGCAGCGCGCGTGCGAGAGCTCGTCGACGGCGGCGTCTCTCCGTCTTCCATCGCGGTGTTCTACCGGATTCACGCTCAATCGCGGGTGCTGGAAGAGGTGATGCGCAGCGAGCGAATCGCCTACCAGGTCGTCGGCGGAATGCGCTTCTTCGAGCGGGCCGAGGTGAAAGATCTCCTCTCCTATTTGAGGCTCGTCGAGAACCCGAAGAGCGACGTCGATCTCATCCGCGTCATCAACGTTCCTTCTCGCAAGATCGGCGACATCACCGTCGACAAGCTCATGCGCGTGGCGAACGCGAACGGTGAAAGCCTGCTCGAGGCCATCCCGCGGCTCGTCCAGACGAGCGACATCGGTCCGCAGCCGAAGAAAGCTCTCGCTCGGTTCCACGCTCTCGTCGAAGAGCTTCGGAGCCACGCCTCCACGGCCTCCCCGAGCGAAGTTGCAGAAGAGGTGCTCGAGCTTTCCGGCTACAGGAAGATGCTCGAAGACGACGAGAGCGCAGAGGCCGAAGGCCGGCTTCAGAACTTGAACGAGCTCATCGGCTCGATCGGCGAGTTCGAAGAAGAAGTGGCGGCGGCCGGCGAGATCCCTACCTTGGCAGGCTACCTCGAGCGCATCACGCTCTCCTCGACGGTCGACGAGCTGAAAGACGCGCCGCGTGTCGTCCTCATGACGGTTCACGCCGCCAAGGGGCTCGAGTTTTCCCACGTGATGCTCACTGGCGCCGAAGAAGACATGTTCCCGTTTCGGAGCCAGGACCCGAACCGAGAGGGTGATCTCGAGGAGGAGCGGCGCCTCGCTTACGTCGCGGTCACCCGTGCGCGCGAAGAGCTCGTCATCACCTACGCAGAGCGCCGCGCCATCTTCGGAACGACGCGCTTCGGGACGCCGAGCCGTTTCATCGCCGACATGCCGGCCCTCGTACTGTCGCGCGAGACGACCGACACGCTCAAAGCGAGCGCCGGACGGTTCATCGATCGCGATGGTTGGGCTCCTCGTGGCGGGGCCGGTGAAACCGCTGCGCCCACTCGTCCTCGGCTCGCGTGGTCTGCCGCGACGATGAAGGAACAAGCGCGTCCGACGAGCCGCGGGGATCGAGCCCCGCCGCCCCAACCCGGCGAGCGCTACGTCGAGCGCGAAGACGGTCCACAGAGCTACGAAGAGGGAATGGGCGGGTTGCGTCGGCGCGCCCCCATCCAGAAGGCCGAGGCGTCTCTCCAGCTCGTCGTAGGCTCACGCGTCGAGCACGCGACGTTCGGTGCAGGGGTCGTGCAGAGCGTCGACGAGGGTGACGATCCGACGGCAACGGTGCGGTTCGTCGGTTGGTCACCGAAGCGGATCAAAGCTCGTTTTTTGCAGCATGAACGCTGAAACAATCTGACCGTCCTCCGAAGCGCGCTCCCGCCGAGCGCGCTTCTGGGCGAACGCCGACTCACTTCTTCTTGCGGAGAGCGAGACGCACGACTCGCTTGAACACGGAGAGCTGCTCGGCGCCGCCGACGAAGTAGTCGTTCACCAAGACACTGGGGGTCCCGTCGATCGAGAGGCCGTCTGCGATCTTCGAGTCCGCGTCGATCTCGGCGCGGTGCGCGCTCCGAGCGAGCGCCGCTCGGAACTTCGCCATGTCGAGACCGAGCTTCTGCGCCTTGTCTTCGAGGCCCTGTGAGTCGAGCGCTTTCTGGTCGGCGAACAAGAGCTCGTGCATCTTCCAGAACCCGACGTCGCCCATCTGCGTCCGGGCTTCCATCGCGGCCTCGGCCGCGCTCTCCGCGTCTGGATGCATCGAAAGCGGACGGTTGCGCCACACGACGCGGATCTGCCCGGGGAACGCTTTCTCGAGCTCGGCGATCGTCGGCTCGACTTTCTTGCAGAACGGACATTGGAAGTCGCTGAAGATCTGGAGCGTCACTTTGGCGCCAGCAGGACCCCGCGAGGGGCTGTCTTTCGAGACCTTGGGCGCAGTCTTCGTCTCGGGCTCGGGCTCCGTCTTGGCGTCTTTCATCAAGGCGTCGTAGACGCCCCCGGCCGGGGTGCCGGCTTTGATCTTCGCCTCGGCGATCGCTAGTTGCTCGTCGATGAGGGCCGAGAACTTCTCGATGGGTTGTGCGCCGACGAGCTTGCGGCCATTGATGAAGAAGATCGGCGTAGCGTTCGCTTCGACGTCACCTGCCAGAGCCTGGTCTTCGTCGATGACGCTCGCGTGCTTCTTCGTCGAAATCGCCGAAGCGACCGTCTTCGGATCGAGCCCCACGTCTTTGCCGAGCTCCTCGAGATCCTGGTCTTGGAGGTGCTGAACATCACGGCCGAAAAGCGAGTCGTGCACCTTCCAGAAAGCGTCGTTGCCCTTCTTCTTGTAGGCCTCGATCGCGAGCTCGGCCGAGGGTGCCGCCCGCTCGTGGAACGGGAGCGGGTTGTGCTTGAAGACGACGCGGACCTTGTCAACGTACTTTGCCCGAACCTGCTCCACCGTGGCGTTGGCCTTCTTGCAGAACGGACACTGGAAGTCGCCGAAGACGACCAACGTCACCGGTGCGTTCGCCTTGCCGCGCGACGGCGACGTCCCCACGGGGACACGCCAGATCGCGGTGTCGGCCACTTCGGGGCGTTTGGGCCCGGGACCGTCGGTTCTCTCCCCACGTCCGGCCTTCACGTTCTGTGCGAGGCGATCGGCATACATGCGCGAGGTCGGAGTGCCTTGAGCGGCTTGTGCCTGAGTTGCCCGGAGCTCCTCGTCGATCACCGTCTTGAACGCGTCGACCGGCTGAGCACCCGAGATCAGGATGCCGTTGATGAAGAACGCGGGCGTACCCTTGACGCCGAGCTTCTCGACGAGCGCGAGATCGTCATCGACCTTCTGTGCTCCCGGCCCTTGCGCTGCGTCCATGAGCGCTCGTCCGCCGAGCTGACCTGGAATTCTCTCGGCGGCCGTCGCTGCGCTCGTCACGGCGAGCACGGAGAAGTCGCTCTTGTTTCCGCGCTCCAGGTAGTTCGCGTAGAGGGTCTCGACGTAAGTGAAGAACGCCTCGTTGCCACCGACCCGAAAAATCCCCGCGCCGAGATCGGCGGCTTGCCGCGCGTGCGAGTGGAACGGGAGCGGATCGTGTTTCCACACGATGCGAAGCTTTTCTGGCCCGTAGATCTCGCGGAGCGCCGACAAAGTGACCGCCGCTTTGGCACAGTAAAGGCACTCGAGGTCCGCAAACTCTACCAAAGTTACAGGTGCGTTCGGATTGCCCCAAGTTGGATCGGCCGGCGTGACTGGGATCGCATCACCCGAGGCGACCGACGCGCCCCCCCAGTCTTCGGCGGGGAAGCCGGCGCGCGCACCCGCGACGATGTGGCCCGGATCATTGTCGGGGGCAGCGATAGTCAGAGTCGACTTGGGCGCTTCGGTTGGCGGTGGCGGCTTCGCGCCACCGCATCCCGCGAGTGAGAAGACGAACAGCGCGAGCCAAACGAGCGAGGAACGCATGGGCTCCGACCCTAGTGCGCCCCGGGCGAAGTCGCAAACCCGACCGCGTTCGGCGCAGGGTCAAGCCGTCGGTGGTCGTGGTGGGCTCGTCAGTCGCCTCTTGCCGCCGCCCTTTCGCGTGACTCTCAACAGCGACGTTCGCGTCGCCGGTGCGATGTCGAGCCCGTCGCGCTCGCCACGAGCGAGCCTGAGCGCACCGACGTAGGCGATCATCGCCGCGTTGTCGGTGCAGTTGGCGCACGGGGGGATCACCGCCGACATGCCGGCGCGCTCGCACGCTTGAGTCATGAGCGCCCGAAGCCCGCGATTGGCCGCCACGCCGCCGCCGAGAACGACTCGACTCATCCCTTCGCGCTTGGCTGCGCGCACCGTCTTGTCGACCAACGTCCCCACGACCGACGCTTGAAAGGCTGCGCACAGATCGGCGAGAGCCAATCCTTCGGGACGGCCCTCGCGTTCGATGCGCCGCGCGATCGAGCTCTTTAGGCCCGAGAAGCTGAACTCGAGCGAGTCCTTGTTCGCCATCGGCGTTGGGACCAGATGCGCCGCCCGCGCCGCGTCCCCCGTGGCCGCGAGTCGATCGATCGCCGGGCCGCCCGGATAGCCGAGCCCGAGCAGCTTGCCGACCTTGTCGAACGCCTCACCCGCGGCGTCGTCGCGCGTGGCACCGAGCTCACGAATGCGATCGAGGCTCGGCCCTTCGACGAGATAAATCGCCGTGTGGCCTCCCGATGCGAGGAGGGCCACGAACGGGTATTCGGGCGGAGGTTTATTCGGTGGGTCGGTTTTGCTGCGGCGAAGAAAGACGGCCAAGAGGTGCCCGACGAGATGATCGACGGCAACGAGAGGTTTGTCGGACGCCCACGCGAGCCCCTTGGCGGTTTGGAGCCCGACCAGAAGCGCGCCAGCGAGCCCAGGGCGAGACGTCACCGCGATGCCGTCGATTTCGTCGAGCCTGATCCCGGCCTGAGAAAGCGCCGCATCGATCACCTCGGGGAGCGCACGCACGTGGTCGCGCGCAGCGATCTCCGGGACGACACCGCCGAACGGAACATGAAGCGCGATCTGACTCACGACGACGTCGGAGAGGACCTCGCCTCCTTCGGTGACCACCGCCGCGCCAGTTTCGTCGCACGACGTCTCGATACCCAATACGCGCACTCGGTTTTCTCTCTATGGCTTCTTTTGGGCGAGAAGATCGACGGCGGCTTCGCGTACACGCGGCTCGCCGTCTTTCTGAGCGAGCTCGCGAAGAACGCTTTCGCTGGCGCCTGGATCTACCGCGAAGAGCGCTCGCACGGAAGCTTCCCTCACGAGCGCGTAGGTGTCTCCCTTCGCGATCGATGACAGTGCAGCGAAGGCGCGGTCTTTTTGCGTCCCCGTCCCGACGCGAGCGAGCGCCTCGGCGGCGCGAACGCGCAATGCCCAATCAGGGGAGCTCTTCGCGAGCGCGATGATCGCTTCGAGCGCTTCAGGCGAGCTCGAAGCCTTCTCGTCGGGGCCGGCCGAGAACGCCGAGAGCGCTGCCCGACGAACGCGATCATCGGGATCTCCGAGCGCCTCGATCAGCGCGGCTGTCGCCTCTGGTTGGGCTTGTCGCGCGAGCGCCTCGATGGCTTTCGTGCGCATCTCGACGTCTGGATGATGGATGAGGGCGACGAACCCGGGAACCACAGCCTTTTCGAGATCGAGCATCGCGTCGGCCGCCTTCTTCACGAGCGCTTCTGGAACTTCTTCGCCGGCGTGTGCGAACGGGGCGAGGAGAGGACCCGAAAGCGCGTCTGCGACGGTGGTCGCGCGCTCGGGCGAGGTCGCGACGGCCGCAGAAGCGGCCCTCGCGAGCTCGGGCTCCATCGCGATGAACGCCTCGACGCGACTCTCGAGCGAAGGCGGATCAGCGCTGAAGCTCGCGAGCACGTCCGAAGCGCGCAGCGGTCCGTCGGGGACCGGCATCGGCTCGTGCGTGCGCGAGAAGGTTCGCTTCTGCATCGAGGTCGCGGCGCGTACTGCGCTGTCGCGCAACGACGCGTCGGCCGAGAAGACGCTGGTCGCGATCGCTTCGACGGTCGGGCCCGCTTTCGCGTCTTTCGCGAGAAGGCGCGCAGACGTCGACAGCGCGGCCTGCCGGAGCCCGATGTCGCTCGCGACGGTCGCGCCGCGGGCGATCGACAGGGCTTCGGCGCGGTCCTTCGCCCACTCTCCGCCTTCGCCAGCCGGCACGAGCTCGCCGAGCGCCAACAGCCCAGCAGATCGCGCGAGAGGGCCGCTCTCGGGCGAAGCCGCGAGCTTGAGCAACCGCGCGACGTGCTTTCGATTCTTCGACAACCCGAGCCCCATCGAGGCCACCGCTCGCACCTCGGGTGACGGCGAGTCGAGCAGCGTCACGAGGAGCCTCTCTGCCTTCTCGCCGCGGATTCGCGCGACGCCCCACGCTGCGGCGAGCGCGATCTCGTCGCTCGGGAGCAGCGACACGTCTCCGTCTTTGGCGACGAGGAGGCTCTCGAGCTTCGGAAGCAGCGCTTCGTCTCGCAGCGCCCCGCACGCGACCATCGCGCGGACGCGCAGCGCTTTGTCGGCGGGGCCCGTCGCGAAATTGAAGAGGCTCGGTCCCGCATTCTTGTTCGCCACGTAGGCGAGGACCTCGATCGCGACGCGTTGTTGCGACTCTTTGTCGTCGGCGAGAGCGTCGAGTAGCGGCTTGACGGCTCGCGTTCCGATGGCAGCCAAGAGAGCGCGCGCGTCGTCGACTTCTTTCTGACTCGCCGGTCGCCCGTCGCTCCCGCTCCTCACTTTTTGCACGAGTGGCTGGGTCATCGCGCCGTACAGCTCGACCAACAGTCGACGGTAAATCGGCTTGTGGGGATTGCCCACCGCGACCGGCAAGAGCTCGCGCTCGAGCGTGTCGAGCGTTCCTTTGCCGAGGTTGATTTGCATCGACATTCTGGCTGCACGTGCAACGAGCTCTTCGTCACCGGATGCACGCACCACCTTTCTGAAGAGGAGGTCGGCGTCGGCGTCGTTGCCCGAAGTGAGCAAGAGCTCCGCGAGATCGAAGTAGACCGGAAAGAGCCGATCGTTCTTCGCGATGGCCTGCCTGTACTCGGCGATGGCTCGCTCGGTGTCTTGTCGCTTTCGGTACATGTCGCCGAGCTTCTGATGACCGTTCGCGTCTTCGGGGCTCAGCTCGACGGCCTTGGCCGCATACTTGATGGCGTCGTCGTCGTGGTAGAGCTCGGCCGCGTACTGAGCCATGCGCTGGTAGTACTGGCGCGACGCCTTGGGGTTGAGATCGGCGAGCTTCTGCAGCACGTCGATGGCGCCCGCGAGATTCTGCTCTTGAACGAGCACGCGCTCCAGAGCGAGCAGGGATTGCTCGTCTCCGGGCGCCTGAGTCACGACCGAGCGCAAGACGGCTTCGGCGTCGGGAAGCTTGTTGAGCTTTCGATCGACCTCGGCGAGCAGACGTCCGGCTTCGAGGTCGGGAGGCTTCTGCTCGAAGCGCGTCTTCAGCGGGGCGACTTTCGCAGCGAGCTCCTTCGTGACCGACCACAGGCTCACGATGTGGATGCGCGCCTCGCGCGCCAGGTTGTCGTCTTTCTTCGTCGTCCCCGGCTTGCCGGTGCCCGTGCCCGCCGTGGTCGCACCTTGCAGAAGCTCCTGCCACAGCGCGACCGCCTCGGCGAACCTGTCGTTCTGCGCCGCAGAGCCAGGTGCGGTGCGTTCGAGCGCGATCGCCAAGCTCTTCTTGTAGAGGGGGTTTTGAGGCTCGAGCGTCACCGCTTCGCGGAGCGATGCGAGCGCTTCCTCGGGCATGTCGTGATCGAGATACACGTCACCGAGCGTCGCATCGGCCTTCGCCTTCTGCGGAATCATCGTCTTGATGCGGGCCCAGGTCTCGAGCGCCTTCTTCTTGTCGCCGGCTTGGTAGTACCGGTCGCCGAGATCGACGAGAAAGGTCGGGTCGCCGTTCGTGGCGGTCGCCAAGCGTTGAAGGACCGCCATGGCGCGGTCTTTCTCTTCGACGCGTTCGTAGAAGTCGGCGATCGCGGCGAGCACGTCGCCTTCGGCCGACGCGCGCCCCTCGAGCTCCTTCAGCAGACTCAGAGCCTTCGGCCGATCTCCACGCTGGATGAGCGTCTCGCAGAGCTCGAAGACGTAGTCCGGGCTGTTCGGCGCAGCGCGAATCAGCGCTTCGTATTCTTTGATCGCCTCTTCGAGCTGCCCCGCGGTCTGCAAGAGATGGACGAGCTTCACGCGGACATCGACGCTGTGTCCATCGGCGCCGAGCGCCTTTCGATAGGTCGCGAGCGCCTTGTCGACGTTTCCCGTCTCCTCGTGCAACGCACCGAGCGTCGCCAGCCGATTGAAGTCTTGGCCGGGCTCCTTCTCGAGGATCGTGATGAGCTCGCCGATCTTGCCTTCAGCGCGGAACGCGTCGGTCATGATGGCCATGATCTCGGCTCGGATGCCGGCGCTCCCTCCTGCGATCGCGAGCGCCTTCTTCAAGACCTCGAGCGCCTCGTCGGTCTTCTTCTCTTTGGCGAGAACGGCGCCGAGATCTTTCATTGCGGGCGCGAGCGCACGGTTGTCGCCAGAAGCGGCCTTTACGAGCTCGCGAAATTGGACCTCGGCCTTCTCGAGCTCCTGCCTCGTGAGAAGCTCGCGGCCGAGCTCTGCCTTCACGAAGAGAGAACCCTGCGATTTTTGCACGAGCTGGTCGTGAAACCTCTTCGCGGCGTCGAAGTCTTTCAGGTCGAGGCAGATGCCCATCAGGAGGCGTGTCGTCTGCTCGATGTCGGCGCTCGCTTTGAGCAAGGGAAGCGCCTTTTCATAACTCGCTCGTGCATCGGCCTTGTCGCCTCGGTCGGCTTGGAGCTGTGCGAGCGCGAGCACGGGAGACGCCTCTTTGGGCTTGTCGTCGATCGCTGCGGCGTAGGTCTTGATGGCGTCGTCGTATCGGCCGTCTTGCTTGTAGATCCCGGCGAGCACGACTTTGGCTGCCCATGCGTCGTCTCCCGAGGCTGCCGCGCGCTTCTCGAAATCCTCGACCAGCTTCTTCAGGTTCCCATCGCGATCACGATACAATTGCGACAATCGCTGAAGAGGAAACGGAGCGCTCGGTTGAGCGAGAACGATCGTCGTGTAGCGCGCGATGAGGGCCTCGGCCGAGCGGCCCTTGTCGCCTTCGTCGGCGCTCGCGTCGGGCCCGGGCTTCTTCGGCTTCGGCTCTACGTCGGGACCCGCCTTCGGCTTTGGTGCGGGGCCTGGCCCGGGTTGGGGCGAAGGACCGGGCGACGGCTTCGGTGTGCCTGGCTTCTTCGGCTTCTTGCCGCGCCCGGTAGGGTCGAAGTCGGCCGCTGCCGGCCGCGGCGCCGTGCTCACGACGACTGCGGCCCCGAGCAAGCTCAAGCACGTGACGAAGACGATGGACCGCACTTCGCCAAGCCTAGCCGGTTGCGCGAGCCCGAGCCAGGCATCGACATGAGTCGAGGCTGACTCAGCCATTCGAGCGAAGCCGGCCCGACGCCCGAACCGGGCAGCTCGAGCGCCGGCGGAAAATGGCGCGGTGTGAAGCTTCGCGAGTGAGGTCAGCTCGTGACGAAGCTCAAGGCCGCGAGCGTGACTCCCGCGAGCACGAGGAGGATCGCCATGGAAACGACCACCCATGCCGTGCTCATCCCTGACACGACGAGGCTCGGCCGCGGAGGCCTTTGGGCCGCGTCGGTGGGCGCCGTGACGCCGGTCGCTTCGGGCTCTTCCGGCTCGAGGGCGTTCGCTGCGAAGTGGTCGGTCAGGTCACGACGCGTGCGCCTCGACTCCAGAACGAGCAGTGCAATTTCCAAGAGGGTCGACGCACTGACGAAGGCGGCCGTGATTCGCCTGACCGTGGCCATCCGCACGCGCTCGCGTGCTTCTACGACGGGAATCCCGTCGAGGAGACGATGGAGCGGGGAGGGGACGATGCTTCGGGTCGGAGGATCGATGGGCCAGCTCACGGTCGTCAGTCCTCGCTCCTGGGCGTCGGTTGCAACCAAGGCGGTGAGCGGAGCGCTCGAGCCCGCGTCGATTTCGGCGTCTCCGCGATAGAGACCGTCGGAGCCGGCAAACAAAGGAACGGCGAGCCCTCCGATTCTTCCACGATCGTCGTACAGCGAGACGAACGCCGCCTTGTGCGGCGACCGAACAGCGAGCGCGAGATGGCTCCTCGTCGAAGACCGGTCGAGCCAGATCGCGCCCACTGCCACGGGCAGCTCGCCCGACCAGGAACCGTTCGACCCGTTGCTCGCCTCGGCCGAGATCTCGAAGGCGATTGTTTGAGCGAATGGCAAAATAGATACTCGTGCAACGCCATCGCCATCGAGAGGCACCGACGCTCCATCGACTTGCGCCCCCTCCGCTGAGGCCTTGACGAGCCCGCTGACCGGCGAGCCATCGGGCGCGCGAACGGTGACACGCAAGGTCTCGGCGAATGGAGGGGTGAGCTGACCGCGCGGGAGCTCGACGCCCATCGTGAGCGACCCTTTCGAGGTGCCAGGCACTCCCGGCGCCAGCACGCGCAGTCCGACGCGCGCGCTCTCGACGTTCCCCGTGACCAACAGCGTCTTTCGACGCGAGACCGACAGGAGGCTCGGCCCCGGCTTCGGCCGCGCGACTCGCACTTCGATGAGGCCGTCGGATCCCGCCGCCCCCGCGAAGATGGGCTCGCCGTCGAGGAACACCTCGACGCCATCGAGCGAACGTGGCTCCTCGATGCCGCCGAGCCGCTCGACGACTTGGAGTCGCAGAGAGCGGAGCTTCCCGTCGGCGTCGTCGGGGGCGAGCACGCGGCACGCGACGACGGCTCGAGCGCGGCCGGGGCCGAGAAGAGCGTACCCTGTTACGAGCGTCGCGATGGCGGGCACGAAGTAGAGTAGGCGCCGCTGCACGCAGCGTAGCGTACGTGATCTTCGTCGTTCACCCGCCTCCGTAAGTCTCGGCCGGGAGTCGAGGTCCCTCTTTCGTCGATGGTTTGTCCCTTTGCTTCGCGGACGGGGCTTCACTAAAGCGTTTCCGATGGTGAAGGGCGCGTCTGTGAAAGCGGCAGGAAAGAAGCAGAAACCAACGGCGGCCTCGAAGGTCTGGCTTCGCACTGCCGGCGACGCCCGTGCAGAGCGAAGGTTCCAGCCGAAAGCCTCCGCTGGCACGCTCGGTGGGACGCTGGCCACGAGCATGGGCGCCGTGGCCGTGGGAGCCGGGGTGTTCGCGCGCTTCGTGTCGACGCCCCCTCACGATTACGCGATGTACCTGCTCGCGGGCGGTGGGCTCGCGGCCATCATCGGGCTTTTCATGGGGTCGCGGTCGCCGAGCGTACGTGTTGGCGATGCCGGTATCGGCATCGAAAAAGACACCGACAACATCGAGCGGCTCGCGTGGCACGAGATCGAAGTGGTTCGTCACGCGCAGAACACCCTCTCGTTCGCTGGCGGCGGTCGTCTGCTGTCGATCTCGACTACCGCACAACCCGACGCAGCGGCTCTCGCGCTCGCAGAGGCACGCGCTCGAATCCCGGGTCATGCGACGGGTGTGACCGAGGAGCTCGCAGCTTCCGCGACCGGCTCGGGCGAAGCCGTGACGCTCGAGCCCCTTCAGCTCGCAGGTGCCCGCTGCAAGAAATCGGATCGCATCATCGCCGTCGAAAAAGACGGGCGTTACTGCGGGAAATGCGGCCAGACCTACCACAAGGAAACGGCGCCCAAGAACTGCGTCAGCTGCGATGCACGCCTGCTCGCGTGACGTCGCCAGCTAGCGTGACGACGAGATCAAGTCGGTGACCTCGTCGTAGAGGTGTCTGTCTTCCGCGCGATGACACGCTCAGCCGATGCGGACGTGACGCTCGGCTTCAGACCTTCAAGCCGAAACGCCCTCGGTTCTCGGAGACGAACTTCACGTAAAAGTCGGCCGGTTGTCGCCCTTCGAGCGAGCCGTCTTCGACGGCCTTCTCGAGCGCCCGTTTCATTTCACCGACCAGCCGCGACGGAGGAAGTCCGAATGCCTTCATGAGCTCGTCGCCGATGCCACTCGGAAGCGGTGCAACGATGGCATCTTCCTCGGCGAGCGTTCGCACGCGGTCTTGCAGCTCGCTGATCTGGCGCAGTCCTTTCTTCTTCTTCTCCGGACGCTTGGTCGTGATGTCGGCGCGAGAGAGACACAGGAGGTCGTCGAGAAGCGGTCCCATCTCGCGCGCGAAACGACGAACGGCGCTGTCGGTCCAGGTCGCATCGTATTGGCTCGCCCGCAGATGATGCAGAATCAGAAAGCGAACCGTGTCTTTCAGCGCAGCTTCTTTTCGGAAGAGCGGCAGGCGGCGATTCAGCTTGTCGAACATGCGCGCGCCGACTTCGGCGTGCCCGAAGAAGTGCACCTCACCCGAGGGCGAGATCGAGCGTGTCTTGATCTTGCCGATGTCGTGGAGCAGTGCGGCCCAGCGGATCTCGATTCGCGGTACGGCCTGTCGAACTACCTGCTTGGTGTGCTTCCAGACGTCTTTGTGACGCCACTCACCGTCGCCGAAGCCGACCATGGCTGACACCTCGGGGAAAAGAGCTTTCAGCGCGCCAGCCTCGAGCAGGGCATCGAGCCCCGTCTCCGCATCCCGGCTCATCATGATCTGGTCGAGGCGATGACGCATGTCGTCACCGAAGGCCTCGGCCGCAGCCTGGTAATCGAGCAACGAAGCCGTCACGACAAGTGGCGGATTGGTACCGAGATGGCTTCTGGCGAACGGGCTTCGAGCGAGCGGGCTTTCAGCGAGGGGGCCCTCTGCGTTCGCGATCTCCTCGTCTGCATCTTGGCGTTCCGCCCGCTCGACCGCCCAATCGAGCGCGTCCATCGCGCGCCGAGGATCGGCGTTAGTGGGCGCCTCTCGCTCGCTTCGAGCCTGCTCTTGAAGCACTCGGATCTCGGGGCCGCGGATCTCGGGGCCGCGGATCTCGGGGACGCCGGTCTCGGGGCCGCAGATCTCGGGGACGCAGATCTCGGGGACGCGCACTTCAGGACCCGAACCGTCGGGTTTCCTCTTCGCGAGCAGGCGCTCCTCGAGCAGCCGTTCCTCGAGAAGACGCGCCTCGAGCACGGGCTCCTCGAGCACGGGCTCCTCGAGCGAACAGTCTTGGGCCACTCGGTCTTGAGGCACGATGTCCTTCAGAGAAAATCCGGACGCGGTCACGATCATGCTCCGAGCCCCGACGAGGCCACCTTGCTGCCCCAAATGGCAGAGTGCTTGGCAGAGACGTCGCAACCAACGAAGGCTGACGAGGTCGGAGTCGGCCTCCTTACTCAATCCGCGGGAGGTAGCCCAGTCCAATTCGGAACGCTCGAGGTCGCGAGCGCAGATTGCGCCCAATCAGCCCCCAAGCAGGCGATGAACGTGCGCTCTTTCCCATTCGAGCGACCGATCGAAATCTCGGAAGAGCCGCTCTCGCTCGACGAAGGAGCGAGGATGCAACACCCGGCGTCCGGCCTCGATCGGGGCTGGGATCACGTGATGAAGCATCTCGTGATAGACGACGTACGAGACGAAGTACCGCGGCACCCACGGCTGATCGAGGGCCGGGTGAATTCGAATGAGCCGTTCGACCGCGGAATAGCTTCCGAGCTTGATGCTTCGACGTTGATCGGCTCGACGACCCGCCTTGCCCCAGGTAACGAGCGCATCGACCATTCCACCGAAGTACTTGTCGTTGAGCGCTTCGAAGAGGGTCAGCAGATCGTGGTTCTGCCCCTGGGTGACCAGCGGGCGGAGAAATGGTCGATCTGCGCGAATGCGGTGACCATTCTGGTCGATGTACTGCCCGACCAGAAGTGAGGCTGCGCGATCGCCCTTTGCGATGTATCGAATGAGAGCGTCTTGAACCTGGATCGGCGCATCAAGGAACATGTGGTGCAAACGCGCGAACAGCATTCCGCCGCGGAAGCCAAACGAGATCATGCTCCGCCGGTTGTCGGTGATCGACAGCGAGACGGGACGGAGCGCGGCTTGAGTCAGTCTCCGTTCGAACGACTGTCGCGCGCCTTCGTGGACGAAGATCTGCGGCTGCCCCGAAGGAAACGGAATCTCGACTTGGATGTGTCGTGGATTCGGAACGCGGACGGCGGCGGGCGCAATGCGAGGCGCGAGCGGACGAACGGGTAGCTTCGAGCGCGCATCGCGACCGAGGGGCTTTTGCGCAAACGGGAAGACGATTAGTCCAGCCATGTCGACGTCGCCATTCCTTGGAGTATTCCGGTGGGCTCACTTTGTCAAGGAAGCGCATGTCTCGACCGTCTAAGCGCAATGATGGTCAAGTACTCGGAATGATTGGCTAATAATTCAACAGATTGTCGCGCTGAACGCCGACCCGGGTTGCTGAACGCCTGCGGAGTGGCACCAGGTGTGCCATCGATCCATGCGGTCGCGACGCGGTGGCACTCGAAGTGCCACCCTTCGACTGGGGCACGAAATTCACTCCATGGAACGCGTAAGGCGCACGACAAGTCGAGCGCAGCGCGGGAGGCATGTGTCAGTTCGTTTTGGCGGGTGCGGCACGTCGTGTGTCAACAGCGGCTTTGGGGTCTCCCGGCTTGGCTGCTTGAGCGGCGGCAGTTTGAGCGGTTGACGTCGAAATGGCCGGCTTGGTGGCGCCACCCCCTTCACCCTTCGCGTCTGCCTTCGAGTCTGCCTTCGAGTCTGCCTTGGTTGCGTCACCCTTCGCTGCGCTACGTCGGATCCCGTGCTTCTCGAGGAGCAACGCTTCGATGCGATTCAGGATGGCGGGATTCTGCTCCAGGTACGTACGCGTGTTGTCGCGCCCTTGCCCGATGCGCTCTCCTTGGAACGAGAACCACGCGCCGCTCTTCTCGACGACGTTGGCCTCGACACCGAGGTCGAGGACATCACCCGCACGGCTGATGCCTTGGCCGTAGAGAATGTCGAACTCGACCTCGCGGAACGGCGGAGCAAGCTTGTTCTTCACGACCTTCACACGCGTTCGGTTGCCGACCACAGTGGGGTCTTTCGCACCCGCGACGGTTTCTTTGATGGCGCCCACGCGTCGGATGTCGAGACGAACGGAGGCATAGAACTTGAGTGCGTTGCCACCGCTGGTCGTCTCGGGGCTGCCGAACATGACGCCGATCTTCATGCGGATCTGGTTGATGAACATGAGCAGCGTTTGGGAACGGCTGACGGTTCCGGTGAGCTTGCGGAGCGCCTGGCTCATCAGTCGCGCCTGAAGACCGACGTGGCTGTCGCCCATGTCGCCTTCGATCTCGGCCTTGGGCACGAGGGCAGCCACGGAGTCGACGACGATCAGGTCGACGGCGTTCGAGCGGACGAGCATGTCGGCGATCTCGAGGGCTTGCTCGCCGTAGTCGGGCTGCGAAATCAGGAGCTCGTCGGTCTTCACTCCGAGGCGCTTGGCGTAGGTGATGTCGAGCGCGTGCTCGGCGTCGATGAACGCAGCCGTGCCGCCCGCGCGCTGAATGGAGGCGATCGCGTGCAGGGTCAGCGTCGTCTTGCCGCTCGACTCCGGACCATAGATTTCGACGATGCGGCCGCGAGGGTATCCACCCACTCCGAGCGCGATGTCGAGGCCGAGCGAGCCCGACGAGACGGCATCGATGTCTTCGTGGAGCGACTCGCCATCTTTGAGGCGCATGATGGCGCCCTTGCCGTATTCTTTCTCGACGCTGGCGATGGCGAGCTCGAGTGCGGCGACCTTCTGCTTCGAGTGTTTGTCGTCGGTCATGGGGTACCTATACTGTGCAGACGTTCAGAGTGCAATCCAGATGAGCCGCACTGGGTTGGCCGGTGATTCGCTCGGAGCGAGCGGCGTGAAATGGCGATAGCTCGTCTTCGGGCCGATCGAAAGCGTTTCGCTCGCCCGATGAGACGTGAAATGTCCGACCATGGCCTCTGCTCCGAGGCTCTGGCGTTCACTGAACATCGAGTTGCTAGAGCAAGCCGATTGAGAAGTGCAGTGCGCCGAAGTCTTCCCACGGACGGCGAACGAGGTTGATGCCGTAGTCGAACGCGAGGGGTCCGATCGGCGTGTTCACTCGGATGCCACTGCCCAACGCATAGCGAAGATGGATCGGATTGAAGGCCGCCGGGTCGACCCAAAGGTTGCCCGTGTCGAAGAACACACCGAGCTGGAACGTCTCGGTGAGCGGGATTCGCAGCTCGGCACGCGGGTTGATCGACAGGTCGCCGCCTCGAACGGCGACGTCGTTGATCGTCAGCTTCGGGTTGGGGCTGAGGATCTGCTGCGCGACGTCTTCCGGAACGACCGAGTCGGTGAGGAACGCTCTCAGCGTGTCGAAGCCGCCCATGTAGAGCAGGCGATCGGGGTACGTCTTCGAGTCTTTCTTGAGCTGGACGTTGTACCCGGCGCCGACGCTCAACGCGAGCGCGAGGCCCTTCTTCGTGAACCTGAAGTAGCCCGCTACGCGCGCGCGGAGGCGCAGAAAGTGGCTGACGATCGGGGCGGTCTTCGGATCGTCGGACGCGGGGAAGGCATTCACGTGCTCGACGTCGGCGCTGACGACCGTACCGGTCGTGGCGGCGAACGGGTTGTCACGCCGATCCCAAGAGACTGCGAGGCGCTGCGCCACGGCGAACGTTCTTCCATCGGGGAATCGGAGCAGACGAGCGAGCGATGGGTTCTTGAGAATGGCCTCGTCGACCGTCGCAGCATTGAAGATCTGAACGTCGTTCAGCTCGGCAGATGCGCCGAGCGTCGTAACGAGCTCGCGAAACGGGCGGAACGCGAGCGCCGGGCCGAGCGCCTCGCGCGTGAGCCCGAAGTCGCGCTGGTTGTCGCGAACGTCGATGCCTTCGACCGCAAGGCTCACGAGCGGCCCGAGACCCAGCTC
Organism: Polyangiaceae bacterium; assembly: GCA_043755175.1. GTDB lineage: Bacteria > Myxococcota_A > Polyangia > Polyangiales > Polyangiaceae > CAYYKK01. The sequence continues at coordinate 16,389 of JAYUUB010000110.1, read as the reverse complement.
CGGGAAGCTGATGCGCGCTGAGTTCCGCCGCTCGAGCCGCTCGCTCGCAGGCAGAGGACCCAGGTTCTTCGCGACCGCCTCGTCCAGGATCATGAAGTCGAAAAGGTAACTGAGCTGCACACGCAATGTGAGTGCGATAGCAAGCCCGCCTATGTTTCGATGGCCGTATTCGAACGCGAAACGGAGGCCGTCGCCCGTGGAGAACCCGACGCGTGGGTCGAGGTATTGCGAGGGATGCTCGGCGACCGTCACGACGAGCCGCTTCTGTTTGTCGGGCACCTCGGGATCTTCGAGCGCGACCGAGACGCTGGCGAAAGTCCCGAGCGTGGCGATTCGCTCTTCGCTGACTCGAATGCCCCGCTTCGAATAGAGCGCGCCCTTCTTCATGGTCACTCGGTCGACGATGAGCGACTCGTTGGTTCGACTCGCTCCGCGCACGACGATGTCGGTGATGGTGACGGGATCACGCTCCTGAATGGAGAACCTCGCACGCGCCCGCGTCTTGTCGGCCGACGGCTCGACGGTCGTCTTGACCTCGGCGTACGCGAAACCGCGATCTTGGTAGTACTCGAGGACCTTGCCTCGCGCAGTCTCGAGGGCATCGGCCGAGAGTGGATCGCCGACGGCGAGATCGACGAGCTTCGCCAAGCTGGTATCGGTCGCGGTGCGATTGCCTTCGAACACGAGGTCGTAGAGCCGGGTCTCGGGGCCCAGGTTCATCGGGATCCTCAGCGTGATGTGAGGCGAGCAACGGATCCGCTTCTCGGGATTCGGCGTGCAGCTCATCTCGTCGGGAAGCGGCGGCTCGGGCGTCGGAAGCCCGGCCGCATCGGCTCGACATCGAGCGATCACCTTTTGCTTGAACGGCACCTCCACGCATTCGCCGGCGGGTGAGCTCGACGCGCAGCGCGGCCGCACCATCTGGACGGGGCCGATGACGGCGTTTAGGTAGCCCCGGCTCATGTACACCTCGCGCAGGTGCTTGAGAGCCTTGCCGTAGGTGTCTGGCGCGAAGGTCGAGGCGGGCGTGACCTCGAACGGAGCCGCGCTCTTGCCACTGAAATCGGTGGGCCCGAGCGTGCTGTCGATGAGCGGTGGAGACGGTGCGGAGAGCGTGTCGTCGGTCGGCAGCTCCTCCTCGAGGAACGTGTCGATCTCGCCGCCGACCTCGTCTGGGCTGAGCGTCTTCGGCAGGCAGAGGAAGACGCGCTTGTCGACGCGTACGCGATGGTTCTCTCGGATCGCGAGAGCGAGGGTTTCGCGCGCCGCGCCCTTTTCCTTCTCGATCTTTCCAGTGACCTCCACGTCGTAGAAGCCGTAGTCCACGTAGAACTTCTTGATGCGAGTCACCGCGTCGTCGGCGTCAGCGACCCCGACCTTCTTCATGTCGAGGGCGCGCGTCAGCTGGTCGCCATCGAACGTGCGGTTTCCTTCGAACGCCAGGACGATTCTCGACCCGGCGTTCACGTTCACGTAAAGATACGCCGCGGTTCCCGTGTATTTCGTCGAGTGCGCGATCTCGGCGCGGTAAAAGCCCTCGGCTCGCAGCCGTTCGGCGAGCTTTCGGTCGGCTTCGTCGAGGTCGGCTTCGTCGAGACGATCGCCGGTCACGACCGCGTAGGTCTTCTTGAGATCGCCGACCTCGCGATCTTGGTCTGGCTCGATGACGAAGATTCGCTTCGCGATGTTGCGAGGCTTGCCAGACTCGACATCGAGCGCGACGAGCACGTGGAGCGGTTCGTCGACCTCGACCATGCGAACGGCGACACGCGCATCGGGGTAGCCGCGCGAAGCGTAAAACCCGAGCACCTTCAATCGGATCTCTTCGATCGACGACTCGGTGACCTCGCTCTCGTCGGTCAAACCGGCAGCGCGAATGGTCGCATTGCGATCGAGATCGCCTCCTTCAAGTTGGACCCTCGCCACGAGCCTCCGCGGGATCGCGACGAAGGTCAAAGCTACGCCATCAACTTCGGTCGAGGCCTCTGCCGCGGCCGACACGAACCCCCCCGACTCGACGAGCTCCGAGAGCCCTCGTCGAACGACGTCACCCGAGAGCGGCGCATTCTTCGGCACGCTCTTCAGCTTCGGCGACGAGAGCCACCGGGTTCCGAGGACGCGTACCTCGACGCGCCGGATCGGCTTTCCTAGAAGATCGGACGGGAGATCGTTCGATGGCAGTACGAGGGTCTCGCCGCCCTCGAGAACGTCGAAGCCGCTCTTCACCGCGTCGCTCGCAGGAGAGGTCGACTCCACGCTCGCGTCTTTGCTGCCGTGCGGGGCTTGTTTCTCGCCCGAGCTTTGCTCGTCGGCTCGGGCATGGCCATGCGGCACGATCGTGAGCCCGACCAGGACTCCGAACGCCAGCGCTAGATGTTGGCTCGACCGACGCACGCGATTCGGACGGTACACCTACTCGAACTCGAGACGCCACCTGAGGTCTGCACCGAAGTTGCCGACGCTGGCGTTCACGTTGCTCGTGTTGTCGTAAGACGTTTGTACGCTCACTCCGCGTTTCAAGCGCCACTCGACGGTCGCTCCGACCTCGCGCTCGGTCAGCGTCGTGGTCACGCTGGCTCGGACGTCGTCGGTGAGTCGCTTGCCGACGGTCACGTTCGGCTCGGTACGCCCCGTTCGCGACGAGTAGCTGGAGCCGAAGTGGAAGTAGTCGATGATGGGAACCACGCTCTTGACGGCCTTGTCTGCGCCCGTGAGCGCCGAGAGTGCCTCGAGGCCGACCGTCTGACCGAGTGAGCTCGCGAGCCCACGGTCGATCTCGGCGCGGGTCATTCCGACCGTGAGAAGGAGGACGATGTCTTCCTGGTCGAGCGGGGGATCGCTCGTGAGATCGAGCTTCAGGTCGTCGCTCTCACCGTGGGCGCGGATGGTGATGTCCCAGAGTCCGCTCGTGGTCGTCGCCGTGGCGTCGGTGCCGGTGGTCTGGTCGGCGCTCGCATAGCGGCGAAACTCCGTGACGGCGCGAACGTCGACGTCGGCCTTCACTTTCGAAGGATCGTCGAAGTGAACGTACCCTTCGCGAACGTCGAACTCGTGGTTCCGAAGCCGGATCTTCGACTCTGGAAGCAAGCGCAGGTTGCCGCGCGCCCCGAAACGCTGGTTCGTTCCCGACAGCTCGATGCCGGGGTCTGAGACCTCGAGGCGCATGTCGACCAAGTCGTTCTGCACTCGGAGCGGACGCGGTGACACGACATTCACGTCGAAGCTCACGAAGTCTCCGGTCGGATCGTAGGTCTCGACGGCGCTCCGGCGAATGCTCTTTTGGAGCTCGGTCAGGTTCAAGCTCAGCGCGATGGGACGCGTGTACGCGAAGGACGCGATCTGAATCGTTCCCTGGACGTTCGGAAGGTTCTGATACGAGGGCACCGACGCGTCGGGCTTGTAGGTCGCGATGAGGTCGGCGTTGGCGGCGAGCTCGATCCCATCACCGACGGGGACCTTGATGTTGCGCGCCGTGACGTTGGCCGTCGCGGTGCCGAAGCCCAGCCCCACCAACGGGACGCGACCGGTGACGTCGAGCGTACCGCTTCCGACGGTCGCCGATGCGCGCACGACTCGCAGCTCGCCGCCCCCGATCGCCACGTCGACGGTGACATCGTCGAGGCCGAGCGGGGAGCCCTCGATACCGAGCTGGCCGTTTCGTAGCTTGATATCACCGGTATAGCGAGGTGCCCCCATCGGACCTTTTACCGCGAGGCTTCCGCTGAGCGTCCCGGCGATGCGCTCGACCGACTCCACGTCACCCTTCAGCTTCGACAGATCGAACGGGGCGATGCGGAGCGAGGCATCGATCGACGGTGAGGTGAAGACCTGGTCGATGGTCCCGCTGGCCGCGAAGCCCACCGAGAGCCCGCTCTTGTCTTTGAGGACCATCTTGAGGTCGGGCAATCGAAGCGTGTCGTTCGCGAGGCGGATTCGATCGGTCGCGTCGTCGAGCGCCACCGTGCGACCTGCCTCATCGAGATGCATTTCGAACAGCTCGACCGTTGCTTCGGTGTGGGGCAGGTCGGACGGAGCGAGGTGGGCGATGTCGATTTCGGCGCTCATCCTTCCGGTGACCGGCCTCGCCTGAAAGGCCACCCCTGGAACGAGGTTCGCGAGCTTCCCGAGATCGAGGTTGCTCAGGAAGACTTTGCCCCGAACGAGGCGTGCGTGTTGCTGCGTGATGGTCACGTCTTCGAGCCGAATTTGACCGTCGAAGAGACTGCCATTGGCGCGGAATTGACCATAGGCGAGGTCTTTCTCCCAATCGGCGCGGTTCCACGGCTCGCTGATCGGATTCTTGCATTTCGTCATCCCGGCGAAGTGGGGCTTCGGGCCGAGCGACTCGACGCCGATGTGGAAGTGAGAGCCTGGAAGCGTCTCGGGGCCCACGCGAAGAGGGCTCATCGTGATCGCGAGCTGCGCTTCGGGAGCCGACAAAGTTCCACCGAGGGTGCCCACGGCCGATAACTCTCCGTCGAGCACCTTGCCGAGCGGACCCATCGCGTCGAGGCGCGAGAGTGGAAGACCCGAAGCGATGATGCTGCCTCTCAAGCGCCCGCCGTAACGGACGTCGGCCTTGGCCAGAATCGACCCTTCGCCGTCTTGCACGGACGCGGAGTAGACGTCGATGTTCATGCCCTGATCCGAGGCGGCCTGATCGTCCCAACGAAAATTGAGGTCGGCGGCGCCGTGCTCGAAGACCTCGCCGAACAGATGAGGCTCGTCGATCTTCATCGTGGTACGAACTTGGAGCGCTCCTCCGCCGCAGCGATCGTCTGCCCCGCCGAGGGCGTAGCGGATGCGCGCTCCACCGCGGGCGACTCCGTCGATCTGCGCGAAGCGCGGGTCGTCTGCGAAGTGGAAGACCTCGAAGAAGTCGCGGAGCGACAGTCCGGGGCCGCGCGACGTGTCGATGTCGGATTCGACGAGCACGTCGGGGCCCTCGTCGAAAGCGACGTGCGTGGCTTGCGACGTGATTTGACTCGATCCGCTCGTGAGCTCGGCGTCGCTCAGGTCGAGCTTTAAGGGAACGAACACAGCCTTCGCGTGCTTGAGGTCGCCCACGTCGAAGCCCCCGAGCGAGAACTTCTTCACCGAAATATCGCCCTCGATTCGGGGTGTGCCGAACGTCCCCAATCCGTGCGCTTCGATCGAGGCAACGCCTCCGATGGGGACGGAGACGAGCGGTGACAGCTCCGACAGATCGACCTGCGTGCCGCTGCCCACGTCGATGCCGAAGACGCCTTCGTACCCGAGCTTCACGGTTGCGAAGACGTTCGAACGTGGTGTGACGAGGTGCATGTCTTTGAGGACGACCGCGGTCGGGCCCACCGTGAACAGGCCGGTGACGTCGCCTTGAGAAACGCTGACCATCCGCTTCTTTTCGGGGAGCCGAGCGGGTCGGTCGTACACGCCGAAATCACGTGTCTTCGCCGTGATCGGACCCTCGAGCGCGATGGGATCGAGCGTGCCACCGAATCGCGGGATCTCGGTGCGCGCGAAAGTCCAACCGACGTAGGCTTGAGGATGGGCGCCCAGATCGCGCAGGAGCCCTTGGAGCTCCACGCCCACTCCCACGAGGCCTCTCGCTTCGACCGGAATGCCTTTGTCGAAGGGGCGAAGCTCGACCTCGGGGATGGAGAAATCTCCATTGCCCCAATGGGCCTTGAGGTCGGTCACGCGAACGAGCTTGCCGCCGACGTCGACTCCCGCTTCGACGTGCTGCGAGAATACCTTGCCGTCGAGGCCCGGCGCGTCGGCGCGGAATGTTCCGCGAACCGTCGGAAGTCCTTCGCCCGGCGCGTAACGCGCATCGATGTCGAGCTCGACCGAGCCGGTGGTGTGGGCGACCGGAACGAAGCGATGGGCGAGGGCGATGGGAACTCGGACGCTCACGCGGCCCTCGACTCCCGTGAACGCCGTGCCGCGAACAGCGGTCTTCGATTCGGTGCCTTCCGTTCCGAATATCCCCGTCAGACCGATCTGAACACCCGAGAGCCGAACTTCGACGCGTCGCCAGTCGTCTTCGCGGAGCGAACAGCTCGGACGAGTTCCAGGATCTGGATCGAAATCGGCGCTCGCTTCGAGACTGAGGCGGCGGATGACGACCCCCTTGTCGTCGATGTGCGCGCGCGCGTCGAAGTGACACAGGAGATCTTCGTCGACGGCATCTTGGTCAGGACGATTGGGAAACGATCGCACGCGCGTCAGCGCACCCGAGCCGGTCCGGATCGCAATCTCGTAGCTCTTGTCGTCGCCCTTCGTGAGATCTGCGTCGATTTCTCGGAGGGAGACGAAGGTCCCGTCAGCATCGAGATCGAGGCTCGCGTCGGTGATCGAGACGCTAGAGAGCGGCAGCTCGCCCGACGGCGATTGGCTCTTCGGAATCTCGACGCGAAGATTGTCGAGCTGGCCGTTCTTGATGACGACACGAAGTCGGGCACCCGTGAGCTCCACCTCCCCGACGTCGAGCTTGCCGGCGAAGAGTGAGAAGATCCCGGGGCGCACGGCGATCTGTTCGACCCTGGCGAACGGCGTCCCACCGTCGGTCGCATCGACGACGACATTCTCGAGGGCGATGGCCAGCGGCCACGGACGGACCCGAACGGCGTACCTCGCGCCCAGCTTGAGCTTCTGTGCGAGCAGCGTGCTCGTCTCGCGCGCCGCCCACGCTTGAACGAACGGTGCTCGCACGAGCGCACCGAACGCCACCGGCACCGCACCGATCAGCGCGAAAACGGCGCAGACGGCGATGGCGAGCCGACGACTCCAGCTCGTCGGTCGCCGCAAAAGGCGCGGCGCGCGCTCTTTCCGCGGAAGTTTCTGCGGCTCCGCGGACATGGGGAGAGGGTACAACCTTACCCCGGCGGCGTCGAATGCGAGGCACGTCTTCCGCGAGGGATCGGGGCGCGGGTCGTTACACCGAGTCGTTGGCCAACGCCGATGATGCGTCGGGACCGCCGAGGTCTACCTCGCTGACCAGGTCGACACCGTTGGCCCGCAGTCGCTTGGCCGCGAAGAGCGGGCGGCGATCGTCGTCGTCGGTCAGCGCCCAGGTCGCGTGGTCGACGAGCAGCGCGAGCTCGGTCGCGCGTCCCAGCGTCAGCGCGAACCTGCGTGCGCCCGATTCGACCGACGCCGCGTCTTTCGCGTAAGTCGACTCGAGCCAACGCGCCGCGTGCTCCGCCGCGGCTCGCGCCGCTTGGGCCTCGGGCTCGAGCTCCTGCGCGCAACCTGCCGTCAGACGGGCGATTTCTTCGAGCAAGATCGGCAGCGACCCTTCTTTCGCGATGGCGCGGAGTGCGTCGAGCGAGAGCACGTTCGTCGTCCCCTCCCAGATCGAGAGCACTTGGCCGTCACGGAGCAGCCGCGGGATCCCGGTGTCTTCCACGTAGCCCGCACCACCGAAACACTCGAGCGCCTCGCTCATGGTCGCCACGCCCTGCTTTCCGGTCGTGAGCTTCATGAGAGGTGTCAACAGTCGGAGCAGGCCCGAGTCACGCTCGGAGATGGTTCGACACTCGTGCTGCCCCAAGAGACCGGCGACGCGGAAGGTGAGGTGGAAGGCGCCTTCGAGCTCGGCCTGCATCGCCGCGAGCGTGTCGGTGTGGAGTGGCTTTTGCGCGAGCGGCGCTCCGAATTGGACCCTCTTTTTCGCGTAGTCGCGAGCGAGCGCGAGCCCGCGCCGCATGCCTGCGAGCGCGCCGATCGAATTCCACGTTCGAGTGACGTTGAGCATCGGGGTGATGTTGCGGACGCCGTCGGTCGTGCCCACTACGGGCAGCGCGAGAGCCCCGTCGAGGGTGAGCTCCGCGGTCGGTACTTTGCGTGTCCCGAGCTTGTCTTTGAGCCGATTGATGAGAATGCCGTTGCGCGTCCCGTCGGGCCGATCGACCTCGATGTAAAAGAGCGCGAGCCCGCGCCCACCCGCGCCGTTGCCCTCCGGACGACCGAGCGTCAGAGCCATTTGAGATGTGGTAGCAGAAGTAAACCACTTGGTTCCGTAGAGCCGATACATGCCGCCCTCGTCGGGGCGCGCAACGGTCTCGCTGAGCCCCACGTCGGATCCGCCGGTGCGCTCGGTCATCCACTGGCCGCTCGTCCACGCGGTCGACGGATCGCGACTGAGCAAGCGTGGAAGCGCTCGTTCCGCGGCCGGCCCGCCGTGGGTCGAGAGCGTCGCGGCGGCGCCGTCGGTCATCGCGAGCGGACACGTGTAGACGTCGCTCGACGCGTCGAAGAGGTAGGCCAACGCGAATTGATGGAGTCGCGACAGCGGGCCATGCTTTCGCTCGTATGCGGTCGCGACGAGGCCGTGCGTCGAGGCGATGCGAGCGGCCTCTTTCCACAGCGGAGTCAGCTCGATCTGATCGACTCGTCGGCCCCAAGCGTTCCACTGGACGAGCGTAGGCTCGTTCAGTCTGTCGGCCAGCTGGAGCGCGTAGAGAGGTCCAGCCGCGAGCTCGCCCATCTCTCGAAGGCTCGGCTCGATCTCGGCCAAGCTCGACGGATCGAAGGCGCGTTTCAGATACGAGCGGAGCACGCGGTCGTCGTCGTATTGGTTTTCGAGCGCGGGAGGCGTTTGGAAGAAGGCCACGGGTTGTCTCCAAGGGGCGAGCGAATCGGCGACGAAGACCGCCGCTCGCCGAGCATGCTGACGCTCTTGAGCCTTCGGGAAAAGGGCGAAGTCATACTTGACATTTCCGATGTAACAATCAAGAACGAAGCGCGTGAAGGTCTCGAGCAAGGGTCGATACGGCATTCGTGCGCTCTTCCACATCGCCTTCCACAACCACGGTCGGCCCACACAAATGAGGGAGATCGCCGAGGCCGAGCGCATTCCGGCGCGCTTTCTCGAGCAGATCTTCCAAGATCTGAAACGCGCGGGGATCGTCGGAGCGAAGCGTGGCCCGCGCGGCGGCTACCACCTGACGCGGTCGCCCAACGAGATCCGCATCGGAGATGTCATTCGGGCGTTGGAGGGCACCATCGCCGTGGTTCATCGCGGCGATGAGCCCGACTGTGGTCCGCCCGGCAACGATCCGGTGACGGCCGTGTTCTCCGACATCGCAGCTCGCATCGAGAGGTGCTTCGACGAAGTCTCACTCGCTCAAGTCTGTGAACGCGCAGAGCTCTTCGGCATCATGCGAGCCCGCGTGCTCGATCCCGACTATGCGATCTGACGCTCTTCTCGAAGCCGAGAAATCGGTCCTGGTCATCGGAGCCGGAGGCATCGGAGCTCCACTCGGTCTCGCGCTCGTGCGGGCTGGCGTACGACGCTTCGTCGTGTGCGACGACGATCGTGTCGAACGCTCGAATCTCCACCGCCAGATTCTGTACCGCGAGTCAGACGTCGGAACCGAGAAGCTCGACGCGTTCGGGCGGTCGCTCGAGCGACTCGAGCCATCGGTCGTCGTGCGTCTGGCGCGCACGCGGTTTCTTCCATCCGTCGCCCGAGAGCTCCTCGAGCAGGCGGCGGTAGTGGTCGATTGCACCGACAACTTCGCCTCGCGTTTCTTGATAGCAGATGCATGCAAGTTGCATCATGTGCCCGTCGTGCATGCCGCGGCGGTTCGCTGGAACGCGACCGTCATGGCCGCGTCGAGCGAGGGCGGGCCCTGCTACCGATGCCTGTTCGAGGACCTTCCGGAGGGCGATGCTCCCGACTGTGCGACCGCCGGGGTGATGGGCCCGGTCTGCGGTGTCTCCGGCGCCTTGGCGTCCGAGCTCGTGCTGCGAATCCTCAGGGGAGCCGTGGGCGTCGATTCACCGTTCGGGTTCATTTTTACCTACGACGGCCGCGCCGATCGGCTACGCAACGTTGCCGTTCGGGCCCGCGCCGATTGCATGCTCTGCGGCCACGATTCTACTTTGACCGAGCTCGACGAGTCGCGTTACGCGGGGCCGATCTGCGCGTTCGACTGATTCGAGAGCCAACGACCAAGCGCTTCGGCCCGACGAACATCAGGAGACACATGGCAGCCATCGTTCGCATCCCGACTCCGCTCCGCACACTGACCCAAGGCGCCGACGAGGTCTCCGCAGAAGGGACCACCATCGTCGACGTCATCGCCGATCTCGACAAGAACTATCCCGGAATCCGTGAACGTCTGCTCGATGAGAAGGGTGTGCGACGCTTCATCAACATCTTCGTCGGTGACGAAGACATCCGCTTTCTCGACGGCCTTCAGACCGAGGTGAAGGCGGGAGAGCGAGTCTCGATCATACCGGCCATCGCGGGTGGCTCGCGCCGATGAGCGAATCGGGGGTCATCGACGCCGACCGATTCCTGCGGCAGATCATCTTGCCTGAGGTAGGCGAAGGGGGCCAACGCGCGCTCGGCGTCGCCACCGCGCATGTCGGTGGTGAAACGCTCGCGCATGAAGTGGCCGCACTCTATGCCCACGCGGCTGGCTTTGACGGCGTGAGGGCGGGCGCGATCGATCTCGAGCTCTTGGCCCCCGAGAGCCTGGTTCGCGAGGAGACCGCGCGGCTGGTGCTCGCAGGAGCCAGAGCGACGCTCGGGGAGATCCGCCGAGCGCTCTCGATGAGCACGGGTGGGATTGAATGAGCGCTGTCTACCTAGATCGAAAGAGTCTCGGCAAAGGGCGTTCTCAGATCTCGGAGCGCGTGATCGACTCGCGAACGCGGCGACAGATGCTTCGAGCCGATGCCATGGGAAGAGAGGATCGATGCTGAGCTCCGACTGGCAGAGCAGCCCTTGGACACGTGGCGGGATCACCCTGCTGCGCACGGTCGTCGATCGGGTCGACCGAGACGTCATCGCGCGCTACGCGGTCGACGAAGAGGCGTGCGGCTATCTGCGCGGACCCCTCGACGACGCGCTCCTGTGCGACGAGGCCGTGCCGCTCGACAACCTGGCTAACAAGCTCCACAAGCTCGATCCCGAGACCTACTTCAGGTCGGCACGGACGTTCTTCGCGTTCAACGAGAAGAAGTTCGACGACGCCGTTCGGCGCTCGAGAGACGAGGCCCGACCGGTGAAAGTCCTCTACCATTCACACCTCGATACGGGCGCCTATTTCAGCCCGACCGACGCTGCGGTGATGAGCTTCGGCACCCCTCCGTCGAGCGAAGACGGACCCATGGTTCTCGGGCCCGGTCCCGAGTGGCCGCTCGCATTTCTGGTCGTCAGCGTCGGCAAGATGCCCGCCGCGAGTGAGGTCGCCATCCTGGAACGCCGACTCCACGTGTGGGACGGCTCGTCATTCGTCGAAGCCGAGCTCACGCTCGGAGCCCGGTGAGATCGATGGACGGCCCGGGGTTCGTCGTTTGGTTCACGGGGCTGAGCGGTTCCGGAAAAAGCACGCTGTCGAGTCTGCTTTCCGCCGAGCTTCGTGAACGCGGAGTCGTGGTCGAAGTGCTCGATGGAGACGAGGTCCGCACACACCTCTCGAAGGGGCTGGGCTTCTCGCGAGAAGATCGCGACACCAACGTTCGCCGGATCGGCTTCGTGGCCAAGCTCGTCGCACGCGCGGGAGCCTGCGTGATGACGGCGGCAATCAGCCCCTACCGCGACGTTCGCGACGAGCAGCGGCGCGCGATCGGTAGGTTCGTAGAGGTCTACTGCCGTTGCCCCATCGACGTGCTCGCCGCGCGCGATCCGAAGGGCCTCTACGAGAAGGCTTTACGCGGAGAGCTCGCGCACTTCACCGGCGTCGACGATCCGTATGAGGCGCCGCTCGCCCCCGAGCTCGAGCTCGACACCGCGAGCGAATCGGCCGGCACATGCGTCGCGCGGATCATCACCAAGCTCGAGGCGCTCGGCTACCTCGGAGCCGCCGAAGAGGCTCGGCGCGGGCTCGTTCGTCCCCATGGAGGCGAGCTCCCGGGGTTCGACGCGCTCGGCGCAGCCACCGGACGAACGCTCGTCCTGTCGTCGAGCTCGGAGGACGCTCTGCGGCTGATACTCGCAGGCGCGCTCGCCCCCGTTCGAGGCTTCTTGGGTCCGAAAGACCTGATTCGGGTCACCAAAGAGATGCGGCTCGAAGGAGGACATCCGTTCGCGTGGCCACTCGAGCTCCGCATCGGCGGCGAACGAGCCGTGGCGCCGGTCGTGGGCGAGAGGGTCGCGCTTTCGGGAGCCGACGGCGCGACGCTCGCCGTGATGGATGTTCGTTCGGTGGAGAATGCGGGCGCGGATGTCGTCGAGGGGCCCGCATTCTCCGTCGGGGGACCCTTCGTCAGCGGATGCGTGGATGCGCTGGGCATCGCGGCGGGAACACGCGCGAAGATTGAGCAACTGTTGCAATTGCAATCAGCTGACGACATGACCCATCGGGTCGCGGGCCTGCTCACGCCGCGGCCGCTTCACCGCGGCGACGAGCTGGCGCTGCGACTCGCCCTCGAAATATCGGATGTCCTCGTGCTCGCCGTTGCGTCGGCTGATCCACGCGTCCGCGAGGCGGTTCGACTCACCGTCGCAGCGGCGCTTCGCCCCGGACGCGTGGTCGTGGTCGATCTTCCCGCGCTCCCGACGCTCTCCGACGCACGAAGAGCTCTTACCGTCGCGCTGATCTTGAAGAACCTCGGCGTCTCCCACCTCGTCGCTCGTGCAGACGAAGATGACGCTCTGACCGGCACCCTCGCCGCGTTCTCGAAGGCCGAGCTCGGCCTGTCGATTTTGCCGGTGGGACGACCCATTCTCTCAGCGACGGGAGAGCTGCTGTCAGAGCGGACCGCGCCCATTCGTCCAGGGCAGCGCCCACTCGAGTGGCTCGCCATCGCCGAGACCCTCTCGCGTCACGAATGGCCGTCCAGCGAAGATCTGCGTCCAGAGGTCGCTTCGCTGTTCGTGAACGAGGTCGCCTCCGACGTGGGGCCACCCACGCGAAGAACCGCCGGCTGATGTATGGTGCGGCGAGTGCGGTCGCTTTTCGTCTGGCTCCTGGCTCTGGTCGCTCTGCTCGGCCATGCGCGAACGGCGCGCGCCGATCTTCGCAGCGAGATGGCGACGATCCGTCGTTCGCTCCAAGCAGATGGGGCATCGGTCACCGTCGTGCCGTCGATGTTTCTCGAGGGAGACCAGACGCGCACGTTCGAGCCTCTCGCGCTCTCGTCTGCGTCGAGCGACGACGTTTGCGTCACCGTGATCCTGATGGGCGCGAGAACGACGCTCTTTTCCGTCGTCACGAGCGAAAAGAGCGAGGCAGTCGACGAGACGCTCAGCCACGCGGTCGCCGAGAGAGAGGCGCGTCAGACCGCGAGTGTAGAAGGCTTTTTTTCGGTCGAAGCGTGTCGCAAAGACGTGGCGACGCTCGAGAGGCTCGTGCTCCGCATGCGTTCGCCTCGCGGAAGCGTCGAGATGCTCGTGGCGCGTTCGCCTAGAGCGTTGGCTTCGCTCGACTCGGCGCTCTTGTCGCGTGCCGAAGGTCCGACCGCTCCACGTGGCGATCCTGGCGGTCCTCTCACTCCCGGCCCGCTCGCCCTTCGACGAAAGAACGCGGCGACGCGTGCGCATGACGATGGCGCCCTGGGCGTCATCGAGCTCGACATGGCAGCAGGAGAGGCGGGAAGCGGAGAGTTCGTCCTCAAGGTCGGCGCCGGGTGTCACCGCTTCGACGTCATGGCCGAGGTGCCGCCGACGCACGGCATCGACGTCGACGCAGAGCTGCGCGATACCGACACCCACACGCTCCTGGCGCAAGATCGCGGTGAGACGCCCGACGCGAGCGTCGAGGTTTGCATTGCCAAGGCGAGCGAGGTGTCTTTGCGCTTCGTCGGAGCCGTCCCCCACGGTCGCGTGTTCCTGTCCGATGGCATTTTCAACCTGCCTACGTTCGTCCCGGAGCACTGGGGACCACGCACGACCGCCGCGTTTTCGGAGCTCGTCAAACGACGAATCATTCCACGACCCCGTGTCGGACCGATCACCGAGATGCTCGGGGTGCAAGGCTCCACCGAGCTTTCGGTCGAAGTCGAGCCGGGGCGTTGCTACTTGGCGGCAGTCGCTCTCATGCGCGGTGCATCGCGCGGCGTTCGTCTCGTCGCGTCGAGCTCTGCGCGGGCCTCCTCGGAAGAGTCTCCTCCGTCGGGAGACGGCGCCTCCGTCGTGTTCTGCTCAGAAGATCGTGATAGGGCGCGGTTGACCGTCGACGCACCCGGCTCGGCGATTTGGTGGGTCTTGCTCGTTTGGCCGCTAGGCGAGGCGGGCCCTTGAGACACGCTCAGATCGCCCGCTCGTTCGCTTCCGTGTGGGTCAGCGCCTTCCTCGTCGCCTGCGGACCAGGACCCATTCGACCCGTGCCCGCACTCGCGCACCCTCGTGCCCAAACCGACGGACCTCAGAACGCCCGCGCGATCCTCGAGGGCGCGGCGGCGCGTGCTTCGCAAGCGGGAGCCGGACCGCTCACGCTCGTCGCGAGCGCGATCGGGTCCGAGGGTGAGCGCGTGGGGGCGTTCGTCGAGGTGCCGAAAAATGGGTGTCTCCTCATCACGGCGGCTGGATCTTCGGGGGTGGGCGACGTCGACCTCTTTGCCTTCGATGACGACGGAAGCGCGGCGGGTGCAGACGAATCACCAGCGGGGACCGCGGCCGTCATGATCTGTCCGCCTCACCCCGATCGCCTCTACGTGACGGCGCGCATCGTCTCGGGGGGCGGGGTCGCGAGCATCGGCGCGCAAGAGGTTCCGGTCGACAAGGTTCGCGCCGTCGCGACGGCCGTGGGAGCGCGAGGAGGCAGCGACGACACGGGGCGTCTCGACTCGTGGCCGGGTTTAGAAGCCAAGGTTCGAGAGCACAGGTCACAGCTGGGGTCACACTGGGACGACGTGCGGAGGCTCGCCGCTCCCCTCGATCCGCGAGCGGCGACCCGAACGACGATCACGATCGAGCCGCATCGATGTGTCGACGTGCTCGTCACGCCCAGCGACGAGATAAGCTCGCTCGAGGTCGTTGCCGAGACCCCCGACGGACGCATCGCGGCGCGAGCCGTGAGTCAGGGAAGGGATCGTTCGATGGTCCTGTGCTCCGACACGGGCGAGTCGCTCACGTTGGCGATGCGTCCGCGCGTGGCGCAAGGGCTCGCCGCGATCATCATCGGTCGTTCTTCTCCGGGCGCCGAGGCCGAGCTCTCGAGAACCGTGCGGATCGACAGAACTTCGCAGGGCCTTCCCCTCGCCGAGGCGCTTCGAGCGTTCGACGCCGAGCTCGCCAGCGCAACGGGCTACGGTCCGCCGAAGGGCATGGGTCGAGGTCAGGCGAAGGTGGGGAGCCGAGTGGGTCTCGATTTAAAGCTGCCGCAGGGCTGCGCGCGAATCGACGTCGTGGCGGGGGCTCCGCTCGGCCCGGTGCGCGCGTCGCTGTGGGACGACCGAGGCGCGCTCGTCTCGGAAGGAGAGGGAGGCCTCCGGGCGACGCTGTTCGCTTGCGGCGCTTCGACCAGCGGCCGCGTCGATGTCGAAGCGCAAGCGCGCCCCGGCCCGTTCGAGGTCGAGCTGCGTCCGTTCAAGACGCCTTCGCCGGCGCTCGTGGCCCACCCGCTCGCAGCCGGGAGACTTCTCGAACGACTCGACGCAGAAGACTCCGAGCTGACCGAGATGGCATCGTTACGCGTGGTGCAGCTCGCGCATTCTTCTCTCGCGAAGCAAGCGTTGACGATCAAGGAGAACACCTGCCGCGAGGTGTTCGTGTCGCTCGATGGGCAGGGCTCCGGTATCGAGCTTCGCCTCGTAGACGACGTGACGAAGGTCGACAGCATCGTCCGGGCTCGTTTCACCGTGTCGGATCGTGTTTGCGCCGGCCCCCTTCCGAAGCAGGTGACCGCCGAGCTCCGGCTCGCGACCGGCGATGGTGCGGCGCTCCTTCTGACGAGAGAAGTCTCGAGCGACTGAGAGCTTCGCTCGAGGCCTAGACGGGGCCGCTCGCTTCGCGCACGCCGTTCTCCGAGAGCTCGCGTTCGTCGAGCACGGTCACTCGAGCTCCTGGGAGTGAGTCGACAATCGCCGCCATCGCCTTCCGAACTCCTTCGCGGGTCGAGCACGATGCGATGTCGACGAAGAGGCGCCCCTCCTCGGGCCAGGAGTGAAGACACAGGTGCGACTCGCCGACGACAGCCGTCGCCGTGACGCCGTGTGGCTCGAAGCGAGCGATGACCATTTCGCGGAGAGAGAATCCACCTGCGACGACTGCGGAATCGAGCGCCGAGCGCATCGCAACCGGATCGTCGAGCAGCGCGCTCGCGATCCCTTCGAGTACGGCAAGCGCTACGTGGAGCTTCACGACGCGCACCGTACCAAACGTCTTCGCCGCTCGCTCACCCGTTCGGCTCTCCCGCTCGTCCCTCGGCTTCGTGTAGCCTTTCGACCCTCATGAAGATCCACGTCGAAGGCAAGGTCGCGCTCGTCACCGGAGGTAGTCGCGGCATC
>JAYUUB010000109.1:0-94002 GCA_043755175.1 Polyangiaceae bacterium | reverse complement strand
TGTCGACCCGTCGCTGCTGACCCACGTGAGTGATCAGGGGACGGGAAGGACCAGCACTTGGCGACCTTCCTCCAGTGCCAAGTGCTTCTGCGACGCTTCGTCGATTCGGATGAGGTCACCGTCGAGCTTCACGTGCGCCAGGGTGGCGCGGAAGAACGGCGGGAGGTCGAACTCGACGGCGACGAGGGCTCTCGCGGGCGTGGTGGCTTCGGA
This sequence comes from Polyangiaceae bacterium, assembly GCA_043755175.1. Classification (GTDB taxonomy): domain Bacteria; phylum Myxococcota_A; class Polyangia; order Polyangiales; family Polyangiaceae; genus CAYYKK01. The sequence continues at coordinate 93,789 of JAYUUB010000109.1, read as the reverse complement.
GGTGACCGCGCTTTCGAGCGGTGTACCGACCGTGCATTTTCGGGTCTCGCGAACGGGGTGGATGTCGTCCATGGCCGCGAAGAAATGGGGGCCACCATCGAAAGGATCGACTCGGTCCGCATAGCGAAAGCCGATGCGACGAAGCATTTTCTCGACGCCCCGGGTCTGCGCCCCAACCTTGCCGATCACGTCTTGCGCGTCTTTCGGAAGCACGCTCGCGTGGATGACGCCTTCCGGGAAGAGCCCCTTGATGAACTCTTTGTTCTTCTTGGAGAGCAAATCGGCCTCGGCGTAGCTCATCTCGGTGAACTTGCGTCCGAGCGCCTCCCAGAGATGGCTCGCCCCGTCGGGCTCGAGCGGTGGCAGCAGCTCAGCCACGACCTCTTCTTTGAAGAGGTCGCGGTGCCCCGCCATGTAGAGGAAGCGGACGTAGGAGATGAGCGATCCCAGCCGTTCCGGCGCGGTTCGATAGGCGGGGTCCATCACCAGGCCGCCGATCTCCGTAGGCCCATCGTAGGAGTAACCAATCTTCAAGAGCTTGTGATGAAAGTGCCGATCGATCGTCGCCGAGTACTTCTCTTCGGCGATCACGTCGAAGTAGATGTACGGCGCCGCGCGGCGCCCGAGCTGGGCCAGGATCATCGAGGTTCCGATGATCTTGTCGGCCTCACAGTCGACGAGCACGAACACGTACTCACGCTCGCTCTTGGCCTTCAGCGCACCCGTGAAGCTTCTGAAGCTGAGATCGACGATCTCCTCGATGCGCTCTTTGTCGTGAGGCAAGTTCACCGAGTTCAAATGCGCTGCAATGCGGAGCAGTTGGCCTTCGTCTCCGGGGAGAAGCGCTCGGATCTCGTACCGTCCCATGCGTGCGCGAGCCTAGTACAGGCGCCGTGCGAGCGGTTCGGAACCTTCAGCGCGTCATCGGTATGGCGTGGAGCGTCATTGTGGACAGCAAGTGCTCGTCCAGCCGACGCCAATGTCCCGCTTCTTGCAGCCCGACGAGCCAACCAACGGCTCACGCGCCTGGAAGGTGCCGCCGCGCCAGGTAAACGAGACTGGATAGCCCGGGTAGTGCCCGCAATCGCCGTCGAACTCGGCGGAGCGCACGCGGATGGGCGGGTCGGGCTTTGCGGGGAGAGGCTCTGCATCGAACCCTTCAGACTCCCTCGGCTTCAGCGCGACGGCAGGCAGTCTCGTTGCGGGGCAGGGCAGATTCACGTTCGCGCTCGCGGGCCCACACGGAGCCGCGGGTGCCAAGGTCGGGCTGCCTTTCGGGGCGCAGACGTCGCCCCGAGCTTCGGCGTCGGACGAGCAGACGAGCGGAATGACCGACTTCGCGCATCGAATGCCGAGCGACGCGCTGTGCTCATCGGGGCGGTACCGGTTGCGAAGCTCGTTGTGCAGCCATTTCGGAAAACGGCGGCTCCAGCTTCCCCCGCGGTAAACCTTGAATAGGCCGACGACGGGCTCCTCGGGATAGCCGGCGAACCAACTCGAAGTCCACTCCCACACGTTCCCGCTCATGTCGTAGAGACCGAACGCGCCCGGTGCGAAGGATGCGACCTGGCAGCTTCCTCCTTCGTGCATGTAGCAAGCGCGCTTGGTGTCGGGCAGCTCTTCGCCCCAAGAGAACGTGCGCTGCTCTGAGCCGCCGCGTGCCGCGTACTCCCACTCGCGCTCGCTCGGGAGACGCTTTCGAGCGAACGTGCAGTACGCCTTGGCGTCGCGGTAATCGACGCAATTCACGGGATGTCGGCCTCGGTTCTCGAGCTTCACGTTGCAGAAGGGATTGTCGTCCTTTGGCGCTTCGCACTTCCTCTCGGCCATGCACGCGCCATAGGCGTCCATCGTGACCTCGGTCTTGTCGAGCTCGAAGCGAGCGACCGCGACGAGGTGGATCGGGCTGTCTTCGAGTCCAATTCCGCCCATTCGAAATGTCCCTTCGGGAACGACCACCATTCCGTCGGAAGCCGTGTGCGCGGCGGCGGAGCTCGCCGATGTCGAGCTGCCTGGAGGAGGTGTCACGGTGGCGCTCGGCGCGGCCATCGCCGACGTGCTCGGAGCCGTCATCGTTGCAACGCTCGCTGACGCAGCGAGGGTGCCCGCCTCGGCCGAGACACCCGGAGCGAGCGTTGCGGGCGCGAGCGGAACGGGCGCGGTGTCTTTTGCAGAGCAGGCAACCAGGAGGGTTGCGGCGATCCAAGCTCGAGCGCTGCGCATGCAGCCCGAATTATGGTTCGAGTATCCGTCGCCGCCAAGTTCGTCGCCTCGCTCGAGGCCTCTCGAACGTAGTCAGCCGATGGTCGCCGTGAGCGCCGCGTCCATCGCTTCGAGCGGGGCCGTTCGCCCGGTGTAGAGCTCGAATTGGCGTGCAGCTTGATGAAGGAGCATCCGACCGCCGTGGATCGCCGTGGCCCCCGCGCGGCGCGTCGCCTTCACCAGCGCGGTTTCGATGGGCTTGTAGACGATGTCCATCACCACCTGCTCGGGGTCGATCGAGCGCTCGTCGAGCGGGCTCGCGCTCGGGCCATCGACATCCATCCCCACGGAGGTCGCGTTGACGATGATTTCGAACCGTCGCGCCTCGCTCGTCACGCTCGCCCAGTCGACGACGGCGGCTCCCACGCTGCTGGCCAGAGCTCGGGCCTTCGCCTCGTCGCGGTTGGAGATCGACACGTGCCCACCGCGGTCGGTGATTCCGTGGGCCAAGGCGCGTGCAGCCCCTCCGGCACCGAGCACGAGACATCGAACGCCGGAGAGCTCGCGGATCTCTTCGAGCGCTCGAACGGCGCCCGTCGCATCGGTGTTGTGTCCTCTCAGAGCTCCAGAGTCGTTGACGATCGTGTTGACAGCGCCGATTCGCGTCGCCAGCGGATCGATCGAATCCAAGAGCGAGAGGACCTCGATCTTGAACGGCATGCTGATACCCAGGCCCCGAATGCCTAGTGCCCTCATCCCGTCGAGCGCTGCGCGCAGATCGGTACTTTCGACGGCAAATGGGGCGTAAACGTACGAAAGACCGAGCGCCTCGTATCCAGCCCGGTGCATCGAAGCGCCGAGCGAAACAGGGTGGAGCGACAACGACCCGCACAGGGTGATGGGAGAGGGTGATCTCACGGTCTCGAAAGCTATCTTCGTGATGGTCGTTTACAAGCCGCGCTCTGCTCGGCGATGCTCTACGCATGCCTTCGCTCCGGGGAGCCATGCTCCCGTTCACCGCCGCTGCGGCGGTCGTCGTCATTCTCTCCGCCTGCTCGAGCTCGACGCCGAGCCCTCAAAACGCCACGGATGGCGCTTCCGTCACCGATGGCGGAGGATCATCGAAGCCGGTGGCTGTGCCGAAAGCGAGCGCCGACGACGGGCAGACTCCTTTCAACGCGTCGGATCGTGAGCTCACGCACCGCGACTGCCAGACGCTCGGCGGTCGTTACCGCGCGCTCGTCGTCTCGGACGAGTCGACGAAGCTCGATCCCACGCTCGACGACATCAAACGTGAACAAGGGAGCGAGGCCATCGCCAAAGGTGCTGATGTTCTCTCGGGCCGATGGACCGACAGCTGCGAAGCGGCGCTCGTCGGTAAGTTCGCGAGCGAAGAAGCCCTCCAGTGCGCCATGACGTCGAAGACCGTCAAGGCCTTCGACGTCTGTCTCAACGGACCGCCCGTGGCGCCCAAGAAGTGATTTGAGGTCGACTCCGGTCGCCGATAGAAGCGGATTCGTGCCGTCGCCAGGCGAGGGGTACGAATCGAGACCCGACTCGACGGGCCGACCAAGTCCCGATAGAATGCAGCGCATGGGGATTCCTCCGATCGACCAGGCTTGGCTCGACTCGCAGCTCGATGAGGCAATCGCGCCCTTCGTCGGAAAGCTGTCGGCAGGCGATCTGGGTTGGATGCGGGAGCAGCTCGTCGATCGGCTCAGGTCCGATGGGCCGCTCGGGCTGCTCGCTCATCGGGCCCAACCGCGCGCCGTCGACGAGAGCGCCGAGATTTTTTACACGCGCGAGGCGGCCGACGCCGAAGCGTTGGGGTCCACGTTCGAAGACGAGCCGGGCGCAAAAGAGACCGGCTGATCTCGGACTGCGACGATGGACGACTCATCCGACCTGGAACCTCTATTTTCCGACAGCGACACGATCGTCGATGCGACGGTCCCAGCCGGTATGACGTCGTCGGAGATCGAGGCGGGCGCCTCTTCGTCGCCACCCAAGGCTCGCACAGAGAAGGAAATCGCGACGCTGGTTCAAGAGGGATTCGCGATCGTCAAACCTCTCGCGCACAAGGTCGTCCGACAGGTCAGGCGAGTCACCGATTTCGACGAGCTCGTCTCGGTCGGTCAGAGCGCTCTGTTCGATGCTGCCCGCTCTTTTGACGCGGATCGCTCGCCCTTCATGCCCTACGCCACGAACAAGGTTCGTTGGGCGATGATCGACTCCGTCCGACGCCAGACGCATGGCCGCTCGGCCGCTGCTCGAGCCACTGCGCTCGCTGCGCTCGACAGCGTCGTGGAGGCCTCCAATCCGATGCCTTCGAACGAGGCGCCTCAGACCGATCTCACGTACCAAGAGCGGCTGAAGAGGCAGCTCGCGCTCGAGGCCGCAGCTCTCTTCGTCGGGCTCACCGCGAACGCCGAAAAGCAGCTCACCACCGATCCGGAAGAGAGCCCCGAAATTCTTCTCATGCGTCAGCGAGCCGGCTCTGCGTTGCGCGGCGCGCTCGTGTCGCTACCGGAACGTCACCGGGAAATCGTCGAGCGGCACTACTTCAGAGGCGAGCGCTTCGACCACATCGCCGAGAGCATGGGCGTTTCGAAGAGCTGGCTCAGCAGGCTCCATGCGCAGGCCATCGACGCTCTCGGCGAAGCTCTTCGCGAGCATTGAGTCTCTTCGGGCAAGAGCTTCGAGCTGGCCCGACCGACGATCGGGTGCAGCTTCACATCGCGTTTGCACGCCCGGCGGTTCGCGCCTACGCCGACCCAGCGACGAAGCCGCGCCGAGGGCGGGCCCAAGCGACAGTTGGACCAACGTCCCAGGATGGAGTGAAGACCATGCGACTCGAAGACGCGAAGATCATCGTCACCGGCGGCGCCCAAGGGCTCGGTCGTCATTTCGCCAAGCGCATCGTGGAGGCCGGCGGTCAGGTCGTCGCTGGCGACGTGAACGAGGAGGGTCTGCGCTCGCTAGCCGAAGAGGCCAAAGGCGACAAAGGCAAGCTCTTCGTCCGCAAGCTCGACGTCGCCGACGAAGCTGACATCGGCTCGTTCGTCGAGCACGCACACACCGAGATGGGCGGTCTCAACGGGCTCGTGAACAACGCCGGAATTCTCAAAGACGGTCTGCTCGTCAAGAAAGACCGGGAGACGGGCCAAGTCACCAAGCTCTCGCGCGCCGATTGGCAGCGCGTCATCGACGTGAACCTCACGGGCGCGACGTTGATGGTGCGCGACGTGGTCGCCAAGATGGCGGAGACGAACCAAAAGGGCGTCGTCGTCAACATGAGCTCCATCGCACGCCACGGAAACCGTGGTCAGTCGAACTACGCCGCCGCCAAAGCCGCGCTCGCGACCAACACGAAGACGTGGTCGCAGGAGTTCGCGCGCTTCGGCATTCGCGTGGGTGCGATCGCGCCGGGGATGGTCGAGACCCCTATGACGCAGGGGATGAACCAGAAGGCCCGCGACGCGCTCGTCGCCGCGATCCCCGTGGCTCGCATCGGCCTTCCAGAAGACATCTGGCTCGCGGTGCGGTTTGTGATCGAGTGCGAGTACTTCAACGGACGCACCATCGACGTCGACGGCGGCCTCTCGATGTGAACGCCGCACTTCGCGCACCAAGCGCGACGCGATCGTCCGCTGGGCCGATTCAAAAAACCGGTGAGGATCACGACTCGAGCGTTTGGATTCTCACCGTTTCTTCGTTTGCGTCGGCTGAGACCGGCAAAACCCCTTGCGGGTACTGATGTTGAAAGCTATGTTCAATATCAGCATGTACGTCTGCTGTTGCTTCGCAGTTACAGATTCGGAAATCGAGGCTCACATCGTCGCAGGAGCAGGAACGCTCGAAGCGATCATGTCTTGCTCACGTGCTGGAACTGGCTGTGGTTCCTGTCGTTCGGAAATCGTCGACCTGATCGCCGCGAGGTCGGTCGGCGGCGCCGCGGCGTTTTCTCAGCCAGTTGCTCTTGCAACTTCGGTCGAAGAGACCCTTCCGACCCGACCGAGCTCGCTTCCGAGACGTGCCGACGATGGGCGCTTCCACCTCGCCGTGGCTCCGTTCACCGAGTGGTCGACCCGAGCTGCCTCCGACGACCGGACCGAGGCCGAGGGTTCACGCGAGCGGTTCCACGAGCCGCGCCCCGAGGTGGCGGCCGCCAAAGTCTCTTCGTGTGGGGAGCGGGTCGAGGGGAATCGCTCCACCGACGCGACCTTCGCCGACGCGACCTTCGCCGACGCGACCTTCACCAACGCGACCTTCGCCGACGCGACCACCGACCAGCCACAAGACCGAGCTTCGGCCGCTTGACGACCGAGCCTCGACCCGAGGGCCCGGCTCGAAAGTCACACTTCACGGCCCATTTCGGACTCCCACCCGAGTTTGCTCGACTGCCAGCCGTTCTTTGCTGGATCATCGAGTGCGTTGCAGATGTATCGCAATCATACGATGCATTGAACCTGCTATTTTATTCTCCGAAGCTGCGACGCTTGACCGCCGAGCGAACAGCGTCTCACCTTCGGATTCAGCGAGGTCACTGATGAAGGGCGCGAAAGAAGTCATCGAGGTTCTCAACGACGTGTTGGGGGGCGAGCTCGTCGCCATCAACCAGTATTTCTTGCACTCACGGATGTGTGAGAACTGGGGCTTCTTGGCGCTCGCGGCGAAAGTGAAAGCCGAATCGATCGACGAGATGCGCCATGCAGACATGATCATCCAACGCATTCTCTTTCTCGAGGGTCTCCCGAACCTCCAGCGTCTCGACAAGCTGCACATCGGACAGAGCGTCCCGGAGCAATTCAAGAGTGACCTCGAGCTGGAGCACCACGCCTTGAAGCGACTGCGCGACGGAATCGCGGTGTGTCGTGATCACGTCGATCGCACCAGCGAAGAAATGCTCGTCACCATCCTCGCCGCCGAAGAGCAGCACGTCGATTGGCTGGAGACGCAGCTTGGCCTTCTCAAAGAGCTGGGCGACAAGCATTACCTCTCGCAGCAGCTTGGTGGCTGAGCCACATTGCAGGCAGGACGCGCCTTGACGCGCGGCCGTGCGGAGGAAAAGCTCCTCCTGAGGCTCAGCCCAGACATGCCAAAGATCCTCGTCGTCGACGACCAGCGCAACATGCGGACGACTCTTGCAATCATGTTGCGAGGGGCTGGCTATGAGGTCGAGGAAGCAAGCGACGGCGCTCAGGGGGCCGATCTAGGGGCGAAAGGGGCGTACGATCTCGTGCTCACCGACCTCCGCATGGGCTCGCACGACGGCATCAGCGTCCTTCGTTCGATCAAAGAAAGCGATGCCAACACCGAGGTCATCGTGATGACCGCTTATGGCACCATCGAGAGTGCGGTCGAGGCGATGCGTCTCGGCGCTTTCGACTACATCCAGAAGCCCTTCACCGAGCAAGAGCTCCTGGTGAAGGTGGAGCGTGCCGTCATTCAGCGCCGGCTACAGGGGCAAGTTCAGCTGCTCGCGACCGAGTTCAAAGAGAAGTACAAGTTCGAGAACATCGTCGGTCGCTCGCAGGCCGTGCGCGACGTGCTGGGCCGCATCGTGAAGGTTGCGCCGACCGACGCGACGGTGCTCATTCAAGGCGAGAGCGGCACGGGCAAAGAGCTCGTGGCGAAGGCGATTCACGCGAATTCGAAGCGCGCCGATCGGCCCTACGTTCCGGTGAACTGCGCCGCCATCAGCGAGACGCTCCTCGAAAGCGAGCTTTTCGGTCATGCCCGCGGATCGTTCACCGGTGCGGTCGCTGCACGCAAAGGTCTCTTCGAGGAGGCAGACGGCGGAACGTTCTTCTTCGACGAAATTACCGAAACGCCGCCCGCCTTTCAAGCCAAGCTCCTTCGCGCGATCCAGGAGAACGAGATTCGGCGCGTCGGCGAGAACAAGCCTCTCCACATCGACGTGCGCATCATCGCGGCGACGAACCAAGATCTCCTCACGGCGGTCGCCGAGAAACGCTTCCGCCAAGATCTCTACTACCGACTGAACGTCGCTCGTTTCATCCTGCCGCCCTTGCGTGACAGGCGCGAAGACATCCCCGTCCTCTTTGGGTTCTTCCTCGACAAGTACAACCGGAAGATGAACGTCCGCGCCAAGCCGAGCGACGGTGTCATGGAAGCGCTGATGAGTTACGACTACCCGGGCAACATCCGCGAGCTCGAGAACATGGTGGAGCAAGCGGTCGCGCTCTCCGGAGGCGGAGCGATCTCGATCGACGACATCATGCCGACGAGCCTCACTCCAGGACGACCCACCGCGAGCGGGAAGAACCTCGCCGACGTGGTCGATGGGGCTGAGCGGCAGGCGATCGAAGTGGCCCTCCGCGACAACGACGGTAGCCGGGAGAAAGCCGCCGACGCGCTCGGAATCAGTGCGACGACGCTCTGGCGGAAGATGACGCGCCTCGGGATCGTCTACCCGCTCGGGTGACCGTCTCCCGTACTTGTTCTCGGCGAACGCCGTGGAGCGTGGTTCAAGCGCGCCGCGCCGCGGCGCGCGTTCCGCAGCGTGACGATTGCGGGGGAGCTGCCGATCGGGCGCTCGCACCGAGCGCCGATCGCTGAACGCATGCGCTCAGCATTGCGCCATCGCAGCGAATTCGACCGGTCCCTTTCAGATCTGAAAGAACGATAGGCCCGAAACGCTCTCAACCTCGCGGAATCAATGGTCGCTCGACATGGCCAATCATTTGCTTTCTTTCATGACGTGCCTCGCATTTTGATTGTCGATGACGAAGAGAATCTGCGGAAATCGCTTGCACTCGGGTTGAAAGTCGAAGGCTTCGACAGCGCTCAGGCCTCCTCTGGAATCGACGCCATCGAGATGCTGAACCGCGGGCTCGTCGTCGACGTCGTCCTCGTCGACTTGATGATGCCGGGGCTCAGCGGCCTCGAGGTCGCGCGGCACATCACGCGCGTACATCCCGGGATCATCACCGTGCTCTGCAGCGCCTATCACCTCTCGCACCGCCAGCTCGACCGCTCCAACTGCGGGGCGATCGGCTTCATCCCCAAGCCGTATGTGATCGCGGAGCTCGTGAGCTACTTGCGCGAGAAGATCGGGAGCCTGTCGTCGAGCCGCGCCCAGCTCATCAAAGAGACCGCGTAGCGACGCTGTGCGCCGCCTTCGTCCCGTTCAGGAGACCTTCCTGGGTGTGATGCAGCTTCGCTCGGGATCCGTCTCGAGGTTGCGATTGTGATAGAGAGCGGTCAGCTTGCGCGTCGCTGATTTCGATTTCGAACTCCCCAACGAGCTGATCGCGCAGCGTCCTCCCGACGAGCGCGATGGTGGGCGGCTTTTGGTCGTTCGTGGGGGTGATGGATCGTCTGAATCCACGACCTTCCTCGACGAGCAGATCCTCGGGTTGCCGAGCTTCTTGCCAAGAGGATCGCTCGTGATCGTGAATGACACGCGCGTCGTACCCGCCCGTCTTCTGGGCAAGAAGGTCGGCTCAGGCGGACACATCGAGCTCTTCTTGCTGAAAAAGCTCGGCGACGCGCCGGACCCACTCGGGGCGATGCCGGCGCCACCGAAGGGCGTCCGCTACCGTGTGCTAGCTCGGTCGTCCAAGCCGCTCCGGCTCGGCGCCGAAGTGAATCTTGGTACGAGCGGGCGCCTCTTCGCCACCGTGACGTCGGAGCGTCGCGGTGGAGAGCGTGAGATAGAGGTCGTCCTGTCGACGCGCAATGGTTCTCCGGTCGCCGAGGCCATCGAAGCAGAAGGCCGGGTTCCGCTGCCTCCGTACGTCGATCGCATCGACGACGATGCCGACCGTGCTCGCTACCAAACGGTCTTTGCCCGCGTCCCAGGGGCGGTCGCCGCGCCGACGGCCGGGTTCCACTTGTCGGAACGCGTCATCGCGGCCATCCGCGAGCGAGGATGCGAAATCGCTGCCGTCACGCTCCATATCGGCCTCGGAACCTTCGCGCCGGTGACTGCCGACGATCTCGACGATCACGCGATGCACGAAGAAGCGTTCTCGGTTGGAGCCGACACGGCTCTCGCCATCGAACGGGCTCGGGCGGCAGGAGCTCCGGTGGTCGCCATCGGCACGACGGTCGTACGTGCCTTGGAGAGCGCTCGCGACCCAGACCGCAGCGGACACGTTCGGTCCATCGATGGGGCAACGAAGATACTGATACAGCCAGGATATGAATTCTCGGTCGTCGATCATCTGTTGACCAACTTTCACCTGCCGCGCTCGACGCTGCTCGCGCTCGTCTCCGCTTTTGCGGGCCGCGAGCGAATTCTCGCCGCGTACGCGCACGCCACGCGCCACCGCTACCGCTTCTTCTCGTACGGAGACGCCATGCTGCTCTCGCGCTCGCCCACCTTCCGCTCATCGCCCACACCTCCGGGGGCCAAGTGAGGCCGCCGACGCCAGGCTACGGCTTCCGTGTCACTTCGAGCTCGGGCCACGCTCGAACCGGCGAGCTCACGACGCCGCACGGTGTCGTCGAGACTCCGACGTTCATGCCTGTCGGGACGCAGGGCTCGGTCAAGACGCTCTCACCGACCGAGGTCGCTCGAACAGGAGCGAAGATCGTTCTCGGCAACACGTACCACCTCTGGCTTCGCCCTGGAGCCGAGGCAATCGCCAACGCCGGCGGTCTTCATCGTTTCGCGGCATGGCCACACGCGATGCTCACCGATTCGGGGGGCTACCAGGCATTTTCGCTCTCGGAACGGCGTTCGTTCTCGGAAGATGGCTTCTCGTTCAGGTCGCATCTGGACGGCTCGAAGCGGCACTTGTCTCCCGAAGAAGCGATGCGTGTACAGGGCCTGATCGGCGCAGATATCGCGATGCAGCTCGATGTTTGCCCGCCCGGTGACAGTCCGTCGGCGGAGCTCGTGAAGGCCTGCGCGACGACGACCCGCTGGGCGAGACGCTGCCTCGAATCGAAACGGATCGATCAGGCGGTATTCGGAATCGTCCAGGGCGGTTGTGATGCGGCGCTCCGGCGCTCGCACATGGGCGAGCTCGGAGAGCTTGCGTTCGACGGGCTCGCGCTCGGTGGCTTCTCGGTCGGCGAGCCAATCGAGCGAATGCACGAAACCGTTTCGGAGGTCGCGCGAGAGCTCGACCCAGAGCGCCCGCGGTACCTGATGGGCGTCGGCACCCCGCGCGACCTCGTCATCGCCATCCGAGCTGGAATCGACATGTTCGACTGCGTGCTCCCGACGCGTAACGCGCGGAACGGTCAGGCGCTGACGAGGCGCGGGCGTGTCGTCATCAAGCAGGCTAGGTACAAAGACGATCTCGGCCCTCTCGACGACGAATGCACTTGCGCGACGTGTGTCGGAGGCTTCTCGCGTGCCTACTTGCGGCATCTGTTCATTGCCGGAGAGATTCTCGCGCTACGGTTGCTCTCCGAGCACAATCTGCACCTCTACGGGCAGCTCGCAGGCGAGGCGCGAGCTGCGATAAGTTCGGGGGCCTACGACGCCTTCGAGTCGCGCTGGTCGTCAGCGGGTACGCGCGACGTTCGTTGAGCCCGACGCGCGACCGCATTCCCTCGACCGAGCAGGACGGATACTCTACCTCCCACCAGAACTGATGAGCCAAGACGACAAGAAGACGATCGGCCGCATCTTGCTCGAGCAGCAAGCCCTCTCGCCGGCCCAACTCGACGAAGCGCTCTCGCGCCACGTCCCGGGCTCGGTGCCTCTCGCGAGCCGACTGACGGAGCAAGGGCTCATCAGCGAGCTCGACGCGCTGAAGGCCCTCTCGACGCAGCGCGGGGTGCCCGGGATCGATCTCAACCAAGTCGTGATCAAGCTCAGCGATCTCGACGTCGTCCCGCGCGAAGTCGCGATGCGCCACAAGCTCTTTCCGGTGCTCGATCGCGAAGACCGAATCTTCTGCGCGATGGCGAATCCCGAAGATCGAAAGGCGCTCGAGGAGCTCGAGTTCGTCACCGGAAAGCGCGTTTTCGCGTACATCGCGCTCGAGGTCGTGCTCATGCGTGTGCTTCGCGAGGCGTACGATTTGAAGGAGCGGGGCGAGGCGTTCTACGTCGGCCCTTCCTGTCCGGCCGAAGTGTTGGAGCGGTCTGGAATCGTTCGCGCGGCGCCTGCGCCTGCACCGGCCGAGCATCCGGCGTTCACGACGCCGTCTGCCGAGCCGGCTCGGAGCGGCGTGAGGCCGCCTCCGCCTCCTCCGCCTCCTCCGCCTCGCGGGAGAGGCGGCCCGGCCCGGGCGGTTCCGCTTCCGATCCCCAACGCGCCGGCCGCGCGGGTCGGTGCGGCCGGTTCGTCTGCGGCACCTTCGATGGAGGCCTCGTCAGCGGCGTCGTCGACTGCAGCATCGTCGACTGCAGCATCGTCGACTGCAGCATCGCCGACTGCAGCATCGCCGACTGGAGGAAGGCCGCCGCTGCCGCGCGAGAGAGAGCGAGAGCGTCGCTTTCGTCCGTCGGCGGCCGGGATGCTCGCGCAAGGCAATCAGATCATCGTCGACGACACGATGCAGAAGGTCGTCGACTCCGAGGTCAGCGAAGCCGACTTCGGCGATCTCGGGAGAGAGATTTCTGTCGTCGCCGATCTGCCGAAGTCGGAGCCTCCCAAGAAGATCGACGCGAAAAAAATCCTCGTCGTCGACGACGAGGCCGAGATCCGGAAGATGCTCCGGCTCGTCCTCGAAGAGCAGGGCTACCAGGTCATCGAAGCCGATCGGGGCAAGCTCGCGCTCCAGCTCGTGAAGCTCGAGTCACCGGACCTGATCATTCTCGACGCGATGCTCCCCGAGATTCACGGTTTCGACATCGCCCGTCGAATTCGAGGCTCGAGCCGATACGGTCACATGCCGATCGTGATGATCTCGGCCGTCTACCGCGGCTGGCGAATCGCAGAAGACGTGAAAACGAGCTACGGAGTCGACTCGTACATCGAGAAGCCGTTCCGAGTCGCAGACGTCGTCGCGGCGGTCCAAGCGGCGCTCAAGATGAAGCGTGAAAGAGTCGACCCCGACAAGATTTCCGCAGAGGCCGAGAGACTGCTGAACGAAGGAGTCGCCGCCTATAAACAAGGTGATCTCGACAAAGCGACCGAGCTGCTCGAAGCGGGCACCCGCATCGATCCGTTGGCGTACCGCCTTCGTTTTCACCTAGGTCTTCTCTATGGAAAACGTGGGCAGGTGTACGATGCGATTCAGGAGCTCGAACGGGCGCTCGAGATCCAAAGCAAGCACTTTGCTTCCGTGAAGAATTTGGCGATCCTGTATCAACAGGCTGGGTTTCGGAACAAGGCAGTGGAGGCTTGGGAACGGGCTCTCGGTGCGGCCCCGGACGACGACACGAAGAAGGCCATCAGAGAGCATCTACTGACCCTTCTCTGACTTTTCTTGGCGCTCTCCAGGGGCGCCTGACTCGAGCGGCGTGACGACGTTACAGACCGCGCGCAGGCTTGCGCCGTACTTAGAGCCTGCGAGTCCGAGAAGGACGAACGCGAAGACCCTTGTTGCCGGGTCAGTCTGACCGTTCAACGGTTCTGGTGATCGGTCTCGCGCTCAGTGATGAAACGACGACGGATCGGAGTGAGCACCGTAAAGAGGTGCCCTCTCTCGCCGATTGGTCTAAGCTCAGGAGCCCCAGGCTAGGAATGAAGTTCGTCTGCGAGAACTGCAAAGCCAAGTACCAGATCGGCGACGATAAGGTCGCTGGCAAGACGCTGCGGATGAAGTGCCGGCGATGCGGGCACATGATCCAAGTCAGCGCCACGGTCACCGAGAGTTCGGTTTCGAAGCTGAATCCTGCGATGCCCCCGCCTGCCGGTGTGCCGCAATTCGGTCTCGGTGTTGTCTTCGCTGGCGGTGTCGCCTCGGGCGGTGTCTCCCCGGGCGGTGTCTCCCCCGGCGGTGTCTCCCCCGGCGGTGTCTTCGCTGGCGGTGTCGCCTCGGGCGGTTCGGCTTCAACGAACCCGACGCCTGGTCAGGTGCCCAATCTCGGACTGCACGACGAGCCGACAAGCACCGGTGGCGACGACGATTCGGCAACGATGGTGAGACCGTCGCCGCTGTTCTTGCGCACGACGGGATCGGGGATGACTGCAGCGAGGCCCTCTTCGGCTCGCATCGTCCCGCCCGCGCGACCCAGCGTTCGCGCGTCGACTCCGCCGGGCGCGCCTTCGGCGCTCCAACGCCTTGGTGGTGCCGGTGGTGTGGGGCCCACCCCTGGAAATTTGTCGTTCACCGGAAGCTTCGGGGCGCAGCGAGCCCCGCTCGCCACACCGAGGCCCTCCGCCGTCGGCAACGCCGGTCTTCGCCAAAGCTCTGGTCCGCTAGCGGCTCGAGCTGCCGCGATGTCGCTCCCGCAGCAAGCCCATCCTCAGTCGGTCCCGCCGACTTCGTCGGCACCCCCGTCAGCCGGCTTGTCTGGCGGCTTCTCGCGCGCCGTGGCCCCTGCACCGGCTGCCGTGCCCAGCCATGCGCCGCCGACTGAAGACTGGTACGTCGGCGTCGGCGGCGTTCCGCTCGGCCCCGTCAGACTCTCGGTCATCCGCGAAAAAGCTGCGGCTGGCGCGGTCGATGGCGACTCGCTCGTTTGGCGTGAAGGCTTCGAGGAATGGCAGCCTCTGAAGAGCTTTCCCGGGTTGCTTTCGGTCGTAGACGAAGCGCGCTCCACGCGCGCGAGCCGTCCCATGCTGACGCCCGTTCCGCCACAGCCGAAACACCACGGCAGCGGTCAGCGTGAGCTCACTCCACGCCCCGACGGCGGAGCAAACGGTCTTCAGAGCGCGATCCCCCCGCCGGCGACCAGCGTTCCGTTTTCGCTCGTCACCCCGGCGGCTGGCTCCCGTGGGCTCGACGTATTGGCCGATCCGTTCACCGCCAAGAGCGCCGCCACGACCGGCGCGAATGCCGTGCCCGAATCGAAGCTCGACGCCGAGTCGCTCTTCGGCCCGACCGCGACGGGCGATCGTTCCTCAGTCCAGAGCGCGTCGATGTCGCTCGGAACCCCGCTCGCCAATGGGTTCGGGGCCGACGCAGCCGGCATGATTCGCGCGTCGATGGCGCCGCCCGTCAGCGCTCCTCCGGAGCGCAAGCGCGGTCTGCATCCGATGGCTTGGGCGTTCATCGCGATGTGTGCAGCGTTCGGCGGAGTCGCGGCCTGGGCCGTGTTCCTGCGCGCGCCCCAAACGATCGTCGTACAAGGCACGACCACCGCGCAGGCGGGACCGGCCGACCCGCGCCCGTTCGGTGCTGCGCCTCCTGCTCCGCCGGCCGACTTGCCCTCCGCATCGCCCACCGTTTCGGTTGCAGGCGGGACGTCACCCACACCCAACGTCGGGTCGGGAGGCAGCGCCGTCGGTCCCAAGTCGACGAAGCCCGAATCATCGTCGGCACCGCCGTCGAACTTCGACCCGAGCGGCTTCTCCGCGGGCGGACCCACCACCGGGCCGAACGCCGCGGGTGGTCCGAGCTCAGGCTCCGGCCAGCTGTCTCAAGGAGAGATTGAGGGTGTCGTCACCCGAAACAAGCCGGGGATTACGCGCCGCTGCTGGGGCCCCGCGTACGATGCTCGCGACTCGAACGCACCGAAGAGCGCGAAGGTGAGCGTGAGCCTGACGATCGGTCCCTCGGGCAGCGTCCAGTCGGCTTCTGCGTCGGGCGGAGATCACTTCCCGGGGCTCGCGGGCTGCGTCGGCGGAGCCGTGAAGTCTTGGCAGTTCAAGCCATCGGACGGCCCGACGACGGTGAACATTCCCTTCAGCTTCAACCAGCAATAGCTCGCCCGAACGCAAACGAGCGCGCCCTCGCGCCGTGACCGCGATCGTCCCGAAAGCTGACCTAGGTCGCTCCGAGCAGCAATGACGTGATGGGCGGGCGACGACGCTGTGCCGTCGTCAGGCTTTCTCTACGGGTGTCCGCTGCTGCCGTCACGCTCCCTCGACGGTGTCGGTGGCCGCAGCCGTCGTCACGCTCCCTCGACGGTGTCGTGACCGCTGCTGCCGACGTCGCGCGCTACCGACCCTATCGGTGGCCGCAGCCATCGTCACGTCGCTGACTCTTTCGAGGGGAGGTTGTCGTCCACGACGAGGGGCTGCTCTCGCATGAGCACGCCGCTTCACCGAAGAGCACCTCGAACTCCCTCGCTTCGACGCTCGGAGGGAAGGTCGCCGACTGTCCTGTCAATGGTGAAAGGGTCGATCGATTGAGATTTCTTCCCCACTTTCACCCACTCTCAACGAAGCTCGCCAAAACCAATCGAAACAACAACAAACTTTGCCGATATGAACGCAGCTAGGTATCGCCGGTCCGGTATCACATGCGCACCCGCCACTCCAGAAAACGGGCCAGAGTGTTGACACGGTGGAGGGTGCTTCGTAGCGTGGCCCCGGTCGGTGGGAAGAAGTGGCAAGCTTTGTCACCCCGTCGAGCCCCCCCTTCCAAGGTCGCCGCTTGGTCGCTCGGGGACGGAACCGGGGCGGAGGGCGACCATGTTCCGGGGACACTTCGAGCACGCGATAGACGACAAGGGCAGGACCAGCCTCCCCGCGCGTTTTCGCGACGTGCTCGTCCCGACGAGCGAGCTCCGGCTCGTGATGACGCCGGCGCTCGGCGACCCGTGTCTCGACGTCTATCCGATGAAGGCGTGGGAAGCGCTCGAGGCCAAGCTCGCGCAGCTCAACGCGTTCGACCCGCAGGTGATCGACTTCCGACGCTTTTACGTGTCGGCGGCGGTCGAGTGCGAGCTCGACAAGCAGGGACGCATCCTCGTCCCACCGGGGCTGCGCGAGCAGGCCGGGCTGTCGAAGTCGGTCTTGTGGCTTGGGCACGGCGAGAAGGCCGAGCTCTGGTCGAAGCAAGAGTGGGAAGCGCTCGCGAAACAGAAGTCGGCGGTCGATCTTCGTGAGCTCCGCGCCTCGATGGGGAGGCTCGGACTATGACCGCCCTCAACCACGTCCACCTTCACGCTCGGTAGCGAAAAGTGAACGTAGTCAACGTCGTCAAGATGCCGAGCGCACCCCCCACTCCGCCGCCTGCGTTTCCGCACGTCTCCGTCCTCAAGACGGAGCTCTGCGACGCCTTGTCGCCTCGTAGAGGTCAGACCTTCGTCGACGCGACTCTCGGCGCAGGCGGGCATGCAGAAGCCGTTCTTTCGATCGACGGGACGCGGCTCATTGGAATCGATCGCGACGACCTCGCGCTCGAGATCGCTCGTCGTCGTCTCGGTCGTTTCGGCGATCGCGTGACGCTCGTGAAGTCCCGCTTCTCCGAGGTCGACCGGGTCATCGGTGAGCTCGGAATCGAGTCCGTCTCGGGCCTGTACGCCGACGTCGGCTTGAGCTCGATGCAGCTCGACGATTCGGATCGCGGCATGAGCTTTCGACAACAAGGTCCGCTCGACATGCGAATGGACCCGACGAGCGGTGAGACAGCGCTCGAGCTCATCGAACGGCTCGAGGCCGACGAGCTCGCCGATGTGATCTTCAAGCTCGGCGAAGAACGGCGCTCCCGCCGCGTCGCGCGGTGCATCAAGCAAGCGTTCGCCAGCGGCGATCTCAACACCACGCTCGATCTCCGTCGCGCCGTGGTTCGTGCAGTCGGACCCGCTCGGATCGGTGGCGTCGATCCGTCGACACGGACCTTCCAGGCGCTTCGCATCGCCGTGAACCAAGAAATCGAAGAGCTGACGGCCCTCACCGAGGTTGCTGCGAAGCTCGTGGCGGTCGGCGGCGTGTTCGCGGTCATCTCATTTCATTCGCTCGAAGATCGAATCGTGAAGCGCGCGATGCGCGAACGAACGGTGTGGGCACCGCTCACGAAAAAGCCGGTCGTTCCGAGCGACGCGGAGGTGAGTGAGAACCCGCGCGCGCGAAGCGCGAAGCTTCGAGCCGCTCGCCGCGCCGAAGGTCCCGAAGCGAGCTTCGACGGGTTTGACACCGAGGAGACGCTTGCATGAAACAGCGCCCCTTCCTCGCGCTCTGGACCCTCGCGGTGATCGCCACGGTCATCGCATTCGTGCTTCATCTCGGTCTCCGGAGCCGAACCGTCGACATCGGCTACAAGCTCGGCCGCGAACGGAAGGAGCAAGCGCGCCTTCGCGAGGTCAAGCGCGTGCTCTCGCTCGAGGCTGCGAGCTATCGGACACCTGATCGCGTCGAGATGGTCGCCCGATCGCTCCTCGGGATGACGCCCCCGCCGCAAGACCGAGTCATCGTGCTCAAAGACGCGGCTCCGGTCGGGCGTGATAACGAGAAGACCCAGGCGACCGAAGCTCCGCCGGCGGAGGGTCAATGAAGAACCTTGCTCCCGAGCGCGCACGTTGGATCAAGGTCCGCATGGGCATCGTCTGCGGGATGATGGGCCTGGGGCTTGGCTTCGTCGTGTCTGGAGCCGATCGCATCCAAAACCAAGACGGGCCGCGTTGGCTCGAGATGGCTGAACGCCAGCGCCAGCGACGTCTCCACATCGAACCGAAGCGAGGCACGATCTACGATCGGAATGGGACGCCGCTCGCCGAGAGCGTCGAAGTGCCGAGCATCTCCATGGACTCCGTGGAAATGCTACGCGGCATCGAAGAGAAATACGTCTCGATGCGCGTCGATCAGTATTCGGAGCGAATCGCCGAGGCGCTCCACATGAAGGTCGACGACGTGCGCGAGAAGATCTCGCGGCGCCGACGTTTCGTTTGGCTGAAGCGTCGGGTCTCGGAAGACGAGGTGACCGCCGTGCGCGCGCTCGCCGACAACCAACAGCGGTATCCCGTTCACGGGCTCACCGTCGAAGGCGAAGGCCAGCGGTTCTATCCGAATCGCGAGCTCGCCGGCCCCCTCATCGGCTTCGTCTCACCCGACGGCGACGGGCGCGAAGGACTCGAGCTTTCGCTCAACGGCGAGCTGAAAGGAAAGGCTTCGGAGGTTCATGGCCTTCGTGATCGTTCGGGGCGCCTCATCTTCTCCGAGGGAATCGACGACGAGCAGGCGCTCGCGGGTCATAACGTCTACCTCACCATCGACAAAGCGATTCAGTACACCGCCGAGCGTGAGCTCGCCGCGGCGCTGAAGACCTACGAAGCCCACGGCGGTTCGATCATCGTCATGGATCCGAACACCGGGGAGATTCTCGCGATGGCGAGCGGACCTGGTTACAACCCGAACGACTATCAAGCTGCCGATCCCGGTGATCGCCGCAATCGCGCAGTGGTCGATCGCTACGAGCCAGGCTCGACGATGAAGATCTTCACGTTCGCGACGGCATTCGCGAACCACGCGATCAGCCCCACCGATCCGATCTATTGCGAGGACGGTCGCATGGCGATCGACAACGTGGTGATTCACGACACCCACGTTCACAAGTACCTCACCCCAACGCAGGTTCTGCAGTTCTCGTCGAACATCGGTGCTGCGAAGGTCGCGCTCGGGCTCGGCCAGCAAAAACTTTACGATGGTTTTCGACGATTCGGGTTCGGCGAATCGCCGGGTCTGCCGCTGCCCGGGCAAGCGGTCGGCGTTTTGCGCCCGCGGGAGCGGCCGTGGGTCCAGGTCGAAACCGCATCGGCCGCCTTCGGTCAGGGTATCAGCGTCACGAGCCTCCAACTCGCTACGGCGGTATCGGCCATCGCAAACCGCGGTCGTCTCCTCGAGCCGATCCTCATCAAGCGGGTCTCCGATTCGACGGGCGTCACGCTGGAAGAGCCGGCGACCCGCGTTCGCCGCGCCGCCGTCGGTCCGGCCGTGGCCAAGCTCATGAGCGAGATGCTCGTCAGCGTCACCGAGGGTGAGGGCACCGGTGTCGAAGCGAACATCCCCGGCTTCCGCGTTGCAGGCAAGACCGCAACTGCACAGAAGATCGATCCAGAGACCGGCAAATATACCGATACGCACTACATCGCTTCGTTCGTCGGATTCGTTCCGGCAGATAAGCCACGGCTCGCGATCGTCGTCCAAATCGACGAGCCGATGGCCGGAACCTATGCAGGCGGCTCCGTCGCGGCCCCGGTGTTCCGTCGCGTCGGTGAAATGGCGCTTCGCTACCTGGGAGTGACTCCGACCGGAGCCGATCAGGCGAAGCTCTCCGACGTCGCGGGGCTCGCGAAGGGGATGGATCCAGCAGGCGAGGCCTACAAAGCGGTGAGCGAAGCAAAGGGAGAGCCCATCCCCGAGGCGAGCACCGACAAGCCGGCTCCGAGCCGCAAGGTGAAGCCGAACGAGATCGAGATTCCGGATCTATCGGGTTATCCGGCGCGCGAGGCGATTCACCTCGCGAGCGACCTCGGCCTCCTTCCACGCGTGTCGGGCTCGGGGCGCGTGATGCGTCAGGAGCCCGTGGCGGGCAGTATCGTCCTCAAAGGCGCCACGCTCAAACTGGTATTCGAGCCACCGACCTGACGATGAGCGACAACCAGAACCAACACCGAGCGATTGGAGGGCGCACCCCTGGGGTGAGGCTCGAGGATCTCGTACGTGAGATTCCTGGGGCTCATCTCACCTCACGCGATGATGCCGTGAGTGTCGTCGTCACCGGGGTTCGACACGATTCCCGCGAGGTCAAACCTGGAGACGTGTTCGTCGCACGAACCGGCGCAAAGTCCGATGGTCTCGCCTTCGTCGACGCCGCCATCGCGCGCGGAGCCGTCGCCGTCATCGCCAAGACCGGCGCCATCCGGCAAGAGGTCTCGGCCATCCCTGTGATTGAGGTCGATGACGTCCCACGAGCGCTCGCATTCGCTTCGGCCGCGGTTTACGGACATCCCACGTTCGGCCTCGACGTGGTCGGTCTCACCGGGACCAACGGAAAGACGACGACGTCGCAGCTAGTCGCCGCTTGCATCGAATCCTCCGGCGGACGCCCCGCCGTCATCGGCACGCTCGGCCATCGCTTCGAGAGCTTCTTCATAGAGGCGAAGCACACGAGCCCCGAGGCCGACGAGATTGCTCGGCTCGCGCTCGAAATGAAGGTCCTCGGGGCCACACACCTCGTCATGGAGGTCTCCTCGATTGCGCTCGCCTCGGCACGAACCGATGCCGTTCGGTTTCGTGTCGCCGCTTTCACGAATCTCACGCAAGACCATCTCGATTTTCACGGGACGATGGAGAGCTACGCAGAGGCGAAGGCGCGGCTCTTCGTCGATCTCGGGCCCTCTTCGGTCGCGATCAACGTCGATGACGCATTCGGCGCCGAGCTCGCCACGCGCACCGCCTACGGCACGCGCATGGCTCGCTATTCGGCTAAACCCGGCGCGCCCGAGTCCGAGGTCGAAGTGGCTCCCGAGTCGGTTCAGACGTCGGCTCGCGGCATAGCGATGCGGGTCCGAACGCCGGGTGGAAAGCTCGACATCGACTCACCGCTCGTCGGTGCGCACAACGTCGAAAACCTTCTCTGTGCCATTGCCATCGCGACGCTTCTCGAGCTCGATCTTGCAGCCATCGAAGAGGGGCTCAACAAGCCCACCACCATCGCAGGGCGACTCGAACGCTGTGACGACCCTTCGAACGACGACATCGTCGTCTTGGTCGACTACGCGCACACCCCCGACGCCCTAGAGCGAGTCCTGACCAGCGTACGGCCGTTCGCTCGCGCGGGCGTCACGTGCGTATTCGGTTGTGGAGGCGACCGCGACCCGATGAAGCGGCCGGTGATGGGCGCCGCAGCGGCCAAGGGCGCCGATCGCTGTTTCGTGACGAACGACAATCCGCGTAGCGAAGATCCCGAGGCGATTACCGCACAGATCATCCCGGGTTTCACCGGGTCGAGCACGCCGTTCGAGGTGGAGCTCGACCGTGCGCGCGCCATCCAAAGGGCGATCGCATCGGCGGCGCCCGGCGACGTCGTCCTCATCGCAGGCAAGGGCCACGAGACCTATCAAATCATCGGTCGCGTAACCCACGACTTCGACGATCGCGTCGTCGCGCGTGAGGCGCTCGCCACCCGAAGAGCGGGGAAGAAATCGTGATTTACGAGCTCTTCTATCCCCTCAAGTTTCACTACGGCTGGCTCTCGTGGCTGAACGTCCTCCGGTACATCCCGTTCCGCACCATCATGGCGACGCTCACCGCGATGGTGATCACGTTCGTTCTCGCGCCTTGGTTCATCCGTGAGCTCAAGCGAAAGCAGATCGGTCAGGTCGTTCGCAAAGAAGGGCCCGAGACGCACCGAATCAAAGCCGGGACGCCCACGATGGGTGGAGCGCTCATTTTGTTGAGCCTGCTCGTTCCCACCGTCTTGTGGGCCGACCTCCGCAACCCTTTCGTTCTCGCCACGACCGCCGTGACGGCTGGATACGGCGTCATCGGATATCTCGACGACTACCTGAAGCTGAAGCGCAAGAGCTCGGGCGGCCTCGCCGGGCGCTACAAGCTTCTCGGACAAACCCTGATTGGCGGCGCAGCCATTTCGTACACGTTCCTCTTGCCCGGCCGCATGCCCGCCGATTGGAACCTGATCAAGACGCGCCTCGGCCTTCCGTTCATCGCTTTCTCGAAGGTGTCGCTCGACCTCCCACTGTGGGTCTACATCCCCTTTGCGATCTTCGTGGTCGTCGCGACCTCCAACGCCGTCAATCTGACCGACGGCCTCGACGGGCTCGCCATCGGCCCCGTGATGATCAACGCGGGAACCTACCTGATTTGGGCCTACGTTGCCGGCGCGACGATTGCCCGCTTCTCACTCGCAGCCTATCTCGACATCCCGCAGATCGCTTCGGCAGGCGAGCTGTCGGTCTATTGCGGGTCGGTCATAGGAGCCGGAATAGGCTTCCTTTGGTACAACACGTACCCGGCCCAGGTCTTCATGGGTGACGTGGGGTCGCTCGCGCTCGGCGGTGGGTTGGGCATGCTCGCGTTGTTCACCAAGAACGAGCTTCTCAGCATTCTCCTCGGTGGGATCTTCTTCATCGAGGCCGTGAGCGTCATCACCCAGGTCATCAGCTTCCGGCTGACCGGAAAGCGCATCTTCCTGATGGCGCCGATTCACCATCACTACGAGAAGAAGGGCTGGGCCGAGCCAAAGATCATCGTGCGTTTTTGGATCATTTCGATCTTGCTCGCGCTCGTCTCTCTCGCCTCCATGAAGCTTCGGTGATGCGATGATCTTCCGAAAGAACAAGAAGTCAGATCCGCCGAAATCCGATGCTCGAAAGAGCTCTGGGGCGAAGCTCCCCCAGAACGTAGCGCTCAATCGGCATGCGGAGCAGAAGGAGACACGCCTCCCGCAACCGATCGCGCGACTCTTGGCGTCGAGTCCCAACGGACCGGTCGATGCCGTCTTGGCGTCGATTGCGATCGCGCTCGTGGGCTTTGGCGTCGTTATGGTGTACAGCGCTAGTGCGGTCGAAGCGACGACTCGCTATCACGATGCGCAGTTCTTCCTGAAGCGTCAGGGGATCTACGCCGGTTTGGCGCTCGTCGGCATGTGGCTGACGAGCCGGCTCGACTACCGCAAGCTCAAGGTGCTCACCTATCCGATTCTCGTTGGAACGATGGGTATGCTCACGGCTACCATCGTCGGCTTCGGTCACCGCGCCGGCAATGCCGATCGTTGGATCGCCATCGGCCCCATTCACATTCAGCCGGCAGAGATTGCCAAGCTCGCAATCGTCTTCTGGTTGGCCTATTCGCTCTCCAAAAAGGCAGAGCGCATCAAGTCCTTCGCGGTCGGCTTCGTTCCGCATCTCCTGGTTTCGGGTGTTCTCATGCTGTTGTGTCTGAAGCAGCCAGACTTCGGCAGCGCAGTGGTCCTCCTATTTCTTACCTTCACCATGCTCTTCGTGGCTGGCGCCAAGGTCCCGTACATCGCAGCCTTCACGATGTTATTGGGCCTTGGCGCCGCCGCAGCAGTGCGGTTTTCCAGCTATCGCTATGCGCGCTACGTCTCCTGGATCGATATGGAGGCGCATAGAGATGGGCTGTCTTATCAGCCGTTCCAGTCGGTCATGAGCTTCGGTTCCGGAGGAACCTGGGGACTCGGCCTCGGCCGCGGTCTCCAGGTCCTCTACCTTCCAGAGGCCCATACCGACTTCATCTCGGCCATCATTGGTGAAGAGCTCGGGTTCGTGGGGATCCTCGGGCTCGTTGCCGCTTATCTCGTGGTCGTGTCGCGGAGCGTGAGAATCGCGTTACGCGCAGCCGACGACTACGGGAGCTTTCTCGCGTTCGGCATTGCAACGCTCTTCGGGGTCCAGGCGCTCACGAATCTCTGTGTCGCGATGGCCATCCTACCCACGAAGGGACTCACGCTCCCCCTCATCAGCTACGGAGGCTCTTCGCTCCTCGTCAACGCCGCGGCGGTTGGCGTGGTGCTGAGCATCTCCAGGCCGCGGCGCGAAATCGTTCCGAAGGAAGAGGCGCCCAAGGCGCAGCTTCCGAGCGCTTCGGCGGTCGTCCTCACTTCCGCCGACGAGGGGGCGGCGGGGTGGTGACGGTCCTCATCGCAGGCGGTGGTACCGGCGGTCACGTCTTTCCGATGCTCGCAGTCGGCGATGCGGTACGCGCGCTCGAGGCCACGGCGAACGTGTTTTACGTCGGCACCGCGCGCGGCCTCGAGACGAAGGTCATGGCATCGCTCGGCGAAGACCTCGAGCTGCTCGACGTTGCACCACTGCGTGGCGGCGGTGTTCGAGGCTTCGTCAAAGGTGCATTCCGGGCGCTCGGTACGCTGCCCGCTGCGCGCCGCCTCGTCCGACGCCGCAGACCCGACGTGGTGCTCTCGGTTGGTGGATATGCAGGCGGCCCAATCGCTTTGGCGGCTCGCCTCATGGGTGTACCGCTCGCGATCCTCGAGCCCAATGGCGTCCTCGGATTGTCGAACAAACTTCTCGTCCCCCTCGTCGACCGCGCCTACACCGGATTCGGCGATCTCGACCGCCGCTTTCCGAATGGTGTCGGCAAAGCGCTTGGTGTCCCGCTGAGGCGAGCCTTCACGAGCGATCCTTACTCAGCCGACCCGACCCGTTTTCGCGTCCTCGTCCTCGGTGGGAGCCTCGGTGCGGTTGCGCTCAACGAGGTCCTTCCAGAAGCCTTCGCCGAGCTCGTCAAACAGGTGCCGCATGCCACGATCGTTCATCAGACGGGCCGAGACCGAAGCGCTCCCGTTCAATCGGCCTACGCCGCTCGTGACGTGCGAGCGGGGGCGCGCGTCACCGAGTTCATCGACGACGTAGCGGGTGAGCTCGACGCGGCAGACGTCGTGATTCAAAGGGCAGGGGCGTCGTCGTTGGCAGAGCTGTGCGCCGTCGGTCGCGCGAGCGTCCTCGTGCCATATCCGTTCGCCGCCGATCAGCATCAGCTCGCGAACGCCCGTAGCCTCGAAGCGGCTGGTGCTGCCATCGCGCTCACTCAAACCGACGCGACCGCTGCGCGCCTCGTCGTCGAGCTCGTTCGTCTTGCCCGGAACCCTGGTGAACGTCTCCGCATGGCAAAGAGCGCAGCGGCCCTCGCGCGCCCCGATGCGGCGCGCGACATCGCCGTCGATCTGCTCGAGCTGTCACGTTCGAAAAAGGTGAGGTCCTAGTGTTCCGCGGCCGCGTTCGTCACATTCATTTCGTCGGCGTCGGCGGTGTCGGCATGAGCGGCCTCGCCGAGATTCTGCGTTCGCTCTCGTTCGACGTCTCCGGCTCCGACATGAAGGGCTCGAGCACGACCGAACGACTCTCCGGGATCGGCGTGCGCGTCGACGTCGGCCACCGGTCGGAGAACGTCGCGGGCGCCGACGTCATCGTCTACTCGAGCGCCATCAAGGCCGACAACCCCGAGCTCGTGGAGGCCCGAGCGCTCGGCACGCCCGTCATCACGCGTGCAGAGATGCTCGCCGAGCTCATGCGCCTCAAATACGGCGTTGCGATCGCAGGATCCCACGGAAAGACCACCACGACCTCGTTGGTCGCGACGGTCATGCGCGCCGCGGGGCTCGACCCCACGGTCGTCGTGGGCGGCAAGATGGCTGCGCTCGGTTCCAACGCGCGACTCGGAGCGGGAGATCTCCTGGTCGCCGAGGCCGACGAGAGCGATGGCTCTTTTCTTCGTCTGTCGCCCACCATCGCGGTCGTCACGAACATCGATCCCGAGCATCTCGACCACTATGGAACCCACGAAAAACTGAAAGATGCGTTCGTCGAGTTCGCAGCGCGTGTGCCCTTTTACGGCCTCGCAGTCTTGTGTCTCGATCATCCGCACGTCCAAGACATCTTGCCCCGGGTCCAGCGCCGATATGTGACCTATGGGATGAATCCGCAAAGCGACTATTCGGCACGCGGAATCCAGTTTCGCGGTCTCGAGACGAGCTTCAATGCCTATCGCCGCGGCGAGCATCTCGGCGGCTTCACGGTGAAGATGCCCGGGGCTCACAACGTCCTCAACTGTCTCGCGACGATCGCCGTCGCCGACGAGCTCGAAGTGCCGCTCGACGTGACGAAGCAAGCGTTGTCGACTTTTGGCGGTGTCGCACGTCGCTTCACCGTGGTCGGACAGAGCGCCGGGAGAATATTGGTCGACGACTACGGTCATCATCCCGCCGAGGTGCGAGCCACGCTCGACGCTGCCCGGCGTGCCTTTCCAGCAGAGAACCATCGCATCGTCGTGGCCTTCCAGCCGCATCGCTTCTCGCGAACGCGGGATCTCTTCGACGAGTTCAGTCGCGCATTCAACCAGGCCGACGTCCTCGTCATGACCGACATCTATGCAGCTGGAGAGGCGCCGATTCCGGGCGTCACTGCAGAGAAGCTCGTGCAATCGATTCGCGAGCACGGCCATCACAATGCCCACTACGTCGCAGACAAACGCGCCCTGCCCGAGGTCCTCGAAGGGCTGACCCAAGAGGGCGACATCGTCATCGCGCTCGGCGCGGGTGACGTGAATGCCTCGCTCGCAGGGCTCAAAGCGCGGCTCGACGAAAAGGTGAAGCTTCGCGCCGAAGGCCCCGAGACGGGAGGGGCCCCGTGAAGCGGGAAGCTCCGAAGAACGTCCGCCGCGCTCCGCCGTCCGGTCCTCCGTCCGCGCGCCAATCGTCGCCCGAGGTAGCTACCGAGGTGACGCGTGCCACTTCGAGCGGTGAGGCTTCGCCCGCTCCGCCCTCCGTTCGATCGGTGAGGCCTTCGGCTCCACCGAAGCCCAAGGGCCCGAGCAAGATTCGGGAAGGCCTGGTTCAAACTTGGTCGGTGCTACGCGTCGTTCTCGGAGTCGCGTTGGTCGTCACGGCGTCTGTCGGCGCGGCATGGGGCGCGAAGAGCTACGTCACGAAGAGCCCTCGATTCGTGATCAAGACGGTCACCGTCGAAGGCGCCGCCCGGTTGACGCCCGACATGGTGGCCAAAGCCGGAGGGGTCGCGGTCGGTCAGAACGTCTTCGCGCTCGATCTCGCCGAGGCGCGTTCGAAGATCGAGAAAGAGCCTTACGTGCTCCACGCAGTCGTCACGCGAAAGCTGCCCAATACCATTTCGATCCAAGTCACCGAACGCGAGCCCGCGCTGCTGGTGGCCATTGGTGAGGCGCTCTACGTGGCTACCCGCGAGGGCGAGATCTTCAAAGAGGTCACCGAGGGTGACCCCACCGACCTTCCGCTTTTGACCGGCATTCGTCCGGAGATGGTCGTGAGCGACCGCGAGGGCGCGACGCTCTTGGTCCGGCGGGCGCTCGACGTCATCGAAGAGCTCGACAAGACGAGCATCCCCAAGCGTTACCCGGTTCAAGAGGTCCATCTCGACAAAGACGGCACCGTCGAGGTCATCGTCGGTCGAGAAGCCATCAGCTTGATGCTCGGAACTGCACCATTCAAAGGCAAGCTAGAAGAGGCAGACCGAGTCCTTCTCGAGCTCCAGCGCCGCAAGTCCAACGCCGCGATCGTGTTCCTCGACGGCTCGTCGAATCCCGATCGTGTGGTGGTCAGGATGCGCTGATGTACGCGCGATTTTATCTCCAAAGTTGTACCGCTCTCGCGCCATCTGGCAGCGTCCCCGGGTCATCGACGCAGCGTTGTGCGTCGCGACATCAGGGCGAGAGGATCGGATGAAGAGCCGGGTGGAAAATACCGAGATCGTCGTAGGTCTCGACATCGGCACCACCAAGGTGAGTGCGGTCGTCGGCGAAGTCGACGGCGATGGCATCACGATCTTGGGCGTCGGCAACGTGCCTTGTCGCGGGCTGCGCAAGGGCGTCGTCTCGAACATCGACTGGACCGTGCGCGCGATCGCCGAAGCCATCGATGCCGCTCAGACGATGGCCGGGGTAGAGATTCGAACCGTGTACGCGAGCGTCGCGGGCAGCCACATCCGTTGCCAGACCTCCGACGGCGTCGCGGCAGTCAATGGCGGCGAAGTCAGCCGAATCGACGTGGAGCGCGTACTCGAAGGCGCTCGAGCCATTCCGGTCGACGCCGACCGACAGATTCTGCACGCGCTCCCGCGCGAGTTCACCGTCGACAACCAAGACGGCATCCGCGATCCGGTTGGGATGAGCGGCGTTCGCTTGGGCGTGAAGGTGAACCTCATCACAGCCGCCACGAGCTGCGTCCAGAACGTGGTCCGTTGCGCGGAGCGCTGTGAGCTCACCGTCGCCGATGTGGTGCTCGCGAGCCTCGCGAGCGCCGAAGCCGTCGTGAGCGAAGACGAAAAAGAGATCGGTGTCGCCGTGATCGACATCGGCGGTGGCACGACCGACCTCCTCTTGTTCGTCGACGGGGGTATCGCGCACGCGAGCGTGATTCCCGCGGGCGGAATGAACGTCACGGCCGACATCGCCGCTGGACTTCGCACCCCCATGGGCGAGGCCGAGCGACTCAAGCGCAACTTCGGATGCGCCCTCGGGCGCATGGTCGGCGAAGACGAAGAGATCGAGGTTCCCGGAGTCGGCGGCCACATGCCACGCCGCACGGCTCGCCGCGTTCTGTCTGACATCATCGAGCCGCGCGTCGAAGAGATTTTCGCGGTGGTCAGAAAGCGCATCGAAGACACCGGGCTTCTCGAGCAGCTCTCCGCTGGCGTCGTTCTGACCGGTGGCGGTGTGCTCCTCGAAGGCATGACCGAGTTCGCCGAGGAGATCCTCGGAATGCCGGTCCGCATGGGCGTCCCCCTGGGTGTCCGAGGCATCTCGCAGCTCGTCGCCGGTCCGCAATTCGCGACCGGAGTGGGTCTCGTGCAGTTCGGCGCCAAGGCGCTGGCCAGCGCACGCGAGCGAGACCTCGAGGTCGAGGGGTCCCCTAGACCGACGACCCGCAGCCAAATCCGCCTCCGCGAGGAGGAAGAACCCGAGCTGGCGCTCGAGCGAAAGAAGCAAGGACGCTTCTGGAATTGGATCAGAGCGGCCTTTTAGGTCGCCCGTGGTCCCGACAAGATTTGGGTTTGAGTCTTGAAGAAATCTTATTTGATTGATGCAATTGATCGCTTGACTTGAGATATTCGCGGCCCGGGGGATGCCCCTCGTGCATGCAAAATCCGGCGAGAGTGGG
Source organism: Polyangiaceae bacterium (assembly GCA_043755175.1). Lineage (GTDB taxonomy): Bacteria > Myxococcota_A > Polyangia > Polyangiales > Polyangiaceae > CAYYKK01. The sequence goes on along the minus strand of JAYUUB010000109.1, from coordinate 64,192 downwards.
AAGAGGCGCCCGCTTTCATCGGAAGTTCGAATCAGACAACGAGTTGACGGCCCCCCCCACTGCGCACAGACGCGCGAGTGGCCAGGTGGGCGCCCCCAATCGCTCCGGCAAAGCGCGGAGTGGGACCCCCGGGAGGGTTTTTTCAAATGAGTTTCTCCATCGAGTTTGCCGAAGATCAGGGCGGATACGACGCTCGCATCAAGGTGATCGGCTGCGGCGGTTCTGGCGGAAATGCCGTCAACACGATGATGAACTTCGGGCTCGAGGGCGTGGAGTTCGTGGTCGTCAACACAGACGCTCAGGCGCTCAACGCGAGCCTCGCTCCGTCGAAGATGCACATCGGTCAAAGCGTGACGCGCGGCCTCGGAGCCGGCGCCGATCCCGAGAAGGGGCGCAAAGCCGCCCTCGAAGACGTGACGCGTCTCAAAGAGATGCTGTCGGGCGCCGACATGGTTTTCGTCACCGCGGGAATGGGCGGCGGAACGGGGACCGGAGCCGCACCCGTCATCGCGCAGCTTGCGCGCGAAGAGGGTTGCCTCACGGTCGGTGTGGTCACCAAGCCCTTCTTCTTCGAAGGCAAGCAGCGCTCGCGTCGCGCCGAGATCGGTCTAGCGATGCTCGCCGAGCACGTCGACACGCTCGTCACCATCCCCAACCAGAAGCTCCTCGCGCTCGGCGACGAAGAGCTGAGCTTCGTCGAAGCCTTCCGTAAGGCCGACGAGGTTCTCTACCAAGCCATCAAGGGGATCAGCGATCTCATCACGCAGAGCGGTCTCGTCAACGTCGACTTCGCCGACGTGAAGACCGTCATGAGCAACATGGGCCGCGCGCTCATGGGCACCGGTTGCGCCAAAGGTCAGGGTCGTGCGCGCCTCGCTGCCGAGACGGCAGTCAATTCCCCGCTCCTCGACAACATCTCGGTCGAAGGCGCGATGGGCGTTCTCATCAACATCGTCGGCGGGCCCGACATGAAGATGAAGGAGATCGAGGAAGCTGCCAGCTACATTCAAGAGCAGGCGCACGAAGACGCGAACATCATCTTCGGCGCGGCCGTCGACGAGAACATGGGCGACATGATGAAGGTCACCGTCATCGCGACGGGCTTCGATCAGCAAGCGGGCATCGAGCCCGGTGTGATTCAAGCCCAAGCTGTTCGTCCCGCGCTCGGACAGACCATCGGACAGAGCTCGCCGGCTTATTCGGTTCAAGCTCCGGTCGGTCGCGCCCCCACGAGCACGATGCGACCTGCTTACCCTTCGGCCGAGCGTATCTCTGCCCACGAGGAGCTCGCTCCTCCGACGTCGGCTCGGCGGCCGCCTGCTCGTGAGCTGACGACCAACTATCCGACGAGCAGCCCGGCCGGCGCGCGCGAGCGCACCAGCTTCGTGCCGCCGACCGACTCCGACTGGGACACGCCGACGTTCCAGCGTCGCGGTCACACCTGATTCGTCCGCACCCGAAACGCCTCGAACACAAAAAAGCAAAGCGCGCGGCTTCTCCCCGGGAGGTCGCGCGCTCCGCGTTTTGTAGTCTGCTTCGTCGTTCGAGACGCTCTCGAGTCCGTGGCCTGCGTTCGCGAGACGTTGACACGACGACTCCGCGAATTATCGTCGTGAAGTCCTTTGTCCTGCAAGCACGTCACCGGTTCATGATTGCCACGATGCGCTGCTGGCATCCGACGCTGAACGGGCGGCGGTCTCCGAGCGGAGCTTGCAGCTTCGACACGTCTCTTCCGTGACAGACCCTTTCGTGGCAGACCCTTTCCTGTCAGACCCTCCCGTGTCAGACCCTTTCGTGGCAGACCCTTCCGTGGCAGACCCTTCCGTGTCAGACCCCTTCATGGCAGACCCGCCGCCGACCCCTTCCGTGGCAGCCTTCATTTCTCGTACGGGCGAGACCTCGTCTCTCAACCACGGTCATCTCGCTGAGCTTCTCGAAGAAGAGCACCTCGAAGAAGATGGCCTCGAAGAAGATGGCCTCGAAGAAGATGTCACCCGACCATGAGTGAGAAGCGGTGCTACTACGAGGTGTTGTCCGTTGCGCGCGAGGCTTCGACCGAAGACGTACGCAAGGCCTACCGTCAGGCGGCTCTCAAGAACCACCCTGATCGGAACCCTGGTGATGCAGAAGCCGAGGGGCGTTTCAAGGAGGCGACTGACGCCTTCCAAGTCCTCTCCGACGATCAGAAGCGCGGCCGCTACGACCAGTTTGGTCACGCCGGGCTCGAAGGTGGCGGCTCTGATCAGGGAGGCGACATCTTCACGCACTTCCAAGATATCTTCTCGGAGTTCTTCGGCGGTGGAGGCGGCGGGCGCAGACAGCGTCGTGGCCCCGCGCGCGGCGCCGATTTGCGTGTCCAGCAGCGCCTCAGCTTGAAAGACGCCTTCGTCGGCTGCAAACGAGAGGTGCCACTCAAGACTCCCGCGGCCTGTGAGACCTGCGAAGGGACTGGCGCGAAGCCCGGAACCAAGCGCAAGCAGTGCGGCGGATGCGGCGGGCAGGGCCAGGTCTCGACCGCACGCGGCTTCGTGATGTTCACGCAGACTTGCCCCGAGTGCGGAGGCGAAGGCTCGGTCGTCAAGACGCCGTGCGACGCGTGCCGAGGGCAGGGTCACGTCGAGAAGTCACGGAAGGTCGTCGTCACGTTCCCTGCCGGGATCGACGGAGGGCAGCGTCTGCGGGTCCCGCAGCAAGGCATGCCTGGCGCCGAAGGAGGTCCTCCGGGCGATCTCTTCGTCGACGTCGAGCTCACGCCCGATCCGAGCTTCGAACGCGACGGACTCGATCTGATCACCCGTGCGAAAGTCTCGTTCGCTCAGGCGACGCTCGGGACGTCGGTCGACGTTCTCCTCCCCGACGACACTGCGGTGAAGGTCGAGGTCCCCGCGGGAACCCAGCCTGGCGAGGTGTTGTCGACTCGAAGCAAGGGCATGCCTCGCATCGATGGGCGGGGACGAGGCGTGCTGCACGTCGTCGTTCAGGTCGAGGTTCCCCGCGACCTGACGAAGCGCGCCAAAGAGCTTCTGAAGGAGCTTGGAGAAGAGCTCGCCGGAGACGAGACGAAGGTCGCGGCGCAGACGGCCTGAGCGCACGCCGACACGCGACATCACCAGCGCTTTCGGGCTCCATCACTTCACGGCTCGAGGCCAACCCACGCTCCAGCGCATGCCAGTGCGAAAGCGACTGGCGCGAACGCCAGCGCGAACACCACCGCAACAGGGGCGGCGAGGCCCAAGAGGACCACGATTCCGGCGATCGCCAGCGCCGCCCCCAGCGCCGGCTCGAGGACGCCTTTGGCCGATGACGCTTTGGCGAGCAAGAAGCCCGAGATCGGGAAGGCCGAGAGCGCTGCTGCTCCGAGCAGCACCAACGCCGAGATGGCGCCTTCTGCGGAGCCGCGGTCGACGGCGGCGAAGTCGACTCCGGTTTTGCGACCGATGAAGATGCCCGCGGCGATGGAGCTCGTCAGCACGCCCGTCGTGACGAAGGTGCCGAAGACGACCCACCGGAGCATCACCGGGCGCTTCTTGCGACCCAACGCCTCACGGATTTGCTCGAGTGTCGGGGGCTCCACGCGGAGCAGGCGTGAGCTCACGCGTGTGGGCAGCTTGCTCATCTTTCGGAGATCGCGCCGCGCCACCAGCGAGACGCCTGCCGCGCTGAGAAGGAGCGGGGCCACGGCCACCAGCGCGCCGACTCCGCGCGTGAACAGGAGGTGGTCGATGAGCCCCGTGAAGCCGACGGCGACGAGGAACATCCGTGAGAACCAGGTTCCACTCAGACGACGCCGTAGCGATCGTCCGAGGGCGTAACCCCATATCGAGGCGAAGACGACGTGAGTCATCACGCTCGCCAACACGCGCACGAGAAGCGCCCATTTTGCAGGCGTTCCCCACACATGGAGCACCGTCGGAATGATCGAGAACCCGACCGATGCAGCGGTCGCATTCCGCATCGTGTCGTACGGCGAACGCCACAGCTTCGATCGAAGCGCGGGAAGGACGGCGAGGGCGGTGAGGCTCTGGTCGAGAGGTGTCACGACGAGGAAGAAGTAGACCACGCTGACCAGGTCCATGTGACCGCGCGTCGGGATGGTCGCCACCGTTTCGCGGGTCACCAAGGTCTGAATGCCCCACGACACCAGCGACGCGAACAGGCCGAGCGACGCGGTGCCGAGCACCATCAGAAGGCGCCTCTGCCCCGACTCGCGGCGCAGCGAGAGGCCGAGCAACAAGAGCAGCGGGCCCCCGACGGTGGCCGCCAGCGTGGCGAGCGTCTCGAGCTCCACGAAGCTCCTTTAGAGGTGCACGCCGATCACGCCGACGAGGGCGAAGCTCGCGCCGAAGCCCGAGCCCTTCGTGGCGAGAAGAGCGCTTTGCGCATCTGTGATGCTGGTGTTTTGCGATCTCGCCGTGACGATTTCTGCGGGGGTGAGCGCCGATCGCGACAATCCGAGAAAGTCGAAGCTCGCTTCGGCGCCGAGCGAGAGCACCTTCACGGGGTAGACGTCGAGGCCGGCGCTCGCGCGCGCATAGCCTCCCTTGATGGCGACGGCGCTAGGAACCGTTGGGTCGAAGTTCGCGAGAGCGGCGTATCCACCACCTACTTCGACGTGCGGCTCGAACCTTCCGAGCGGAAAACGAAAGCCGACCTCGGGGCCCACACGTCCGACCTGCCAAGGTTTGAAGAAGCCCATTCTTCCGCGAACGCCGATCGTGAAAAAGAAGATCTGCGCTCCGATACCCGCGCCGATCACACCGCCGCTTCCCGTGGTCTCGATGAGACCTGCCGAGAGCTCCTTCGCGCCGGTGTTGAAGGACTGGAGACCGAGGTGTTCGAAGCCGCCGTACGCGTCGACCCAGAACCAAGACAGTCCTCGGCCCGAATCTTTGTCCTTCGACTTGTCGAGGTTCTGATCGAAGCCCGTATTCGGCGGTTGTCCGTTCGGCGGATTCGGCTGCCCGTTCTGGAGCGGTGGTGGCGGAGCGATCCCACCCGATCCCATCGAGCCCCAAGGGTTCGGTTGCGGCTGTGCGGGCTGACTCTGAAACTGCCCGGGTTGGCCGGTGGGGGGGACACCCGGTTGGGTCATGGGCGGAGCGCCGGGCTGTCCCGTGAGTGGCTGGGTCTGGGCCAACGCATCGACCGATGAGAGAGTGAGTGCGCCGACGACGGTGACGAGTCCCAACACGACGCTCGAGAGTTGAGAGCAGGGACTCATTCGGGCTCCTCTGAATTGGCGATTTGGGGCGACTCGTCCGACTCCGTCGGATCGCTCTCCGGATCGAGCCCGTCGGCTTGCCCACCATCTTCCGACATTCGTGACGGAATGCGGTAGGCGCCGTCTAGCCATCGGCCCAGATCGACCAACTTGCAAGACGGACTGCAGAACGGAAAAGCGGGGTTCTCGGCCCTCACCTGGACGTTCTTCGCACAGACCGGACACACCGCCTGGGTGCGCGCTCTCATGAACGAGACCGTAGCATCGCGATCGGGTGCGGAGCGAGCTACGAAGCGTGCTCGATCTTCACGACCGCGATCATGAAGTCGACTCGGCGTCCACTCTCGAGGGTGAACGAAGCGTGGCCACGCCCTTTGTCGAAGGTGTGCTCGAGCGCCACGGCACCCCCCGGCCGATCGGGCGCGGGCACGTCGCTGACCGAGGCGATCACGCGAACGTGGAGCACGCCTCCGTCGATCGTTCCGTTCTCGAGCGCGAAGAGTCCAATCTTCAATCTGCCCGCCACGCGGTGCATCGTGTCGACGAACGCGGCCGACGGCGTCGTCTTGTCTTCTGGCTCGACGCTGAGCAGCTTGCCTGAGGCGTCGAGCTCGATGCGCGCCTCGAGCACCAAGCTCTCGCCGGGCGGAAGCGCCGCCCACGTCGTGACGAAATACGCGCAGTCCGGCAGCTCGCGAGTGAACGATGCCGCGAGATCGCGCTGACCTGAGCGTTTCTGACCGCCGCCCTCTCCGGGCACTTCGCTCAGGGGACCCCCCAACGCGCCCTTGCGGCTCGCGGGCGAAGTCGGGCCGCTCGGTGCGTCGACTCCAGGGCGCGACTTCGGAGAAGCGGTGTCGGCGCTCGACTCCGGAGGTCTCGCGATCGGAGTCGTCCGAGGCGCTGCGTCGTGATGCTCCGCCGGTGGTCGCGTCGGAGCCTCGTCGGTCGCAGGATCGGAAGGGTCGGACTTCGGTGGTGCGGCAGGCGGAACTCGCGGCGTCGCATCCCGTTTCGGGTTCGTGCGTTCGGTCGCAGGCTCGGCTGGCCTCGACGCGGGCTTCTCGGCGGGCGCTCGGTCCGGCTCACCCTGCGCCTTGTCCTCGCTCCCACGGACCACCGAGTCACCCGTGCTGTGGAGCACGTCGACGAGATCGGTGTCGATCGGGTCCGCGCCCATCGCCGGCGTGTTCAGAGCAATCGGCTCCGCCGCCGATGCCTTCAACGCGGTGGCAACCACCAAGATCGCGTGAAACAAGAGCGACATGACGAGTGCCAGCGCCCCGATCTCGCCCAAGGTCTTCTTCGGGTTTGCGCCGGCGGCGCGCTGGGATAGCGAAGCAGTCATGGCGTCGTGCGTGGAAACATTCTGCATCGATGCGCTCGACCGATCCAGACAGCGGTTCAGCGAATCGGTTCCCCGCGTCGAATCGGGCAGAGAGGCCCCGTGTTGATTCTCGGGGTGACCACCTCCACACGCCGAGGAAGTGTGGCACTTCTCGACGGCGATCGCCTCCTCGCGGCCGAGACGTACGAAGCCGCCGACGGCCATGCCGAGCGTCTCTTCGGGGCGATCGATCGCGTGCTCGCAGAAGCGGGCGTCGACAAGCGGTCCCTCGGTCTCATCGCGTGCGACATCGGCCCGGGCTCTTTCACTGGGGTTCGGGTCGGCGTCGCCGCGATGCAAGGGGCTGCGAGAGCGCTTCGAATTCCTGTCGTCGGCGTCACCTCACTCGGCGCCATGGCCTTCGCCGCTCGGCGCCTCGGGCACGATCGCGCCCTGTGTGTCATCGACGCGAAGAAGGCCGAGATTTTCTACGCCCTCGTCACCCCCGAGCTCGCGATCGCGCCGAGCCATGCTCCGATCGCCGAGCTCGAGATGCTGATCGCGCTGCGACGCACCCATGGTGCCTCGGTGTTCGGCGAGGTGGCCGAGGGGCTCGCCGGCCTCGAGCCGGTGCGCGGTCCGCTTCTCGATCTACCGCACGCCGAGCTCATCGCGCGCGCAGCTGCTTCGCGGCCGATCCCGCCGGTGAACGCAGTCCTCGAGCCCCTCTATGTTCGCGCGCCCGACGCGAAGCCAGCCTCGACGGAGCCGATCGTCGCCATTCGCCCGCCCGTTGCGTGAGCCGTCTAGGGGAGTGCTCCTCTCGGTCGGCGACCTGATAGACTGCGCCGCGATGGTCGATTTCTCTGCTGATCCGCACGACGGAGCCGAGACTCCTTCAGGCTCCGATCGGCTTCATGCGCGGTTCGGACGGAGGTTCGAAGCAGGCGACGTCATTTTCCGCGAGGGCGACGGAGGCAACGACGCCTACCTCCTCGAGGAAGGGCGCGTGCGTCTCATCAAGCGAGTGCGTGGCGCCGAGCGCAGCCTGATGGTCCTCAAGCCGGGCGACCTCTTCGGCGAGTCGGCGCTCCTCGTCGGCGCGCTTCGTTCGTCGACGGCGATCGCGCTCTCTGCGGGCCTGGCCTTGGCACTCGACCAAACCACGCTCCAGAATCTGCTCGAGCGAAACCCCGTCGTCGCGTCGCGCATGGTGAAGCAGCTCGTCAGACGCTTGCGAGACGCCGACGATCAAATCGAGATCATGATGCTCGCCGACACGCAGTCGAAGATCGTGAGCGCGCTCCTCAAGCTTTCCCAACAGCAGCAGGCCGATCAAGGCGACTCCGCCAAGGGCGTGAGCGTCCAGATCTCGCCCATGGAGCTCTCGACACGAGTCGGGCTCGACGTCGACACCGTGAAGCGTGCCATTCTCGAGCTGCGCGAAAGCCAGTACGTGCGCGTGAGCGACGAACGGCTCGAAATCATCGACGTCGATGCCTTAAAGCGCCTCTTCAGCTTGCTCGGAGTGAAAGACGAGATCCGCGGCGAGCCGGAGCCAGCTCAGTGACGCGCGCGAGGGCTCCTCTCCAAACGCCAAGGTTTCAGCCCTCGGGTTGACTACATCGACCTCGTGGGCTAGGCATCCGTCCAGGTGTCGACCACGATGAAGCCCAATAGGCAGTCCAAAAGCTCCGGCTCCGCGAACGTCGTCGGCGGAATTTCGTCGCATCGTGCGTTGGTTTCGTCGCCCGCGCTGACATCGCTCCCGCTGACATCGCTCCCGCTGACATCGCTCACGCTGACATCGCTCACGCTTGCATCGCTCACGCTTGCATCGCTCGCCGGTGGGTGCGGCGGGACCGGAGCTGCAGGGCCGGCCGATCCGCGCTCGAACGCCATCTACGACGTGGCGCGCGAGGCTTTCGGGAAGGGGCAGTTGAGGCAGGCGCTCGCCAAGGTCGACGAAGCACTCGAGATCGACGGCGACAACAGCGATGCCGCTCTGCTCGGCGCCGTCGTCTTGCTCGGCTTCTGCGCCAAAGACGAGACGTCGACCGATTGTCGCTACGATCAGGCCGAGAAGTACGCGCGCCGCGCGATGGCTTCGAACCCTCAGATGCGAGACGCCAAGAACACGCTCGGCGTGATCCTGGTTCACCAGAAGCGGTACGACGACGCCATCGGGGTGCTGAAGCCACTCGCCGAAGACATCCTCTACGCGTCGCCCGAAAAATCGTGGGGCAACCTCGGCTGGGCGTACCTCGAGAAGGGCATGGCGAACGAAGCCGTCGATGCGTTGAGGCGCGCGGTCGCTGCGCAGCCCACTTTCTGCGTGGGCAACCTCCACCTCGGAATGGCCTACGAGAAGAAGGGCGATCTTTCGGCCGCCCGCGAGGCGCTCACGCGCGCCCTCGAAACGCAGCGGCCCGGCTGCGACAAGCTCCAAGACGCTTTCGAGCTTCGCGGCCGTATCCTCGCGAAACAAGGCAACAAGGAGCAGGCGGCTTCCGATTTTCACAAGTGTCGCGAGATTGCACCGTCGAGCCCGACGGCGAAGCGATGCGATTCCGAAGCGAAGCTTCCGTGACCGTTATCGATGCTCGATGTCTGTTGCTTACGTGTTTCGACTGCATCGACTTCGGTTCTGCTTGGCTTTCGTAACCATCTATTCAATGGATTTGATCCACTGAATAGGTGCGTTGAAGAAGCGACAAAAACCTAAAGTCAAGATGCCAAATGTGGCTTGGGTTGCTGTAGGGATCTCCAGCCAAGATCGAAACGTCCGCCATCGCGCGGGCGAGGAGTGAACGAAGCCGACGCAGATGATGTGACGAAGTAACGGTCATACGAAACGCCCTCGAGTCATTCGTTCGAGGTTCTGCCCGATGACCTGCCGAAAGACGGAAGCCGAGCATGGATTCGATTGGCCGCTACCTCAAGAATGCGCGGGAAGCGCAGGGAATGAGCGTCGAAGAGATCGCGCGAGCAACGCGCATCCCCGTCGCGTCCATCGAACGCATCGAGGGCGATCATTTCGACGATCTTCCTGGCGAGGTCTTCGTCCGAGGATTCCTGAAGGCTTACGCGCGAGCGGTCGCGCTCCAGGTCGACGAGGTTCTCGCTCGCTACACTTCGAGCCGTCGCGTCGCGTGGGTCACGCCGATCCCGATCGCGGCGCCGCAGGGCAAGCGAGCCCCGGCGCGTCGCGTCGGTGTCGCAATTGCGTTCGTGCTCCTGCTGATTCTTTTCACGGTCGCGATCAGCATCGTGCTCCGTCCTCGCGGTCACGGCATGCCGCGTGAGCTGAGCTCGAGCTCGCCGGCGTCTTCCTCCCCCACCAGCACCCCCCCCACCACCTCGCTTCGCGCGCTTTCCTGAGCCGCTCGGCCAGTCACCGACGCATGTCGGTCGGATGCGCTCGACGCCTCCCGGGGGCGACGACGAGAGATCGAGGGATTTTTATTTCGAGCGCCCGTGGCGTCCGGGGGCTGCCTGAGGGCGCCACGAGACGAGCGCTTCGAACTCATCGAATCTGCTCCCGCGGGAGCGTCACTCCCGATTCCTGCTAGGAAAACCGGGCCGCTTATGGTGCGGCTTCCCGAGTGGATCATGGCGAGTCGAAGTCGGGCCATCGTCGAGCGCACCCAATCGCGCGCATTCGTTCTACGGAGAACGCCCGTTGGCGAGGCCGACATACTCGTCATGCTTTTTACCGAGGCGTGCGGAGTCCTCAGCGTCGCCGCCCGAAGCGCGCGTCGGCCGCAGAGCAAGCTCGGGGCACTCGAGCCGATTCACACGCTCCTCGTCACCATCGAGCTTCGGCCCGGCGCAGAAATCGGAAAGCTGGCCGATGCGCGCATCGACAAAGCTCGGCTCCGCGCGACCACCGACAGCGAGCGGCTCGATGCGTCGTTTCGTGCGCTGACTTGGGTTCGCGGCGCGACGTCACCGCTTCAACCCGAGCCGCGGATTTTCGACGTGCTCACGAAGCTGCTCGACCTGCTCGATGCGGACGAACAGGTTCAGCCGCGCACTGCGCTCGCATCGGCTGGGCTCCACATTCTCGACGCGCTCGGCTACGGCCTGGCTTTCGACGCGTGTGTCAGCTGCGGCGGCGTCTGTCCCTGGGCGCGCTCGGCGACCATCGATCCGGCGAGGGGAGGGCTCATTTGTCGTGCGTGTGGTGGCGCGCGGATACTCGTGCGTGGCTCACTCCGTAGAGCGCTCGAGAGCATGCGACAGATGCCTCTCGACCTGAGCGCCGCAAACCTCGACGCCGACGAGGAGCATGTCGCGCTCGAGATCGTCGAGAGCGCATTTCTCGCGCACGCTGCGCCCCTCGGAAAGACGCCGAAGCGTCGCCTTTGACGAGCGAAGAATTCAGGCTCGGCGCGTGATGTAGCGGCGCGTCGCGCGCGGCCGACTCGAATCGCCTTCGACCTCGATGAATGGCCGCCCGGGAGCGGCTCCAGGAAACGCGAAGCTTCCAGTGTTCGCGTAGGTCTCACCGAGGGCCTCGCGGTGTGCGTGCCCGAGAACCACGAGCCGAGCTCCCGTCGTCCGAGCTATGTCTTGAGCACCGCGCGCCAAGAGCTCGGGCACAGACCCGCCGTAACGGTCGTGGCCGAGCGCCCAGCTCACACCCATCGCCAGGGCGCCCAAACCGAGCGACCACGTTGCCAGCCCGTACCTCTTGCTCGCGAGGGCGCCAGCGCCACCCATCAGGGCCAGGGTCGCGAGCACCCGATCGAAATAGACCCTCTGGAACGTCGCGGGCAGACTCCCCATCGTCGGAACGACACCGATGGCGATCAACGCCTCGACCATCTCCTTGGAGACCCCGGCTTCGCCAGCGAAGCCTTCTTCCAACGCTCGCCCTCGTTCGACCTCTCGCGCGCCCTCGAAGAACGGACCGCTCTTCAACATCGCTCCGATGGCAGTGTGGAAGTAACGATAAATCACGTACGGGGCGCGGGCGCCGTACCAGCTGAAGGCGCGAGCGAAGAGCTTCAGCGGCGTGTCGTCGTTCGCGTTGAGGTAACGAAACGTTCCGGTAGGGGCGATGAACTCCTCCACGAAATGCACGCCGAGGCTCCGAAGGTGGCTGTAGAGCGGGTGCGAAGGGGCGTTGTCAGGGTCGTAGAAGTGACCGTGTTCCAGGTGCAATCCGTCTGCGCGAAAGAACCAAGGCGTCGTACGGAGGCGCTTCAGTCCTTCACCCCGAATGCCGAGTCCCGACGCGATGAGCTCTCGGCTCTCGACCGCGCCGACGGCCGCATCGTGATTGCCTCCGATGAGCCACAGCTCCCCTCCGCGATCGACGTGCTCAGCGAACGCCGCGCGTGCCCGCGGCTGTGCCTCGAGCGCGCTCTCGACGGCGATCTCGGGCTTCGTTCGCGGAAAATCGGCTGAGAGATCGAAGAGATCCCCGGCGAACACCAGGCGGGCGCCGCGATGCCCTTCGACGAGCTCGACCAGATCGTCGGTCACCTCGGTCGGTGTGTCTCGGACGAGGTGGAGGTCTCCTATGACGAGGGTCCGTTGCATGAATGGTTGGTGTGTAACGCCGAGTGTCCACGCGAGCAACCACGCGAGCTTGCGCGAGCCCTGACTCTTCGGTCACGGCTCGCGCGACCGACCGCGGAAAGGTAGACTGACCCGGTGAAGAACACCGCGATCCTCCTTTCTTGTCATGGCACCGTGTCGCGCTCGGCCGACATTCCCGCGTTTCTCGCCAACATTCGCCGCGGTCGGCCTCCGTCGGAGGAGGTCACGCGCGAGGTGACGCACCGATTCGAGCTCATCGGTGGCTCGCCCCTGATGGCGCATACGCAGGACCAAGCGAGTGGGCTCTCCGCGCGCCTCGGGATCCCGGTGAAGGTCGCCGGGCGCCTTTGGGAGCCGTACCCGAAAGACGTCGTCCATGGGCTCTACCTCGAGGGCGTCCGTCGGCTGGTGAGCCTTCCGCTCGCACCCCAATCGGTCGACATCTACAACCAAGTCGTGAAAGAGGTCGCGGCCGGGTACGGCGACCTCGAGCTCGCGTGTGCCCCGGCTTGGGGAAACGAGCGCGCCCTGATCGACGCTTTCGTCGAGACCATCGACGACGCCCTGTCGGCGATCGACTTCTCGTCGAATCCACGCGCCCAGACGGCCATCGTTCTGAGCGCTCACAGCTTGCCGAAGCGCATCGTCGATGCCGGTGATCCCTACGAGCGGCAGTTCCGAGAAATGGCCGCGCTCGTCACCCAACAGATCGAGGGCCGTGGTCACCCGGTGCGCGTGGCGTTCCAGAGCCAAGGAATGACGGGGGACGAATGGCTGGGGCCCGATCTTCCGTCGACGTTTCGCGATCTCTCGGCGTCGGGGATCGAGGCGGTGGTCGTCGCGCCCATCGGCTTCGTCGCCGAGCACGTCGAGACGCTCTACGATCTCGATATCGAGGCTCCGAAAATCGCGCTCGCGTCGGGACTGCTGCGCTTCTCGCGGACGCGCGCGGTCAATGCGCGTCCGCGCTTCATCGACGCCCTCGAGACGGTCGCGCGGCGGGCGCTCGGGACTCTGCCCGTCTGATCGAATCGAGGGATGTGTTGCCCACGCCGTTCCGCCCGTGTCCGGTTCGGCAGCGAAGGCCATCGCGCGGCGCCTTGAGACCTCTGGCAGCGCGACCAGGCGTCGGCCGTCGTTCCCCAACCCGAAGACACCCTCGCGTGCCTACGTTGACTTCCTCGAGAGACCTAGGCCCGAAGTCGTCCCCATCGATGCCGAACAGAATTCCGACGATCGGCATTTCGAAGATGGAGTGGCCCTAGCAGAATCACTCACCGAGATCGGGTCGGCGCCGAACGACGCAGCCGAGAAACTCGTTGAATCGGGCCTTCCTTTCGCGCTTCGAGCCGTTCCGCTCGAAGGGAAGCCTGCGCTTCGCGAATAACTTCGTGAAGGTTTTCCGACGTTCGGACGAGCGGCTTTCTTCGCGCGCGCCGCAGCTCTCGCGCACAGGCTCGATGCTGCCTACTCGCTCGACGACTCCGAGATGGTCGCCGACGTCGAGCCGATCGTCGGTCGATTCGAGGCGGTTCTGCTCGACCGGACGCTCGCGCTGACCTTGAGGCTCGCGGCGCAATGAGCGGCTGACGAAGGTCAGGAACATTCGCGTCTGTCGGGGCGGCTCCTTTCGCGAGGGGCCGTTCCCACGACGATGGTGGCGAAGGCGCGATGAGCCGATAAGCTTCGACACGCCCATGCCGATCACCCTCCGCCGTTCGCGAGCCTCGACGCTCGTGCTCTGTCTCGCGCTCGCACCTGCGCTCGCATTTCTTCCGACCGACCCCGCCAGCGGACAGCCCGTGGCGAGCCAACCGAGCGCCGACCTCTTGCAAGCGCGAAAGCTGGTCGACCACGCCGAGTACGACGAGGCCGAGGTGGCGCTGAAGCCGCTGCTCGCGCAGAAGCCCGCGCAGCTCTTGATGGCCGAGATCCAGCTCCGACGCGGCCGTTACACGGAAGCAGCAGCGACCGCCAAGGGCGTGTCGTCCGAGAAGAGCCTGGTGAACGAAGCAGCGGCGCTCCGAGCCGAGGCCCTCGCGAGCATGGGCAAGATGAGCGAAGCCATTCAGGTTCTTCGAGATGTCGAGCAAGAACCCGATGCGCGGAGGGCGCGCCTCCTCCTCGGTGAATACCTCATCGCGATCGGAAAGCGCGGTGACGCGCGCGCCCCGTTGATGACTCTCATTTCTGATTACAATACAGATGCAATCAATTCAAAAGACGTGGTGGGGATCAGCATGGTGGGCCGCGCAGCCCACCTCTTGCGGTCGGCCAAAGACGCCAACGAAGCCTTCAACGACGCCGAGAAAGCCGGAGCCAAGACCCACGTCGAGACACTTCTCTGGCGCAGCGAGCTCTTCCTCGACAAGTACGATCCGGGCCACGCCGGTCAAGTCGTCGAAGAAGCCACCAAGCTCGCGCCGGCCGACCCGCGCGTGCGCGTCGCCCTCGCGCGGGTGAAGCTCGAGAACTCGATGGACTTCGACGGCGCGGAGCACGAGCTCGCGCGCGCGCTCCGCGTGAACCCGAATCTCGCAGAAGCCTATTTCGTTCAAGCAGGGCTCTCCCTGCGCGATCTCGACATCGAGGCCGCCGACCGGTCCGCCGATCAAGGGCTCAAAACGAACCCGAACGATCTGGAGCTCTTGAGCATGAAGGCGGCGATTCGATTCTTGGCCGACGACCAGCCAGGCTTTTTGGCCTTCAAGAAGAAGGTCTTCGAGCTGAACCCGGAGTACTCGAGCTTCTTTCAGATCGTCGGCGATTACGCCGAATGGGAGCATCGCTACGACGACATCGTCGCGTTCATGCGCGAGGCGGTCGTCATCGATGGTCGTGATGCCAAGGCCTACGCGACTCTCGGGCTCAACCTGATCCGTGCGGGCAAAGAAGACGAGGGCCTCGAGGCGCTTCGCAAGGCTTGGGACTTCGACAAGTTCAACGTCCGGGTGTTCAACACGTTGAACCTCTACGAGAAAGACATCGCCAACGACTACGTCACGGCGACCGGACAGACCTTTCGAATTCGGTACAACAAGGCCGAGCGCGCGATCCTCGAACGGTACGTGCCGCGGATGCTCGAAGAAGCCTGGGGCTCGATGGTGAAGCGCTATCACTTCACTCCGTCTACCCCGGTCTCCATCGAGCTCTACGCAGACTCGGAGCATTTCAGCGTTCGGACGAGCGGGCTCCCCGAGGTCGGCATTCAGGGCGTCTGCTTCGGTCACACCCTCGCGCTCCTGAGCCCGCACGCCGCTCCGTTCAACTGGGGCAATGTTCTCTGGCACGAGCTCGGGCACGTCTTCGCTATCCAGCTCTCGAAGAACCACGTCCCGCGGTGGTACACCGAGGGGTTGAGCGAGTACGAGACGCTGGTACGTCGGCCCGAGTGGCAGCGCGAAGAAGATCCGGCCCTGTTCGCGGCGCTCTTGGCGGGCAAGGTGCCCGCCGTCGCAGCGTTCAACAAAGCGTTCACCCACGTCGACAACATCGAAGACGTGACGATGGCTTATTACGCAGCGAGCCAGATCATCGTGTTTCTCGTCGATCGCTACGGCTTCGACAAGACCATCAGCATGCTCCCGAAATGGGGGAGCGGCGAGCGCACGCCAGCCGTCGTCAAGGAGGCGCTCGGTGTGAGCGCCGAGGAGCTCGACAAAGAATATCGGGCTTGGCTCGCGACGCGCCTCACTCGCTATGACAAGACCTACGTTCCCAACCTCCACGCTCCTCCGCTCGACGATGCCAAAGAAGCGGCCGCCAAAGATCCGAAGAACGGACGAAAGTCGGTCGAGCTCGGCCTCGCTCTCCTCAAAGCGGGCAAGCAGACCGAAGGGGCGGCGATCTTGTCGCAAGCTCTCGCGCTCGACCCGAAGAACGCGGACGCCGCCTACGTGCTCGCCGACCTCGCGCTCGAAGACGAGAAATTCGACGAAGCGGCCACGCTCCTTCAGGGGCTCGTTTCGGGTGGGCACGACGGCTTCTCGGTCCGCATGAAGCTCGCGGTCATCGCCAAACAGAAAAAAGACGACAAGGCGATCATCGCGAACCTGTGGGCCGCCTACAAATGCGATCCGACCCAGAGCGAGCCGCTTGCGCACCTCGTCGAGATTTTTCATCGGACGCGCGATGGCGCCGCGGAAATCGACGTGCTGAGGAAGCTCGTCCTTCTAGAGCAACACGATCGCGAGGCTTGGGATCGCCTCCTCGAGGGGCTCGTCGCCCGCGGGCAGTGGGAAGAGGCCGTGAAGGTGGGTGAGAGCACGCTGTTCGTCGACGTCACCAACCCCGAAGTACACCGCCTCTATGCGCGAGCTCTCGCGCGAACCGGCAAGTTCGTTTCGGCAATCTACGAATACAACAGCGCGATCATCTCCGGCGCCGAGCCCGACAAGGCGACCGAGATCTACCGCGAGCTCGCGAAGGCCTACGACAAGCTCGGCCAGCCCAAGCTTGCTGAAGATGCGCGCGGCTTCGAGAAGGTCATGGGGAAGCGAGCCGCCGAGGCGTCTGACGAAGACTCGGATCGCCCAAAGCCCGGCAAGCACGGAAAGAAGACGTCGCCCGAAAGCTCGAAGCCCCACGACTCCGAGCACCCCTAGCTGGCAAGACAAGGGGCTGCGCCTATTCGTCGGCTTCCTCGGCCTTGTCGCCGCCTCGCAGACCGAGCGCGCGGCACTTCTTGTAGAGGTGGCTTCGCTCGAGACCCAACGCTCGCGCAGTCGCAGCCATTTGTCCGCCGTGGTGCGCGAGCGCTTGCTCGATGATCGCTCGCTCCGCTTCCTCGGAGAGGACTCGAAACGGAACGCCTAGCCGAAAGAGGTTACCCTGCGGAACGGTGGCCCCGCCCAAACACGTCTTCACGTCGGCGTCGTCGATCATGTCGTCAGGCGTGAGAATGACGAGTCGCTCGATTACATTCCGCAACTCTCGCACGTTGCCTGGAAAGCTGTGCGCGGCGAGCGCGACGATGGCTGCGTCGGTGAAATGCATCGCCATGCGATCGTTCGCTTGAGCGACGATCTTCAGAAAGTGTTGCGAGAGCTGAGGGATGTCTTCGCGTCGTGCTCGCAGTGGTGGAAGCGCGAGTGGCAAGACGTTCAAACGGTCGTAGAGGTCTGCTCGGAAGCGGTCTTCGCGGGCCATGATCTCGAGATCGCGGTTGGTCGCCGCGACCACTCGAACGTCGACTTTGAGAACCTCGCTCCCACCGACCCGCTCGATCTCGCGCTCCTGCAGTACGCGGAGGAGCTTCGCCTGCATCGGGAGCGGCATGTCTCCGATCTCGTCCAAGAACAGCGTTCCGCCGCTCGCCCGTTCGAACTTTCCGCGCCGTTGCTTGGTGGCCCCGGTGAACGCGCCCGCCTCGTGTCCAAACAGCTCGCTCTCGAAGAGCTCGCTCGGGATGGCGGCGCAGTTCATCTTTTCGAGAAGCCCTTTGGCTCGCTTGGATGCGACGTGGATTGCCCGCGCGACGAGCTCCTTCCCGGTGCCACGCTCTCCAGTCACGAGCACGGTCGCTGTCGATTTGGCGGCTCGCTCGATCTGTTCTCGAAGAACGACCATCGCGCGGCTCTCGCCGATGAGCTCGCCGAGTCGCCCCGTTTGGGTCCGAAGCTGGGTCGCCTCGGCTTCGGCTCGCACCAAGCGGAGTGCGTTGTCGACGACGAGAAGTAGCCGGTCGGTCGAGATCGGCTTCTCGAGAAAGTCGAGCGCTCCCAACCTCGTCGCGCGCACTGCTGCGTCGACCGTCGCGTGCCCGCTCATCATGATGACCGGTAGATCGGAGCCGCCGGTGCGAACTTTTTGGAGCAGCGTGACTCCATCTCCGTCGGGAAGGGCGACATCGAAGAGCGCGATGTCGTACGTGGTCTTGGCGAGCTTGTCCTCCGCGACGCGAACGCCCCCCGCGACGTCGACGGTGTAGCCCTCGAGGGAGAGAGCCTTCTGGAGGGTAGTGAGAATCGATCGCTCGTCGTCGACGACGAGCACATGTCCGCGCGGCATCCGTCGACCATAGACCCGCACGGTCCTGTCGCAAACGCGGCTGGCCGGCGAGGCTGTGTTTCCCGCGAAAGAACGCGTCGAAAAAGACCGGTCGAGTCCGGCGAGCCGATGAGCGCGCGCGAGGCGCTCGCTCAGATTTGAAGTGACGGTGCCGATTCGCGGCTGGTAGTGTGTAGGGTGGTTCGCCGGGCGAGCGCGTGTTCCGAGTGGGCTCGTGCGAAAAAGCGGGGAGGCCATCTCTCGAACGACTTGTGTTAGCGTGAGCCTCCATGTTCCCGGATGGCCCCGCTGCGGCGGAGGGAGAGCTCGGCCAGACGCCGTTCGCTCACCTCGCCTCCTACGCCTTGGACAAGCGCATCACCGGAGAGATTTTTCTCTCCGAGCCGCCTGTCGTCGCCTCAGCCGAGGGCGAGGCGAAAGCGGGCCCGGTGCACGTGGTCCGCTTCGAGTCGGGGGTGCCGACGAAGATTCGCGTGGGCGACGACTTCGCACGGCTCGGCGAGCTGCTCGTGGAACGCGAGGCGATTACGCAAGCGACACTCGAAGGCGCGCTCGCGACGCACGGCGGCCTCTTGGGCGACATCCTGGTCCTCTCGGGCTACGTCGAATCACACATTTTGGAAGATGTGCTGGTCGAGCAGTTCAAGCGCCGAATGACGCGTTTTTACGCACTTCCGGCAACCGCGCAGTTCAGATACTTCGACAAGAGCGACACGCTGGCGACATGGGGTGGTGACGCGTCGACGCTCGATCCCTTCACCCTGCTCTGGGCGGGGCTCGAGGCGCACGCCGAGTGTTCGCTGCTTCTCGAGAGCACGCTCGGGCTCTTGAAGGGCTGTCAGATCAAGCTCCACCCACGCGCGCCGTACCAACGCTTCTGTCTGTCGCCCGAGGCGACAGACGTCGTCGAGCTCCTTGCGCTCGACCCGACCTCGTACGAAGAGCTTCTCGAGCTCGATTCCGTCCCCGTCGAAGTCGTTCGCAAGGTGCTTTACGCACTGGTCATCACGCGCCAGCTCGATCTCGGCAAGCCAACGCTGCCCGTTGGCGTCGAAGAACGCCCCGCGACGGTGGCGAAGGTGGCCCTTCGTTCCACGGTCCATCGACGCGGAGCGGCCGCACCCGATGCGCCAGGCGATGGCGAGCGAACACCCGTTCGACCGATCAGCATCCGCCGCGGCTCGCAAGGGACGTTCGACATTCTGCCGCGCGAAGAAGATCCGGCGGTTGTTTCGTCACCCTCCGAGTCGACTCAAGTCCTCTCGTCCAGCCCGGGGACGCCTCGCACGCAGGTGAAAACTCGCAACGCCTCCGATCTCGACGCCGCGAGCGCCAAGACGAGCAACGGCCAGCCTGTCGACCTCGAGGGCAAGTCGACCGACGGCAAGCCCACCGAAGACACATCCGCCGAAGACGAGCCCACCGGAGCCCACGCTACCACCACCTCCGAAATCGCTACGGTATCGCCCGAGACTGCTTCACCGCTTTCGAACGCTGCCAAGCTCGCGATGCCGCCGACGGCTGGGACTGCTCCAGCCACGAAGCCTTCGGCGCCTGGCGCACCGAAGCCCCCGCTGCCCACGGGCGCGAAACCGACCGCGACGAAACCGCTGGCGCCGGCAGCCCCGAAAGCCGCTTCGGCGAAAGCCGCGAAGTCCGACGACGATGGGCCGTCGGAAGACTCGAAGCGCCGCATCATCGCCGAAGCCATGCGCGGCATGCCGATTCAGAAGCTCGTCGCGCAAGCCATCGAGCGTGTCGAAGAAAAAGAGGTCGAGGCGGCGCTCGAGATCTGTCGCATCGCGCGTGAGTCCGATCCAGAGAGCGCGGAGGTCCGATCGGTCGCCATCTGGGCGCGCTCGCTCGAGTCGGGCGCAGATCTCAAGGTGTTCTCTCTCGATCTCGACGAGGCTCTGCGCGCGGACGAGAAGCTCGTCGTGACTCGGTTCGTGCGCGGCGTTCTCCGCAAACGCCTCGGTGAAGATTCGGGAGCGTTGGCCGATTTCAAGAAGGTCCTCGAGCTCGAGCCCACCCACCCTGGTGCTCGTCGCGAGATGCTCCTCCTCGAGCCCAAGAGCCAAGACGACGTTCGCCAGAAGGGCGACACTGGGTTTCTGACGCGACTCTTTCGTCGCTGAGTCGTGCGATCGACCGTGTGCGCCCGACAATTGGAGCTCGGCTCACGCGCAACAGCGGCGTGGAACATCGCGCTCGAAAAGTCGGCTCTCCTCATGTTCGGCCGACGAATTGTCGAAAGACGGTCGCGCTGCGTCGAGCAGGCCCGTCGTCTCCGCGAAAGCTCGCGAGAGATCTCTACTTACTTCGATTGAAGTTTCGGTGACCTTCGATTGAGCCTTCCGCTCCCCGAAGAAGGAAACCCGAAGAGTGGTCGGGAAACCTGGTACGTGCCATGCTTGTTGTGTGAAGAGAGCGACGAAACAGGCGGGCGGACGAGCCAGCATTGAGGCGGTCGAGAAGCGGCGTGCCGCTCGACATTTCAATGACGTGCTCCTCGGTGGATCGCGCCCGGCTCGACTCGATGGTCGCACCGAGAAACGCCGACTGAGATTGCTCGAGGAGCTTCGCCGCGGCGCCGTTCGCTCGGGTGGCAAAGATCTCAAACCCATTGACGTGCTGTTGCGCGTTCAGGCTTTGCTCGACCTCGAAGAGCCGATTGCCTCGATTCGAAAGACTGCCAAGCCGAGTCGGCCCGTTCCGGTCTCGGACCAGGTCGTCGAAGGGGTGCGCACCCTCCACCGCGCCTATGGCTTCGCCGTCGAGGCCTACCAATTCGTCGGGATTGACGAAGCGACGCTTCGAAAAGCGGGCGTACGTGGGCGCTCGGCGCGAGAGAATCTCGCTCGAACCGAGCCGCGGAGTGCATCGCGAGCAGGGCGTGAGCGACGAAGCGCGGCGTGACCCCGGCTTGACCCCCCCACGCGGTGCACGTAGACCCGATGCATGATCCGCAAGCGGGGGCTCGTCATCGCGCTCACTCTAGCTCTGGTCGGCACCGCGGTCGGGGTCGGCTCGCGAGGGCGCGCGTTCGGACCCGCTCCCGCCGAGGCTCAGCCTGCAAGGGGCGGGCGTGGCTCGGGCCCCGCGACTCCGACCGCTCCAGACGACGGCACCCCGCGTGAAGCCATCGTGGCCCGCGTGGCCGACAAGACCATCACGCTCGGCGATCTCGAGCGTCGGCTGCGCGCGATGCCGCCTTTCATGCTCAAGCGCTACGGCTCGACCTCCGAGGAGATCAAGAAGCGCTTCCTCGACGAAGTGCTCGTTCGCGAGATCGTCCTCACGCAAGGTGCGCTCGGTCAGGGGCTCGAGAAGCGCCCCGAGATCGACGACAAGATGAAAGCGATCCTCCGTTCGGCGCTCTTCGAGCAGCTGAAAAAAGGAACGGAGAATCAGGCGATCACCGACGAAGACGTCAAGAAGTTCTACGACGAGAATGCCGACAAGTACGTCTCGCCGAAGCGGATCTCCATCTGGCGCATCCTCGTGGGAAGCGAGCCCGAGGCCCGTGCGATCATCGACGACATGAAGAAAGGCGACGACGTCAAGAAGTGGAATCAGGTCGCCCGCGACAAGTCGCTCGACAAGGCCTCGGCGATGCGGTCCGGCAACCTCGGTTTCGTCAACCCCGACGGATCGACGGCCCAGCCCGAGCTCAGGCTCGACGTCGCGATTTTCGACGCGGCCGACAAAGTAAAAGACGGAGAGATCGTTTCAGAGCCGGTGAAAGAGGGCGATAAATGGGCGGTCGTCTGGCGTCGTCAGGCGATGCGTGCCGTCACCCGTCCGCTCGACGCCGAGTCGCCGACGATCCGCTCTGCGCTAGCCGACGAGAAGATGCGAAAGGCCGTGGACGAGCTCATCACCTCGCTCCGGACGAACAATGTCTCGGAGATGCACCCTGAGCTCTGCGACATGGTGAGCGTGACCGACACCGGTGACATCGAGAAAGCGAAGCGTCCGGGGCTCCTACCCAAGGCGAGGCAGAACGGTCAGCCTGCGCCCGCCGATGGCCCCGCCGGGCTTCGCTGAGCGGCGCTCCCGCACCCAAGCGTCGGGATTGGGCTGAGCGCTCGCGAGCACGCACTCAATGGAGGGTCTCGTCGCCCTCACGTCGTCGCTTGGTCGGGAGGTCGTCGATTCGCCCGCCGAAGACGCTCGCGAGCGCCAGTGCGATCGCCGAGGCGATCGCCGTGACGTAGATGCCGGCCCCAAACGTCACCCTCACCGGGATGATCGCTGTCGAGTGCGGCACCGTGAGCACGCGCACCGCGACCGTCAGCAACGCCATCGCGGCCAAGAAGGCTACAGCTACACGTGCACCACGCATGCGATAGATACTACGTCGCGACAAAACCAGAGGAATCATGACCATCCACGCGATCGCAGGAGCCCACATCCAGCCGAGCCGATGCGCAAGCTCCGGTCCGGTGAGGGTCATAGGCTCGGGGAGGCTCTGGTAGATCCACGGCATGTTGAAGCCAACCAATCCCATCAATGCCGTCACGACGAGCGCTCCGCGACCTCGCGCGACGTAGGTCCAGGGAAGGGTCTCCTCGTCGGCCGGCGGAGGTGGGGCGGCCTCGTCGTCGTGGACCTTCAGCTTCGGCAGCTTCTCGACCTTCAGCAGGTCGACGCCACACACTGGACAGCTCCTGGCCTCGCCGGGCCGGAACATTTCACGACAGAAAGGGCAGGCGACCAGACCACGCATCTGCGAAGCAGCATATCCCATGGTAGGCAAGACACCTCTCCAACCGATGAGTTCCGAGAAGACGAGGGAGCGCGCGGGACTCTTTCCGCCCCGGGCGGATTGGCCTTAGTTTGCGTCATGACCACACCCAAAAAGCTGACCGCTGCCGAGCTGGAGCAATTTCTCGCCTCTCACCCTGCGTGGAAGTGCGAAGGCGGGGCCATCAGTCGCCTCTACGAGTTCGACGGCTACCCTCGGGCCGTGTCCTTCGTGGTGGCAGTCGCTCTCCACGCCGAGCGGCGCGATCATCACCCCGACATCGAGCTCACCTGGGGCAAAGTCAGACTCCGTTGGTCGACACACGACGCTGATGGAGTGACGGGCCTCGACGTGGAGCTCGTCGACACGAGTGACGCGCTCTTCCAGCCGAGCTCGCCCGGACCCACGACGTGAAGCTGTCCCTGCCCAAAGCTCTCGAAGCCTTGATCGGTCCGCCGGAGGCGCTCGCACACCTCGAACAAGCCCTCACGCATCCGAGCTTCGCCAACGAGCACCGGCGTCCCGGACAGGCCGACTATCAGCGACTCGAGTTCCTGGGTGATTCGGTGCTCGGTCTCGGAGTGAGCGAGGCTCTGATGCTGCGTTACCCAGAAGCGCGAGAAGGAGAGCTCTCGGTGTTGCGCGCGTCGATCGTGAGCACCGAGGCGCTCGCAGCTTTCGCCGAGTCCGTGCAGCTCGGTGACGCACTCCTGCTCGGACGTGGGGCCGATGCGGCGCGGGAACGCGACCAACCGAGCGTCTTGGCCGACGCGCTCGAAGCTGTGATTGCCGCGGTCTACCTCGACCTCGGTTTTGTCGAAGTGGGTCGGATCATCGAAGAGATCGTCGTGCTCGGTCTCGCATCGCCGCGTCCGACACGCGACCCGAAGAGCGAGCTTCAGGAGAGGGTGCAATCGCGCGGGGCGTCCTCCCCGAAATATCGGCTCGTGGCGACCGCGGGACCCGACCACCAGCGCGAGTTCGTGGTCGAGGTCGATGCTCTCGGCGAGATGCTCGGCCAAGGAAAGGGCCGATCCAAGAAGTCTGCCGAGCAAGCGGCGGCGCGCGCGGGGCTCGAACGCTTGGGCGCCTCGACCGACGAAGCGCGAGAGCGCTGAACCACGCATCTCGTCTCGGCCTGGAGATTGCGGCTCCGCGAAGTCGGAGCTAACGGTCTCGCGATGAACCGCCGCCTACTGCTTCTCTCGCTCGTCGCGGGTGGGGTCTCTCTGTCGCTGTCGACCGATGCGTTCGCGGGCAGCTACCTCGATCGCGCGAAGCTTCTCGTCGAGGGCACCGAAGACGATTGCGCGATGGTCCGTCACAGCATGATGGACAAGGAGCTCGCGCTGATGGTGCGCGTCGTGGCGGAGGCTCGCCTCAAGGCCGCTTCGAAGATGGAGGTCCCGGCCGCCGTGGCGAAGGCGCATCCCCATCTCCTGCTGGTGCTGGAGCATGGCGAGCGCGGAGCGAGCGCTGCGAGTGACGGCAACCTGAAGATCGCCGTCGAACATCTCGATGATGCCATTCGCGAGGCAAAGATGTTCCGCGCCCTCTTGACCGAGCTGGGCTTTCCGCTCGGCTCGACCCGTCGCTCGACGTGAGCCAGCCGACGAAAGACCCAGCGTCCGAGGCGAGCTCGCACGAGCTCCCTGGTTCGGTGCGAGCGATGCGACCCCGACTTCGTGCGGCGCCGCTCGATCCCTGCTTTCGCATCACGCTGGTCGAGCCCGAGATCCCGCAGAACACCGGCAACATCGCTCGCCTCGCGGCGGCGACAGCGAGCGAGCTGCACCTCGTCGGG
This sequence comes from Polyangiaceae bacterium, assembly GCA_043755175.1. Taxonomy (GTDB): domain Bacteria; phylum Myxococcota_A; class Polyangia; order Polyangiales; family Polyangiaceae; genus CAYYKK01. The sequence continues at coordinate 39,531 of JAYUUB010000109.1, read as the reverse complement.
CGCTTGGGCTTTCGTATCGACGAGCACGCCGTTCGCCGCGCGGGTCTCGACTATTGGCACTTGGTCAAGCTCTCACAACACGTGTCGTTCGAGCACTTCGAGCACGCGCTTCGGCCGCGTCGGCTTCGCCTCTTTTCGGCGACGGCAACGCGGAGCTACCTCGAAGCCGATTTCCAACCCGGTGACGCTCTCGTCTTCGGAAAAGAGAGCATCGGACTGGGTGAAGAGATATGCGCGAGGCACCAGGAGAGCGTCTTCGCGATACCGACGCTGGGGCCGGTTCGTTCATTGAACCTCGCGAATGCGGTCTCGATCGTGCTCTTCGAGGCGCTTCGCCACGTCGGCGCGCTTTCGACGACCCACATGGGCTGACGAACGCCGGGCGTGGACGACCGGCGGAAGCCGCGCTACCCATCGTCGAGTCATGCTAGCGATCTTCAATGGGCTTGTCTCGGAGACGACGCGCGAAGTGAAAGACTCCGTCGGCGCGAAAGGCCGCGTGAGCCGGTGAGGGTGGGTCTGCTCACGTTCGCGGTGCTCGGCCTCGTCCTCTCGTCGGTCGGCTGCGGACGCAAAGCGCCGAATGCCACGCCCGAAGGCGCTGTGCGCGAGCTCGTGGAACGAGTGAGGCACACGGGAAGTGATTCGACTTCCGCAAAGATCGCGTTCGATCTTCTCGCGAAGTCGAGCCAAGCGAACCTCAATGCCCGGGCCGAACGGTACAGCGCCGCGAGTGGCAAGCACATCGCGCCCGAGGCGATGATCGCTCCTGCGAGCTTCATCGAGCGGTTCGAGGCGCACGAGCTCCGCGCAGAAATCGTGGGGTCGCATGCGCGCGTCGTGGCGGTGGGATTGCTTCCGGGCGAGCACGCCGAGATCCCTTGCGTGTTCGAAGACGGTGGATGGCGCGTCCAGATCGAGCTGCCCCCTCTGCAGGCCGTCCAACAGCATCCGCGAGACGTGCAAACGACGAAGAAACCCGCCGAGGGAAACTAAGCGGCCCTCACCTCAGTCGCTGGCGTGGCCCACCGCTTCGACAGCGAGAGGTGCGCGGCTTTGCGTTTCACGCGCCCTGTCGAGGCCGAGCTCGAACAGGGTCGGGCCGACGATCTCGTTGATGGCGACCGCAGCGATCGCGAGGCTGCGGAACGTTTCGGCGATTTCTCTCTTCGGGGACAGAGTGGCGATTGCGCTCATTCGGTTCAGCGTCCTCGGGTGGGCTCGCCATTCGATTGGTCGAGCGCATCGAGCGCAGCGACGAAGAGTAGGCTCCTCGCGTCGAGCTGTTCCGACGACACGCTCAAAGAGAAAACGGCGCCGTCGGGCGTCACGCTCTCGAAGTCGACACGAGGATCAGTACCGAGATGGGTGATCGCGTCGGTCAGCCTCGAACGCACTCCGACGGTTGCCTGCTCACGAGACACCGAGAGCGAAACGGTCACGCGTGGCGCGGCGCCGAGCACGCGCATGGGTTTCAGCAGCCAGGCAAAATGCGGCACACGGGTCTCCATGCCCCCATCGTCTTCGAGCGAGATGTTGAGGAGCGAGACGTCGACCACGCGACCCGCGCGTGAGTCGAGCTCGATGTATTCACCAACCCGCACGCGTCGACCGAACACCGCGACCGCGCCCAGAATGCAGGACGCGAGGAAGGGGACGGCCGCGAGCCCGAGGGCCACCATCGTGACCATCCCCGCCCTGGGGAGAGCGCCGTCCTGATTGCCGGTAATCAGCGGAGCGGCGAAAACGAGCGTCGAGAGAATGATCCCGCCGCGGACGAGTACGCTCGTTGGATGAGCGAGATCGGGCGATAGCCAGTTCAACGTCGTCTTGTCTGTCGCGACTCCGTCGAAGAACAGACCGACGACCCTCAGCAAGATCGCGACAGCCAGCAGCGCGATCACGATGACGAGCAGGATCGGGAGCGTCGATGCGATGCGCGAAGCGAGCGAAGCGAAGGGCTCGATGATGAATCCCGTCAGTCGCTCGGTGTAGCCGCGCGTCGATTCGAACAAAGAGAGCGCGGCGATGAGCCACACGTAGACGATCCCGAACTGGCCGAACCACCTTCCGACGCTGATCGTCAGGGCAAGACCGCTTCGGAGGGTCGCAGGGTTCAGCACCTCCATCCGGTTCACTCGAATCGCAGGGATTCGGTCGGGATTGGTTTCGACCCACGCGTTGGCGCGCTCGGCGAACTCGCCGACCTTCCGGAGCAGATAGAGCATCACCACGCCGAAGAACACGACGAGCGAAATCGAGAAGACGGTGCTCGCCAGCGTGCTTCGCGTCTTCTCGGCCCCGATAGATTTGCGGAGCTGGGCGGCGACGCTGTCGGCGTGAACGGAGAGGGTCGCATCGCCGGCCGCCGTCGCGTCAGCAGCGGTGAGCTGAATGATCGGCGTGTGGCCGAGGTAGATGACCGCGGTTGGTTCGCCGACCTTCCCGTCTTTCTCGCTCAGAATTTCGACTCGAACATCTTCTGGAGAAGCGCCGTCGAACGCGTCTTTCAGGGCTTTCGTAGCTTCTTTCGCGCGCCGATCGGCCGATTGGCCGTTGTGTCCGAGTCGAACCACGAATGCCACCGCATCGTGGAGCTTCACCTCTGCAGGCGGCGCCACGTCGGGCGGTGGCGGAGTCGCTGACGCGCTCGCGGTCGGGGCCGGAGGCGTGGGCGGAGCGGTCGACGGAGCCGCGCTCGCGGTCGCGGCAGCCGTGGCGGACGCCGACGGCGGTGGTGGGGGAGGAGGAGGGGGCAGGACAGGCTGAGGCGCGGGCGGCGCAGCCTGTGGCGTGTTGCTGCTTGCGCTGGCGCTCGCCGAAGGCGCCGCCGCGCTCGGTGTCGAGCTCGCTATTGGAGGCGCGCTGCTGGAAACGGAGGCACTCGACGACGGTTTAGCTAGCGGTTGGGCGGAGACACCCGAGACAGCCCATACGAACACGCTCGAGAACGCGACGACGCGAGCCCCCCAGCGAGCGCACGAGGCAGCTGTTCTTCCATCCCCAAGGCGGACTCGACCGCACGGCATCCCCTGCTCGTGGTTCGGCACGACCCTAGGTTGCCAAACAAAAGTCGGGTTCACCAAAAAAAAAGCATCTGGATGCTCGATTCAGCAGTGCTGCTCGAGCAACCCAGACGCGATTGTTTCGGTGCTGCGCGACGACCACGACGACGAGCGCGGCAGGATTGCGCTCGGATCAGGGCGAGCTTGGAGAACCTCAGTTCGAGAGGAAGATGGCTTCGATCTCGTTCCTGACCTGCTCTTCGGTCTGATCGCGAGCGATCGCGATTTCCTTGACGATGAGTGAGCGGGCGGTGTCGAGCATGCGGCGCTCACCGAAGGAGAGCTGCTTGTCGGTCTTCAGGCGATAGAGGTCACGAAGCACTTCGGCCACGTCGTAGATCGACCCCGTCTTGATCTTGTCCATGAAGCCGCGGTATCGGCGGTTCCAAGTCTGGTTGTCGAAGGCGATGGTTCGTTCGCGGAGGATGTCGAAGATCTCGCGGATCTCCTGCTCCGAAATGACCTGACGGAGGCCGACAGCGCTCGCGTTACTGACGGGCACCATGATCTTGCGATCGGTGTCGAGGATGCGAAGGACGTAGAACCGCTGGCGGGTGCCACCGATGTCTTTCTCTTCGATGTTCACGACCTCGGCGACACCCTGAGCCGGGTAGACGGCCTTGTCGCCGACCTTGAAATGGATCTCGACCCGGGGCGGCACGGCGAGCTCTTTCTGAGCCTCTCGCACAGGCTCTTTCGCTGCCTCGGCCGGGGGGGGGCTGGCGACGGATTTCTGCGTCGGAGGAACCGAGCCCGTCTTCGGGACGGGCGCAGCCTTGGGAGGCGGCACGGGGACCGGCTTCGCGGGCGTGACAGGGCTCATCTTGGCGGCTGAGGCCTTTGCCGGCGCAACCGTTCCCGTGGACTTCGCAGGCGCGGCGTTGCCAGCCGAGCGGGGAGTCTTGGCTACCGCGGCGGGCGGTGCCGCTTTAGTGCCTGCAGGAGCCCGGGCCGAAGGGACCGACGGGGGAGGAGGAGCCTTGCCATTGCGAACCATTCCGCCTTTCGCGCGGGCCTGCTCGCCAGATGACGAAGGGCCAGAAGCGATTGCCGCCTTGGTGGCGGGCTTGGTGCCTCGCGCAGCAGAGGTGGCGGGGGCGGGTCGGGACCTGGGGCGACGATCGATCACGGCATCTCCATCCATGGACTTCGGACCGGGGCACTCTCCGTGGGCCGTCGACGCCTTCGAGCGTCGATGCCACAACGAAAAGAAAAAACGCGAGCCGCGAAAAAGTCGCCTCGCATCTACTAGAAAGCGCTACGCAGAAACCCCTGCGCAGAAACCTCAGTACAGAAACCGCCGTACCCGATGAATCGGTGGGTTGGGCGCCCACCCGAACAACCTGACGCCCCGTGCGATGCAGCAGCCATCGCACCAACGTCTCTTCGGATTGACGTCTCTTCGAAGTGAAGTCACCACGAAGAGCCGCGGGCTCTCCAATCGAAGAGCTCGCCGAGCTACGTCCGAACAACTCTCCCAACAACAGCTTTCGCGGCCAGAATCTTCCGCGAGCGCGTCAATCGGGACCGACCGAGGAAATCTCAGTCGTTCAAATACTTTGCGCCAGGCGGGCGCACTCTACTAAGCCGACGGGGGGCTGTCAAACCCGATTTGAAAGTCGGAGTAACCGGGCGCACCCATTTTTCGCCATCATTGCGAGGGGTTCGCGCTCCTGGTGCAAGACGGAGGTGTTCGCCGCGGTGGGTGAGCGCTTCTACCACACTGCCAGCGAATGCCGCGGTCGGACGCGGTCAAACCGGGTGCTCCAGGCGGTGCAAGACGGAGGTGTTCAGCGGCGGTGGGTGAGCGCTTCTGCCACCCCCCAACGAACTCCGCGGTCGGACACGGTCAAACCTGGTGCTCCAGACCGCTCGACGATGACCCGACAGAGGAGCGCCCCAGCGACGATCACGTCGGCTCGCTTCGGCGAGAGCCCGGGGAGCTCGACTCGCTCTGCGAGCCGCGTTCGAGCGAGAAGGTCGGAGGTCGTACGAACCTCATCGAGGGTCAGTGTCAGCCCGTGAACTCGGGCCCCGTCGTAGGGCGCGATGTTTCTCGCGATGGCTGCGATGGTCGTCACCGTTCCAGCGACTCCGACGAGAGGTTGCGCGAGCGATGATGGCCCAGTGAGGCCGTCGAGCTCACGCTCGATATCGGCGCGGCAGGCCTCGAGCTCTTGTGACGTCGGTGGGTCGCTCTTGATGTGACGCTCGGTGAGCCGAACGCTGCCAACGTTCAAGCTGACCGCTGACTCGACGCGCGTCGCGAGGTCACCCCGAATGAGCTCGGTGGAGCCACCGCCGATGTCGAACACGGAGACCGGTCCTCTCGCTTCGATGCCAGAGAGGCCACCGATGAACGTGAGCCGCGCCTCTTCTTCGCCACCGATGACGCGAGGCTCGATTCCCAACAACCGCTTCGCTTCGCAGCGGAAGCCTTCGGATCCACGCGCGTCACGCATGGCGCTCGTACCAACCGCATCGATCCGCTTCACGCCGAGCGAGCGGATCTCTTCACCATATTGATTCAGGCACGCGAGGGTTCGTTCGACGGCGTCGGGGGCGAGCTCTCTCGTTCGGTCCACGCCTTGTCCCAAGCGAGTGATGGTGGCCCGCTCGACGACCGGCTGCAGAGTGAGCCGTCCGTCGTCGCGGCACAGTTCGGCAACGAGAAGGAGCACAGAGTTCGTGCCGATGTCGATCGCGGCCACGCGATCGCCGGCTTCGAGCATTGCTCCTCCTCTTTCGGTCATCGCTGGCTCACTTGGTGAGCGTCTTGAGGTCGATCATCTCTTCGACATTCGGCATCACGACGAGCTCGACCCGACGGTTGGCCTGGCGGCCATCGGCAGTGTCGTTGGTCTGGATCGGATCGGTGTCGCCGTAGCCCACGGCCGACCACTGGTTCGCCTGGAGACCGCCACCGCCTTTGTCTGCGGGGCCGATGAGGTACGTGAGCACCTCGCGCGCACGCATCGCGCTCAAACCCCAGTTGTCTTTGAAAGCGCCGCCGTTGAGCGCCTGGCTGTCGGTGTGTCCGGCGACCTGGAAGGTTCGCGCCGCCAAGCCTGAGTCGGTTCGAATGACCTCGGCGACCTTGGTGAGGATGTCTTTGCCCTCCTTCTTCAGGGTCTCTCGACCCGAGTCGAAGAGGACGTCGCCCGGCAATTGGATGACCATCCGGTTCTTGCGGATGACGACCTTGAGTCCGAGCTTGGTCAGGGCATCGAGCTTGGACTTGAGAAGCTCGAACTTCTTTCGGATGGCCTCGAGCTGCTCCGCGCGCTTCTTGTAGTCTTCGAGCGCTCGAGCCTGTTGCTCCAGGTTGGCGTTGAGGTTCGAGATGTCGACGCCCGCGTTCTTGAGCTGCTCCTTGAGCTGCTCGATGCGGGCTTGCCCATCGGAAATCTCGAGCTGCGCCTTCTTGTTCTGATCCTGCTCCGCTGACAGAGCCGTCTTCAATTTCTCGATTTCGCGAACCTTCGCATCGAACTCTTCTTGGCTCGGGCCGCAGCCCGCGAGCTGCGATGCGGTGAGCGTCACGGCGAACATGAGGCCGCTGACTCTACTCAGAAGCATGCTGATCCTCCTTGGTGAGGGCGGGCGCCCTCGGACTTCTCTCGTGAGGCACCCGTCGCGGCTCCGTGCCCGACGGAATGCGGTCTCGTGAGCCATCCTTGCGACGGCCCTGGCGAGCGGAAGCTACAAGACGACGGCGTGGAGGTTCAAGAGGCGCGAGCGAGAACGACCGAAGGTCCGTTTGGCCCCCCTTCGAGGTGCCCGATCTCGACGTCCGAGCACGCCTTCGAGCATTTTTTTTCGCGGTCGACGTGACTCGAATTTCGGATGGGTTCGAGGTCGCTCGTCGACGTCTCCGCGCGCCACGATCAAGCCTCGATCAACCTCGGGATCCGACGCCTTTCGAAATTTGTCAAGACCGTTGTCGTCGTGATCCAGGCAGCGCCTGTGCAGTTCGAGATCTGCCCACAAAACTAGGGTTTTTCGGTTCCGTTGGGCACGGAATCTGGATGCCTGCATACATAAATGCGACTGGAACGCAAGCCTAAAAGATCCATGCTTCTGTCAAGCACCATTTTCGGCATCTGATCCTGCGTTCAACGTGTGCAATGAATGCGGAGTAAGATGGGCACAACTTGGGGTGCCAGACCGGAGCGCCAAACATTTTTCCTTGACCATGCCCATGCGTGGCAATATACGTCGTGCAACATCTGTTGCCCCGACGTCGATCCAGGCACGAGGGCACCACCCAGGAGGACACAGATGGCTGCTAAGAAGACTGCTGTTAAGAAAGCCCCGAAGAAAGTCACCAAGTCGGCGAAGAAGCCGGCCGCCGGCAAGGCCGCCAAGGTCGCGAAGGCGAAGAAGGCTGCCCCGAAGAAGGCCGCTCCGAAGAAGGCTGCCAAGAAAGCCGCTCCGAAGAAGGCTGCCAAAAAGGCCGCTCCGAAGAAGGCTGCCAAGAAGGCTGCTCCGAAGAAGGCTGCCAAGAAGGCCGCCCCCAAGCGCAAGGCTGCACCGCGAAAGGCCAAGGCTGCGCCGGCTCCAGCGGCGCCTGCTCCTGCGATGGGCTCGCACGACGAGTCTGAATAGCTCCTTCCAGTCGCGGTGAGCTCCGTTGAAGTGCGGTGAGCTTTGCCCGCCGCACGGGCTCACGCTACGGGTCGAAGGCCCCGCAGTGTGCGCTCGAGGTTGAGTTGCCCGTAAGAAGGCGGTTCACCATCGGAGCTTGCCAACGCGGCATTGGGTCATCGCGACTGGTTGGTTGCTTTGCTAGCTTACTTTCCCAAGTAGGGGGCATCGAGAGTGGCTCACCCGGGTATAGCCCCAAGGTGAAGCCGCTTTTCGTGCTTTGTGGCTGCGTTACGCCGCTGGGGCGTTACTTGCTGGCAGCGGTACGAACAACGGCCTCCGGGGCAAAAAGCGATCCACGCCAGAGCCAGGATCCGACAGGTCGCTGGATCTCAAGTTGCATTATAGTTGTCTCGACCTCGGCGGCTCCGCTGAAAGGTGCCACCCAGTGACACAGTTGGCGTCTGTGCCAGCGTTACACCCTTGGGGTTGGCGCAAACCGCCCAAGTCGATCTGCGCTTGGTTTTCCACCGACCCCGCTGAGCTCAGTCCCCGAGATAGAGCCTCAACGCACGTGCTGCAGCCGGCTTGTCGAATGCGACACCGCTCAGCTCATCACGCTGCGAGATTCGTTCGAAGAGGCCAGTCAGGAACTCGAAGAACGCTTCTGCTTCTTCGACGGCGGCGAGCAACCGCTGCGGATCGAGCAGATCGGTTTCCTCGAGCGCGGCCATTGCCGACATGAACGCGTCGAAGCGCGGGTAGTCGCCGACTCGGAGCAGCGGATATCCCATCGCGCGGAAGTAAGAGAGAAACTCGCGGACGAACGCGAACGTCGATCGCTTGCCCCATTGGTCGAGCGACGGATCTGCGTGGCGTGCCTTCTGTGAGAACGCACGTGCGATCTGGGCAAACATCCAGATGTCGCGCCGGAGCCTTTCGCTCGATGCGCGACGCGCCGCCTGATCGTCGAACACTCCCTCTTCGACCCGCGCACCCAAGGACTTGCCGAAGAAGAGGATCGCGTTGAAAAGCGCGGGTCGTAGGTTCTTCGTCACCTCGCGGATGCGTAACCGAAGCTCGTGCTCGGGCGTGGCGACCTCGACCGGAGGGAGGTCGTGCTCGAACGTTCGACGCATCTCGATCCGGAGGTTCGCTGCGACACCCGTGAGCGCGGCCTTGATGCCGATGAGCCGATGGCCTTCGGCGAACAGGTCGTCGTGTCGTCGTGCGATCTCGGAGGCCGGAACCTTGAGCAGGTCTTCGTGGTAGCTATCGGCCAGCAGACTGCCCGAGCGTCGGCGGAGGAAATTCGAGAGGGCGCGCGCATCACTGCGCAGAACCGCCAGCACGAGGTACGCGCGGCCTCCGACACGCTTGTCGGAATGATCGAGCGCGATCGCGTCGAGCAGACGTAGGTAGCGCAGCATCCGAAAGAGCGAGAGGAACGTGAGCGCGACGAGACGATGTGCCTGTTCGCCGGGAACGCTTTGGATGAGCTCGAGCACCTGGGCCGAGGAGATTCGGTCGAACTCGGGTCGGAACTCGAGCGCCGCGAGCGGATTGAAGAACGCCGACAGCGCCGTCTCTCGCATCGCGGCAGCCAGCTGCGCGTAGAACAGCCGAAAGTTGATGCGATTCAGTCTCAGAAGACCGTTGGTGACCTCGACCAAGTTCGTCAGCCCATGCCGCAAGACGAACAGGCTCGACTCAGGCGTTTCTTGCGAGAGCGCGTTGTTGAGCAAGCGGTTCCGCGCGCTGTCTTCGGGGAGCACCGTCTCCAAGTATCGGTGGAAGACGAAGGCGCGGTCGCGCTCACCGAGGAGCAGCCGGGACAGCTGCACGATCCGCAAGATGCCGTCTTTGGCGTGGAAGAGGTGCTCGCGGAAGTCGAGCGAGACGATCGTCCTGCGTCTCGCCGACCCAGGGTGGTTGCGAGGATTCGCGAAGCAGGCGAGGCCCTTGAGGAGAATCTCCAGCTCGAACAGCACCTCATCCTTCTTGTCGGCGGCGAGCTTCGCAAACCATGCGTCGCGTGCTTGTTGCTGCTCGCGACGGAGCCCGCGCGTGTCTCGAAGCAGGTCTGCATAGGCATTGCGACCCGAGACCGAAATTCGTTGGGGGTGAGGGGCTTCGCTCAAGCTACCGGCTCTCGATCTCGTTCTGCGCCCGCGTTGAAGACGAGGGCGCTCGGGTCGCGCGTCGAGGCGCTTCGCTCACCGATGCGACTTGAAGACGAACCGGTGAATGTAGGTCGTGTCTTTGCCACTGGGCGACTCGGGGAAGGGAAGGGTGCTGGCGACCGCGCTCATGCACTTCTCGACGGTGGCGTCTTTCAGCTCGGTCTCGTCGGCTTTGAACTGCGCCGTGCGAACTTCGCCCGAAGGCTTGAGCTCGAGGCTCAGCCCGACCTTGATCTCTTTTCCTGGGTTCTGTCGGCCCCAAAGGTCGAAACAGCATCGAAACTTGTCGCGGCTCGCCATGACGACGTCGATGATTTTCGAGGTCCGGTCGCTGCTGCCGGCATCACCAGCCGTTTGCGCGTTGTTCATCACGACGCCGCCATCGGGGGGCGGGTTCGCGACTTCGACCGAAGCGTTCTTGCCGACGGCGTTCTTGCACGTCGCGAAGTCGTCGGCTGTGGCTACGGGCGTCGAAGCGCTGCTGCCCGTGGCGGCGGTCGTAGTCTGGGCATTCCTCGCGGCCGATCCACTGCTCGACGTCTGAGCCGCCGAGTCGGGTGATTGCGTGGAGGGAGCGCCAGGCGAGCAAGCGAGCGCCCCCAGCCCGCTCGAGACGGCAGCCACGGCGAAGAGCACGGCGAGGGTCCGGATGCGCATGGGGACGGGATACTACTCCACAGCGACGGGCCTAGGGACAGCGATCCTGCACGCATCGCGACGAGCGAAAGCTCGCGCCAACCCGCTTCCGGACCGGCGCCTGCCGGACTAGGGTCGACCCGTTCGATGAACCGTTTTTCTCGATTCCTGCTGCCAATCGGGCTCTTTGGGCTTTTTAGTGCGTCGTTGCAGTCGAGCTGCATCAGCGACCCTGCTGCACTTCAGTTGTGCGGCGAAATCCCGAGTGCCGGCTGTCCCATCGGCCGAGGCGGGACGTGTGACGACGCGACCTGTCAAGACCTCTACGACTGCGTCTCTGGAGCGTGGAAGCGGGTGACGGCTTGTCATGATGCGTCGACGTCTTCGACGAGCTCTACGAGCGGTGCCGGTGGGAGTGGAGGTGCATGCGTCGGCGTCACGCTGATGAGCACGACCCCGAGCGAGAACCCGGACTGCCTTATTCCAACTGGGTGCCTGATCGATCCTCTCACGGGGGCGCTCGAGACGACGGGCTGCGCGTCTCAGCTGCAAACCCCCGACTGTCCTGCCTTCGCCGCGACTTCGTGCAGCGCCTGCGAGGGGTGCTCCGATTTCTTTCTCTGCGAAAAGGCTGCTCCGACAGAGGTTCCGCCGAACCTTTGGGTCCAGATCGCGTTTTGCGACGCCTCCGACCGTCCGGTCCTCAGCTCCTCGAAATGAACGAGGCGACGCAAAGCACGAACGGAGACTCGACCCGCGGGCGGATTTTGACTATCTGCACTCCCGGACCTCGGAGCCCTCGCTCTCGGGTCGCGTCGCTTCGTGCGGCCGTCGAGCTCGCTTCGAGACTTCGACGATCGCGCTTCCCCCGCTCGGGTCATTTCGAACCGGGCCCCGAGCTTTGCTCGCAGCGAGGATCGTCGTGAAGTTGTTCAGCGAGTCGTCCGTCTTCTTCCCAGCGTCTTCGAGCCCCTCCGGTTGGATGTCTCGGCTGCGATCGCGATCCTTCGTGGTTCTGCTCCTCGCGTCGGTGCTCGGCGCTCCCGTTGCGCTGAGCAGCTGTACCGAGGCGCGATCGCCAGGCTCGGAGCGCCCCGAGGCTGCGAACAAGTGGTTCAAGCGCGCCGAGAAAGACTTCGGCCAGGCTCGTGTCGACGAGGCACACGAAGCCATTCAAAAGGCGTTGAGCCTGGCGCCTGGCGATCCCGAGGTCAGGCTGCTCGGCTCGCGCGTCGCGCTCGCGCGGCTGGAGTACGACGAGACGATCCGCCTTCTCAAAGGCGTCCAGGGCTCCGACGCCCAAGCACTCCGAGGCCGGGCCTATTGGTATCGAGGCGACCTTTCGGCGGCAGCCGACGAGCTCGAGGGGATGCTGAACGACCCCGAGGTTCGCGACGATTGGGCAAAGGCCATCGCCACCTTGGCGCGACGCGGAGAGGGCCGAACTCCGTTCGCGACCTCCGGCGCGATGTTGGCGTCGGTCGAAATGGCTCAGGTGAGCCCGATCGCTCCCTACCTCGTGATTCCGGTAGAAATCGACGGTGAGCAAGCGCTGGCGATGGTCTCGACCGGCATGGCCGAGGTCGTCATCGACTCGAGCTCGCGCTCGGAGCCGAGCTGGATCTCGTTGCGGCTCGGTGGCCGTCTCGAAGTGAGCGACGTTCCGGCGCTCACGCAAGACCTGACCGGCGTCTCGAAGGAGCTGGGGGCCCCGATCAAAGCGCTGCTCGGAGTGAATCTGCTCCGACACCTGAACGTGACGATCGATTACACCGGGCGGCAGTTCGTGGCGCGGACGTACGCTCCTCAACCGCCCCCCAACGCCACGCGCGTGAACCTCTACTACGCGCGAGGCGGCGGGATGGTGATCTCGACGCCGCTCGGGGCCGCCGACGACTCGCGTGCGGCGCTCTTCGTCGACAGCGGCATGCGATTCCCGATCGCCCTCGACGAGCACGGGTGGGAAAAAGCAGGCATCACTGCGTCGGATCTCAAGCCCATCCCTGGCGATCCGGAGCAAAAGCTGAAGGAGGGCGTCGTTCCGCTGCTCAAGCTCGGAGCTTTTGATCTCCGTCACGTTCCGGGCGTCTTCGGCGCTCCGGTCGCGGAGATCGAAAAGGGCCTGAAGTTCGACGTCGACGGCATCATCGGGAGCCCGATTCTCGCGAACTACCGCATCACGCTGAGCGACGGCGGCCGGATCATGTGGATCGAGGATGACACGCTCCTCCAGCAGATGCTGAACGCACCGAGCCCGACGCCCGGAATGGGAGGCCCCGGCGACCCGATGAACGAGGGTGAGATTCCGGGCCTGGGCGGTCCAGGTGGTCTCGGGCCTGGCCTGCAGCTGGGCCTGCCCGACGGTGGTCCCGGACCCCAAATGGGTCTGAGCCCCAAAGAGAAGCCGGCGAGCCCGTCTGCGCCCAAAGCTGCACCGAAAGCTGCGCCCAAAGACAAGCCCGCCGTGAAGCCCACGCCCAAGAAATGAGCGCTACGCCTCTCATCGATCCTCCGTCGAGTCCCATCGTCGCGATCTACGCGGGGAGCTTCGATCCCGTCACGCGCGGCCACCTCGATCTCATCGAACGGGCGACGGCGTTGTTCGACGAAGTCATCGTGGCGATCGGTGTCCACCCGACGCGGAGCCCGCTCTTCACGTTCGATGAGAGGCTCGCCATGCTCGAAGAGGTGACGAGGCCGTTCAAGAACGCACGTGTCGAGCGCTTCGATGGGTTGCTCATCCATTACTGCAAGACCGTCGAGGCACGGGTCATCGTGCGCGGTCTGCGAGCGGCTACAGACTTCGAATACGAGCTGCAGATTGCTCACGCAAACGCCGACATGGATCCGACCGTCGACACCATGTTCCTTCCGACGCGCGCGAACTACGGGTTCATTTCGGCTTCTCTCGTTCGAGAAATCGCGAGCCATGGGGGGGACGTGAGTCATTACGCGCCGGCCTCTGTTTGCGCCGCTCTGCGAGCGAAATTCCCGCCGAAGAAGTGAGCCAGGGAAGGCGCGCCGTTCGCGCCGCTCTCACCGATTGGGCTGACCTCGCGGCGCCGAAGACCGTTCAGCCGAACATTTCGGACATGGGTGTCGGCATGAAGAGGACGACGAAGAGCGCGAGGCAGAGCATCGCGACGAGGCGTCTCTTGGGTGAGAGCGTCGACGGATTCGTCGGAGGGTGGTTCACACCTCCGGCCATGCGCCGCATCCCCCAGAGGAGCGCGAACCAGAGAAGCCAGAACGTGCTGTTGCCGATGGCCTGGCCGATGGTCGACGCGCTCTGCCCGCGCAGGACAGGCACCAGGAACCGCACCAGGTTGAAGCCGCAGACGACGAAGAGCGATGAATGCACCCATCGTGCATAGCGATCTTGCGACGGTCCGAAGAGCGCGTACGCGATGTGGCCACCGTCGAGCTGACCGACAGGAAGGAGGTTCAACATCGTGATCAACATGCCGACCCATCCGGCGAACGCGACCGGGCTCATCGAGATGTCGCTGCCCTCGGGGATGGGGCCGAGAATGATTCGCTTGAGCCCGATGTACAGGAGGCTTTGGCCCTCTTGTAAGTAGGCGCCATGAAGCACCTCGACCTTGGAGGTCGCGATCCCGATGCAGAGCACGGGCAGCGCGATCGCGAGGCCGGCCAGCGGGCCTGACGCACCGATGTCGAGGAGCGCGTCTCGTGTGAGGATGCGGCCACGCATCGAAATCACGGCGCCCATGGTCCCGAACGGGCTGATCATCGGGGGCATCGGGATGAAGTACGGTAACGATGCATCGACTTTGTGATGCCGCGCGGCGAAGTAGTGGCCGAACTCGTGGGTCAGCAGAATCGCCAAGAGCGGGACGGCGAACGACCAGCCGTAGGGGAGGACCTTCAGGATCCCGATGGGCGAGAGGCGCTCGGGCGCGTGCTGCGCGTAGAGGGCCCCCGCGAAGAACACCGAGACCACGGTGAGCCCGAAGAGCAGGAGGTTCAGCCGATAGGTGAAGGGCCGCGGTCCACTCGAAGGATCGCTCGACCGCTCGTCGGTCTCCTCTCGGGGCTCGGCTTCTGGATCCATCTGGGCAGGTTCTAGCGCGCCTCAGCCGCCCTGCACAGGAGGTCGCTGCGATTGCTGGCTTGCCAGCCGACGATCGGGCGCGCTATCGCGAGGACCCATGCATCGGGGTCGTTTCGCTCCTTCACCCACCGGGCAGCTGCATCTCGGGAGCGCGGCTGCCGCCCTATTCTGTGCGGCGGCGGCGCGCCGTTCGGGGGGCAAGCTCGTGCTGCGTATCGAAGACATCGACATCCCGCGGGTGCTCGATGGAGCCGAGATCTCGATCGAGCGCGATCTGGCTTGGCTCGGCATCGTCTTCGATGAGAGCCCCGCATCGGGCGGTCCGGCCGCGCCGTATCGGCAGTCCGAGCGGCTGGGTCTCTACGAAGAGGCGCTCTCCGTCCTCGTGCGCGCGGGACACGTCTACCTCTGCGATTGCTCGCGCGCCGAGGTCGCCCGCGTCGCGAGTGCGCCCCACCTCGGCGAGGAAGGGCTTCTCTATCCGGGTACGTGCCGAGACCGCGGAATGGTCGACCGTGCTTTCAAAAGGCCGCCTGCATATCGGCTCCGTGCGCCGTCTGGGACGATTGGCTACTTCGATCGTGCCGAAGGATCTGTCGTGGTCGACACCCGCATCGTCGGGGACTTCGTCCTCCGTCGGGGAGATGGGGTCTTCAGCTACCAATTCGCCACGCTCGTCGACGACTTGACGATGGATGTGACGGAAGTCGTGCGCGGTCGAGACTTGGTGAGCTCGGCGCCACGCCAGGCTCTCCTCGCGAATCTCCTCGACCGCGAGCCGCCGATGTATGCTCATGTTCCGCTACTGACTGGGCCAGACGGTTCACGCCTCGCGAAGCGAGACGGTGCCGTCACCATCGCAGGACAACGCGAGCGAGGTACAGATCCGCGTGACCTCGTGAGAGCGATCGCCGAGGCCTACGGCCACAAGCTCACGTCGCCCACTGAACCCCTCGCGGAGCTCGCCAAGAAGTTCGACGCCAAGAGCTTTCCAGGAGAGAGTGTCGATGTGCGTCACGTGATCGATTTCTTGTAGGAGACGAGCTTTGGCAGGAGGCTTTCAACCCGAGTCACTGGTCGGAACGACCCTCGCCGGACACTTTCGTCTCCTCGGGCTCCTGGGCTCCGGTGGCATCGGTCACGTGTACGTGGCCAACCCTGCGGCCGGCCTCCACGCCGACGACCGTTTCGCGCTGAAGCTCCTTCGGCCAGAGCTCGGCAGCCGCTCGCACATCGTCAGCCGCTTCGAGCGAGAAGCGATGGCCGCTGCACGCATCCGGCACGAGAACGTCCTCGAGGTCCATCGACCCGTGACCGTGTTGCGGGAGATGCGTTTCTTCACCATGGAGCTTCTCGTCGGCCTCGATTTGGCCGACACGCTCGCCCACTCGCGTAGCCTCCCGCTCGGCCGAGCGGTCCGCATCGTTCGCGGAGCTGCGCGAGGACTCGCCGCCGGGCACGCGGTGGGAGTCGTCCATCGGGACATCAAGCCTGAGAATGTCTTCCTGGTCCACGCGCCGGATGGCAGCGAGATCGTGAAGGTGCTCGACTTCGGCGCGGCGTGGGTGGAGGGGGAACGTGCTTCGGGGACCCGACGCATCACCGACAGCTCCGGCGTGGTCGGAACCCCCGAGTACATGTCGCCCGAACAGCTCGCGGGTGCAGAAGGCCATCCGAGCGCAGACGTCTATTCGCTCGGTATCGTGCTTTACGAGCTCCTCACTGGACGCGTGCCGTTCTCGAACCCTTCGTGGCAAGAGGTGGCCAGACTTCAAGCTTCTGCCTTGCCGCCTCCGGTCGTCGGAACGTCTCCAGAGCTCGCTCGCGTTCTGTCGGTCGCCTTGGCGAAAGATCCCAACGCTCGCTTCGCCTCGATGGCTCACTTCGAACAGGGGCTCGCGCGAACCCCCGAAGCTTGCTGATCACCGCTCTTTTCCCCGGGGAGCTTTTCGGATGATTGGGCTTGGCTACCAAAAGCCAGCGAAAAAGCGCGTGCTCCAAGCGCTCGGGTGGGGGATACTTCCGGCTGACGAGAGTATCTGCTATCGCGAACAGGTCTTACCCATCCCTTGGGTTGGCCGACCCCATGACAGTGAGTGATTCTCGCCTAGAAGGCGAAGCGTGGCCCTTGGGCGACGAAACCGAAGATTCCGACAAGTCGACCGCGCGCCCGGCGCGAAAGCGCGCCACACGGGCGAGCCGCAGCACCTCCACGGCGTTGGCCGACATGACCACCCAACAAGCGGTCGTCGTGAACGATTCGTCGGAGGGGGCGTCGACTGGCGTCGTTCCTTCCAAGCCGGGTCACAAGAGGGCCGAAGCGGGTGCCGCCAGACCGCCGCACGCGGCCGCTCGGTCCGGAGCCGGGAGCATCAGGTCCGATGCTGGCCGGTCCGATGCTGGCCGGTCCGATGCTGGCCAGTCCGATGCTGGGGGGGCCGAAGCGAGCAAGCCCGAGGTTGCGGCTTCCGAGACGCGACCGGGTAGGTCGAGAAACCCGATCCGGAGCGGTGCGACGAAGCGCGGCGCGCTCAGCAGCCCCGCGTCACAAGACTCGGGCGCCGACCCCCAGAGCACTACATCGGCGGTTTTCGCCGGCGAGCGCTCCCCTCGGCGACCATCACGCGCCACGCGGTCTTCCGTTCCAGCTCGCTCCGACGAAGACGAAGACCTCCCCAAAGCCACGTTCTCCGACGCATTCGTCGAAGGTGCCCCGAACGGTGCGCCCCGCGCGCCCGATCCCCGCGATCGTCGGTCGCGCGCCGATCGCACTCCGTTCGATGAGCGCGCCCGGGCCGAGGCGCCGAGGCTCAAGAACGAGGGACGCGTCGTCCCGCCTCCAGCCAACGAGGATCATGTCGATCCCGAGCATCGACCTACCCACCATCCGTGCACTTTCGACGAGTCGAAGATCGACCCCGACGTTCAGAAGGTGTGTCGGCGGCTCGTTCGACACGGCTACGAGGCCTACCTGGTAGGCGGCGGCGTTCGTGATCTGATGCTCGGGCGCAGGCCCAAAGATTTCGACGTCGCGACGAGCGCCCGACCCGAGCAGGTCCGCGAGCTGTTCCGGAACTCGCGCGTCATTGGCCGTCGCTTTCGCCTCGTTCACGTGCTCTTTCATGGGGGCAAGGTCATCGAGGTCGCCACCTTCCGGCGCAACCCCCGTGAAGACGATCCCGATTCCGACACGCTCCTGATCCGCGCTGACAACGTTTTCGGAGACGCGCACGAAGATGCTGCGCGGCGTGATTTCACGATCAACGCGCTCTTCTTCGACGTCGAACGCAGTGAGATTCTCGACTGGGTCGGCGGCATGGACGACCTCGCTCGAAAGGTGGTGAACACCATTGGCGATCCCGAGGTTCGATTCCACGAAGACCCCGTGCGCATCCTGCGGGCATTGAAGTTCGCGGGCCGTCTCGACCTCGGGATCAAGCCCGCCGTCTACGACGCCATCGTCTTCTGCCGCGATAGCCTCGCCTTGGCCGCAAGACCCCGGGTCTCGGAAGAAATCCTTCGTCTCATGCGCGGTGGAGCTGCTCGACGAACGATCTACCTCGCTTGGGAGACTGGTGTTCTCGACGTGCTGCTCCCCGAGCTTTCGTCGCTCCTCTACGACGCATGGTCCACTGACGAGGAGTCGTCGCGCGCGGCCGTTGATCCGAATCGTCCGGAGCCGCCTCCTGCGGGGGCGCGGGTCTTCCGCCTTCTCGATCACATCGATCGTCGCACGCAAGCCGAGGGACCCCTCGACGACGCCCTTCTCTGGACCCTGTTGCTTCTCGAGCCCCTCAAAGAGGCTTGCGAAGGTGCGCGCGACCGAAGCATCGCCGTGGCCGACTTCCTCGAGCCGCTCGTGGAACGCTTGGCGATCCCGCGTCGATTCGCCGATTCGATGCGGCGCATCCTCGGGGTGCTGCCACGCCTCCAAAGCGGTCGCGCCGGACGCTTCGCCAGAACCGAGATCTTCGAGCTCGCGCTCCAAGTGGCCCACGCCGATTTGCTCGCGCGTGACCTGCCGACGGCCCCGCTCAAAGCCTTGTTGGCCGCGGCCACGGCCCCTGTGGCTTCGTCGAACGCCGGAGCGTCACGAGAGTCGAAAGACCCGCATTCCGCGCCCCGTCGTACTCCCAGGCACTGAAACCGCACATTCCCCCGCGCTTCGGCGCGGTCGAGAGACGCAGCAGTCGTTGCTTGGGAACCAACGACGTGCTCTCTTTTCCAAGTGCCGATGCTCCGGAGGTCCAAGCTCGTTCGCATGACCTCCGCGGTCAGCCTCACCGCGATCGTCGTGTTGCTCGGTGGGGCCATCCAAGCCGATGCAGAGGCCCCTGTTCCCCCGAGCTCGGCGCTCCACGAATACGTCGCGCCTGATCCGAACGAGGACGTCAGCTTCGCCGCGACCACCATCGACGGCAACCTCCCGGCCGCGCTCGACACGCCGAGCGGCATCGCGACGGCTCCCGATCCCACGCGCCCACCCGACGCGAAGAACCTCTACGCAGGCGGGACCTCGGACGACAGCCCCAACAGCACCTACGAGCCCGACCGAGACACGCGTCAACCCCAGGTTGAGAACTACGAAGATCCGTTTTCTCCATCGACCTCCCCGTTCAAGCGGCTGCGCGCCTACGACACCGTCGACCCCAGCTACACGCTTCGGGTGGCGCACCAGCAGCTCTCGGTCGAGACAGTCGGCGGTCAGCTCACTTCGGACGACGAGCCGTTCTATGCCGACTTCTCGGTCGACCTCCTTCCCGACGAGCCGGTGCGAATTCCCACTGTGGGCCCGAAGTCACGGGTTTTGAAGCTGCACACGACACCGGCGACGAACGTCAGCATTCTCTCCGACGGCGCCGACAACTGGTTCATGCGCGGAACCGAGCGGAAGCGCGTGCGCGTGGTCATGGAGGTTGCGATTGCGCGTGCCACGTTCGGAAGCGAGATCGCCAACGTCGGTTGGGAGAGACTCGCGCCTTTCGTCCCACCACAACCCGATACGCATCGCGCTGCCGCGCAGAAGGTCCTCGATCAGATCGGTGTCTCGCGATCGATGACGGTCCCTCAGGCGACCGCCAAGATGGTCGAGTACTTTCGAGGCTTCACGCCGTCGACCGATCCACCGCACGAGCACGGCGACATCTACCTCGACCTGGCGCTCTCCAAGAGAGGCGTCTGCCGACATCGAGCGTTCGCGTTCCTCGTCACCGCCCTCCATCTCGGTTTGCCAACCCGGATGATCGTCAACGAGGCCCACGCCTGGGTCGAGGTGTTCGACGGCTCGCTCTGGCACCGGATCGATCTCGGTGGTGCCGCGCTCAACATCGACGACCCACCCGACGGGACCAAGCCGCAGTACCAGCCTCCCCCCGACCCGTTCTCTTGGCCCGACAACGCTCAATCGGGATCGGGGCAAGGGCTCGCGTCGAAGATGCGCCAAGACGCGGGGATCACCGATCCAGGAAAGAGCTCGGGAAGCGTAGCCAACGATCCGAACGGCTCGTCGTCGCCTCCCGTTCCGGGCCCGTCGGCAAATGCCTCGGCACCGCGCCCGAACGATCTGCCCCCGACCAAGCTCGAGCTCGATTCCATTGAGAAGAACGTCCGGAGGGGGACGAGTCTTCACATCAAGGGCAAGGCCGAAGGGTCGTCTCCATGTCGCAACATTCGAATCGACGTCAAGCTCAAGAGCGATGCCCATTCCGACGGCGTGCCCATCGGCTCACTCTCGACCGACGAGTCGGGCGTCTACGACGGGTCGGTGATCGTCCCTCGCGATCTCGCTGCCGGCGACTACGACTTGCTCATCTCCACGCCTGGTGATTCTCACTGCGGCGCTGGGTCGGTTCAGTAGCTCGACTTCGGCGAGCGCCTGGTCGATCCGCGACCACGAACGATAGAAAGCCCCGTCTTCTCGCGCGAGAAAACAGGGCTTTCGTGTGCGGGGCGCGACGGAAGGCCGTCGACGATCTGCTCGAATCGGGCGCGAGCGCCTCGACTACTTCTTGATCAGCGCCTTCACTTCTTCGGCGATCTTCTTCTCGTCGCCATTTTCGTACTTGGCGTGGATGCTGACGATCTTGCCTTCTTTGTCGATGATGAAGCTCGTGGGCATGTTCGGCGGGTTGTAGGTCTTGCCCATGGCCTTGGTCTTGTCCCAAAGGATGGTGAACTTGACGCCCGTCTTCTTCGCGAAGTCTTTCAGGTTGCTCTCTTTGGCGTCGTCCGGATCGTCTTCGGAGATGGCGATGATGGCCAAATCGCTGCCGAACTGCTCGAGCAGCTCTTGGTACTTGGGAAAAGATGCTTTGCAGGGTCCGCAATAAGTACCCCAGAAGTCGACGATGACGACTTTGCCTTTGGCCTCGGCGAGCGTCTTGGGACCAGCTCCGGTCACGTAGGCAGCGGCGATTTCTGGTGCCTGCTTGCCCACCTCGGCCACCGTCGGTCCGGCGGCGGCCGGACCCGAGCCCGTTGCGTCGGGAGTGGCGCTCGAAGCGGCTTCACCCGTGGAGCCGGACTCTGGCGTCGTGCCCGAGGCGGTCGTGCCCCCGCCGCAGCCGGCGGCGAGAAACGCGGCGACGCACGCGGATGCGAGCCAGATTGAGGCCATGCGGCTCGTCGGGGCGCCCGCCGTGGGGCTCTTGGAGGAAGCGGAGTGAATGGTCATGCAGCGTAGTCTCCGTTGGCTGGTGCTCGATTGAGGGCCCCCCAAAATCGACCGAGCGAACATACTGCCGCTGGTCTCGATGCGAAGGGTTGTTTTCGCGTCTCGTGGTCGGGGGTGACCGCTGCCGAAACTTAGCGCACGTCTTTCGCACTTTGGAATGGAGATGAGTGCGGTTGAGTTTCTGGCTCGAAGCGGGCAACATGTACAGACGTCCGATGCCTCTTCGACGCCCACCAGTCGTAGCGTGGCTCATGCTCCTCGGTGCCTTTGCGGCGAGCGGGTGCGTCTGGGCGTTCGGGTGTGGTGTCGATGATCAGCTCTGTCCCGACGACACGTTGTCGAGCGACAAGGGCGACGAGTGCCCCTACGGGCCCCCCGGCGGCCCCCAAAAGAAGAAGCAGCTTCGCGAATGCGCGAAGGTGAAGTTCGACGCGGCCGGTTGCGCAGGGGTCGGCTTCACGACGACCGTCTTTCCGATCTTCACGCAAGGGAAAGGCAACTGCACCGCCACCGGTTGCCACGGCACGACGGCCGATGGGCAGAAGGCGAACGGCCTTTTCTTCCCGCCCGACATCACCGCGGCTGACTTTTACAAGAAGCTCTCCGCCTACAAGAACCCGCAAGGCGATCCCTATTGGGGCGACCACAACGAGCTGGCGTGGGCTCAGTGCAATCTGCTCGCTTCGCCCGGCGGCGGCTCGCCGATGCCCAAGCCCGGTGGTCTCATCGATGCCGCAGATCAGGTAACCGTCACCAAGTGGATCGCGTGCGGGATGTCGCTCGACGGAATGGGCGGAGCCGGCGGAGGAGCTGGCACCGGCGGAACGGGTGGAAAATGAGCGAAAGTCGCTTGTTCGAGGCACCGAAATCGACCAAGAACCAACTGTCGCCGCGGGGCGATAGCGCTCGCACGATCCAGGTGAGAACTCCGTGATCCAGCACGACGCGCTCGTTGGAGACCTTATGCACCCCATTCGTCGACGGTTAGGCAGGCTCGCGTTCGGCAGGCTCGCGTTGGGCAGTCTCGGATTTGGCAGTCTCGGATTTGGCAGTCTCGCGTTTGGCAGGCTCGCGTTGGGCAGGCTCGCGTTTGGCAGGCTCGCGTTTGGCAGGCTGGCAGCTCGCGCCTGCGCACTCGCACTCGTCGTCGGGGTCGTCGCGACCTTCGGTACTGGGTGCACCCCCGTTGCGCCGTACGAACGCGGCAAGCTCGCTCACCCGACCATGACCGCGGCCGATCTGGCCGGGATGGGTGAACAACATCTCCGCGCCATCGACGAGGGGGCGACTGGCGGAAGCGCGGGTACCGGGAGCGGCTGCGGTTGCAACTGAGTCTCCTCCGCCTCGTCGAGCGCCCGGCGCAGCGAAAACACCATTGGCGTCTGCCGAGCGCATGGCAACGATCCAAGGCTGTGTGATGACCTCCATCGAGGATGATTCGCGTCGCGATCGCCGACAATTCGCTATGGTGGCGCGGCGTGCTCTTTAGATCGACTTTCCTTGACCGAGTGGCGGCTCTCGTCGTCGCGTGCTCGGTGTTCCTCGCGGGAGTGCCGGGCATCGTCATCGCTCAGACGACGAACGACGATGAAGTTCTCACGCTGGTCGATAGCGTCTTCGAAGCCGAGTACGGCAAGAAGCAATACGTCGACGCGCTCGAGAAGCTTCAGCTCGCCTCCAACGTCTGCCAAGAAGGAAGCTGCAGCGCCAAGGTGCGCGCGAAGGTTCTCGTGGCGATCGCGACTGTCCTATCTGGAGGCCTCGATCAACCAGACGAGGCCAAAGAGGTCTTCAAAGCGGCCATCAAAGAAGACCCCAGCGTCACGCTGCTCAAAGGCTTCGATGCCGGCAAGATCAAGTCGGCCTGGGAGACGGCGAAGGGCAACGCTCCCACCAAGGTTCCGGTTGCTGGTCACGAACGCAAAAAGTTCTCCGGCAGCACGCGGCCCGTCAAAGGGTGGAAGTCTCCCGAGGCGTATTTCTACTACCAAGAGGCGCGCAAATCGGAAGACGCGCGCGAGTGGGCCGACTGCGCGGGCTACGCGAGCGACTCCATCGCAGCCGAGCCCCGCATCAGCACGCAGTACTTGAGAGCGGCGTGTCACGAGCGCGGTGGCAAGTGGGTCGACGCGCTCACCGACTATCAGGCGTGTGCCGATCAGGCCCCGAAGAGCGGTCTTCGCGAGATCGGGAAGAACGCGCAGTCGAAGGTCGACGACCTCACTGGCAAGATGCCGAAGCTCGTGCTCCGTCCACCACCGAAGGTCGAGGACCTCAAGGTCGAGATCGACGATGTCGAAATCGCGAGCAACAAGCTCGGCGGCGAGCTGTGGGTCGACCCCGGCCAACACCGTGTCAAGGCGACCGGGAAGAGCGGATCGGAAGATGTGTCGTTCGAGCAAGACGTCGACACCGGCGAAGGCAAAAAAGAGACGATCGATCTCAAGCTCGTCCCAGCCGAAGCGCGCGTCGACGACACCGCCATCATGCAGTGTCTCCGTAAAGCGAAGACCAAGGACGAGCTCGCCAAATGCATCGGTGATACGGGCAACAAGACTCCGATCAACGTCACGATGGGGACCGAGATCGCCGCGTATCACGACACCGATCACGTCGACGTGTTCTCTCCGGCGTTCACCGCCAGCGTCGAGAGCCCGACCCAAGGTTGGTCGGTCGGCGGATCGTTTCTCGTCGACGTCGTGACCGCAGCCTCGACCGACATCATCGCGACCGCCTCGCCCCGATGGATCGATCGGCGGTACGTCCCAGCGCTCGGCGGGACCAAGAAGTTCGGCGAAGTCACGCTCGGGCTGAACGGGAGCGCATCGATCGAGAGCGACTACGTGGCGACGGGCGTCGGCGCTTCGTTCGCGGCAGACCTCGCCAACAAGCGAGTGACTCCGAGCCTGTCGTACGATTTCGGCTACGACATCTCGGGGCGCGCGGGCACGGCCTACTCGACCTACTCGCACAAGATTTTTCGGAGCGGGATCAACGCCGGTGTGAGCATCGTCCTCGACAAGTCGACGGTGCTGACCCTCGGCGCCACGTTCGTCCAAGAAAACGGCGATAGCTCGAAGCCTTACCGCTACATCCCGACGTTCAAGCCGACCGACGTCCCGCTCATCTTGCCGGGGCTCACGATCCAGGCGGTGAACCAGGTCCGCGACCCCGAGAAGATGCTCGAACAACTCCCGCTCCATCGCCAACGCTATGCGATCGCCGGCCGCATCGCGCACCGGTTCACCGACGTGACTTTCCGCGCCGAGGAGCGGGGCTACGTCGACAGCTGGGGCACCAAGGCGAGCACCACCGACATCACCTTGCCCATCGACGTCGGCGATCGATTCCGAATCTGGCCGCACCTCCGCGCGCACTTTCAGACGGGCGCCGACTTCTGGCGCATCGCGTATGCGGCGACTCCGACGCCGCAAGGCATCCAGCTCCCGGCGCTCCGGACGGGCGATCGCGAGCTCGGCCCGCTCGTGGGGATCACCGGGGGTGGTGGGATGCGGCTCGCGCTCGGCGAGCAGAAGAACGTTGCCTTCACCCTTGCGGCCGACGTGATTTACACGCGGTTCTTGGACACTCTCTTTATCTTACAGCGCGTTGGATTCTTCAGCGCCCTCGGTGCGGAGGTGGATTTCGAATGAAAAACGAGCTTCGATTTAAAACCTCGCGCCGGCGCTCTCGCCGAGATCGTGGCGTCGCGACGACGACGCTCGCACTCGTCACGCTCGGGCTGGCGACGGCGCTTGCTGCGTCATGCGGAAACCCCGTCGTCGACGACAAGATCGCGATGCTCGGTGGCGAGCAGCAAGGCGTGCCGCAGGGTTCATTCCATCGACCAGGGCAGCCTTGCCTCCTCTGCCACTCGAAGTATTACGGCGCGAAGCCCGAGTTCGCGGTCGCTGGCACCGTCTTCGCCGATCTGAAGAGCTTCAACACGGTCGAGAACGTCGACGTGGTGCTCACCGATGCGATCGGTGACACACACACCGCCACCACGAACTGCATCGGCAACTTCTTCATCACGAAAGACACCTGGGACCCTCAGTTCCCCATCGCCGCCGAGATTCGATACCCGGTCTACGATGCGCAGGGTGCGATGACCAAAGATGATCAGGGCAACCCCGTTCGCAAGGTCAAGGCGATGGGCAGCTACATCAATCGCGATGGTTCGTGTGCCTCTTGCCACACGCTCTACGGTCGCGGCGCGGCGATCGACCAGACGCAGAATCCCGTCTGGTACGATTCGACCGGCTGGATCTACTGCAACGGTCCTGACGACACGGCCCTCTTTCCAAAAGTGAGCGCGACCTGCACTGGAAAGCCCCCGACCGACGGATCGAACCAGTCGACGACTTCGATCACCTCGACGGGAGGTGGGTGATGAGACCGGTCGATCGTGACTTGCCTGCTCTTCGTGCGGCCGAACTCGTGGCCGCCCGAGGGGTTCGCCGAGCCCGGCTGGCGGGCGCGTTGGCTCTCATGGCCTTCACCGGCCTCGCCTTCGCGAGCTGCGTCGATGCGAGCGGCATCACTACGGTGAAGTGTCCGCCAGAAGAAGATTTCAAGAAGGTTTCGCCAGTGCTCGAGCAGCGCTGTGGCACCCTCGATTGCCACGGTAACCCGGCCCGTCCGCTTCGCATCTACGGCAGCATCGGACTCCGCGCTCCCGACAAGAAGGAAGTGAAGAACCCAAACTACTTCCCGGGTGGCAGCGAGCCCACGACCGATAACGAGATCGCGCTCAACTATCGCGCCCTTTGCGGTCTCGAGCCCGAGCTCATGAACAAGGTCGTCACCGGTGCGTTGAAGCCCGAAGATCTGACGCTCGTGCGGAAGCCGCGTCTGAGCGAAAAGCACAAGGGGGGGCGCGTCTGGGATCAGGGCAAGCCCGGCGATCGGTGCCTCACCGACTGGCTGCAAGCGACGCTCTACCAGCCAGGTGAGTTCGACGCGAGCGAGTGCCAAATCGAGCTCGCGAAGTAGCTGATCTCGATGCTCGGAGAGCAGGAGCTCGATCGTCGGAGGCGTGTCGCTCGAGACGTTTCTTTGCTCGGCTGCCGATTGGCTCTCAGGGTTGACGATCGACGACCGATGCCAAGAGCTCGGCTTCTGCGCAGAGCGACCCGTCGACGCTCGCTTCGCCCCGCAGCTTCCACACGTTCGAGCGGTGATGGAGGACCTCGACATAGAGATCGAGCCGGTCGCCCGGCTCGACGGTTCGCCTGAACTTCGCTTTGTCGACGCCGAGGAAGAACATGAGGCTCGTCGTGGCGTCGAATGGATCGGATGCGTACGCGAGGATGCCCCCGATCTGGGCCAGCGATTCGAGGATGAGGACGCCGGGCATGATCGGACGCTGAGGGAAGTGCCCTTGGAACCAAGGCTCGTTGTAGCTGACCCCCTTGTGGCCACGAATCGACTGCTTCGGAATCACTTCGGTGACTCGATCGACCATCACGAACGGGAATCGATGAGGAAGAATCGACAGGATCTGGTGGATGTCGAGCCGCATGGCGGCGGTCTCGGGCGATCGCTGGTTCAAGCTCGTTCCTCGGTCTGAAGAAGGTGGGTTGCTACTGCAACGAAAAACCAATTGTATTGAAATCTACGGTGAGCCGGTATCGCCCGAGTTGTACATTTGGATGACCCGTTCGGTGAGATCGAGATCGGAGCGCGAGTAGGGGGCGGCGCGTTTGTCGATCACGAGGTCGTAGCTGTTCTGCTTGGCGAGGTGGCCGATGATCCCGATCATGCGCTGGATGATCGGTGCGGTGAGCTCGCCCTGCTTTTTCTGGAGCTCCTTGTCGTAGTCGACGAAGACGCTCTGGAGCTGAACCATTTCGCGCTGCCAGGAATCCATTCGGCGAGAGATGGCTTCGCGCGACAGGATCCGGGCCTGACGCTCGATGTCTTGGCGCATCTTCGCGAGCTGCGCCTGCTTGCCGTCGAGATCTTGTTGGCGTTTGTCGAAGAGCTTCTTCAAGGTCGCCTGCGCGCGGATGCCGTCTTCGGTCTGCATCACGGCACCCTGCAGATCGATGACCGCGATCGAATCAGCGTGGGCGATCGAAGCTTCGCTGGCGAGAGCACCGAGCGCCCCGAGGAGCAGCAGGAGCGAGGCGACCCATCGCCGAGAGCGCGTGACCTCCGAGCTTCGCATGGCGCGGAGCATGCGAGTCATCGCCGCCGACGACAAGAGCAGAAAACGACGAAGACGCGCCGAGCGGAGGCTGGGCGCGTCTTTCGGACCTCTCGAAGGACGCCGTCGCCCGTCTCGGTCAGTCGTTCTCAGTGGTGGTCTTGGTTCAGGGCACGCACTTGTTGGAGACACACGCGATGCCGTTCGGGCAGGGGTGAGCCAGGTCGCACTGAGGATTCACTTCTTCCTGGGTCTTGCAGACTGATTGGTCGCAGGCGACGAAGCGGCTGTCGATGAGCTTGCACTCTTGGACCGTGGAGCATGGATAGCGACAGTAGCCGTCGGCGCTGCAGACCTGACCGATGCCTGGACAGCTGACATTGCCTCCACAAATGGGCTTTGGCGTCGGGTCGGGGAAGCAAGACTTGGTCGCCGAGTCGCAAAGCTCGCCGTTCGGGCAGTCGGCGTTGAGCGCGCATTTCGTCGTGCAGAGCCCGTTGACGCAGACTGCTCCACTGCAGTCTTGGGGTCCGGTACATTGCGGGTTCGACGTGTCGACGAGACAGCCACCGCCGACGCATTCGTAGCCGGCCGAACAGGAGACCTCGGCGTTGCATCCAGCGACGCATTGACCGTTGGCGCAGACCTTCTGGGCGCCGCACTCGATGTCGTTGTTGCAGCCCGGCAGACAGAGGCCGTTGATGCACGAATCGCCGCTCGCGCATTGCGCGACATCGGTGCACGGGCAGGTGACGACGGTCGCATCGCAGGTTGGGCCGGTGCCGCCCGCGCCACCGTGAGCTGAGGATCCGCCTTGACCCGTTCCGGTTTGACTGGCGCCGCCTTGCCCAGCACCGCCGTGGCTCGATCCGGATCCGGTCGTCGGCGATGGATTCGCGTCGTGACAGCCGTAGGAGTCACAAATCGTGCAGTTTCCGTTCGAGTCGCACTGGATGTTGCCCGATTCGCAGCCGTTGCACCCCGCGGCCAGGATGGGCACCACGAAGAGTGGCAGGGCGCCGAACAAGAACGCGAGCGGACCGCGAGTCGAGCTCGCGCTGGAAGCAGCGCGAAGGCCACGGGTCGATTGGGCCAGCATGATGAAGAACCTCCAGCGGGAGCTCGAGAGTGAAAGGGAGGACAGCAATCCCCCGAAGCTCTTCGGCTCGAAGCACAGGGCATACCACCTGCCCAAGGTGGGCGCTCCCCTCTCGAAACCACGCAAAGCACGTCGCTAGTGAACCCTGGTTCACGCAAAGTGGACGTGGGGTTCACAGGGCTTCGACGTTGGGTGGGCATTTTCACCACCCAACGACGACCTCGAGCTGCGCTAGCGCCCTTGGTAGACCGGTTTGCGCTTCTCCATGAACGACGTCATGGCCTCGCGTAGGTCTTCACTCGCGAGGTGGGCCGCGTTCCAGGTCGCGACGTAGGCCAATCCGGCCTCTTCGCCGTGGCGCGCCGTGATGCGAAGGACCTCTTTCGTGCCTTGGACGACGAGCGGACTGTTCTCGGCGATCTCGTTGGCCAGTTCTCGCGCCGCCGCGAGTGCTTCGTCGTCGGTCGAGAAGACGTCGTTCACGAGACCGATGCGAAGCGCGCGCTGAGCGTCGATGTCTTTACCAGTGAATGCGAGCTCGCGCAGGTGACCGCGCGGGATGATGCCTTCTAGGCGTTGGAGCGAGCCCATGTCGGCGACGATCGCGATCTTGGTCTCACGCAGACTGAAGCGGGCGGTGGCGCTCGCCACGCGGACGTCGCAGCTGGCGATGAGGTCGAGGCCCCCTCCGATGCAATCGCCATGCACGGCGGCCACGAACGGCTTGTTGCTCGCGACGATGGCGTCGAAGCCGCTCCGCATCCAATGGATCTTCTTGAGGAGCGCGAGTCGTTCGGAGGCGAGGCCGCCAGAGAGCAGAGCGGGCCCGAGCTCGCCGCTCATGCGCACGAGGTCGAGCCCCGTCGAAAAGTGGGGACCCTTGGCGGCGATCACGATCGCTCGCACGGCGTCGTCGGTGTCGAGCTTCGCGATCGCTCCAGGAAGCTCTGCCCAGAACTCCGGACCCATGGCGTTGCGACGCTCGGGGTTGGCGAGCCAGAGCGTTGCGACGTGTTCGTGTGTTTCGATTTCGAAAGCGGCCATGGCCGAACCGTGCGGCGATCGGCCTCGCGGATCAAGGCCCGCCGACCGATGGCCTCGGTCGGCGATGGCGCCTCAGACGCTCACGAGATGACGCCAAACTTCTTGCCGACCTTCTCGAAAGCTTCGAGCGCGCGGTCGAGGTGATGGCGCTCGTGCGTCGCCATGTAGCTCGTGCGCAGGACCTGCTGCTTCGGCGGCACACCAGGCGTGATGAACGGGTTCACGTAGATGCTGTAGTCGTCGAGGAGGCTCTTCCACATCATGACGGTGCGGAGATCTTGCCGGATGTAGATCGGGATGACCGCCGTGTCGGTGTTGCCGAGCTCGAAACCGAGCCGCTTGAGCTCGGTGCGCATGTATGTGAAGTTTTCACGCAGCTTCTCTTGGCGCCACGGCTCTTCTTGCATGACCTCGAGAGCTGCCATCGCGGCGGCGACGCAAGGCGGAGCAGCGCTCGCGGCGAACAAGAAGCTGTGAGCGAAGTGTTGGATGTAGTCGAGGACCTTGCGTTCGCCGACGAGCCAGCCGCCAATCGAGGCGAGCGATTTGGAGAAGGTTCCACCGATGAGGTCGACGTCTTGCGCGACGCCGAAGTGCGCTGCAGTGCCGCGACCGCCTGGCCCGAGAACGCCGAGGCCGTGTGCGTCGTCGACGAAGATGCGAGCCTTGTGTTTCTTCACGACCTCGACGATGCCAGGGAGGTTCGCGATCTCGCCTTGGGCGCTGAATACGCCGTCGGTGATGACGAGCGCGCCTTCGCCGGCGTCGATCTCGCTGAGCGCCTGGTCGAGCGATGCCGGATCGTTGTGCTTGTAGCGCACCATGCGAGCCTT
The DNA here is from genome assembly GCA_043755175.1 of Polyangiaceae bacterium. Taxonomy (GTDB): domain Bacteria; phylum Myxococcota_A; class Polyangia; order Polyangiales; family Polyangiaceae; genus CAYYKK01. The sequence goes on along the minus strand of JAYUUB010000109.1, from coordinate 9,185 downwards.
GTTCGCCATGCCGAGCCGCACGCCGTCGTAGATCGACGCGTGAACGTCTTTGTCGATGACCGCGACCGAGCTCTTGTTCGAGAGCAATGCCGAGATCGTCGCGATGTTCACCTGGTAGCCCGTCGTGAAGACGAGACCCGCTTCTTTGCCATGGTAGGCGGCGAGCTTCGTCTCGAGCTCGTTGTGAAGACGCATCGTGCCGTTCACGAGACGTGAGCCGGTCATGCTCGTGCCGTACTTGTCGATGGCCTGCTTCGCGGCCTCGCGGACTTTCGGGTGCGTGGTGAGCCCGAGGTAGTTGTTCGACCCGAGCATCGTGACCGTGCGGCCTTCGAGCTGCGCCTCGGGGCCGTTGTTGAAGTCGAGCGGTCGGAAGAAAGGATAGACGCCCATCGACCGCGCGTGGTCGGCGGTCATGAACTTGAAGCACTTGTCGAAGACGTCGCGTCCACCGACCTTCGAGAGGCTTGCGCGGTCGGCCATCGACTGCGCGAGATCTTGCTCCGACTGGTTCCGTGGACCGACTGGGGTCGCCGTCATGTCGGTCGCGCTCGAGGTCGCTTTCAGCGAGTGCGTTTCGCCGTTCGCGGCGTTGGCGCCGTAGCTCTTCGCAGCGTGTCCGTTCGTCTTCGCGGCTCCGTTCGACGTGACTACGTCTGAGTCGCTGCCCTCCATGGAGGGATCGATCGACGGCAGGGCGTGACCGTCGCGAAGGACGAGCAAGGCTTGGGTCGCCAACTCTTTCGCCGCGTCGAAGCGGTTGCGTGCGTCGAGGACCCCTTCGGTCACTCGCATCACGCGATCGTCGCTCAAGAGGCGCAGGACGAGAGAAGAGGACGTTACCTTCTTGGTTTGATCGCTGAGTCGGTCACGCAGGGTCATGGGTTGCTCACTCGCTCGGTGCGCTGTGCGCGTTGATTCACGGCGTTTGCCTCACGGCAGTTGCCTCACCGCATCGGTTCGGCACATCGGGGTCGCCCTCGGCTCGGTGGTCGATCGGTTCGTTCGAACCGGCGACTGGTCCCGCCGTAGGGCAACCCATTCGGCCGCTCGTCTGCGATCTCCGTGCCGTGCATTCGGAACCGCTCACGAGCACGGAACATCCGACGAGCACGGGCTTCAACTCACGAAAACGCGCCACTTAGGCCTCGCGATTCCGCCGCGTCAACCGTGCGTCGAAATTTCGACAGGTACGCGTGGGGCTCGGTCCGTGTTGCTACTAATTGCGAAAGAGGTCTGAGTGTGGTTGAAATGTTTGCGGTGCCATGAAACGCGTCCTGGTCGTCGACGATGAAGAGAACCTGCGGCTCGTCGTCCGCTCGTTCTTGAAGCGTGACGGCTTCGAGGTCGAGGTAGCTGGGAGTGGCGAAGAGGCCCTCGCACTCATCGAAAGCTTCGGCCCCGACGTCGTCCTCACCGATGTCCGCATGCCCAAGATGGGTGGGCTCGACTTGCTCTCGACCCTCAAAGCGAAGGGGAGCGAGATCACGGTCATCGTGATGAGCGCGTATGGCAGCGTCGATCTCGCGATCGAAGCGATCAAAGCCGGCGCCTACGACTACATCCAGAAGCCCTTCAAGAACGAGGAGCTCCTCCTCACTCTGCGAAAGGCCGAGGAGCGCGAGTCGCTCCGTCGCGAGAATCGCGCGCTCCGACAGGAGATTCAGAAGGGGGCACAGTTCGAGAGCCTTCTCTCGAAGAGCCCGGCGATGCAGCAGGTCTTCAAGACCGTGTCGAAGATGGCCGACTTCAAGACCACTGCGCTCATCACGGGCGAGAGCGGCGTCGGCAAAGAGCTCGTCGCGCGGGCGATCCATCAGCGTTCAAAGCGGAGAGGCGAGCCCTTCGTCGCCGTCAACTGCGGCGCGATCCCCGAAGCGCTCCTGGAGAGCGAGCTATTCGGCTACCGCCGAGGCGCGTTCACCGATGCCCACTCCGACCGCGCCGGGCTCTTCGAGCAAGCGACCGGGGGGACATTGCTTCTCGACGAGATCGGCGAGCTGCCGCTTGCGCTCCAGGTCAAGCTCCTCCGCGTTTTGCAGGAAGAGGCGATTCGGCGTCTCGGCGACAGCAAAGACATCAAGGTCGACGTTCGCATTCTCGCGGCGACCCACCGTGATCTCGCAGCCGAGACCAAAGCGGGAAGGTTTCGCGAAGATCTCTACTACCGAATCAACGTTCTCCCCATTCACATCCCGCCGCTCCGAGACCGGCGCGAAGACATCCCGCTCCTCTTGGACCATTTCATCGCTCGCAACAATCTGCGCTTCTCGACGAACATCCGCGGCGTCGACGCGGAGTCGCGCAAGCTGCTCGTCGAATACAGCTGGCCCGGCAACGTGCGTGAGCTCGAGAACACGATCGAGCGCGCCATGGTGTTGGCCGAGCGCGAGGTCATCGCAGCCGACGATCTCCCCGAGCGGATTCGCGAGGTTCGCGATCCGATTCAGATGCACTTGACCAGCGGTGAGCTCTCGATCAAGAAGACCTCGAGGATCATCGAGGAAATTTTGATTCGACGCGCTTTGCAGAAAACGAAGGGCAACCGAACGCGCGCGGCCGAAGTCCTCGAGATCAGCCATCGGGCGCTCCTCTACAAGATCAAGGACTACCTCATCGACCTTTGAGGGGTACGAAGTTGGCCACGCCCGGCGTCGAAGGACACGATGTGCGCATGCGGCGGCTCGTCCTCGTCGGAGCTCTGTTGGCGGTGATCACGGCTGCAGCTCCATGCCATGCGCTGGTCGGTGCTCGCCTCAAAGCGCCGACCTCGAAGAGCATCGGCTCGCCCAACGAAGGGCACCTCGAAGGCGGCGCACGCGTAGAAGGGTCGCGCTCGATGCGCGTCATCGGCGCGAATCGCTGGGGCCTTCCCGAGCTCGTTGGGTTGCTCGATCGGAGCGCGAAGAAGGTGGCGGTGAGCTACCCCGGCTCGATCATGACCGTCGGCGACTTGTCGAAGAAGGGCGGTGGCGACATTGGCGGGCACCACTCGCACGAGAGCGGTCGCGATGCCGACGTCGGCTTCTATCTCGTCGACGCCAAAGGCAAGCAGGTGCTCGCGCCTCGCTTCGCGGCGATCGACGAAGAGGGGCGAGCTCGCGGCATGGGGAAAGCCCGCTTCGACGATGCGCGAAATTGGGCGCTCGTCGAAGCGTTGGCGACCGATCCGCGTGCGAGGGTCTTGCAGGTGTTCGTCGCCAACCATCTCAGAACGAGGCTCCTCGCATACGCCGAGCGCGAAGGCGCGCCGCCTCGTGTGCGCGATCGAGCCGCCGAGCTGATGCTCCAGCCTCACCACGCGCTCCCACACGACAACCACTTTCACGTTCGCCTGGCGTGCCCGAAGAACGAGCGCGACTGCGTCGATTACGCAACCAAAGAGCGACACAACGTTCGACGTGTCGCGCGCGTCGTGCGCGGCGTTCGTGCCCTCAAACCCGTTCGCCCGAAGAAGCGGTAGTCGGCGGTTTTCAGCGGACGGCACGACCTCGGCCATGGGGCGGCGTGGCGATCCAGACTGCGACCACGGTACGGAGGCGATCGATCAAAAGCGGATCGCGCCGCTCATGATTCGACCGTGTGAAGAGCCGTCGATGAGCTCGTAGCTGCGCTTCTGGTCGTCGCGGTAAAAAAGCAGATCGCCCGTCTTGGTCGGGTCGAACCCGTCGCTCTGTAGATCGTTCTTCTTCAACTTGAAGGTCGCGGTCATCTCGGCAGTGGGCAAGAGGCGGACGAACGCTGGGACGGCGTACGATGGGAGGAGCGCCGTCGTGTGCTCGTAGAAGAGCTCTGGAGAGAAGTGCGCTCCGAGCCGGAGGGCGAGCGCTGCCATGCCCGCGCGGCCGTCGGCGCCAGGGATCGCGACGCCGTAAACGTTGGCGCTCTCGACGGAAGAGAAGCGGCCGAGCGCGTCTTGGACCTCGGTGGTCGCGACGTTTTCCCCTTTCCAGCGGAAGGTGTCGCCTATCCGATCGACGAAGTAAAAAAAGCCCCAGCGGTCTTTGCGCATCAGATCGCCGGAGCGAAAGTACGCGTCGCCCTTCTTCACCACGTCGCGGAGAATCTTCGCGTTGGTGGCCTGTTGGCCGAGGTAGCCGTCGAAGCGTTGGGTCACGTACTTGGTGTCGATGCGGCCGAGGAGCTCACCGACCTCGTCTGCTTTGCATGCGATACATCGGCCGCGTGCGTCGCGGACGGGGGTCGCTCGGTCGCGATCGAATCTCGCGAGGAACGCGTTGTTGAGCTGCGGGACGGGGGGCATTCGACCGACCGAGCCCTCGACGCCGAGGAGGTTGGTCATGTTGATGTTGCCCTCGGTCGCGCCGTAGAACTCGTGCACGATGCCGGGCGCGAAACGCTCGACGAAGCGCGGCCAGACGTCGGGGCGCATGCCATTGCCGACAATGCAGCGCAGGCGGTGGTCTCGTTCGCGTGGGTGCGGAGGTGCGCTCAAGAGGTAGCGGCAGATCTCGCCGATGTAGACGAAAGCGGTAGCTCGGGTGTCGGCGATCTCATCCCAGAACCGGCTCACGCTGAGCTTGCGACCGAGCGCCATCGTCGAGCCAGCCGTGAGGACCGAGGTCATTCCGACGAGGAGCCCGCTCGCGTGAAAGAGTGGGAGACACATGTAGACCACGTCGTCTTCGCCGAGGCCCATCGTGAAGAGCCCGAAACCCATGCCGCCCGTCAGTGCGCGCGCATTCGAGATCTTCCCGGCCTTCGGCAGCCCGGTCGTTCCCGAGGTGAAGATGAAGGCGAAGAGCTCGGCGCCCAGTGCGCGAACGGGCGGCTTGGTCTGCGTATCGCGATGGATCTCGTCGAGCGCCTGGAGGTGTTTCCAGCCATCGATCTCGTCGGGGACGGCGCTTGCCGCGGCTCTCGTGTCTTCGAAGAATCGCTGGAGTGGGGCCGCGTCGCGGTCGATGTCGGTGAGCGCTTGGTCGACGACGGCGATGAAGTCGGAGCCGGCGATGAGCGCGACAGGATGGGTCTGTTCGATGGCGTGGCGGAGCCCGGGGCCGGTGAGGCTCGTGTTGACCAAGCTCGCCGTGGCGCCGATCCACGAGAGCGCCATCACGTTGACGATGTAGTCGGGATGGTTTTGCATTAAGATTGCAACGACATCTCCCCATCGAATGCCGGAGGCCGCGAAGCCGGCCGCGCGTCTCTCGACGCGGTTGCGCATTTTTCCGTAACTGATCTCGCCTCCATCGAAGACGACGAACGCCCTGTCGGGCCTCTTCGTGGACCAATCGTCGAGCATGAGCGCGGGGCTCATGACGTCTTCGGCGTCGAGGGTGAGCACGCCGAGCGCGCCTCTCACGCGGGCCGCGAAGTTCTTCGCGACACCACGGAAAATGCCTGCTGGCAGCTTTGGGAGCTTCAATCGATCGTTCAATGTCGCTTCGGAGGTCGAGGTGATTCGAGCTGTTTGCAAAAGTGGTACTCGATGGTGTCGCTCTTGTCGTGGAGATCGCGGGTCGTGGCGCCGCGTACGTAGCCGCGCTTCTCGTAGAACCGATGTGCCGTCACGAAGCGCGTGTCGCTCCACAGCTCGATGACACTGGCGCCGCTCTCTCTCGCGATGCGCTCGACCCGGTCGCCGAAGATGGCGCCGAGCCCGACTTTGCGCGCGCGGCGATGGACGTAGAGCTTCTTCAGCTCGATCGTGCTTTCGGGGCCGGGCGACGCCACGAAGCCTGCGCAGCCGACGACGCGGCCATCCGACTCCGCGAGCCAAAAGGCCCCGCCGCGCTCTCGGTGATGGGTCGCGACGCGCCTGAGCTCGGGCATCTCGCCATCGACGTCGAGAACGCAATTCGGATACTCGCCGAAGACCGAGCCGATGAGCTCGATGACGTCGAGCGCGTCGTCGTCTCGTGCATCGCGGATACGGGGCGGGTCGGTCATGGCGGTGCCGCGATATAGCGAGTCGTGCGGGTTTCCGAGCATCGTCGCCGCGGTGCGAGAAGACGCTTCTCGATTGGCGACGACGATACTACCCTCCGACATCGTGGCGTACGACTACGATCTCATCGTGATTGGCGGCGGGCCCGGAGGCGAGAAGGGGGCGCTCGAAGCGGCCCGACTCGGCAAACGCGTGCTCATCGTCGATCGAGGTCGCGCTCCCGGCGGTGCAGCGGTCCACACGGGGACGATCCCCTCGAAGACGCTGCGCGAGACGGCGCTGTTTCTCTCGGGGCGCGAGCAAAGAGAGACGTACGGCGTGAACGTCAGCATCGACCCGACGCTCTTCATTCCGAAGCTCCTGTCTCGGAAAGACCTCGTGCGCAAGCTCGAGGTCGGGCGCATTCTCGGAAGCTTCGGCGATTCGGGAATCGAGTATGCGCGCGGCGACGCGAGCCTTCGAGACGCCAACACCGTCGTGATTCGTTCCGACGAGAACGCCGAACGCGTCCACTCGACACGGTACATCCTGATCGCGACGGGGTCGGCTCCATTTCATCCCGACACGATCCCCTTCGAAGATCCGGCGATCGACGACAGCGATTCGATTCTCGAGATCGATAAAATGCCCGGTTCGCTCGTCGTGCTCGGCGGTGGCGTCATCGGTTGCGAGTACGCATCGATGTTCGCTGCGATGGGCGTGAAGGTGACGCTCGTCGACAAGAAGCCGGAGCTGCTCGATTTTCTCGACGCCGACATGAGCGAGGCGCTTCGCGTGGCCTTCGTCGACGAAGGCATCGACGTTCGCCTCACCGACGGGATGAAGGGCTGCCGTCGTGAGGGCGAGAAGATCGTCGTCGATCTCCAATCGGGCGGAAGGCTCCTCTGCGACAAGCTCCTCTTCGCGGCGGGCCGCGTTTCGAACACCAAAGGGCTCGGGCTCGAGGCCGTGGGCGTGGAGCTCGGCGTACGCGGTCTGGTGAAGGTGAACGACGAGTTCCGAACCAACGTGCGGTCGATCTTCGCGGCTGGTGACGTCATCGGCTTCCCGGCGCTCGCCTCGACCTCGATGGAACAGGGGCGCATCGCGGCGCAGGCGATGTGCGGCGTCTGCGAATTCCCTCGACCCGCCGCATCGACGGTCTTGCCTTACGGCATCTACACCATCCCCGAGGTCGGCTGCGTCGGCCTCTCCGAAGAAGACGCCGTCGCCAAGGGCATCGCGGTCATCGTAGGACGAGGCCGTTTTTCAGAGAACGCCCGCGCCAAGATCAACGGCTACACCCAAGGCGTCGTGAAGCTAGTCTTCGAGAAGACGACACGCACCATCATCGGCGCACACGCGATCGGTGATCGTGCCACCGAGCTCATCCACATCGGTCAGCTCCTCGTCGCGTTCGGCGCGAGCGTCGACACGGCCGCAGCAATGGTCTTCAATTATCCGACCCTCTCGGAGTGTTTCAAGGATGCGGCTCTCGATGCGCTCGGCAAGTTCGACCCTCGACTCACCCCGAAGCCCGTGACGATGCGACCATCGGCGCTTCCGCACCCCGAGGGGTCCACGGTTTGATGCGACAAACCCTTTGGGGCGAACACTCGTTCGTCAGACGAGAGCTCTCGTGCGTCGAGGCCGCCATCGATGCGGCGCCGAGATGGCCGCGGTGCGGAGATTTGTGTCTTGATCCAGGAGCACGCGAAGCGATTTCGCGGCTATGACAACCATCGTTCTGGCCATGCACAGGCAGTCATGGTGCGGGGCAACCGAGGGGAAGAATGAAGAAGAACTACGTCCTCGATACGAACGTCGTGCTGTACGACCCGAGGGCCATCTTCAAGTTTGAGGACAACGACGTCATCCTTCCGATCTACGTGATCGAGGAGGTCGACCAGTTCAAACGAGAGGGAACCGAGCGAGGACGCAACGCGCGCACACTCTCCCGCTTGCTCGACGAGCAACGCAATCGAGCGAACGGTGAAGGCACGGGACTCCTGTCGCGCGGACTGCCGCTCGAGAACGGCGGCTCGTTGAAGGTCTGGGTGCACGAGAAGCGTCCGATGCTCGGCGTCGGGCTCGACAAGCACTCTGCCGACCAGGCCATCTTGGCGACGGCGATCGACGTGCGCGACAAAGACACGGCGAAGCCGACCGTGTTCGTGACGATGGACACCAACCTGCGGATTCGCGCAGACGCGGTGGGGATCACGAGCGAGACCTACGAAAATCAGCGCGTTCAAGACGAGGACCTCGACCAGCCGTTCTTCGAGATCGAGACCGATGGGGCCAGCGTCGATCAGTTCTTTCAAGACGGACACGTCGCTCCCCCGGAGTCGGTCGTGCTCTATCCGAACTCGGCGATCATGCTCCGTGACAAGGCTTCCCCGAGCCACACGGCGCTCGGTCGCTACGACGCCGCCCGTGGCGAGATCGTCAGTCTGCGTGTCTCGCGCGAAGGCATTCTCGGGATTCGACCCAGAAATCGCGAGCAGAGCTTCGCTATGGACGTGTTGCTCGACGAGTCGATCAAGCTCGTGACGCTGATTGGCAAGGCCGGCACTGGTAAGACGCTCCTCGCGATCGCTGCGGGTTTGAAGCGGGTCACCGAAGACGGAGCCTACTCGCGCATCGTCGTCAGTCGGCCGATCATGCCTCTCGGCCGAGACATCGGATTTCTCCCCGGCGACGTCGACGAGAAGCTCAACCCGTGGATGCAGCCCATCTTCGACAACCTCGAGTATCTCTATTCGAGCGGCGGTGGTGGCAAAGGGCGCGACTCGCGCGGCTTTCTCGAGTTGCTGGAGAACGGCACGATCCAGGTCGAGCCGCTCACGTACATCCGAGGGCGAAGCCTCCCGAACCAGTTTCTCATCGTCGACGAAGCCCAGAATCTGACGCCCCACGAGGTGAAGACCATCATCACCCGCTGTGGTGAAGGGACGAAGATCGTGCTGACCGGCGATCCGCAGCAGATCGACAATCCGTACGTCGACCACGCCTCGAACGGGCTCAGTGTGGTCGCAGAGCGCTTCAAGAAGGAGCGCATCGCCGGGCACATGGTGTTGGCGAAGGGTGAGCGCAGTGAGCTCGCCGAGCTCGCTGCCAATCTACTCTGACCGCATCGCGAAATCGGTCGGCAGCGGTCGTTCAACGGGCCGCTAGCTGACCAAAGCGGGCGCCGTGTAGCCTGAGGCCGTGGAAACGGCTCAAGCTCGCGGCTCCCGAGCCTTGGCTTTCGGACTTTTTCGGTCGTCCTCGCCCTCGCTGGGGCGCTCTTCGG
>JAYUUB010000108.1:0-14482 GCA_043755175.1 Polyangiaceae bacterium | reverse complement strand
TGAGACTCGTCACCTCGAACGTGTGCTCTTTCCCCGATGGGTCGGCGTAGCGGAGCTTCGAACGCATGACGCGGAAGTAGCCCAGCTTGTTGCCCTCTTTTCCTCGCCCCATCCACTTTACGCGCGGGTCGTCGACCTCGATGCCGACGAGGCGGAGGCCTGCAGCCTCGGCGCCGAGCTTCTTGTGGTACCCGCGAACGTCGCGGCCGAAGTTCTTGAAGAGGCGGCGCTTCCAATCTCCAGCTGGGTTCTTGATGTCTTTCACCTGCTCGTAGGCGACGACCGGAAAGAACGCAGGCTCGGCGATGCTCGGATCGTCGGCGACGATGGCTCGCCACAAGAGCGCGATGCGCGCTTTGAACGCCGCTGAATCGATCGATGGCTTGTCTTCGGTCTGACCGAGAGGTTTGCCCCCTTCGTCGAGCAAGAGAGGGGCGCCTTGCAGCGGATCGACCGCGTCTGGACTCGAGCTCGGCGGGGCGTTGGCCGACGCGACCGGCGCCGAGCTGGGAGAGAGCGCCGACGACGCGGACTGGGCCGGCGGTGCGGGCGCCGACCCGGCGGTGGTCGCCGCGCCGCTCTGGACGCCTGAACCGATCGGCTTCGCGGCGTGCTCGCAAGCGCAAGTCAGGCCGGCAAAGAGGAGCGCCGCGACGGGCCCCGTGAACCGCGAGCGCGCGAGGTCGAATCGATGGCGGAGGAGCATGGCGCACTCGCTATAGGCTCCTCGGCGGCGGCGCGGAACCTCCGTTTGTTTGCTGGTTCGGAGGGGAGAAAAAGAGAGGGACTTGGTGACCGTGAACGGGTCGCTTAAGGTACTGGTCCGATGTTTTTTACTCGATTCGTTTTGGGCGCGATCTCGGCATTGGGTTTCGCGTTTGCCGCATCTGCTTGCGGCGCGGCAGGCATCCCGGCTTCGGAGCATCCACTCATGGCCAAGGCCGCCGTCGTTCGTCGCGAGGCCGCGCTCGACGGGCAGCTTCTCCGACTGCCTGCCGATGGCAAGGTGACGGTGCTCGACTTCTGGGCCACCACGTGCAAGCCGTGCGCCGAGCTGATGCCTGCGATGGAGTCGCTCTACGAGGAGAAACATGGCGCGGGTGTCGAGGTCATCGGTATCGCGATCGACGACAACCCCGGGAAGGTGCAAAACCGTGTCACCGAACGCGGAGTCACCTACCCGACCATCATGGACCCCGACTCCCAGATTCAGGGCGCGTACAAGGTGACCGAGCTGCCCCAGACCTTCGTCTTCGACAAGACGGGCCACCTTCGCTTCTTCACCAAAGGCGGAACACTCGACGACGTCGCGAAGATTCGCGAGGCCGTCGACGCCCTTCAACGCGAGTGAAAGACCCGACACTCGGCGGCGTCTTCCATCGCGACGAAACACGTTCGTGCACACCTGATCGCTTCGCTGATCTCTGCAATCGATTTTGGGCTATTAAAGAGAGCTTCAAATGGCAGGAGCTCGCGTGACCATCCAATCGCTCGGCCGCTACGTCGGCGGCATCGTTTTCATTGGCTCTGCCCTCTTGCTCGCTGCCTCCGGCATCGGTTGCGGTTCGGGCAACGTGATCGCCAAGAACAAGACCATTTCCGAGGTCGACGATCAGCAGGCCACTTGCAAGGTCGCCAAAGATCCGCTGAACCCCCTCATCGTCGAGTGGCCTGCCACCAGCAAGGTCGCCCTCGATTCGGCGTCGAAGCGAGGCATCGTCGTCGTGAGCTACGCCGGCTGTACGCTCAAGGTGTTGAACGAGTGCCACGCGAAGGGCAACTACGACTACACGGGCGTGACGCCCGCTCGCGACAAGATCGACATCTCGAGCCAAGACGATCTGTACGCGCGCCTTCCGCTCGGTGCGGTCAATTTAAAGGGCGAGCTCGACTCGGGCTCGAGCCTCGTCCTCGACTACATCGCGGTCGGGCAGCGCGTGGCTGGCGAAGCGCCGACCGAGCTCGAGGGCGAGGGTTGCGAAGGCGCCACCCACTACATCCGCACGATTACACTCGGCGCGTACAGCCTCGATGCTCAAGCGAAAGCCGAGGCGGGTGCATCGGTCGAGGTCGGGAACGCGGGCGGCGGCATCAAGCGCCATGAGGGCGATCGGCGCTTGCGTGGCTCGGGAGACGTCAACAAGTGTGCTGGCGAGAGCCCGAAGAGCGAGGGCGCGGCTTTTGACTCGGGGTGCGGAGCGCCGCTCCAGCTCGATCTCGCGCCGCTGCGACAGCAAGGCGATCACCGCGTCGTCGCATCGACCTTCGGCGAGGGTCTTCACACGCTGAACCTCGCGCCCACCGAGCTGTCGAAAGGCGAGAGCAACATCGCCGGCGTCGCCTCGCTTCGCGCCGTCGATCCCGACTACCTCAAGCTCTTCCAAGACGCGCTCCACGCCGATCGCGGTGAGGGAGTTCGCCCTCAAGACAAGGCGAACGCTTGGGCCGCGCTCGCGTCGTATCCCGGACAAAACCCCAAAAAGAAGCTCGCAGAAGATCGACGCGACGAGTGGCAGAAGACGGCCGACGATCTCGAGAAGCTGAAGACGCAGTACCTCACCGACAAGGCCAAGCTCGACAAGCTCATGGCCCTCGACGACGAGGTCGTTCCGAAGAAAGACAAGCTCGCGTACCAGGGCGAGTTCAAGCAGGTCTACGAGCCCCACGAGAAGCTCTTGTCGGTGGCGCTCGGAACGAACATCAGCTCGCAGCCGGGCGACTCGAGCGGCAAAGTGTCTTCCTCGTCGAGCTCGAGCAGCAGCAAAGACGAAGTCTTCCGCATCGACGCCGAAGGCGGCTACGCGGCCCAAGCGCTCAACTACAACCTGAGCGACGCCAACTCGGAGACGACCCACTACAACCGAAGGGGCGGCAGCACTTTCATTCAGAACAGCGAAGACAAGGCGGCAGGAAACCTCGGCGCGAGCGCCGGCTTCGTGGGTCTCATGTTGACGTTGCCGTCGATCCCGACGCCCGGGTTCGGACTCTCGACCTTGTTTCGCTATCACTTCGGGGGCGACGTCGACCGATTCCAGGCCGGCGGAGGGTTCAAGCTCGCGCTGGCGAAAGACACCTCGGGCGTCACGTTGGGCGGCTACGTCTCGTACGTGAAGCTCATCAAGGTGAACAAGGGCCCCGACGCGAATGCGATCGCCGACTACACCGACATCGTCGCGAACAGCAAAGGCGGCGTCGATTTTCTGTTGAACATTGGTTACGAATACTACTTTGCTGCAATCATCTCGATGAATTTTGGTGCCTTTCTCGGCTACCAGATCGTTCCGTTCAGCTTCACCGGCTCGGTAGCCGACGGGAACGCGATGGGCGGCACGAGAACGATCACGTTGAAGGGTGCTGCGACAGGCGCGAGCGTGGGCGCCTCGGGCGGTCTCGCCCTTCACTTCTGACCTGCTGACGAACCGGACCGCGCACCAGCGGCTGCGGCGCTGCTCCGCGCGACGGGTTTCGCAAATCGATTGGCTCGAGTGGCTCGTCGAACCTACCCCGCCGAGGAGCTCGAACGGGCGGGGCGCGAAGTCGAAGACCGCGGAAGTAGCGTCCGTGGCGTGCTGTCTGCGGCCAGACCTCGTCGGAGGCTAGACCCATCACCGCGCCGCACAGCACGCGAATGTGAAGGCGGGGACCTCAGAGTCTGAAGGTCAGGATCGACGTCTCGCCGGCCTTCACGTTCACGCTGCCCGACTTGGTGCCGCCGCCGCCCACGGGCTTGCAAGTGACGCTGTGTTTTCCGGCGGGGACCTGTACCGATGCGGAGCCGCCGCTGCCTTTGGGGCTGCCGTCGACGCTGAAAGCGCAGCTTCCGCCCGATGCGATCGCGAGCAGCTTGCCCGAGCCGCCTCCGCTTGCGGCCGGGGGATCTTCTTTGGCCGGCTTCGGCTCGGGCTTCGGATCTCTCGCGGCAGCGACCGGCGTCGGCTTGGGGCGCGAATCGCCAGCGGGCTGCGGCTGAACCGGTGTCGGTGTCGGAAGCACGGGCGACGGCTGCGCCGTCGGGTTGGCGGCGTCGGCGTTGAGAACGAGCGCCGTGCCCGTGGGCTGCGGACGCTGCCCGGGTTGGGGGTGCAGCAGCGCAGCGCCCGGTTGGGCTCCGGGTTGCGTCGGCGCATTGAGTGGATCACCGCCGACGATGACCTGCTTGGGAGGCTCTCGAAGGAGCAGCAAGAGGACGATCGGCAACATCACGGCCATCGCCGCGAGCGCTCCCCAGATGACGCGCGTGTCTGCGCGTTTCGGCGCTGCGGCCCGCTGAGAAACCGCCTGACCCGAGAGCGCCGCGGCGCCACGGCCTTCACCGAAAGAGCGGAACTCGCGCGGCGTGGCTGCTGGCGGCGGGAGTGTATCGTAGCGGGGACTGTATCGAGGTTGCGATTCGGCGGGAGCCGGGATGGAGGCGTGCGAGCTCCCTCTGAACGCCGGGATGATCTCGGTGCGCTCGGCTCCAGGCATCCAGGGCGACGGTGGTTGCGAGGGCGGAGGAGGCGGGATTGAGATGTTGCGCCGCTGCTGTCGATCGGCGTGGAGGCGCGGCTGCTGAATACGGGCACGCGAGCCGAGACCCGGCTCGGACGGCGCACCTTGGCCCTGACTCGGAGTCGTGGGGCTCGTCGATCGTGCGCTGGCTCCACCGCTGCGCGGAAGACCGGCGGCGCGCTGGAGCGCGTCGAGACCCGCTCCGCCGAGCGAAACGGTGGCTTCTTCGTCGGAGTCGTCGTCTTCGTCGAGGCTCGAGCTCGAGATTTCGACTGGGTTTTGCGGATTGTACGAGGGACGAGCCGACGGAGCCGCCACCGGCATCGAGGGAGGCGGGAGCGTGTTGGCTCGCTTGCCCGTCTTTGCTTGCTGCGCGAGCTGACCGATGCGGTCGATGAGGACCAAGCCCTCTTGAGGGGCGAAGGGAGTCAAGGCATGAGCGAACGCGTGAACGCTCTTGAAGCGTCCGTCGAGATCTTTGCAGAGCGCCCAGTTGACGATCTGATCGATCTCCGGAGGGAGGTCGCGGCGCAGCGTGCTCAACGGCGGCGGCTCTTCTCGCGTGATCGACAGCATCAGGCGAGCCACGTCGCCTTCGAAAGGCGGGCGCCCGGCGAGGAGGGCGTAGAAGACGGCCCCGAGCGACCAAACGTCGGCGCGCGCATCGACACTCTTGGCTTTGCGCACGAGCTCGGGTGACGAGTACGGCGAGAGGCCGAAGAGAGCCGTCGCGGTGAGCGAGCTGGCGCCAGTAGGTGCGGTCGCGTCTTTGAGGAGCTTGGCCGTGCCGAAGTCGGTGATCTTGATGAGCGGCGAGCCACCGAGGCGACGCGTGACCGCCATCGACGCGGGCGAGATCTCTCGGAGGATGATGTTGTGGCTGTGGGTTTCGGCGACGGCCTCGGCCGCCTGCAGCACGAGCAAGACGGCCTCGGTCAGCGGGCGGGCGCCGTAGGTCTTGATGTACGTTCCGAGGTCGTCGCCTTCGACGAACTGCCTCACCAGATAGAAGGAGCCATCGGCCTGCGTCCCGACATCGAGGATGCGCGCCGCGTGCTCGGTCTCGAGCTTGGCGAGCGTCCGCGCTTCGCGACGAAAACGCTCGATCTCCTTGTCATCACCGGTTCCCGCGAGGAGCAGCTTGATGACGACCCTCTGGTCGAACTCGACGTGGAAGCCTTCGACGAGCAGCGTCGGCTGCCTCGAAATGATGGCTCGGACGCGGTACTTGCCCGCGATGACGTCGCCCGGATGAATCTCGTCGGCACGCATGGGACGCGCGTCATTCTGGCACGTCTCCTGTGATCAAGTCGGCCAAAAACCGCTCGGTGCCCGCGGGCGCGCGCTTTCGCCGAACCCATCGCCATTTCGAGCACCCGAGGCCCGTCCGCACCGCGTGTGTTATGCAAGAAGAGAGCGGAGCAGAGGCGGCGCATGTATTTCAACGAGCTCCCGATACCCAAAGATGTCCGCTGGCGGCGGCTGCTCGCCGTCGCCCTCTTCCTGACGTTGCTCTACGTCTTCCGGAAGCTCGCGCCGGTGCTCATCTGCTTCGTGATCTTCGCTCGCGCGTTCGGATGGGCTTCCGATCGTCTCTTCGAGCGCACCCGGTTGAATCGGCGTAGCGCCATCGCGGGCATTCTCGTCTTCTTCACCGGCGGAATGGGCGTTGCGACGTTCTTCGGGGTCAGGCGCGCGGTCGACTTCGTGAACATGCTGCGCACCGACGGCGGCAGCTACGTCGAGTCGCTCACCAAGAGCTCGGTGTTCTCGACGTTGCGCGAGCGACTCGGGTGGGACACGAGCGCGATCACCGAGAACGCCAAGGACTACGGTCTGAGGGCGCTCGGCTACCTCACCGAAGGCGCTTATGTGGCGCTCTACGTGTTCGTCGGCTTCATTCTCGCGATCATCTACCTCTTCGAACGCGAAGACATCGACGAGTGGCTCCACCACGTCGATCCCAAGAGCGTCCAAGGGATCATGACGCGCTGGCTCGACTACGTCGCCGATGCCATTGCAATCGCAGTGCGACTACAGTTCGTCGTCGCGGTCGTCGATGCCGTCGTGACGCTGCCGATCATGATCGCTCTCGGGCTGCCGAAGGTCGGGCTTCTGTTCGTGCTCGTGTTCGTGAGCGCGATGATCCCGGTCGTCGGTGGCATTCTCTCT
This sequence comes from Polyangiaceae bacterium, assembly GCA_043755175.1. Lineage (GTDB taxonomy): Bacteria > Myxococcota_A > Polyangia > Polyangiales > Polyangiaceae > CAYYKK01. The sequence continues at coordinate 7,819 of JAYUUB010000108.1, read as the reverse complement.
GGGCTCGTTCTCTGCGTGGTCTCGTACGATGCTCACGGCTTCGTCGGCGTGGGGATCTTTCTCACGGTGGCGCTCGTTCTGGGCAAGATCGAGAGCTACTGGCTGAGCCCGCGGCTCACGGCATCGCACGTGAAGCTCCCGGCCCTGGTGCTCGTCGTGAGCCTGCTGATGTTCGAGCAGGTGTTCGGCTTCTGGGGGATCTTTCTCTCGTTCCCGGCGCTCTACGTGACGAGCAAGATCGCCGGCGAGTGGAAGCTCGAAGACAAGGCGCACACCGAGGCGGCGGTCCAAGGGCGGACTTCACAGAGCATTCCTCCGACGCAGAGCCAACCCCCGATGACGGCCACCCCGATCCCATCACCGTCGACTCGGGTCGAGTGACTCGGAACGAAACCGACCCGCCAGGCGACCTCGTCACCCAGGGGATGATCCGAGCTTGGGAAGAAGGTGCTCGAGCTCGTCGGTCGGTGCGCGCAGCGTGTCGATGGCCTGCATCCAGAAGTCGGGGGTCTCGAGATCGACGCCGATGCTCGCCTTGGCCACTTCGTGTGCCATCGCGCCGCCGCTCATCTGCAAGAACGCTTCGTAGCGCGGCAAAAACGCAGGGCCTTCGTTCTTGAACATCGCGTAGAGACCACGCGAGAGGAGAAAGCCGAACGTGTACGGGAAGTTGTAGAACGTGACGTCGGGGATGAAGAAGTGGAGCTTCGAGGCCCAGAAATAAGGATCTTCACCGCCTCGCGCGAGCGCTTCGCCAAAGACCTCTCGCTGCGCTTGCACCATGAGCTCGGAGAGCCGAGTGACGGGTACTTCGCCCGTTCGACGCTCCTCGTAAAAGCGCTTCTCGAAGAGAAAACGCGTGGGGATGTCGAGAAGGAACGCGCTTCCGTCGCCGACGACCTCACCGAGGAGCAGCGCGCGCTGCGAGACGGAGAGGGTCGGATCAGCGAGCAGCCCCTCGGAGAGGACGCTTTCGGCGAACGTCGACGCCGTCTCGGCGAGCGTCATCGGGACCTGGCGAGCGAGGACGCGCTGGTTCTTCATCACCTCGGCGTGGAAGGCGTGACCGACCTCGTGAGCGAGCGTCGAAACATCGCCGAGCGAACCTTGGAACGTCATGAACACACGCGTCTCGTTCGAGAGCTCGCTGTGGGTGCAATAGGCACCGGGGCTCTTCTTCTGGCGTGGCTCGGCGTCGATCCAACGCCGTTCGACGACCTGATCGAGGTAGTTGGCGAGCGCTGGGTACGAGTGCCCGAACGCGCCGCGGACGATCTCGACGCCCTTGTCGAACGTGACCCGTCCGCTCTCTCCGCTCGACGTCGCTCCGACGGGGAGTGGAGCCTCGAAGTCGTACCAAGCAAGCGCATCGATCCCCATGGCGCGGGCCTTCAGCGCAATCCCACGACGAGCGAGGTGCCGACCCTCGAGTACCGCCTCCATCATCGCGTCGAGCGTGCGTCGATTGATGGATGCTTGGTGGAGCGCGACGTCGAGAAAGTGATCGACGCCCCTTCGAGCATTGAGCGTGTGGCGTGTCCCGGCGATGTGGTTCAGCGCCGACGAAGCGACGTCGGCAGCGCCTTCCCACGCCTGGTTGCCTTTCACGAAGGCTTCTTCGCGGACGCGCCTGTCGGGGTCGGCCATCAACGAACGACGCTGCGCCATCGGGATCGTCTTCTTTTCCCCGTTCGGAAAAGCCATCTCGAAGGAGAGCTTCGCGGAGACGACCTCGTAGAGACGACCCCAACCGCTGAGCCCGTCGGTTCCTAGATCGGACGCGAGAGCTTCGAGCGCCGGGGTCATGCTCGTCTTCGCCTCGTTGCGCAGACGCTCGAGCGCGTAGCGTCCGGACGAGAGCTCGCTCCGCGATGCGAAGGCGTGAAAGGATTCATCGGTCGGAGGCCCGAACGCCCGTCGCAGCTCGCTCGAGATCTTGTCGACCGTCGCGCCGAGGACCGAGAGTCGACTTTGCGCGAGCTGGTAGCGTTCGTCTTCTGCGTCGGCGGTCGCGAGGCAATTCACGTAGGAGGACAGGTGGCTTGCACGCGCGAGAAGATCTTCGTAGGCGAGCACGGTCTTCGTCCACCCATCGGTGCTCTCTTGGCCGAGAGTTGGTAGCGCCGTGGCGTCGGCGAGGAGCTTTTCGGCGTCGGCGTCGAGCTTCTGCTCGAAGGAGCGGTGATCGACGGAGTCGAACGCGGTGAAGTAGCTCGATAAATCCCAGCGCATGGTGCAGATGTACCCCCACGGGAGCGGCGCAGCCATCGATGTCGTCAGAGGCCGCTCGGTGACGTCGAAGTCGCGGCCCGTCGTCGGTGATCGTTCACGGGCCGTGGGGGTGGCTCGCCGAAGCGGACGGGACGGGCGCGGCTCGTGGCGATGCGCTCGCTCGCGGATGCGCCGAGGCTTGGGCTCCGACCTCGGCGGAGCCGCTCGGCGTAAGAGCAGCGGGCTCGGGGGCTTCTGAAGCTTCGTCCCCGCGAAGAGCTAAGAGCTTGTCCGCGAGCATCTCGACTTCGGTAATCGTCATCTCGAGCTCGAGGTGAATTTGCGTCGTCTCCGCGCGGATGCGCACGCGATCGAGTTGCTGCCCGAGCCCGAGCAGACGGAGGAGGGGATTGTCGGCGCGCTCTTTTCGCAGGGCGTCGAACGCGACGAGGAGGTCTTTTGCGCTCGTCTCGTTCTCGACGAGGACGACGGCATGTAGCTGAACGGTCTCGGGGGTGACCTTCGCGCCGAGCGCTGCTGCGAGCACCGCCGTCAGGGCCGATGGAGCGCGCCCGCCGCTGCGACCGACCTCGTCGGCGATCGTCGCGCGCTGATGAGCCGTCAGGACGATGGTGACCTTCGCTTGGGTTCCTTCGACGAGCGCCAAACGGAGCGCGACATGGGCGCGATCGGTTCGGACCGTCGCGAGGGAGCCGTCGGCGGTGTCGACCATGGTGCGCAGGTAGTTGCCAGCGCCGACCAGGAGCGGGCCACCGTTGCGGACTGCGATTTCACCCGACGACGCGGCGGTATCGCGCACCGTCCGAAAGCTCCCGAGCGTGGTCGAAATCGGCTTTCCGCCACGCGACGCGATCACCTTTTGAGCGCAATCGACGATCGCCGCTTGGTTCAGATCGCCGACCGCGACGAGCCCGAAGTCGGCGTCGTCGGTCGAGGCCGGTATCACGAGCGCGATCGCGCGGAGAGAATCGACCGGCTCGAAGCCGCAAGTCTCACGAACGCGACCGAGCACCGAGGGACCCTCTTGGGCCTGCAGGAGCGCGCCGAGACGCGAGGCCCGGAGCGCATCGAGATCGATCGTCGCGAGGAGCATCGGAGCGGTGGGGATCGCGTCGAGAAGATCGGCTTTGGCGGGCGCTGGAGGCAACGGAACGGACCTCTGGCTTCGCCAAAACGCGAAGGCAGAGGCGCCGAGAGCGATGACGATCAACGCGAGGATGGCGGCTCGGAGGCGCGACCGACGCGGAGACGCGGGGAGCGCTCGCGCGACCTCGGTCGGCGGCTTCGACTGCGGACCGATGGGTAGAGCCGGCTCGGCCGTGTCGGCCTCGCTCTCTGCGTCGGTCTCCGGCTCGGGATCGGCAACGACCTCTGGAGCGCGAGCGTCGTCGTCGTTGGCGGTCTCGGAAGCCTCGTCGCGCTCGTCGACCTCGCTCGCCCCTCCGTCTTTCATGGACGCTGATCTCGCGGCGGGCGCTTCTCGAAGAGGGCCCCGATTCGCTCGCCGATCTTCGGCACTTTGGGCGCGATGAGCACGAGCGCCACGAGGAATGCCACGAACAAGATCTCGTTCTGTGTGGCACCGAGAATGGGCATGTCCTTTCTTCGCTCCTCCGACGGGTGCTGGCAAGGGCGACCGTAACGAACCTGCCCCCGACGTGCCCTTTTCACAGAACCCAGCGAGCTCGGATTCAGCTAGATTTGCGCGAGAGTGTCGTTCCCCGAAGCCGTAGAGCCAGAGCCCGACGATCCGCGCAACGACGTCGTCCTCATCACCGATGCATCGGTCGAAGGTGAAGAGGTCACCGGGCTCTTGCGCGCTCGCGGTTTCACGGTGCTCGACGTGCCGCTCGGGCTCCTCGATTCGCATTTCACGAGCGCCCCTCCGCGCGTCCTCATTTTGGACGTGGATCAGCCTCGCGCGATCGAGACCGGACGTCGCCTTCGAGCCGGTCCGGGCGGGCTGCGAGTGACCATTCTTTGCGTGGGCGATCCGTTGCGCTCGGCCGAGCTGTTCATCGGCATTCCCGGATCGGGTGGATCGATGGAGAACGTGTTCGAGCGCCCGGTCGACATTCAGCGTCTCGCCGATCGCGTGGGCGCGTTCGCCTCCCCCTCGGGCCTCAGCTACTCGGCGCGCGGAACGACGCCGCCGCCGATGTACATGCCGCGCGCGAGCCTCCCGCCGCCGCAGAGTGACAGCGTTCCGCCCATTTCGGACTTTCCACGGACCGGCGATCCGCTCGACGGAAACTTTCTTCTGTCGCTCGACGACGGCGAAGGCATCGGCCCTGTCGGTGTGTTGAGCCCCGACCTCGCGGAGACCTTGGCGCGGGCCGAGCGGCGTGTCGCGAACACGATCGACAGACTCCCCCCGCCGCCCAACGACGATCCCGACTGCGTCTTGCCCCTCGAAATGCTCGCGCCGCTCGACGAGCCGCTCGATCCGCTCGAAGAAGAGCTCGGCACGGGCTCGGGAGGAGTCGACGGAACCGGCGCACCTCAAATGGTCGCTTGGGTCGAGGGCGTTTCCTCGTCGGGAACCGGGGCTGGCACCGGCACCGGTGCGCTCGTCGGAGTTTCACCTGCCGCGATCACATCATCCGGCATTCCGTTCGCGAGCCTCGGGGCACGATCTCCGATTTTGCCAGGTGCAATGCACTCGCAATTCGATGGCGCTTCGGTGCCCCGGTCTCCCGCCGACCTCGGTCCGATGACGACCAACCCGGCAGCCTCGAGTCAGCGTGGTCACGAGTCCATCGTCGGCTCGATCACCAACCGAATGAGCGCCGAGCCGTCGTACGCGCAAAGCTCGATGAATCAACGCGCCGCCTCGTCGACCAGCGCCGAGCTCATGGCCACCATCGGGCCCGCCGCGCGTTCCCAAGCGGCCGCTGCGCACGTTCGGTTGGCCGATCTCGCGCTCCCCGTCGAGACGGCAGCCGCTCCGGTGCGCTTTCAAGAGGCCCGCGTCGTAGGAGAAGGGCGCGCGTCGATGGCGCTGGCATTCGAAGATCGACTGCATTCACGCGACGAGCAAGCACGGCCTCCGCCGCTGCCTGAAGCGCTCGGGTCGTCGCGCGGGCGCCCGATCCCCGAGCAGCGCAAAGACATCACGAACGCCGACGCCCCGCGATCGACCGAGCCACGTCGAGCTCCGGTCACACGAACGGCATCCGACGGCGAGCGGAACGCAAAAGACTCGGGCAACGCGATGCCCATGGTGTTCGCGGAGATGGAGGGCGGCAAGCCACTCGCGCGATCGATCGCCGGCCGCTTCTCGGGATCGCTCGCGTTCTCGTCGAGCGCAGGCGTGCGCAGAATCGTCCTTCAAGACGGCGACGTCATCACCGCGGGCTCGGAGATCGCCGACGAGAGCCTCGTCTCCTTCCTCGCCGGGCGCGGTGACATCGATCGCGAAGCGGCAGGCCGACTCGCCGGCAAGCTCCCTCCATCGGGAAGGCACGCGGGCGCCGCCCTCATCGCTCAGGGGTTTCTCGCTCAAGACGATCTCTGGCCGGTCCTCCGGTCGCACGCCGAATGGCTCATCGGGAAAGCGATCGTCGCAGGTCCGGGCACCGTCGAGCCCGAAGAAGAAGCGCCCGGTCGATTGAAGGCCGAGCCGAGCGTGTTCGGAGGCGCGACGGGCGCAGAGGTGTTCGTCGAGATGATCCGGCGCGTCGTTCCTGCGAGCTTCGCCCTCGCGCAGCTCGGAGGGCCCTTGGCGCGATTCGATCAGGGCAAGCGGGCCAACCTGCTCGGAGAGTGTGCGCTCCCCGATCCAGAGCAGGCAGCAGCGCGCGGCGCGCCCGGTCGCACGCCGGTCGAGATCAGCCCCGATGGCGAGAGCGATCTCATCACGGCGCTCTGGGCGCTGGTCGAGCTCGGGGTCCTCGGTGTCACGGCCCCCGCGAGGCCGTCGACGACGTCGCAAGGGCGACGTGCGGCCGATCCGCTCGACGACGAAGCGATTCGTCAACGCGTGCGAGCACGTCTGTCGATCGTCCGCGAGGGAGACTACTTTTCGCTGCTCGGCGTCACCCGGGTCGCGACGAGCTACGAGATCAAACGCGCGTACCTCGAGCTTCGGCGGACCTTCGAGCCGTCGGTGCTGCTCACTGCGGCGACGGCCGACTTGCTCGACGACGTCCAGCTCGTGGTCGAGGTGCTCGACGAGGCGTACGAGATTCTCCGCGATACGAATCGACGCGACCGATACCGCCGCGCGATCGACGCCGTTCCAATGGATTGATCGCGAGACCCCTCGCTTGCACACGTGCGGCCCACGCGCTGGCAGCAGGAAACCGCACGATAGTCGCCATTTTTGAAAGAGGTGAGCCACTCTCGGGCAGCCGCGCGTCGATCATGCAGACGGGGAGGGCTCTGCCGTAGCGCGGCGCCCTCCCTATCGTCTTTTCGCCGCCTGCAGTCCGCGTTCGACGCATTCACGCGCACGCACGGCGGCGGTCGAACCCATCGCGACTCGAACATTCTCGCGCAGCGTATTTCAACGGGCTGCCGAAGTGCACCGGTACGCAGGATTCCACCGGTTCACGACGCCTGGGTAGGCGGGTGAAGCTCTCGTCTCTCGAGTCAGGGCAGGACGGCCACGTCCCAGCGGATACGCGCCGCCTCTGGGCCACCACCGTGCGCGACCGTGAGTGCGCCTGCAGCGAGCGAGCCGAGAGTCTCGCTCGCCGTCGTGATCCGGACGCGACGTACGCCAGAAGGGAGCACGTCGATTCGCCCGCATGCGTTGCATGTCGCGAGGGTCGCGACGTCGGGTGCGTTGGAGATGCCGCTCGGCAACGACACGTCGCCGGCATCGAGCGCTACGTCGAGCTTCGTTCCGTCGGTCAGGGTCGCGGTTCCGGTCGCCGTCTGCGAATCGATCGCAGCGCGGACATCGAGCACTCCTTTGACCTTCTCGAGGGTGACGACCGAAGGATCGGTCGCTGTTGCCAGGGTCTGAATCGACGGATCGAGCATGGCGACGACGCCACCCGAGACGAGGAAGAGCGGCAAGACGTCGAGAGGCGCCTGCCGCGTCACGTGGCCCGACGCGAGGGGCTCGAGCGTCCACCAATCGACCCACCGGCCCGGCGGGAGCCACAGATCGCGCGTGGTGGCGCCGCGCCTCGCGACCGGCGCCACGTACAGTGATGGGCCGAAGAAATATTCGAGCGTCACGTCGTACGCTTCGGGCGCGCGCGGATTGACGAGAATGGGGTGCCGCATCACCGGAATGCCCGTGAGCGTCGCCTCTTTGGCCGCCGCATAAAGATACGGGAATAGCCTCGTGTGAAGTCGAGCGTAGTCGCCATAGACTTTCGTGGTCTCGGCGTCGCTCCAGAGGGTCCACTTCGTCTCTTCTTTGACGCCTCCCGAGCACGCGTTCTCTTCGTGCATGTCGGAGGAAAGCGCTCCGAACTCGACCCACCGGAGAAACACTTCTTTGTCGGCGGGGGGGTTGTTCAAGCAGGTGTATCCGTACCCGTTCACCGGGCAGCCGGCAAAAGCGAGGGCGGTCGCGTGTTGTCGAGGGCCGCATGACATGCTTCATCGAGGAACGCGAAGACGGATCTCT
>JAYUUB010000107.1:0-14539 GCA_043755175.1 Polyangiaceae bacterium | reverse complement strand
TGCTCGTTCCTCGGGCAAAAGGCTCCCGAAGGTTGAGGCGGAATATCGATCGACTTGTTTATACGCGGGCCCTTAGCGTGTGAGCTCTCGCCATTGGGGCGCGAGTCGAAAGGTTGCCCTCGGTCGATACGCTCCATCGACGCGAGACCTCGAGCCGTGTTTGGATGTGCCTCGATGAAAGCAAGCCACGTCGTCCCGGTCGGAGATGGATTCTGGAACCTGCGGGGCGAGATGAAGCTGGGAGGAGTCATCGACATCGGCACCCACGCATCGCTCGTGCGTCGTCGGAATGGTCGGTACCTCATCCTCGACGCGTGCAAGCTCGAGCCCGAGGCGCGCGAGCTCGTAGACCGCGAGACCGATGGAGGCGAGCTCATCGACGCCGTGCTGCACCTGCATCCGTTCCACACGCTGTTCGCCGCCGCGCTTCACGAAATCTACCCGAAGGCGAAGCTCTACGGGACTGCGCGCCATCGCGAGCGCTGCCCCACGCTCCCCTGGCAACCGGAGACGACCGATCAGCCGAGCTTGCACCAGCTTTTCGCCGACGACCTCGACTTCATGGTGCCGCGCGGCATCGACTTCATCCCGTCGAACCAAAGTCTGCATTTCTCGTCGGTGCTCGCGTTCCACCGCGCTTCCAAGACGCTCCACGTCGACGACACCCTCAACTACATCCGCTTGCCTTGGCCGATTCGTGTGATCAAACGCGACCACTTGAGCTTCCATCCCTCGCTCTCGCAGGTCCTCGAGAGACGCGCCGGTGCGGCCCGCGATTTTCGCGCCTGGACCCAGGAGCTGCTCGAGCGAACACGCTCGGTGGAAAACCTCGTCGCAGCGCACATGAGCACCCTCGTCGGTCGCGCCCCCGACGACTCGCCCCTCGTACGGCTGTTCGAAATCGCGATTCGTGCGATCGAGGAGAAGCTCGCCACGCACGAGCGGCGCTGGGGCTGATCGCGAAACCCCTCGCGCGCCGACAACGGGTCTCGGCTTAGCAGATCGTCACACAACCCCCCCGCGCCAGGTCGTGATCGCCTCGTCGTCCATGGGCGAGTCGAGATCTCTGAGACGCTTTGATGGGGTGCACCACGCCCGCGCTATCATCGCGCCGTGAAGCCGTACGGTGCGCTGATTCCCGGATCGATCTTCGCGCGCGAGTTTCGCGTGGTCCGTCCGCTATCGACCGGTGGAATGGGCGCGGTCTACGTCGCCGAACAGCTCTCGACGGGCAAGCAGCGCGCGCTCAAGCTCATGCGTGCCGAGCTCGTCGCCTTGCCCGAGCTTCGCGAGCGCTTCGAACGAGAGGCGAAGCTGGGCGCGCTCATCGAGAGTGATCACGTCGTCGAGGTGATCGGCGCGGGGGTCGACGACGCGAGCGGCATGCCATGGCTCGCGATGGAGCTTCTCTCCGGACGAGACCTCGAGGCGTATGCGAAGCAGACTGGGCCCGTCCATCCCGAGACAGTGGCGGTGATCTTCGAGCAGCTCTGTCATGCGCTCGGGGCGGCGCATCGTCAGGGTGTGATTCACCGCGATCTGAAGTTGGAGAACATTTTCCTCGCCGCTCCACGCCGCGCCGATGTGCCCTTCACCTTGAAGATATTGGACTTCGGCATTGCGAAGGTTCTCGCGGAGGCGCAGACCACGGCTGCCATCGGCACGCCGCTTTGGATGTCACCGGAGCAATCCACGGCGGGCGCCCCCATCACTCCCGCGTCCGATGTGTGGTCGCTCGGTCTCATCGCCTTTCGGCTGCTTACCGGGAAGGTCTACTGGAAAGCAGCCCACGTCGCTGGCGCATCGACGATCATGCTCATGCGTGAGCTTTTGATGGACGAGCTCGCACCTGCTTCGCGTCGCACGAACGAGCTCGGCGGCGCACCTCTGCCGCAGGGCTTCGACGAGTGGTTCGCCCGATGTGTGGATCGCGATCCCACGAAGCGATTCGTCGACGCGCACGCGGCGTTCGAGTCGCTTCGACCCGTGTTGCGGCGAACGCATCACGATCGAGGAGTCGCTCCGGGCCTCATCGCGCCGCCCGTCACCGGGGGCGTTGCTCCTCGGGCGGCGACCACGCTGGGAGCGCATGGCGACCTGCCGCCTCCGCCCCCATCACGGAGCAAAGCCGTCTACCTGGTTCTTGGCGTGCTCGCGCTCGTCGCGTCCGTCGCCGTAGTGGCCCTCGTCTCGAATCAGTCGAGCTCGAAGCGATCGTCCTCGAAGACGAAGGCCGCGAGCGCGCCGACCGCCGAGGCGTCGGCGGGGACCAGCGCCGACACGCGCGAAGCAGAGCCGAGAGCCGCGCTGGTGTCGGTCCACGTCGGGAGCAGCGCTCCGGAGATTGCTCGCGAGACGCGCCTTCGCGACGGGCAGTGGATCGTCCCCAAGCTCGAAGAGCGAGGACGCGCCGTCTCGAATTGCTATGTCGAAGCGCTCGGTCGCATTGCACAGCTCACCGGCGCGCTTCACATCGAGATCGACATCGACGACACGGGCGCCATCACGGCCTACCAGCCTGAGCCGTTCATCGGCAACGACGGTGAGCTGGCGAAGTGCATCGAGCACGCATTCGAGCACTTCTTCGTCGTCGGGGTGAAGGGCAAAGACCTCTACATCGTGACGACTTGGACCTTGTCGCGGAGCTCGGGCACACCAGCACCGACCTACGAGCTCGAGGTTGCGGGGGCGCGTGTCGAGCCTTGAGCAATGCCGCCCTCAGGGCCCGCGCACAAAGAAGTCGGTCCTATTCTGCCGACACCATCGCGAGACAGGCGGCCTCGTCTCTGTGCTCCTCAGCCTACAAAAGTAGGCTTCCGGTGCTCGTTCCTCGGGCACCTGTCTCGCTTCGGTCTCGACGGAATACCGATCGACTTGTTTATACGCGGGCCCTTCGTTGCACGAGTCGCTTCCGCAGTCCGGACAGCACACCGGTGTGCAAACGTCGACGCAGAACACGCCCTGCCCTGCGCCTTCCGCGCCGTTGCCGACCGGCACGCACGTCTTGTCCGGGCAGTCTTGCTGCAGCAGATCGCACTCGCCCTTCGGGATGTTCGTCTGCGCCCCCGAGCACATGATCCTTCCGGATGGGTCTTGCACACGAGGAGCTTGAGCCTGTCGTTTGCCAGCAGCAGCTGTCTTCATGCCGGCTGCGAAGAGGTCGGTGAACGTCGTGTCGCTCACCGCAAGGTACAGCGCGAGGTCGGGCTCGAGATCGGGGACCGAGATTATGCGGGCAAACGCGGTTGCACGGCGCCGCACTCTGCCTCGTTGTGGCGAATTGCTGCCTTGTCGTCGAGACACGCAGTCGAAGGGCGCGACGCGGCTCCGCTGGCACACCGAATGCTTCGCAGCCAAGCCATGTACAGCAAAGCGAAACTCCTAGGGCATCCGATTCATCCAATGCTCGTGGGCTTCCCGATCGCCTTTTACGTGGCGACGCTCGCTGGTTATGCGGCCTACGCAGCCACGGGCGATCGGTTCTGGTTCCAACTCGGTATCGTGGCGAACGTCGCCGGCGTCGTCGGCGCTGCACTGGCGACAATCCCTGGCTTCATCGACTGGGCCTTCGGGATTCCGGACGGGCACCGCGCCAAGATGGTCGGGCTCGAGCACATGCTCCTCAACGTGGGCGCGCTCGTTCTCTTCACCGTAGATGCCATCGTGCAGGGGAGCCAATGGAACGCCGCATCTCCCCGTTACTTCCTCGCCCTTGCGCTCGCTGCCGCCGGCATGGGGCTGACTCTAGCCGCCGGCTTTCTCGGATGGGAAATGATTCAGAAGCACCACGTCGGTATCGATCTCACGCCCGAGCAGCACCGAATTGACATCGTCGCCTCTGGGCGGCCAATTCGTAACGACCATTCCGCCACCCTGCGCAATTGAGAGCGCCTCAATGGAGCGCTCCTGTTGCTCTCGTGAGGACGGCATAGTCACGACCACCCATGCACGCTCTGGACCGAGAGCGGTTAATCGAAACAAGACGTGACTGTTCACACCGGTGCCCCAGGGGCTCGTCACTCTCCTCGCTATGCTCGCGCGCGCCGACCTGTTCGATGAGTTGTTCCAAGTAGGCTGAGGAACGCAGAGACGAGGCCGCCTGTCTCAGGAAGGCATCGGCGGAAACAGCACCGAGTTGTTTGTACGCAGGCCCTTAGCGGCCTTCTTTATACGAACGGCCACTTCTTCGGGCACGTGATGGTGACCCGCCGGATCGACATGACATCAGCACCCTACGCGCGGCCCGCGCTGCGTGAGCGCTTCCCCGCTAAACGGTGAGGGTCGCTCCGTTGAGAGCTTCGAAGTCAACGGCGGCGCCCGCTGAGAACATCTTGACCGATACGCGACTCGTCGCGTACGGGGCTGAATGTCCAAGCGAAGGGGGCGCCGTAACTACTTTGTCGCGGTCTTCACGCGGTGCCGCTCCGAACACCTTTCGCCCCTCGGCTTCGGGCCATCAGCGGCCATAGAAAACGCCGAGAAGGATGACCAAGCCCAGGCCGAGCCCGAGGAGGATGTAGGGGAGCACGTCGCGGCCAGGCCGGGCTGGGGGCACCATCAGGTCGGCGCCGCGCGACGCGCGCTCCGGGACCGGTGCCGTCTCAGGAAGCTGAATCAGCCTGGGCATCGGCGCTGGCTCGAGCCGCGCCGCGCTGACCTTGGAAACGTCGGCCCGAGCGAATACCGGCGCTTCGTCGACCACGGTCTCGGGTTCCGAAAAGCGCTCACACGCGGTCATCTCGGCCATCTGCGGGATAGACCCCACCCGCGTCACCTCATCGTCGAACGCCTCAGGTTCGAGCTGGGCCTCGACGTCTCGCTTGAGCCGGGCGAAGAGCTCGGCCGGCAGTGTGCGCATGACGGTCTGAGCGCTGAGCTCATCGTCGTAATCGAGGGGCGGAGGTGGCGCGGTGACGCGCTCGTCGGACGATAGCTTCGGACTCGCACCCGCGGTCGCTGCATCGAGCTCGGCGACCGTGTTGTCGTCGGCAGTGGTGTCGCCGTCGCCCGGAGGCACACCCGGCCGCACACGCGCTCTCACGCCCGATTGGACCGGCCCCGGCGTTCGGTCGGAAGCGTCTCGCCACCGTGAATAGCGAAGCGGCGTCTTCACGAGGCCAGCGTAGCAGGTATTGGACAACCGCGAGCGCCTACCGGGCACAAAGTGTTAGGGGCCAGGAGCATACCATCTGCTGCGCTCGTGCGCCGTGGTCAATGCGTGGCCGCTCTCTGCGCATGACGGTGTTCTCGTCGCGAGACGGCTTGCGGAGCGATTTCTCGCCCTGCGCTCGTCGCTGGCCTCGGAGACGAGCTGCGTTCGGCCCCTGTAGCCTTTTCGCGCAGACCCCGGCGTGTCGCGATCGCCCCAGCGCCTCCAAGGCACGAACCACGAGAAGCAGCAGCAAGCGCTCGCGAGCGTCCAATAGTAGCCCTCGCGGACCGCCGCACGGAGCGTGTCGCTTCTGAGGCGGTCCATCTCTAGCGCGGTGAAATACTTCATGGCGAACGGCGGCCAGCTCAGGACGACTGCGCGAAGATTTAGGTCCTCGAACACATGGAGCGCGCCGCTGTCGCCCAGGGAGCGCCACCGGTCACGCCCTCGTTCAACTGCATGAGGACGGAGAAGGGGTTTACCTCGCCGGCCCTCTGGATGAATGCCGGATGTCCCAGCAGGAGCCCCGACGAGGGGAGCACGGTCTACTTCACGCTGCCCGGCGCCACCCCCGAGAGCGAGCCGTCGTTACGCGCCGGACGGGAAGACGATGCGTAGAGCCTGCTCGGACACCTTCGTCACGGCCAGCTCCTCGCCATAGAAGCCGCCCACGGCCCGCGCCATGCCGACCGCGACGTCGATGAGGCCGCGGTGGGACTCGTAGTGCATGACGAGCGTCGTGGGCGTCTGCCAGTCGAGGCGGAAGCGCGGCGGCTTCGCATCCGGAACGTGACGCATGACGCGGTCGTGCATGTGATTGATGTCGGTGAAGAGCTCACGCGCGCTCTTGTACTTGGAGAACAGCGGCTTGTAGAGGCGCGGCGCGTACCTGTGGATCCAGTGCGCGCCGAACGCATCGCCGGCCTGCGCTGCGCTGAGCCCGAGCCGGGCGCAGACCGCGTGCACGATGGCCATCGCCTGCGCGTCGGGCACGTTCTCGGCGAGCGTGAAGATGGTGAACGGCGGCAGCTTCGCGTCGACGAGACAGGCCTGCCACGTCGCGTCGTCCGACGCTTTCAGGACGACCTCCCGCAGACAGGTGATGACGGTTCCCTTCACGTCGATCCGAACGGTGGTGGGCGGCGAAACTTAAGCGCTCACGCTCACCAGGTGACGCGCAGCGCGAAGCCGTCGTCGGACGCGTGGTCGGGGAGATCGTTGACGACGAGCCGACCGCAGAACGGCGCGATGCCGGCACGATCGCGCCGCGCATGCTCGTGACGAACAACGGTGATCGGGCCAGTGGCACGCGCCAGAGCTCGAGGCGCGCCTGGCGCTCGTTCAGCTTGTACACGGCGACGGCGTCGCCGCGGTTCGAGCGCTGCCAGGCCTTGTCGAGGTGCGCGAGGCCCGTCCACGGTGAAGCGAGCTTGCCGACCAGGCGGGCGACCGTATTCATGATCAGGCCGTTGTTCGCGGACGACACCGCACGACCAACGGCGACCTGCTCGTCGAAGGTCAGGCGCAGTGCATCGCAGGTCGCGTAGACCACGAGCGCGTCCTCGATCGGAACCCACTCGGCGGCAGTGACCGTCGACACGCGGTCGCGGAGGCGTCGGGGAAGGAGATCGCGGTAGCGATCGCCGTGGCCCTGCTCGAGGATCCACTTGTAGCCGCTGAGAAAGACGAGACCGCGCACCGCGTCGACGCCGGGCGTGTCGGTCTTGCTACGAAGCGGTGCGTAGAGCAGGCTCTCCGTCACGGGGTTCGCTCGAAGCCGCCTGGGGAGAGAGCCGGGCGCCTCCTCGAATAGACTCACGGTCGATGATACGGCCCGGCAGCGATGGGGTTAAGGGCAAAAGCTCGACGCGCCCGTCGTGGTCATTGCGTCGTGGTCATTGCAGGCGAGCACGAGATCCTCTTCGCCGACGGGGTCGTCGAGGCGAGCAAAGCATGCATCCCGTGGCTCCAGCGCGTCGAGGTCGTCGAAGGCGTCGGCCACGGACTCATCTGGGAGGAGCCGGAGCGTCTGAACGCGCTCATCTTGGCGGCCTCGTAGCTCGATCGCTCGACACGGCGCTCTCGAGCCATCGGGCGTGGTGACCGTCGAGCGAGCCGGAACGCACGTGCTATCCTCGAGCAGATGAGCGTGCCCGTGCGCAAGCGAGCGAGCTACGACGATCTCGTAGCTCTCCCTACGCACGTCGTGGGCGAGATCCTCGACGGTGAGCTCAGCGTCTTGCCTCGCCCGAGAGCCCGGCACGCGGCGGCCGCGTCGAGCTTGGGCGAGGAGCTCGGACCGCCATTCCGACGCGGGCGCGGAGGGCCCGGAGGCTGGCTGCTTCTCGACGAGCCGGAGCTACACTTGGCAGAAGACGTCGTCGTGCCCGATCTCGCCGGTTGGCGTCGCGAGCGAATGAATGTTCTGCCCGACGTCGCATTCATCGAGCTCGCCCCCGATTGGATCTGCGAGGTGCTTTCGCCGAGCACCGCGCGCATCGACCGTGTGCTGAAACGACGGCTGTATGCGCGAGAACAGATTCGCCACTATTGGCTCATCGATCCCGATGCCAAGACGCTCGAGGTCGAGCGTCTCGATGGTGAGTCCTACCGAATCGTCCTCACGGCGTCGGTAGACGACAAGGTCCGCGCGGAGCCCTTCGAAGCGATCGAGCTCGATCTCTCCCTCCTATGGTCGCCCTAGTCGCATGAAGTTTTCACCGAAGAGATCGCACACGGCCGGGGCCATGGGTGCTGCGGGGGGTCCTCGGCTCCAGACGCGGCGAGCCGGAGTCGTTCTGCGGCAGATAGCAGCGCCTGCGCATCGATGCGCTTCTTGAAGCGAATGACGCCACCGGCGATCTCGCCGGGATCGCAGGCCAACGACTCGTCGATGCAGACCAGCAACGGGCGCGAGGCCGCCGCTCGCAGCGCGAGGAGCTTCGAGCGCAGGTACTCGGGGGTATAGAAGCCGACGACCTCGACCAAGACCGCGAAGCCGTCGACGTGGCGGAGCGTGAAGTCGGGAAAAAAAGAGCTCGTTCCCACCGCCACGGCATCGGACTCGCGGACCAACGTCCAAGCGCCACCGAGACGACCCACGTCGCGAGCGAGCGCGCGTTCGGCCGCGCTATCAGCGTCTTTGGGAAGCTTGTGCGTCCGAGCCAACCGGTCGGTCGCCGTGATGTGGACAATCGCTGGCTCTCCGCGGAGCACGCAATGCGCCTCGAGATGAAAGCCCGTCGTCGCGACGACCGCCGGGAAGAACGAGGCCAACGCGAAACCGTACTTGGTCGTGTGGCGAAGAATCGAGAGCGGCCCAGATACTTCGAGGCGTGTTCCCTCGTCTCCAACGGCATAGGTGCACAAGAGACCTGCGAGCTTCGCGAAGCGGACGACCGCCCGAACGTGCTCCTTCACGTCCACCGTGACGCATTCGCTCTGGAGCAGGAGACCTTGGACCAGTGCGAGGTTGTACGATTCGACGATTCCCGCTGCGGATGGGAGACTCTCGATGGGTGCAATCACGCGCGCAGAAGGACGATCGGCGAAAAGCGCGCGCAGCAGCTCTTGCACGGGGACGCCGAGTCGTTCGGATGCGCGTCCGAGGACGGCATCGCGATCGAACGAGTCATCACGTCCGGCTTCCTCGAATACGAGTGCGCGCACCGAGGCTGGATCGAGCGCCGTATCGACCTTCGACTTGAAGCGTCGCCCGAGAACATGCGCCACTCCGTCTGCCGCGCGCACACTCACGCCGTGCTCGCGAGCGAGCGTACGAACGCGCTCGGGGAGCTCGGCCTCGCGTTCGCGGACCGTGCGACCGACATAGGCATCGAAGCGCTCGATCACCGCGCGGACCCAGACCTCGTCTCTCTCGGTGAGATAGCGTGGCGTCGCGCAGCTCCGATGCCCGTGGCTCGCCGCGATCAGAAGCAAGTCAGCGGGCAGCACGATGCCTCCCTCGTGCGCGCATGCGCGCCTCGTCGACCGTGTCCATCGTGACGAGCTCGTAGGCCGTCGCCCGCTCGTCGTCCTTCGGTCGCAAAATGCGTCCGATGCGCTGGGCATGCTCGCGTGCACCGAGGGCACCAGCCACGATGATCGCGATCTTCGCGTCCGGTACGTCGACTCCCTCGTTGAGCACGCGCGCACTACAAATGGCGCGGACCCGCCGTTCTCGAAAGGCCATGAGGATCTCTTCCCGCTCCGAGCGTCCGACATCGGCCGTGATGACGGGGATGAGGGCGTCTTCTCCAATGGCGTAGGCGTGATCGGTCGTCGCGGTGAACAGAAGCGTTCGATTGTTCCGGTGCCGGGCCAGCAGCTCTCGGACGACCGTACGTTTGGCAATCGGAAACGACGCTAGCGCTCCGGCGCGGGCCATTGCCGTGAGCACGTCGCGGCCCGAGGGCATTCGCGCAATTGCGCGGACACACGTCAGCCAGTCGGCGTCGGGGTTGGTCCCGAGGATGTCGCGTCGGAGCGCCGTGAACCGCTCGATGTCGCGCTCGTAGGTCTGACGTTCGGATGCCGTGAGAGCGACGTGGATGCGCACGATATCGAGCGCGGCGAGACCGCGCCCGGCGAGATCGCCGATCTCCAGCTCGAACACCACCGGACCCACGAGCTCACGCAGTCGCTCCCGGCCAAGCGTTCCTGGGGGTGGGGGCGTTGCCGACAAACCGAGCCGTATCGGCGCCGGACACATCTCCAGCGCTTCGGCGCGGAGACCACTCGCGAAGTGGTGCGCCTCGTCGACGACCAGCATGGCGAATCGGTCTCCGTAGCGATCGAGGCACCTGTAGGCGCTCTCGAAGGTCATGACCGTGAGGAGCTCGAGCCGGTTCATCCCGTCGCCGACGACACCGATGGGTTCCGAGAATTGTGCGCGAAGAATCGAAGCCCACTGCTCGAGCAGCGTTCGCGTCGGAACGAGGACGAGGGCGCTGCATCCGGCTCGCGCGATCGCGGCGCAGGCGACCCTCGTCTTGCCGCTACCTGTCGGCAGGGCGATCACCCCGCGACGACCGAAGGTCTCGAATGCGGCAAGCGCTTGGTGTTGATAGGGTCGTAACGCGGGCTCGGTACTTGGTACCCGGAGACTGCGCGATGCGCGAGCGATGCCGTCATCGACGACGATTCCGCGCTCGCGGGCGCGGTCGAGAAGCGCCGCATAACGATGAGCGGCAACGCGGTAGAAGCCGGTTCGGTCGTCGAACCGCGTGAACTCGGACAGCGCGTCACCGACGAGGTCGACGCGCAGCGAGCCGCGATCGAACGTAATGCGCGCTTCGGGCATGCCGGGGACAAAGCAGAAGGCGTGCCGGTAGACCTGCTCTTGAAAACCAGCCGAATCCGGGAACGAGGGTGGCGGGCCGCCACGATCCGCCGGCGGTCGTCGGCTCGCGCACGTGGCCGAAACGCCGCCCTCAGCGGTGGATCATCGCGTGGTCGAGCGCTCTCGCTCAACACACCCTCTCCCTTACTTCGTGGGCGCAAAGCCAGCGTCGCATGGGATCTTCCACCAATCGCCCGCGGGGTGCTTGGGGATCCGGGCGAACAAGGGGTTGTCCTCCCTGACCATGCACGAATTGTCCCGAGGAACGAGTTGTTGAGCTGCGTCACGGCGTACACCCCACTCAATTTCCCGTGCGTCTTCACGAAGTCGAGATTGGCGATAGTGCGGTCCATCAGAACCCGCACCCGATCCTTCGGCAAACTCATGGGTCTCACCTCCGCGTGCGATTCTCTTTGGTCTCGCGCACGAGGCAACCTGGAGCCGGTTTGATCGGCCACCGATGCGGCAGCGAGTGGCGCGCCTTCTCACCTCAGATCCAAGGGGTGCAGTGCTAGCGCGCCTGAGTGATCTACGCTCACGGCCCGAGCCGCGAGCTCATACGCGACTTCGCTTTCCGGTCCGTGGAAGCGCTGCGCGTTGGGTTGCAGATCTCGAGCGTCGATCCCACAACCCAAGCGAGTCGGGAGGGATGGGCTCGCGCGGGACGGGCACAGCCCAGCCCCGCAGCGCCGCAAGACCTCTCGAAGGTCCCTCCGACGCGTAGGGGCGCCGGGATTGCTCGCCCCGCGCGAGCCCATCCCTCCCGACGCGCGATCCGCCCCGCGCGAGTCTCGACGCCTGAGCAAATCCCAAATGGAAAAAGGCGCCTGGTTTCCCAGACGCCTTCTTCGTCGAGTGAGCAGCGCTTACGCGCCTGGTCTCACTCCTCTTCGTTGACGGCAGAGAGCGGCTCGTCGAGCTTCACGCGCGGCGGAGGTGCCTCGCGGGCGAACGTCTCGCCCTGCACGACCACGCTGAGCTTCTTGTACGCCGGGAGGCCCGTCCCTGCCGGGATGAGGCGACCCATGATGACGTTCTCCTTGAGTCCACGGAGATCGTCGGTCTTGCCGCAGATGGCGGCCTCGGTGAGCACCTTGGTCGTCTCCTGGAACGACGAGGCGCTGATGAACGACTCGGTCGACAGTGACGCCTTCGTGATGCCGAGCAAGAGGGCCTCTGCGATGGCAGGCTTGCCGTCGCGTGCGAGGACCTTCTCGTTCTCCTTCTCGAAGAGGTGCTTCTCGACGTGCTCGTCGATCAGGAAGTTCGTGTCGCCGACCTCCTTCACGCGAACTCGCTTCAGCATCTGCCGAACGATGACCTCGAT
Organism: Polyangiaceae bacterium; assembly: GCA_043755175.1. GTDB lineage: Bacteria > Myxococcota_A > Polyangia > Polyangiales > Polyangiaceae > CAYYKK01. Next base: position 2,719 of record JAYUUB010000107.1, on the reverse strand, counting down.
GTGCTTGTCGTTGATGAGAACGCCCTGCAGGCGGTAAACCTGCTGGATCTCGTTCACGAGCCAAGCTGCGAGCTCGCTCTCACCCTTCACGCGCAAGATGTCGTGCGGGTTCGGCGGGCCGTCTTGCAACGGATCGCCTGCGCGGACGCGGTCACCAGGCTGCACCTGGATGTGCTTGCCCTTCGGGATCAGATACTCGCGCGTCTGATCCGCTTGCGGCACGTTGTCGGGCGACATCGGCGTGATGAGGACCTTGCGCTTGCCCTTGGTGTCCTTGCCGAACGTCACGAGACCGTCGATCTCGGTGATGATGGCGTGGTCCTTGGGCTTGCGGGCTTCGAAGAGCTCGGCCACACGGGGCAGACCGCCCGTGATGTCCTGAACCTTCGTCGCGTCGCGCGGCATCTTCGCGATGATGTCGCCTGCCTCGATGAGATCGCCTTCTTGCGCGACGATGTGAGCACCGACGGGCAGGAGGTAGCGAGCGTCGAGATCGACACCAGGCAGCTTGAGCGTGACGCCCGACTGCGGATCCTTCAGCGAGATACGGGGCCGCAGATCGCCGGCCTTCGACTCGATGACGACCTTGCGCGACAGACCGGTCACCTCGTCGAGGCGCTCCTGCACGGTCACGCCTTCTTCGAGATCGCCGAACTTCACGATGCCGCTCACCTCGGTGAGGATCGGCACTGCGAACTGGTCCCACTCGGCCATGCGATCGCCGGGCTTGACCTTGTCGCCGTCGTTCTTCTTCAGCTCGGCGCCGTAGACCAGTCGCGCGTGCTCTCGCTCGCGTCCCGTGTCGTCGACCACCACGAGCTCGCCATGACGGTTCATGACGATGAGCGAGCCGTCCTTCTTCTTGTGCACGACTGCGCGCCTGAGACGAACCGTTCCTTCGGTGCGCGCTTCGAGCCAGCTTGCCTCGATCTTGCCGCGCGCCGCGGTACCACCGATGTGGAACGTGCGCATGGTGAGCTGGGTTCCCGGCTCGCCGATCGACTGAGCTGCGATGATGCCGACGGCCTCGCCGATGTTGCAGCGATAACCGCGAGCGAGGTCGCGTCCGTAGCAGAGGGCGCAAACGCCGCGTCGCGACTCGCAAGCGAGCACGCTGCGGATCTTGACCTCTTCGATGCCGGCGTCTTCGATCTGCTTCACCTCGGCTTCGCCGAGCTCGACGTTCGCCGCGATGAGCACTTCGCCCGTGAGAGGATCGATGACGTCTTCCAGCGTGACGCGACCGAGGATGCGATCCCCGAGCGGCTGGATGACCTCGCCGGCCTCTTCGAGCTTCTCGACACGGAGACCGTTCAAGGTTCCGCAATCGACCTCGCTGATGACCGCATCCTGCGCCACGTCGACGAGACGTCGCGTGAGGTAGCCGGAGTTGGCCGTCTTGAGCGCCGTATCGGCGAGACCCTTGCGGGCGCCGTGCGTCGAGATGAAGTACTGGAGAACGCTCAGACCCTCGCGGAAGTTCGCCGTGATGGGCTGCTCGATGATCTCACCCGACGGCTTGGCCATCAGGCCTCGCATCGCGGCGAGCTGCCGAATCTGCTGAGTCGAGCCGCGGGCGCCCGAATCGGCCATGATGTAAATCGGGTTGAAGCTCGGCTCGATGAGCTCTTTGCCAGTCTCGTGATCGACGATCTTTTCGTTGCCGATTCCGAGCATCATCTCGGCGGTCACCAGGTCGGCGACGCCGGCCCAGATGTCGACGATCTTGTTGTAGCGCTCGCCGTCGGTGATGAGACCTTCTTGGTACTGCTCGATGACGCGCTCGACCTCGGCCTGCGCCTCTCCGAGAAGGACCTTCTTCTTGTCGGGGATCACCATGTGATCCATGCAGATGGAGATGCCGGCTCGCATCGCGTGATCGAAGCCCAGCGTGCGCAAGCGGTCCGCGAGGAGAACGGTCTCCTTGTTGCGGTGCGTGCGGTAGCAGACGTCGATGAGGTTCGTGAGGGCCTTCTTGTTGAGCGTCTTGTTGACGTGCTCGAAGCCGACTCCCGGGGGAAGAACCTCGCTGATGAGAACGCGACCGACCGTCGTGTCGACGATCTCTCGCTTCGGGTGATCGTTCTCGTCGAGGACGGGGTTGCCCTCCTCGTCGAGCACGGGGACGCGCACGCGGATGCCCGCGTGGAGAGCGGCCTCACCGTTGTCGAACGCCATGCGCACTTCTTCGGGAGAGGAGTACACGCCGCGGAGTGAGCCCGAGAGACCCTTCTTCGGATCGTTCTTGAGCGAGCCCTCGCGGAAGCTTCCCTTCGAGAACTTGCGCTCACGGGTCGCGTAGTAGAGCCCGAGAACGATGTCCTGCGTCGGGTTGATGATGGGCTTGCCGCTGGCGGGCGAGAGGATGTTGTTCGTGCTCATCATGAGCACGCGCGCTTCCATCTGAGCCTCGACCGAGAGCGGAACGTGCACGGCCATCTGATCGCCGTCGAAGTCGGCGTTGAACGCCGCGCAGACGAGCGGGTGAAGCTGGATGGCCTTGCCCTCGATGAGCACCGGCTCGAAAGCTTGGATGCCGAGACGATGCAGCGTGGGCGCGCGGTTCAAGAGAACCGGGTGCTCGCTGATGACCTCTTCGAGGATGTCCCAAACCTCGGGACGCTCCTTCTCGACCATCTTCTTCGCAGACTTGATGGTGTTGACGTAGCCGCGCTCTTCGAGCTTGTTGTAGATGAACGGCTTGAAGAGCTCGAGGGCC